>NZ_SZWI01000005.1:0-262227 GCF_005281365.1 Arthrobacter sp. NamB2 | reverse complement strand
ACTTGGCACACTATTGAGTTCTCAAACAACAGGAACGTCCGATTACTTGCAAACCCGGCGCTTCCGCGCCTTCCCGGCTTGTTTTCCCTCGTCGTTATGTTCACAGCTTATTTCACTTCGATTTCCCTTGTCAAATCCGCTGCTTTGGCCTAAAGCCTGCAGAATGCAAATTCGACAAAGCAATCCCATCACAAATAGAGGTCAATTCCTGGCCCGTTTCAGAGCGCACAGACTGACCGCTAGATTTCGAAGGGGTTGGTCACCCTCACCGGGGCAACTCCACAACTATACGACCACCGCTCCCCCGACACAAATCCACCCACCACCACCGGCGAACAGCACGGGCCGACACCCTCCCGAGGAGCGTGCCGGCCCGAGCAACAGCGTGCATCAGCGCAAGGATCACCCGACGACGTCGACCATCGCCAGGTTGCGCTTCCCGCGGCGGACCAGAAGGTAGCGTCCGTGCAGCAAGTCGTCGTCACCGATGATGTGATCGGTGTCCGTGATCTTCGTGTTGTTGACGTAGGCGCCGCCCTCGGCAATCGTGCGGCGAGCCGCCGAGTTGCTGGCCGACAGGCCAGATGCGACGAGGAGGTCGACGATGCCCAGGGCATCCCGGGCGACGGACATGGATTCGAGTTCCGCTGTCGCTGCCTGCAGGGTAGGGAGGTCGAGTCCGCCGAGTTCGCCGTTCCCGAAGAGTGCAGCAGAGGCAGCGATGACCTTCCCGGTCGCTTCGACCCCGTGGACGAGCGACGTCACGTCGTAGGCGAGGGCTCGCTGGGCCGCCCTCTCGTGGGGGCGCTCAGCGGTCGCCCGCTCCAGATCCTCGATCTCCGACCTGCTGCGGAACGTGAAGATGCGCAACCGCTCGGCCACGTCGGCATCCGAGGTGTTGAGCCAGAACTGGAACATCGCGTAGGGGCTCGTCATCGCGGAGTCCAGCCAGATGGCGTTGCCTTCGCTCTTGCCGAACTTGGTGCCGTCCGAGTTCGTGATCAACGGCGTGCCGATGGCATGCACACCCTTCCCTTCGACCTTGCGCACCAGCTCGGTTCCGCTCGTGAGGTTGCCCCACTGATCGGACCCGCCCGTCTGCAGCACACAGCCGTAGTCCCGGAAGAGCTGCAGGTAGTCCATGCCCTGCAGGATCTGGTAGCTGAACTCGGTGTAGCTGATGCCCTCGTCCGAGTTCAGGCGCTTGGCGACCGTCTCCTTCTTAATCATCGTGCCCACGCGGAAGTACTTGCCGACGTCACGCAGGAAGTCGATGACGCTCATCGGTCCGGTCCAGTCGAGGTTGTTGACCATGCGGGCCGCGTTGTCGCCCTCGAAAGAGAGGAACCGCTGCACCTGGCCCTGGAGGTAGCCGACCCACTCCGCGACGGTCTCCTTCGTGTTCATGGTGCGTTCCGCCGTCGGGCGCGGATCACCGACGAGCCCGGTGGACCCCCCGACGAGGCCCAGGGGGCGGTGTCCGGCGAGCTGCAGCCGACGCATCGTCAGCAGCTGGACCAGGTTGCCGAGATGGAGACTGGGAGCCGTGGGATCGAATCCGCAGTAGAAAGTGATGGGAGGGCCCGCCAGCAGTTCCTTCAACTCGCCCTCGTCGGTTGACACATACACCAGGCCGCGCCACACCAGCTCGTCGTAGATGGTGCCGAACGACGGATCGTTGTGCTGGCCTTCGAGGCCACTGACCGGGGTATCTGTTTGCTGGGACACCCTCCCAAATTATCAGCCGGCGATACCAGCAGGAATTCGACCGGTCGAGATCATGCGCAGGCGCTGGGTAGGGCGGGTCATCGCGACGTACAGATCACCGACCCTGGCCGTGGCGGAGTCCAGCATTTCGTGCGGTTCGAGGATGACGACGCCGTCGAACTCCAGCCCCTTGGACTCCCGCGGGCTGATCACCACGATGTCCTGGCCCGGCCCGCCTGCTCCGGAGCCGACGCGATCGCCGTAACTCGCCGTCAGCGCACCACGGACGTCGTCGAGCTGGTTCTCGGGAGCGATGACGGCGAGCAGCCCGCCGTCGATGGCCGACAGCTCCTCGGGCATGACGCCCACCAGGGACGGGATGAGCTCCGGCACGGTATCGAGGACGGGACTGAACCTGCCCTCCCGGACGGCCTTGGGCGCCGATACGACCAAACCTGCGGCATTGGCCATGCGAACCGCCGCCTCGGCGATCTGCGACGGAGTGCGGTAGTTGACCGTCAGCTCCTCGAGCTGCCACCGGTTCCCCACGAACGGCTCGAGCGCCTGCTGCCACGACCTCGATCCTGCAGCCGAACTCGTCTGCGCGATGTCACCGACGATGGTGAAGGACTTGAGCGGGCACCGCCTCATCAGCAGGCGCCACTGCATCGGCGACAACTCCTGCGCCTCGTCGACCACGATGTGGCCGTAGGCCCACGTGCGGTCGCCCGAAGCCCGTTCCGCCGCCGAGAGTCGCGTCGCGGTGACGGCGTTGTGCTGCGCGAGGTCCTCCGCCGTCAGCACGCCGTCGACTCCGGCGTCCTCTAGTGACGCGTTGACGTTCTCGAGAGCCCGCTCGGCATTGGCGAGATCGCGCTTCTGCTCCTGCTCCTGCGCTGCGCTGTCACGGCCCGCTGATGCGTCGAGCTCACCGAGGAGTTCGGCGGCCTCGTCGAGCAACGGCACGTCGGCTTCGGTCCAGGGCGAGCCGACGGGTCGTGCCAGGGCGGCGAGTTCGGCAGCGGTCAGCTGGGGCGCCGCCGCACGGAGCAGCTCCGGACGCGCGAACAGCTCCGACACCAGCTTCTGCGGCGTGAGCGGCATCCAGGCGAGGTTGAGTGCGATCCGGACATCGCGGGAGCTGCGGACATCTTCCGCCAGGTAGGACCGGTCGGCATTGTTCCCCCCGCCCGACGACTCCTCGAGCTTGTCCAGCAACTGCTCCGTGAGCTCGCGCAGGAGGGTCTTCACGAACGTCACCCGTGCCTCGTTGTGCGGCTTGCCGGTGGCGCGGGCACGCTCCCGCGCACGGCTCACCTGCCTCGGCGTGAGCGTGAGCACGGTGCCCTCGACGTTGAGCCGCTGGTTCTCCACCGGCACGCGCTCACGATTGGCGACAGCGTTCCTGATGACCTGCGCCATCTCGAGCCGGCCCTTGATCGCGGCGACCTCGTCGTTCGGCTCCTGCACGGTGGCGACACCCGGCATGAGCGTTCCGATCCCGGCCATCACCACGCCGGTCTCGCCGAGGGACGGCAGGACGCGCTCGATGTACTTCATGAAGGCGTCGGTGGGACCCACGAGCAGGACACCTGCCGACTTGAGCCGATCGCGGTGCGTGTAGAGGAGATACGCGGCGCGGTGCAACGCCACGGCCGTCTTGCCCGTGCCGGGACCACCCTGGACAACGGTGACTCCCGGCAGGGGCGCGCGGATGATGCGGTCCTGCTCCGCCTGAATGGTTCCCACGATGTCGGACATCTGGCCGGTACGGCGGGAATTGAGCGCCGCCAGCAGCGCGCCCTCCCCCTGCAGGGACTCGTCATCCCCGAGGAGATCCGCATCGAGGACGTCGTCCTCGATGGCGACGACGTCGCGCCGGGACAGGATGAGGTGGCGACGCCGCCGCACACCCATGCGCTCGAACGCCGTGGCCTGGTAGAAGGTCCCCGCCTCAGGGGCGCGCCAGTCGACCATCAGCTGGCGGAGGTCGTCGTCGGAGAGGCCGATGCGACCGATGTACCGCTTGTCCCCGTCGTCGAGATCCAGGCGCCCGAACACGAGTCTGTCGTCGACCGCGTTCAGCTGGGCGAGGCGGTCCTCGTACATCGTGGCGAAGGCGTCGCGTTCCGACCGGTTCTGGTGGGATCCTGCTGCCTGCGTGCGTCGGACGTCAGCCAGCTGCTGGGTTTTCTCTGCCCGGAGTTCGTCGAGCCGGCGGTACAGGCCGTCGACGTACTCGCGCTCGTGGTCGAGCTCGGCTTTGGCCTGGGACGTCTCATGCATCGGAAACTTCCTTCCAGAAAGGCAGACCGTCAATTCTAGCGCGGCGGATGCTACACGGTCTCCAGCGCCCGGACCGGGCGGCCGGCGAGTGTGCGGCGTCCGCCCAGGTCTCCGAGTTCGAGTACGACGCCGCATCCGACGACGACGGCTCCTGCCTTCTCGAGCAGCGTGCACGCCGCCCCCAGCGTCCCGCCCGTGGCGAGGACGTCGTCGAGCACGAGGACGCGGGCACCCGACGGAAGGTCGGACCGGTGGATCTCGAGCGCCGCCTGTCCGTATTCGAGATCGTACGACTCGCGGAACACGGGGCGCGGCAGCTTACCGGCCTTGCGCACCGTGACGACGCCGGTTCCAGTCGCGTAGGCGACGGCAGCCGCGAGGAGGAATCCCCGGGCCTCGACTCCGGCGACCGCGTCGAAGGTCCCTGCGTACGGCTCCGCCAGGGCTTCGACCACGGAGCGGAATGCGAGCCCGTCGGCGAAGACGGGAGTGAGGTCGCGGAACATGATCCCGGGCGACGGGAAATCGGGGACGACGGCGCACAGCCGGTCGATGGATCCCTTCGCTTCCGCGGCGAGCGCCGAGGGTCCTGCTGGGTCCTGCGCGCTGTCCGCTCCGCTCATCGTCACGAATCAACCTTACGGGCTGGGCGTTGCTTGCCGGGACGGTACCGGGAGACGGTGGGTTCCCCCGGCAGCCAGAAACGCCACGGGTACTCCGCTGTCCCGGCGACACCGCTCACTCCAACTCGTGGACCTTGTTCCACCGCCGTCGCTGGTTCCCCCGGGAGGACGAGCCGGAAGGGATCCGCGAATGCATCGGCCCCGTCGAACCGGCGGTCCAGCCCCAGTGCCTGAGCGAGGCGGGCGGGGCCACGGGCGAGGTCGAGATCCGACGCCGGATGCGAGCGGCGATGCCGCGCGAGGTCCGCACCCTCGACGATCTCGCCCGCCCGCAGCAGCAGCCCGGTCGCCCAGCCCTCCCTGCCGCAGACGATGTTGGCGCAGTAGTGCATGCCGTAGGTGAAGTAGACGTAGAGGTGACCGGCAGGGCCGAACATGGTCGCATTCCGCGCGGTCCTGCCGCGGAATGCATGGGAACCCGGGTCGTCCGGACCGAGGTACGCCTCCACCTCGGTCACGCGCACGGTGACCTCGCCGTCCTCGTTCCTGTGCGTCAGGTGCGCGCCGAGGAGCCACGGGGCCACGTCGAGCGCGCTGCCGCCGAGCCTGTCCCGACCGTCCTGCGGCGTCCCGCTCTGCTCCGTCACCCGTCGACCGTAGCAAAACCCCGCCGCTGCCCTCCCGCAGCCACGTCCGATTCCCGCTAGTTCCTACCCCTGCGCAATGACAGGATGGCGGCATGGACTTCTGGCAGCAGTACCGCGCGATCGATGCTCGCGACGTGCGATTCGACGGGCAGTTCGTGACGGCCGTCTCGACCACGGGGATCTACTGCCGGCCCTCCTGCCCCGCCCGGACGCCCAAGCCGACCAACGTCACCTTCTTCCGCACGTCGGCCGCGGCGCACGAGGCCGGCTACCGCGCCTGCAAACGCTGCCTGCCGGAGGCCGTGCCGGGAGACCCGGAGTGGAACATCCGGAGCGATACCGCGGCCCGGGCGATGCGCCTCATCGCCGACGGCGAGGTGGACCGCTCGGGAGTGTCCGGATTGGCGGCCGGGCTCGGGTACTCGCCCCGGCACCTGAACCGCATCCTGAAGGACGAGCTCGGCGCGGGCGCTCTCGCGCTTGCCCGCGCGCACCGTGCGCAGACCGCCCGAGCCCTGCTCACCGCTTCCCCGCTGCGCTTCGCGGACATCGCCTTCGCCGCCGGATTCGGCAGCGTTCGGCAGTTCAACGACACCGTCCAGCAGGTTTTCGACCTCACCCCGCGGCAGCTGCGGGACGCCTCCCGGCAGCAGCGCCGCAGAAGGGCGGACGACCCGGTCGGCGACGGCGTGACGACGGGCGGACAGGTCCGGATCTCACTGTCCCTTCCCGTGCGGTTGCCCTACGACAACGGGATCTTCGATTTTCTCGCCGCCCGTTCCATCGAAGGGGTCGAGCACACCGGAGCCGCGAGCTACGAACGACTGCTCCGGCTGCCGTCCGGTCCGGCCTGGTTCAGGGCGAACGCCGTCGAGCTGCGCGGCAACGGACAGGCAGCCCTGCCGGTGACGGTCTCGGTGTCGGGTCTGGCGGATCTTCCCGCGCTCCTGACCCGCATCCGGCGACTGTTCGACCTCGACGCCGACCCCGCCGCGATCGATGCGGCCCTGTCGCGCAACCCCTCCTTCGCGGGCCTGGTGGAGTGCACGCCCGGCATGCGGCTTCCGGGCTCACTCGATCCCCATGAGACCCTGGTCCGTGCGATCGTGGGTCAGCAGGTCACGGTCCCCGCGGCGACCGGAGCACTCACCCGGCTTGCGGCGGCAGGCGCCCCCGTGGAGTTGCCCGGTACGCCGCTGACGAAGCTGTTCCCGTCGGCGGAGGATCTCGCTGAAGCACCGGAACCGCTCCTGCGGGGCCCGCACCGACGCAACCAGGCCCTGCGCTCGGCAGCACGGGCGCTCGCGTCCGGCGCCCTCGAGGTGGGCGTCGGATCCGATCCCGTGACCCTGCGTGCAGCGCTCCTGCAGCTCGACGGCGTGGGACCGTGGACCGCCGACTACGTGATCATGCGCGTGCTCGGGCACCCCGACATCCACCTTCCGTCCGACGCCGCAGTGCGGAGTGGGTGGGCGCGGCTCGAACGGCCGGGCGGAACCCGACCGACACCGGAGATCACTGCGATCGATCCGCGCTCCTCCCGTGCCTCGCTCGACGACGCGATGGCCGGCGTCCGGCCATGGCGCTCATACGCGACGCTGCACCTCTGGCGGACCGCAGCACCGCGCATCCGGGATGGGACGTCCCGGCCACCACTCGTCGTCGTCGCCTGACCGGTTTCCCTCCCCTTCCGCATCGGCTCCGCGCCACCCACCCGTCTCCCACCGCACTCGAACGATCGGACCGCCATGACCGCCACTCTTGCCCACGCCGCTACCCTGCACGGCGCCACCACGACCACGCTGGACACGCCCGACGGCGCCTTCACCGTCATCGAGGCGGAGGGCGCGGTCCTCTCGTCCGGATGGACGGACCTCGCGTCGGACCTGATCGGACAGATCCATCCGACCATCAGAGGAAGAAGCTTCGACCCCGCCTCCTCGTCGGTCCAGCCGATCGTCGACGCCGTGTCCCGCTACTACGACGGCGACTTCGGTGCCATCGATGCGGTCCGGGTGGTGCAGGTCTCGGGACCGTTCCGGGCCCACGCGTGGGACGTGCTGCGCACGGTCGAGCCGGGCTCACCCGTCACCTACCTCCAATACGCCGAGCGCGCGGGCAGCCCGAGCGCAGTCCGGGCAGCTGCGGGAGCGTGCGCGAAGAACGCGGCGGCGCTCTTCGTCCCCTGCCACAGGATCATCAGGACGGACGGCACACTCGGCGGCTTCCGCTGGGGGCTGCACGTCAAGCAGCGACTGCTGGATCGCGAGGCCGGGCGACCTGTCGACGACTGATCGGCCCGACGGGTCCCGGAACACCCCTTCCGGTCGTCATGCGTGCGCGACCAGGCGTTGACGCGCGGCCATGTCGCGGTACAGCTCGCTGTCCTGCAGGAGCTGCTCGTGGGTG
The DNA here is from genome assembly GCF_005281365.1 of Arthrobacter sp. NamB2. Lineage (NCBI taxonomy): Bacteria > Bacillati > Actinomycetota > Actinomycetes > Micrococcales > Micrococcaceae > Arthrobacter > Arthrobacter sp. NamB2. The sequence goes on along the minus strand of NZ_SZWI01000005.1, from coordinate 254,555 downwards.
CCCACGGCAGCAACGCGACCCTGATCGAGTACGACGATCTGGTCGAAGTCGGCCACCGTGGAGAGGCGGTGCGCGACCACGACGACCGTCCGGTTCCGTGATGCCTCCCCCAGGGTCTGCTGCAGCAGCTGCTCCGTCCGCGAATCGACGGCCGACGTCGGCTCGTCCATGAGCAGCACAGGACGGTCGGCGAGGATCACGCGGGCCCAGGCGAGGCGCTGGCGCTGGCCGCCCGAAAGCCGGATTCCGTCCTCCCCCAGATTGAGGTCGAGGCCGTCGTCGGACCGGTCTCCGAGAGCGTCGAGCCCGACGGCGGCGAGGACGCGTCGGAGTTGCTCGTCGGTCGCGCCGGGTGCGGCGAGTCTCAGGTTGTCCGCCAGGGTTCCACTGAGCACCGGCGCCTCCTGCTCGACCAGCCCGATGTGTGAGCGGAGAGAGGATCGGTGGAGACCCGGCAGCCCGGTGCCGCCGAAGGTGATCCTGCCGTCCGTCGGCTCGTAGAACCGCTCGAGGAGAGCCAGAACCGTCGATTTCCCCGCTCCCGAGGGTCCGACGAGCGCGGTCCTGCTACCAGCGGGAACGGTGAAGGTGACGCCGTCGAGCACGAGCTGACCGCGGTCCGGCGGGCCGGTCACCTGTCCCTTCTCCGGGGACTCGTCCCCGGACGGGGCGTCCCCGGCCGGCCCGGCTGGTGACGCCCCGTCGTCGTCCCCGGCGGCGTACCGGAAGCTGACGTCACGGAATTCGATGGCACCGCCGACGGGAGCCGCCGGCGAGCTGTCGACTCCGGGCCCGGCGGCCGGCGTCGCGGGCACGAGCCCGGTCTCGTCGGACCGCTCGGGGTCGAGGCGGGCGATCTCCTGGATGCGGTCCAGCGCAGCGAGCCCCGACTGGATCTGGACGAAAGCGCTCATCGCGGATCCGATGGGCATCACGAGGAGGAACAGGTACAGGATGAACGCGATCAGGTCGCCGAGCTGCAGCTGGCCGCCGGCCACGCGGATCCCCCCGACGGCGAGGACCACGATGAAGGCACCCTGGACGCAGATGGACATGATGGGCTGCACCGCGGCTTGCAAGCGCGCCATCGCGATACCGGCGCGGAACGCCTTCGTCGCCTCGCCGTCGATCACCGCTGCCTCGCGCTCCTCCGCGACCGACGCCTTGATCGTCCGTATGCCGGAGAGCCCGCGCTCGACGGCGGCGGTCATCGACCCGACGGCATCCTGGACGTCGCGGCTCCGCGTGCGGATGAGGCGGCCGAGGAACAGGACGCCGCCTGCACCGAGCAGGACCGCCGAGAGCGTGATGCCGAACAGCAGCGGGTCGATGAGCACCATGAGGACGACGGCGGCACAGAACATCAGGATGGACGACACGATCTCGAAGAGGCCCGAGGTGATGACGCTCCGCATGAGTGTCGTGTCCGAGCCGACGCGGGACATGAGGTCCCCCACACGCCTGCGGTCGAATTCACGGACGGGAAGGGCCAGCAACTGCCGGACCAGTGACCGGCGCACACCCAGTACCACGGACTCGGCCGTGCGCTGCAGGAGGTAGGACTGCGCTGCCCCGAAGACAGCGCCGCCGAGGGTGATCGCGACGAGGAACCAGATGAACACCGTGGCCGGTCGACTCGCCGACACGGCGTTGACGAGTTGCTGGACCATGAGCGGCTGGGCGATCGAGAGGCCGGTCGAGATCAGGGAGACGACGGCGACCAGGAGGAGGACGCGCACGTGCCCCTTCAGGTAGGGGAAGAACTCCCGGAGGGAGGCACGCTGGGCGGTGGGCTGCATGCTCACACCCTGCGGCCGCCGTCGCGCACGTGCAAGGGGCTTCGCGACGGGCGTAGCGTCGGCCGGACTGCCGGGCATCCATGGAGAAGGTGCAGCGCGGCGCGCTTCCGTCAGGAACCGCGCCGCACCCGCCAGGATCAGGCCGGGAGCAGGCCGGGATCAGCCTGCAGCGTATCCTCCGACGCCGTCGAGTTCCGTCTTCAGCGCGGCGAGCTGGAGGCGGACGGCGGCAGGAGCAGTACCGCCCTGGGCATCGCGGCTGGCCAGCGATCCCTCGACCGTGAGCACCTCGCGCACGGCGGGCGTCAGGTGCTCGGAGATCCCCGCGAATTCGTCGTCCGTCAGGTCCCAGAGTTCGACACCGCGCCGCTCCGCCACCCGGACAGCCGCGCCGGACAGTTCGTGCGCCTCGCGGAAGGGCACCCCCTGCCGGACGAGCCACTCGGCGATGTCCGTTGCCAGAGCGAACCCCTGCGGCGCCAGGGCAGCCATGCGCTCCGTGTTGAAGACGAGCGTGGCGATCATCCCGGAGACGGCCGGCAACAGGACCTCGAGCGTGTCGACGGCGTCGAACACCGGCTCCTTGTCCTCCTGCAGGTCGCGGTTGTAGGCGAGAGGCAGACCCTTGAGCGTCGCCAGCAGACCCGTGAGGTCACCGATCAGCCGCCCGGCCTTGCCACGCGCGAGTTCGGCGACGTCCGGGTTCTTCTTCTGCGGCATGATCGAGGATCCGGTCGAGAAGGCGTCGTCGAGCGTGACGAAGGAGAATTCCTTCGTGGCCCAGATGATGATCTCCTCGCTGACGCGGGAGAGGTCGACCCCGATCATCGCCGCGACCCAGGCGAACTCCGCGTAGACGTCCCGGGCTGCGGTCCCGTCGATGGAGTTGTGCGTAGCGGAGAAGAATCCGAGGTCGACCGCGACGGACTCGGGATCGAGCCCCAGCGATGATCCGGCGAGGGCACCGGACCCGTAGGGGGAGATCCCGGCGCGCCGGTCCCAGTCCTGCAGGCGCTGCACATCGCGCAGCAGCGCCCAGGCATGGGCGAGCAGGTGATGGCTCAGGAGCACCGGCTGCGCGTGCTGCAGGTGCGTACGCCCGGGCATGGGCGCCTCGAGGTGCGCCTCCGCCTGGTCGACCAGCGCGGTGATCGTCGCCAGGACCCCCCGGGCGATGATCCTCGCATGGTCCCGCAGGTACATGCGGCCCAGCGTCGCCACCTGGTCGTTCCGTGAGCGGCCGGCACGTAGCTTGCCTCCCAGCGCCGCGCCCGCGCGTTCGATCAGGCCGCGCTCGAGCGAACCGTGCACGTCCTCGTCGCTCTCCGCCGGGACATAGGCACCCGAGCGCACGTCGGCGTCGAGGCGATCGAGGGCGTCCAGCATCCCCGCCAGCTCGGCGTCGTCGAGCAGGTTCGCGCGGTGCAGCACCCGGGCGTGCGCACGGGAGCCCTCGATGTCGTACGTCGCCAGCCGCCAGTCGAAGTGCGTTGACTTGCTCAGGGCCGCGAGGGCATCGGCGGGGCCGCCGGCGAACCGGCCGCCCCACAGCGAACCCTCGTTCGTTCCGCCCCTGGCTGCGGCGTCCGCGACGCCGTCGTGCGCTGGAACCATCAGGCGCCCGCCCGCTGGTCCCGGCTCGACGCCACCTTGGAGGACAGGCCGAAGATCTCGATGAAGCCGCGCGCCATCGACTGGTCGAAGGTATCGCCGGAGTCGTAGGTCGCGAGGTTGAAGTCGTACAGCGCCACGTCGGAGCGGCGGCCCGTGACCGTCGCACGCCCACCGTGGAGGTCCATGCGGATATCGCCCGAGACGTACTTCTGCGTGTCGTCGACGAACGTGTCGAGCGAGCGCTTGAGGGGCGAGAACCACTGGCCGTCGTACACCAGCTCGGTCCAGCGCTGATCGACGGTCTTCTTGAAACGGGCCTGCTCGCGCTCGATCGTGACGTTCTCGAGTTCACGGTGGGCGGCGATGAGGGCCATGGCGCCCGGTGCCTCGTAGATCTCGCGGCTCTTGATGCCGACCAGACGGTCCTCGACGATGTCGATGCGGCCGATGCCCTGAGCACCGGCACGTCGGTTGAGCTCCTCGATGGCCTGCAGCGGCGTCACGGCGTTGCCGTCGATGGCGACGGGGATGCCCTCCTTGAAGGAGATGACCACCTCGTCCGCCGCGGGCGGGAACTCGGGCGACGCGGTGTAGTCGTACACGTCCTTGGTGGGGGCGTTCCAGATGTCCTCGAGGAAGCCGGTCTCGACGGCGCGGCCCCAGACGTTCTGGTCGATGGAAAACGGGTTCTTTTTGGTCGTCTCGATCGGCAGGCCCTTCTCCTCGGCGAAGGCGATGGCCTTGTCCCGCGTGAGGGCGAGGTCGCGGACGGGTGCGATGCACTTCAGGTCCGGGCCGAGGGTCTGGATGCCGACCTCGAACCGCACCTGGTCGTTGCCCTTGCCGGTGCAGCCGTGGGAGACCGTGGTGGCGCCGAATTCACGCGCCGCGGCGACGAGGTGCTTGACGATCACGGGTCGTGACAGCGCCGAGACGAGCGGGTAGGAGTCCATGTACAGCGCGTTGGCCTTCAGGGCCGGCATGCAGTATTCGGTCGCGAACTCGTCGCGGGCGTCCGCCACGTAGGCTTCCACTGCGCCGCAGCCGAGGGCGCGCTGGCGGATGGTCTCGAGGGATTCCCCGCCCTGTCCGACGTCGACGGCGACGGCGATGACCTCGGCGCCGGTGGCTTCGGCTATCCAGCCGATGGCGACGGAGGTGTCGAGTCCGCCTGAGTAGGCGAGGACGATGCGTTCGGTCACGGAATATGCTCCTTCAATGGTCCGGGCTGTCGCCCGTGAGGTTGTGTGGTCGTGGTGGGTCTGTGTGTGGTCGTTCGCGTGAGGCTCATCGTGCGGTAGCGCTGCCCGCTCTGTGCCAGCGTAGCGGCGCGGGCCTCACGCCGGTTCGCCGGCCCCTTGCGCTTCCTGGGCCAGCCCGAGGAAGCGCTCTGCGACGGCCGCCCCGCCGTCGACGTCCCGGCTGACGAGCATCACGGTATCGTCCCCCGCGATGGTTCCCAGAATGGACGGCATCACGGAATGGTCGATGGCCAGGGCGAGGAAGTTCGCGGCGCCGGGCGGAGTGCGCAGGATGACGATGTTCCCGGACGACTCGGCGGTCACCAGCAGTTCGTTGCACAGCTTCGCGAGGCGCGCGTCGAGGATCTCCTGGGAGACACCGCTCTGCACGTGGCGACCGCCTCCCTCCACGGGCACCGCGTAGACGAGCGCTCCATCGGCTCCCCTGACACGCACCACGCCGAGTTCGACCAGATCGCGGGACAACGTCCCCTGGTTGACCTGCACGCCGTCCGCTGCGAGCAGCGTCGCGAGCTCCGCCTGGGAACGCACGGACTGCGCCGTGAGCAGGTCGGTGATCCGTGCGTGACGGGCCGTCTTCGTGGTGGGCCGCGTCGAATCGCGCTGCACCGTCATGCGGAGGGTCCCTCCCCCTCGAGCGGCACCGACCGGCTCGAGCCGGCCGACCGGGCGACGAGCCATGTCATGAGCGCCTTCTGCGCATGCAGCCGGTTCTCCGCCTCGTCCCATACGAGTGACTGGGGACCGTCGATGACGTCCGCGGCGATCTCGTAGCCGCGGTAGGCGGGCAGGCAGTGCAGCACGACGGCGTCCGGGGCGGCCTTCGCCATGGCCGCCGCGTCGACGGCGTAGGAGCGGAAGAGTTCCTGCCGTGCCGCCTTCTCGTCCTCCTGTCCCATGGACACCCAGGTGTCGGTGGCGACGACGTCGGCACCGGCAAGGGCGACAGCGGCGTCCGACGTGACGAGGACCGATCCGCCGGTCTCGGCGGCCCGCTCCTCGGCGGCGGCGACGACGGCCGGGTCGGGAAGGTAGCCCTCCGGCCCGGCGATGCGCACATGCATGCCCGCCGTCACGCCGGCCAGGAGGTAGGAGTTCGCCATGTTGTTGGCGCTGTCCCCGAGATAGGTCATCGTCAACCCTGCCAGGGCTCCCTTGTGCTCCCGGATGGTGAGGAGGTCCGCGAGCAGCTGGCACGGGTGGTAGTCGTCGGAGAGGGCGTTGATGACCGGCACGCTCGACGCCGCAGCCATCTCCTCCAGTCCCGCCTGCGCATAGGTGCGCCAGACGATCGTTGCGACCATCCGCTCGAGGACCTTCGCCGTATCGGTGATCGACTCCTTGTGCCCGAGCTGCGAATCCCCTGCGCCGATGATCAGTGGAACTCCCCCGAGGTCGGCGATCCCGGCCGCGAAGGAGACGCGCGTGCGGGTCGACGTCTTGTCGAAGATCACGGCGACCGTCTTGCAGCCGGCCCCCTCGCCCGCGAACGGGGCGTGGGAGTAGGGGCGTGCCTTGAGTTCGGCGGCGAGGTCGAGGACCTCGGCCTGCTCGGCGGGCGTGAGGTCGGTGTCGACGAGGAAGTGGCGCGTCATGCTGTTGCCTCCCGGGCGGTGGTCAGGGCGGTGGCGAGGATCGCGGGCAGGGCGTCGAGGAACGTCTCGGCCTGCTCGATGGTGAGGATGAGCGGCGGAGCGAGGCGGATGGTCGACGGACCGGTCGCGTTGATGATGAATCCTGCAGCTAGCGCAGCCTGCACTGCAGCCGGCGCGTGATCGCCGTCGAGGTCGAACCCGATCAGCAGCCCCTCGCCCCGGACGGCGGTGACTCCCTCGATCCCGGCGAGGCGCGAACGGACGTGGGCGCCGACGTCGCACACGCGCTGCAGGGCGCCGGACGCCTCCAGGGCGTGCAGCGTCGCGAGTCCCGCCGCCGTCGCCACCGGGTTGCCGCCGAAGGTGGTGCCGTGCTGGCCTGCCGTGATCAGGGTCGAGACGTCCTCGCCGAACGTGACGAGCGCGCCGACCGGGAAACCGCCGCCGAGTCCCTTGGCGAGGGTCATGGCGTCCGGTACCACGCCGTCGGTCCACTGGTGCGCGAACCAGCGGCCTGTCCGGGCGATACCCGACTGGACCTCGTCGAGGATGAGCAACGCGCCGTGCTCGCGCGTGAGCTCCCGCGCTGCGCGGAGGTACTCGGCGGAGAGCGGGCGGACTCCCGCCTCACCCTGGATGGGTTCGATGACGAGCGCGGCCACCGTGCCGTCGAGGGTTGCCCGGAGCGCGTCGATGTCGCCGAACGGCACGTGCTCGACTCCGCCCGGGAGCGGCTCGAACGGCTCGCGGTATGCCTGCTTCGACGTCAGGGCGAGTGCGCCCATGGTGCGGCCGTGGAAGGCGCCCTCGAGGGCGATGATGCGGTGCCGCTCGGGCGTGCTGTTCCGGCGGGCCAGCTTGAAGGCGGCCTCGACGGCTTCCGTGCCCGAGTTCGTGAAGAACACGCCCGAACCGGACGGGGCCTGCGAGAGGGCCAGCAGCTTCTCGGCGAGCGCCACCTGCGTGGGGCTCGTGAAGAAGTTCGAGACATGCCCGAGGGTGGCGAGCTGGCTGGAGATCACGGAGGTGACGAAGGGGTGCGCGTGGCCCAGGGCGTTGACGGCGATCCCGCCGAGGAGATCGAGGTACTGGTTCCCGTCCGCGTCCCAGACATGGCAGCCGGAGCCTCGTACGAGCACGCGCTGCGGCGTGCCGAACACGCCCATGAGCGCTCCGTTGTACCGGGCGAGCCAGGCCGTACCGGAATCCCCACCGGTGAGGAGGTCCACCCTGCCGTCACCTGCTGCCGAGGGCTCCGCGGCATGCCTGCCCGTGGTGGCGATGCTGGTCCCGTTCATGACGAAGCTCCTGCGCTGAAGGTGGTGTGTGCGTCCGCTGGTGTCGAGGGAGCCGTGGCGCGGTCCGATCCCGCACGAGTCCCGCCGGCGGCGTCGGGCACCACCTGCGTTCCGATGCCCGCGGTGGTGAAGGTCTCCAGCAGCATCGAGTGGGCAAGCCGCCCGTCCACGATGTGCGCGCGCTCCACACCGGCCTCGACTGCCTGCAGGCACGCCTTCATCTTGGGGATCATGCCCGATTCGAGGCTGGGCAGGAGTTCGCGGAGCTGAGCCGCCGAGAGCGAGGAGATCAGCGACGAGCGGTCCGGCCACGCGGCGTACAGGCCCTCGACGTCGGTGAGGATCACGAGCTTCGACGCTCCGAGCGCGGCGGCGAGCGCTGCAGCGGCGGAATCGGCGTTCACGTTGAGCACCTGCTGCGTCGCCTCGCCGTCGGCGTCGTACTCGGGGGCGACGGTCGAGATCACGGGGATGCGCCCCGCCTGCAGGATGTCGAGGATCGCGCCCGGGTGGACCGCGGTCACCTCGCCGACGAGACCGAGGTCCACCGGCTCGCCGTCGACGACGGTGCCCGTCCGGACGGCGCGGAGCAGGCCGCCGTCCTCCCCCGACAAGCCGACGGCGTAGGGCCCGTGCGAGTTGATGAGGCCTACGAGCTCACGGCCCACCTGCCCCGTCAGGACCATGCGGACGACGTCCATGGCCTCGGGAGTGGTGACGCGCAGACCACCCTTGAACTCGGACTGGATGCCCAGCTTCCCGAGCATCGCGTTGATCTGCGGACCGCCGCCGTGCACCACGACGGGACGGATGCCTACGTGGTGGAGGAAGACGATGTCCTCCGCGAAAGCGCGGCGCATCTCCTCGTTCACCATGGCGTTGCCGCCGTACTTGACGACCATCGTGGTCCCGGCGAAGCGCTGGATCCACGGCAGCGCCTCCATCAGGGTCGCTGCCTTGTCCTGCGCCCTGAGTGTCGAGACCGAAGGCCCTGTGTCCGTGTCGGTTCCCGTGCCGGTCATGTCTCCCCCTTCAGCTCGAGTAGGCCGAGTTCTCATGCACGTACTCGTGCGTGAGGTCGTTGGTCCAGATCGTCGCGCTCGCGGCTCCGGCCGCGAGGTCGATCTCGACGGTGACGTCCCGCCCGGTCAGGTCGACCAGGTCCCGGGAGTCGCCGATGCCGCCGTTCCGGCAGATCTGGACGCCGTTCATCGACACGTTCAGCCGGTCCGGTTCGAAGGCCGCGTCCGTCGTGCCGACCGCTGCGAGGACACGACCCCAGTTCGGGTCGTTGCCGAAGATCGCGGTCTTGAACAGGTTTGAGCGGGCGACGGCGCGGCTGACCGTCTCGGCATCGCGTTCGGACGCTGCGTTGACGGTCCGTACCGCGATGGTGTGGCTGGCGCCCTCGGCGTCGTTGATGAGCTGCGCGGCGAGGTCGAGGCAGACGTCGGTCAGGGCCGCGGTGAACTGGGCCTGGTCCGGTGCTATGCCGGCGGCACCGGACGCGAGCAGCACGACGGTGTCGTTGGTGGACATGCAGCCGTCGGCATCGGTGCGGTCGAAGCTCACACGGGTCGCTTCCCGCAGCGCGGCGTCGAGGGCCGCGGGGTCCAGTGCCGCGTCCGTCGTCAGGACCACGAGCATCGTCGCCAAACCGGGTGCGAGCATACCGGCACCCTTGGCCATGCCGCCGATCGCGTACCCCTCGCTCGCGGAATCCGCCGTCGCCGGGTAGCGCGCCTCCTTGGGCACCGTGTCCGTCGTCATGATCGCCTCTGCCGCGGTCGGTCCCCCTCCCCTGCCGAGCGACCCGACGGCGTCGGTCACTCCGGCCAGGAGCTTGTCCATCGGCAACTGCTCGCCGATCAGGCCGGTCGAACACACGAAGACGTCGCCCGCCGAGACGCCGAGGAGTTCGGCCGTGACCTCGGCCGTCCTGTGCGTGTTCTGGAATCCCTCGGGGCCGGTGCACGCGTTGGCACCCCCCGAGTTCAGGACGACGGCGTCGACGCGCCCGTCCGAGACCACCTGCCGGGACCACAGCACGGGCGCAGCCGCCACCCGGTTGGAGGTGAAGACGGCGGCGGCGTTATATAGGGGCCCGTCATTGACGACGAGCGCGACGTCGGGCTTGCCGGTGCTCTTGAGCCCGGCGGCAACTCCGGCGGCCCGGAACCCGCCCGGATAGGTGATGCTCACGGTGCGATCCCCTGGATGCTCAGGCCTGCGGTCTCGTCGAGTCCGAGGGCGATGTTCATGGACTGCACGGCTCCGCCGGCAGTTCCCTTGGTGAGGTTGTCGATGACGCTGCTGACGATGACCCGCCCGGCATGGTCGTCGAAGGCGAGCTGGAGGCTCGCGTAGTTGGAGCCGAGGACGGACTTCGTCGCGGGCCACTGCCCTTCCGGCAGGATCCTCACGAAGGGTTCCTGCGCATAGGCCAGCTCCCATGCCTCGCGCAACTGCGCATAGCCGACACCGGGGCGCGCCCTGGCCGTCGCCGTCGTCAGGATGCCCCGGGCCATGGGCGCGAGCGTCGGGGTGAAGGAGAGCGAGACGCGCTCGCCCGCGGCGAGGCTCAGGCCCTGCTCCATCTCCGGCGTGTGGCGGTGTCCGCCGCCGACACCGTACGGGCTCATGCCTCCCATCACCTCGGCCCCGATCAGATGGGGCTTCGCGGCCTTGCCCGCGCCGGAGGTGCCGGACGCCGACACGACCACGACGTCGTCGGGCTCGAGGAGCCCCGCGGCGAAGCCGGGCGTGAGCGCAAGGAGGACGCTCGTCGGGTAACAGCCCGGCACAGCGATGCGGCGGGCGTCCACCAGTTCCGCGCGGCGGCCCGGCAGTTCCGGGAGGCCGTACGGCCAGGCGCCGGCGTGCGCCGATTGGTAGAACTTCTCCCACGCGGCGGGATCCTCGAGGCGATGGTCCGCCCCGGCGTCGATCACGAGCGTCTCCGGCGACAGCTGGGCCGCGACCTCGGCGCTGGCGCCATGCGGGAGTGCGAGGAAGACGACGTCGTGTCCGGCCAGAACCTCCGGCGTGGTCTCCTGCAGCACCCGGTCCGCCAACGCAAGGAGATGGGGCTGGAGGGTGCCGAGGCGCGATCCGGCGTTGCTGTGGGCCGTGATGGCCCCCACTTCGATGTCCGGGTGGTTGGCCAGGAGGCGCAGGAGCTCGCCCCCGGCGTAGCCGCTGGCGCCCGATACTGCTGCGGAGAACGTCATGTGCTCCAGCGTACAGCAAAGGTATGCAGTGTGGCACATAACTATGCATGCATCCTGGCCAGCTTCGGGAATAGCATGATGGGACGCCACCGAAAGGACCTGCCCCATGCCCTCTGCCATCGTCGTCGCCGAACCCGGCGGCCCGGACGTCCTGACGCTCCAGACGGTCGACCGCCCCGTGCCCGGGCCGGGCCAGCTCCTGGTGCGGGTCGCCGCCGCCGGAGTAAACTTCATCGAGACCTACCAGCGCAGCGGTGCCTACGCCGTGGAGCTCCCCTTCACGCCGGGGGCGGAGGCAGCCGGGACGGTCGAGGAGATCGGCGAGGGCGCGGCGGGCTTTGCGCCCGGCGACCGCATCGCATTCGCGGAGGGCAGGGCGACCTACGCGGAGTTCGCCGTCGTGGACGCGGACAAGGCGCTACCGGTACCCGACGGCGTGGACCTCGAGACCGCAGCAGCGCTGCCACTGCAGGGCATGACCGCGCACTACCTCATCAATTCCACCTTCCAGGTCCAGCCCGACCACACGGTGCTGCTCCACGCGGGAGCCGGCGGCGTCGGCCTGCTGCTCATCCAGTTGCTCAAGTCCAAGGGCGCGCGCGTGATCACCACGGTGTCCACGCGCGAGAAGGAGGACCTGGCGCGCCGTGCCGGCGCCGATAAGGTCCTGCGGTACGACGGCTTCGCCGAAGCGACGCGGACCCTGACGGACGGCACAGGGGTCGACGTCGTGTTCGACGGCGTGGGCAGGTCGACGTTCGAGAAGTCGTTACGCTCCCTGCGGATTCGCGGCACGCTCGTGGTCTATGGGGCGGCCTCCGGCGCAGTGCCGCCCTTCGACGTGCAGCGCCTCAACAGCGGCGGTTCGCTCTTCGTCACCCGCCCCACCCTCGCGCACTACCTGCTCACGCCCGAGGAACGGCGCTGGCGCTCCGAGGAACTCTTCGGCGCCGTCGCCGCCGGTCACCTCGACGTCCGGATCGGCGCCCGTTACCCGCTCGCCGACGCGGCCAGGGCGCACGAGGACCTCCAGGCGCGGCGGACCACCGGCAAGGTGCTGCTCATCCCCTGACCCCTGCCCCGCACGGCCGAAGGCCCGCCCACACGGACGGTGTGGACGGGCCTTCGGTCGTGGCGGGCTCCCGGTGTCAGCGTTGGACGGCGCCGAACCGGTCGGCCGCAAGCGTTACTGCGGCGTCACGAGCGGCGCTGGCCTCCTCCGCCGTGAGCGTGCGGTCAGGTGCCCTGAACCGGAGCGCGAACGCCAGCGATTTCCGGCCCTCGCCGATGCCCTCGCCCGTGTACACGTCGAAGAGGCTGACGTCCTCGAGGAGCTCGCCCGCCCCCTCGCGCAGCGTGTCGAGGACGTCACCCGCCACCACTCCGGACTCGACGACGAGCGCCACGTCCTGGGTTGCCGGCGTATAGGTGGAGAGCGGCCGCGCGACGATGACGTCGGCTGCGGCGTCGAAGAGCAGGTCCGCGTTGATCTCGAGGGCGACCGTCCGGGCGGGAAGGTCCTGTGCCGCGATCAGCTTCGGGTGGAGCTCCCCGGCGTAGCCCAGCACCTCGCCGCTGCGCAGCGAGAACTCCGCCGTGCGGCCCGGGTGGAACGCCTGGTGGCTGCCCTGCCGCACGACGACGTCGACGCCCGTGACCTCCGCCATGAACTGCACGACGTCGACGGCATCGGCCCAGTCCCACGCGCGGGGCGTGACGCCGGCCGAGGGAGCCACGTCGTGACCCGTGAACAGGGCGGCGATCGTCTGTGGCTGGTCCGGGATACCGGCGTACAGAGCATCGAGGACGTCGTCGTCGGGCTTGATCCCGAGCGGCGGGATCGACGTCGTCCCGAGGGATTCGCCCGGCAGGAACACCGCGCCGGACTCGAACAGCGCCAGGTCACGGAAGCCGCGCGAGTGGTTGCGCTTGGCGAGCTCGACGAGGCCCGGCAGGATGGACCGGCGCAGGTGGCCGAGCTCGGCGCTGAGGGGATTCGCCAGCTTCACCGAGCGAGCCGCAGGTCCCTCCTCCGGCTGCCCGAAGACGCCGTTGGCCTTCTCGCTGACGAACGGGTAGGACAGCACCTCCGTGAGCCCTGCCGAAGCGAGCGCGTTGAGGAGACGTCGGCGCTGCTGCTGGACGCGCGTCAGGCCACGGCCGGGAGGCGCCACGGGCAGGGTCGAAGGGATGGTGTCGTACCCGACGAGGCGGATGATCTCCTCCGTCAGGTCCTCTCGCGTCTCGAGGTCGGTCCGCCAGCTCGGTGCCGTGACGCGGTAGCCGCCGTCGACGGTGTCCACGGTCGCACCGAGGTCGGTGAGCGCCCCCCTGATCTGCTTATCGGTGAATTCGCGGCCGATCAGGCGTGCGGGGAAATCGGCGGCGAGCTCGATGACGCGGGATTCGGGCGCCTGACCCACGTCGGTGACGGCGTCGTCGGCCGTTCCGCCCGCGAGCTCGAGGACCAGCTCCACGGCACGCTGGGCCGCGACGCCCGCGACGTTCCAGTCCACGCCGCGCTCGAAGCGCTTGGATGCCTCGGAGGGCAGCCGGTGGCGGCGTCGGGAACGGCCAATGCCCACTTCCTCGAAGTGGGCGGACTCGACGAGGACACTGCTCGTGCTGTCAGAGACCTCGGTGGCGGCGCCACCCATGACGCCTGCGATGCCGATCGGGCCGGAGGCATCGGTGATGAGCAGGTCCTCGGGGTCGAGGACGCGCTCCCGGTCGTCGAGGGTGCGCAGCGTCTCCCCGGCCGTCGCGCGCCGCACCACGATGTCACCCGAGAGCGCGTCGAAATCGTAGAAGTGCAGTGGCTGGCCGAGTTCGAGCATCACGTAGTTGGAGATGTCGACCAGGAGTGAGATCGACCGGATGCCGGCGAGCCGGAGGCGCGCCGACATCCACGGCGGCGTCGGCCGCGACGGATCCACGCCGTGTACCGTCCGGGCAACGAACCTGTCGCACCCCGGCCTGCCATAGATCGGCGCCGTGTCCTCGAGGCGCACCGGATAACCGGTACCCCTCGCCTGCGGCACGGCGACGACGGCGGCGGGATCGGTGAACTGCGTTCCCGTGGCGTGCGCGTACTCCCGCGCCACTCCGCGGATGGAGAAGCAGTAGCCACGGTCAGGGGTTACGTTGATCTCCGCGGCCTCGTCGTACAGGCCGAGCAGGTCCAAGGCATCGGTGCCGACCTCCGGATCGAGCCCCAGGGTCGAGAGCACGAGGATGCCGTCGTGGTCGTCGCCGATGCCCAGTTCACGCACCGATGCGATCATGCCGGCCGACACGTGGCCGTAGGTCTTGCGGGGGCTGATGCGGAAATCACCGGGCAGGACCGCACCGGGCAGCGTCACGACGACCTTGTCGCCCTCGACGAAGTTGTGGGCGCCGCACACGATGCCCTGCACACCCGACGGATCGATCCCGTCACCGGTCAGGGTCTGCTCGGCGCCCTCCGGCACCACGCGCACCTGGCACCAGCTGATGGTCTTGCCGTTGGACTGCGGCTCCTTGACGAGGCTGAGGACCTGCCCGACGACGATCGGGCCTTTCAGCTCGTCGGTGGGACGGTGGACGTCCTCCTCCTCCAGACCGACCTTGACCAGCTCGGCCATCACGTCTTCCGCGGTCGCATCCGCGGGTACGGCTGCGTACTCGCGCAGCCAGGACAGTGGGATTCTCACTAGATCTCCATCCCGAAGTGTTCGCTGAAACGTACATCGCCCTCGATCATGTCGCGCATGTCGCTGACCTCGTTGCGGAACATGAGCGCCCGCTCGATCCCCATTCCGAAGGCGAAACCGGAATAGACGTCCGGGTCGATACCGGTGGCACGGAGCACGTTGGGATTGACCATGCCGCAGCCACCCCACTCGATCCACCGAGGCCCACCCTTGGCGCCCGGGTGCCAGATGTCGAGTTCCGCGCTCGGCTCGGTGAAGGGGAAGTAGTTGGGCCTCAACCGGACCTTGGCCTCATCACCGAAGAGCTGCTGCGTGAAGTGCTCCAGTGTGCCGACCAGATCGGCCATGGTGAGGCCCTTGTCGATGGCCAGCCCCTCGAACTGGTGGAACACCGGGGTGTGCGTCGCGTCGAGCTCGTCGGTGCGGAACACCTTGCCCGGGCACAGCACGTAGATCGGCAGCTCGCGCTCGAGCATCGAGCGGACCTGCACGGGTGAGGTGTGCGTGCGCAGCACGAGGTGGGCCTCGGGAGGTTCGACGAAGAAGGTGTCCTGCATCTCGCGGGCAGGGTGGTCGGGCTTGAAGTTCAGGGCATCGAAGTTGAACCACTCCGACTCGAGTTCGGGACCCTCGGCGATCTCCCAGCCCATGCCCACGAAGACGTCGCTGACGCGCTCCTGCAGCGTGGACAGCGGGTGGCGGGCACCAATCCGGCGACGGTGGGGTGCGGCGGTGACGTCGACTGCCTCCTCGACGAGGATCCGCGCGTCCCGCTCCGCTTCGAGTTCGGTCGCCCGGGCGGCGAGCACCTGGTTGATCCGGCCACGCGCCGGTCCGATGTTCTTGCCCGCCGCCGACTTCTGCTCCTTGGGGAGGGCGCCGATTCCCCGATTCGCGAGGCTCAGGGGCGACTTCTCCCCGGTGTGCGCGATCCTGACCGCCTTCAGCGCGTCGAGGTCGGCTGCAGCCGCGATGTCGGCGAGCGCTGCGTCGACGGCAGCGGTGACCGACGCGGCGTCCAGTGGATCGGGCACCTGGGCGTCGGGGCCGCCTGGCCCAGCGTGGGGGGATTCGGACATGGGGATTGCTTACCTTGCACTCTCGGTGTGCGGCGGACGGTCTGCGGGCAGGCCGGGCCGGGGACAGGAAAACGCCGTGTCGCAGCGTGGGCGCACCGGCGGGTCAAGTCTAGGCGACCCGCTCGGCGGCACCGCAACCGGGATGCTCCCGCAGCCCTCCTCCCCTCGTAGGACGCTGCTGGGTGCCCTACGATGACGGCATGCGTCCAAGGCTCGTGCCGCTGCTCAACTGGATCAACCTGTCGACACCGTGCGGCCTCGCCCTGGCAACCCTGTCAGGCTGCAGCGTGACCACGGGCCCGCACGGCATCATCCTGGCGCAGGGCTACCGCCGTCGCCTGCCCAGGGCCCGGGCCTTCACCGTCGGTAGCGTGGTGCTGATGCGCGGTACTGTCCCCCGGGACAGTACCGCTGGATTCGCACGCCTGCTGGAGCACGAGGCGCGGCACACGCGCCAGTACGCCGCGTGCCTCGGACTGCCCTTTCTTCCCGCGTACCTGCTGGCCGCGGTCTACTCCCTCCTGCGGACGGGAGATCCTGCCTCGCGCAACATCTTCGAGCGCCGCGCAGGGCTCGCCGACGGCGCTTACCTCGAGCAGCCGGTGCGGCCACTCGCCGAGAGCATCCGCGCCGCCCAGGCCGCCTGGACCTCGCGAAGGGCTGGGCGCTCCTCGCGGGTCAGTGCTCCGCGCCGGCGGTGACGCGCGTATCCGTGGTGGTCCCGGCCGTCGTCCTGGCGACGGCCACGAGGGCCGCGGCCATGTGCTCGATGGCGAGCCCCGGTTGCCCGTGGGCACTCCCCTGCTCCGGAGAGAAGGGGACGTGGACGAAGCCACCGCGGACACCATCACGGCGCTGGAGAAGGTCCATCAACCCGTAGAAGATGTGGTTGCAGACGTAGGTCCCCGCAGTCTGCGACACCTCGACCGGGATGCCCAGGCGTGCCACCGCCTCGCGGCACGCCTTGATCGGCAACGTCGAGAAGTAGGCGGCCGGGCCCCGGGGAACCACTGGTTCGTCGATGGGTTGCCGGCCGGCATTGTCGGGAATCCTGGCGTCGTCGACATTGATGGCGACGCGCTCGATGGAGATGCGCTCGCGCCCACCCGCCTGCCCGACGCACAGCACGATCTCGGGTCGATGGTCCTCGACGGCCTGGGCGAGCACCTCGACGCTCCTCCCGAAGACGCAGGGAACTTCCACGGCGGCCGCCGGCATCCCCTCCGCGGACAGCAGGTCGGCTGCGAGCCGCGCAGCCTGCCAGGACGGATTCGTGGCCTCGCCGCCGAAGGGTTCGAAACCGGTCAGCAGGATCATGGTTCCAGCCTAGGCGTTCGTCCCGGCGCGCCGTGACAGGCTATTAGTACACGTGTTCTAATGACACCATGAGATGGGAAGGCCAGAAGCTCACGGACGACGGCGGGGCGGTCGTGCCCGCCCTCCTACCTCTTGCCGGACTCGTACGGACCGTGCGAACACCGGACTTCGCCGGGATCACCTTCCACGAGGTGACGGCGAAGTCAGTGCTCAACAAGGTGCCCCCTACATCGTCGATGCCGTTCTCCTGGACCATCAATCCGTTCCGCGGCTGCTCACACGCATGCGTCTACTGCTTCGCCCGGAAGACGCACAGCTACCTGAACCTCGATACCGGCCTGGACTTCGACGCTCAACTGGTCGTGAAGATCAATGCCGGCGAAGTACTGAGGCGGGAACTGTCCCGCCCGTCCTGGCACCGCGAGCATGTCGCCCTCGGAACGAACACCGACCCGTACCAGCGGGCGGAGGGACGATACCGGCTGATGCCGGGCATCATCTCCGCACTCGCGGATTCCGGCACTCCCTTCTCCATCCTCACCAAGGGCACGCTCCTGGCCAGGGACATCCCCCTCCTGAAGGCCGCTGCGCAGTCGGTCACGGTCGGCATGGGAATCTCGCTCGCCCTCGTGGATCCCGTCCTTGCCGAAACGATCGAACCCGGCACGCCCGCACCCAAAGCGCGGCTCGCACTGATCTCCCGGCTCCGGGAGGCCGGGCTGCCATGCGGCGTCATGGCAATGCCGATCCTGCCCTGGCTCACGGACGGCGACGAGTCGCTCGATCGGCTTTTCGGCGAGCTCGCGGCGGCAGGGGCGACAGGCGTGAGCGCCGGCCCACTGCACCTCCGGCCAGGGTCGCGCGAATGGTTCATGCAGTGGCTGTCCGCCCATCATCCGCTGCTGGTCCCGAAGTACGAGCAGCTCTACGGCGGTGGAAGCTACGCGTCGAAGGAGTACCGGGAGTGGCTGTCGGGACGCGTCAGGGTCTTCCGGCAGAAACACAGGCTCACGGCAGGTGCCGGGTTCCTCCGCAACCTGTCGCCTGCGAAGGAACCGGCAGCGTCGGAACCGGCAGCAGCGCCCGTTCCGACGCTCAGCGGGAGTCCTGCGCCGCACGGTCCGGTCCAGTCCTCATTGTTCTAGGCCGAGCGGCGATGGGTCCGGCTCTCTCGTCCACCGCGCAGGCGTCCAGTAGCGCGGCAAGGATCGGCCGGTCCGCGGGAATCCAGGGAAGCGCGTCCAGCTCCTGCCCCGGATGCAGCGGCACCCACCGCAGTTCGTCGTGATCCTGGAGGGGTTCCGCTCGACCGGCCGACGCCTCGGCGAACCACACGCGCATGGCGGCACGTTCGTTCAGGGGCCACCCCTGCGCATCCGGGCCCGGGATCTCTGCGCCCAGAGTGGCCTCGATGCCCAGTTCCTCCTCGAGTTCGCGCCGCAACGCCTCCTCGCAGGTCTCCCCGGGTTCGACCTTCCCTCCCGGGAACTCCCACATCCCGGCAAACTGTGGCGGGGCTGTCCGCCGGGCAACGAGGAGTGCGGTCGGGTCCTCGAGGGAGTCGACGACGGCCGCTCCGACGATCTGGAGGAGCTGGCTGGGTGCTGGTTGCGTCACCAGTCGAGTCTATCGATGGAGCCCGCGGCTCCACCCGGACCGACGGGTTCTCAGCTTTCTTCCGGTGACGCGAGCTTGTCCCCCGTGGGCGCGGTCTGGTGTTCCGGGTTGTCGCCCCGCCGGTACTCGCCATGCGGGCTCAAACCTGGTACCTGCTGACCGGCGTTCAGCTCTGTGGAGGTGTAGGTCTCCTCCGAGAACTCCGCGGCGCTCTCGTTCTCCGGCTCCTGTGGCAGATTGATGTCCTCGCGCAGGTGCTCGCTCTGCGGCAATTGAAATGGATGCGGTGTCCAACCCATGGCGTGATCCCATCTCTTCGTTCCATAGTCGATCGTTCTATGCCTGTAGCCGCTGGCGCGGTAGCCCCGGTTCAGGAGGCGCTCGCCCGGCCCCAGCCGGCCACCCTGGCGAGTGTCCGGAGGGACGCTCGGGGTGCCGCCTCGTGGTGGTCCGCCAGCCCGACCCTTCCCAGGTTCGTCACTCGGATCGCATCGGCAACGACATCCGCGAGGTCTCCCCTGCGCAGCAGCGCCGCCCGCTGGCGTCTCGCGCCCGTCCCGCGCGCCAGCAGTTGGCGGAGCAGGGATTCCGCTATCTCGGCGTCACCGTGGTCCTGCAGGGCCGGCTGCACGTAGCGCAGGAGTGCGAACGCGACGGATGCGGCGTCCCGGGGTTTCGCCTCGAGGGGATGCAGGAGGTTGCCGTCCATGCCGAACCTGCCCGCGCGCCAGGACGCCATTCGCACGGTGGTGGTCGGCACATCGAGTGGGGCCGTGCCCGCCCGCCATTCGCGCGCGGCGGTCTCGACGAGTCCGCGGGTCAGCAGTGCGATGAGGACGGCGTCGTCCGAGTACAGGCAGACGTCGCTGACCCGTACCTCCACGGTGGGGTGGTGGTGGCTGAGCCGGGCGTCGAAATAGATCTGTCCGAGGTCCACGGGCACAGCGGTGTCCAGCAGGCTCCGGACCGAGGCGTGATATCGCTCAGGGCTGCCGAAGACGTCGGAGGGGCCTGTCATCGGCCAGCGGCTCCACGCCTGCGAGCGATAGCTCGCGTACCCGGTATCCGTGCCGTACCAGAACGGTGAATTGCTCGAGAGCGCCAGCAGGACGGGCAGCCAAGCACGGATGCGGTCCAGCACGGCGACGCCCTCGTCGTCGTCCTCGACGAATACATGGACGTGGCAGCCGCAGGTCAGTTGCTCGCTCGCCGTCAGGCCGAACCTGTCCTGCATCACTTCGTACCTGGTGCCGGGCGTCGCGAGCGGGTTCGCCGGCTGCGGGGAGGTAGCGAGGGCTGCAGCCCTCGCTCCTACGCGTATCGCCGCCTCGTCGGCGAGGGCACGGCACCGCGCGATGTCCATGGCGAGATCGTTCACGTCATCGTGGGGACGGGTACCGGTCTCTATCTGTTCCTGCTTGATCTCGCACGTGACGCGGTCGTCGGAACACTGACCGAAGGCTTTTTGCCCGAGCGGCACTGGCTGCCCCGTGTCCGCATCGACCAGGAGGAACTCCTCCTCCACGCCGAACGTCCTCATGAGGTGGCCCTGTCGACGAGCGCAGGAACGACCCCTGCACCGCTGGCCGTGGAACGCGTACCTGATGTCATGTGGAACTCCTGAGCAGAAGGTACGAGAGGCCGCTGCTCAACCGAATCTCGTCCACTGATCGTAAGACTGCTGATTATTCGCCTGCAATCGCCTTTCGCGCCCGCAAGTGGTTGCACAATCCGCGACTGCCTGACCTATCGCCTAGGCTGGAAGGACGACGACGACGTCCGCGTCGCCGCCCACCCCACCCTGCCGCGGGGCCGACCGGCGACAAGCCCGCCCCTCACCTTCCGCCGCAAGGACATTCCGATGAGTTCCCCCGTTCCCCCGTCGAGCACAGGACTGTCCGCCACCGGTACTTCTCCGAACCCTGGGGGTACCCCCGCGCAGCGCCTCTCGGGACGCCGCCTCGTCCTAGCGATCGGCGCACTCGCCGTAGGAGGGTTCGCCATCGGTACGACCGAGTTCACCATCATGGGCCTGCTCGAGGAGATGCGGGCGGATCTCGGCGTGGACTACGCGCAGGGAGGGCACGTGATCTCCGCCTATGCGCTCGGAGTGGTCGTGGGCGCCCCTGTCCTCGCCACCCTCGGTGCGAAGAAACCCCAGCGCGCGGTCGCACTGGCCCTGATGCTGGTCATCACCCTCGCCAACCTCTCGTCCTTCTTCGCGTCCGGTTTCGGCTGGATGCTCGCCTCGCGGTTCCTGTCCGGTCTTCCGCACGGCGCCTACTTCGGCGTCGCCGCCGTCATCGCCGCGTCACTCGCGGATCCCGCACGGCGCGGCAGGGCCATCTCGATGGTGATGCTCGGCCTCAGCATCGCCAACGTGATCGGTGTCCCCTTCGCCACCTGGCTCGGGCAACAGTTCGGTTGGCGCTCGATGTTCCTTCTCGTCGGCCTGATCGGCGCAGCGACGCTGGTCCTGGTCAGGGCCTTCGTACCGGACATACCGGTGCGGGCCGGCGCGAGCATCCGCCGCGAGCTGAGTGCCCTGCGTCGTGTGCAGCTCTGGATGACCCTCCTGATCGGCATCGTGGGGTTTGGCGGGTTCTTTGCCGTCTACTCCTACGTCTCGCCGCTCATGACGGAGGTCGCGGGACTCAGCACGTCCCTGCTGCCCCTCGTGGTCGCGCTGTACGGGATCGGCATGGTGGTCGGCAACATCCTGGGCGGTCGATTGGCCGACCGGTCCATCATGGGAAGCATCTACGGCGTCATGGCTGCCATCGCGGCCGTCCTGGTGCTGTTTCCCCTCGCGGCCACCCGACCGTGGAGCGCGTGTCTCTTCGTCTTCCTGGTGGGAACGAGCGGGTCGATGCTCATTCCTCCCCTTCAGGCCCGCCTTCTGGACGTCTCCCCTGGTGCGCCCTCGCTCGCATCATCACTGAACCACTCCGCGCTCAACACAGCCAATGCCTTGGGTGCGGCCCTCGGTGGCGCGGTCATCGCGGCGGGTTGGGGGTTCACCGCTCCTGCCACGGTGGGAGCGATCCTCGCCCTACTCGGGCTGGGGGTCGCCCTTGCCAGCGGAAAGCTGGAACGCCGTCGTGCCGCGATGGACACTCCGACGTCGAGCGAAGTCAGGTCAGCGGAGGCGTTGCGCGCGCGCTGAAGCGTACAGGCACACCGTGGCAGCAGTGCCGACATTGAGCGACTCCGCCTGCCCGTAGATCGGAACGGCGACGCGCGCATCTGCGGCAGCGGTCACCTCGTCCGGGAGCCCCTGGGCCTCGTTGCCGAAGAGCCACGCACTGGCATTCTCCAGCCGCGGGACCGCGGGGCCTGCGGTTCCAGCGACGGCGGCGTCCGGCCTTTCGGCGGCTTGGGCGCCGAGTTCGCGTCCTTGCGCTCCGCTGTCGACCGGCTCCTGGACCGTGGCGAACCTGCGCGCGGCGCTGGTGTCCTGGAGGTCATCAAGGCTCGTGGCACCGTACCCGTCCGCGGCGAGGACCGTCATCCCGGCGTCCCGCAGCCTCTCGATGAGGCCCTCGAGCTCTACCCCGATCACGAGCGGAAGGTGGAACAGCGACCCCACGGTGGACCTCACGGTCTTCGGATTGTAGGGGTCCACGCTGCCACTGGTCAGGATGACGGCGTCAGCGCCCGCGGAGTCGGCAGCGCGGATGATCGTTCCCGCATTGCCAGGGTCGCGAACCTCGACGAGCACGGCGACGAGGCGCGGGGCGGTGGCGAACACATCGTCCAGCGTGACGTCGACGAAGGTGCAGACCGCGATGAAGCCCTGCGGGGTCACGGTCGACGACATCGCGGCCAGCACGTCCGGGTTCACCCGACGGACGTCGGGCGAACCGTTCAGGGCGAGGAGGTCTGCTATGTCCTGATGCCGATCGAGCGCATCCTGCGTCGCATAGACATCGACGACGATACGGCCGCCGACATCACCGCCGACATCACCGCCGACATCACCGCCGCTCACTCGGCGATCGAGGTGCAGGCGAAGGGCTTCGCGCACCGCCTGAGGCCCTTCGGCGAGGAACTCGCGGCGCCTTAAACGAGACGGACGCCCGGCCAGGCGTGCCACCTCCTTCACCCGGTCTGCCTGGGTGTTGGTCATCAGTGGCGCCTGGGGGCGTCCGTCCTCACTCATCATGTACGGGTGCGCGGGCCGCCGGCCTGCAACAGCCGAATAGCCTAGGCCGAAGCCTTGAGCGGAGCCGAGGTGTCGGCAGGCAGGGCGTTCTTGGCGATCTGGACGAGCGCAGCGAATGCGGCGCCGTCAGTGACGGCAAGATCGGCGAGCATGCGGCGGTCGACCTGGATCTCGGCGGCCTTGAGGCCCTGGATGAGGCGGTTGTAGGTCAGGCCGTTGGCGCGGGATGCAGCGTTGATGCGCTGGATCCACAGGCGACGGAAGTCGCCCTTGCGCTTGCGGCGGTCACCGTAGCTGTAGACGAACGAGTGGAGCAGCTGCTCCTTCGCCTTGCGGTACAGGCGCGAACGCTGGCCGCGGTAACCCTTGGCGCGCTCGAGGATGACCCGACGCTTCTTGTGGGCGTTGACTGCCCTTTTCACACGTGCCACGTGCGTACTCCTTTTGTTCTTCTTCGGTCACGGCCGCAGCCGCAGCGCTGCACGGTTCACGCGGCGCTTTCCCGAGGGGTGGATTGGTGGTTAGATGCCCAGCATCTTCTTGATGACCTTGGTGTCGGCCTTCGAGACGATCTGATCGCTCGCGAGGCGGCGTGTCAGCGTCGAGGACTTGTGCTCCAGGTAGTGGCGGCGGTTCGCCTGCTGGCGCTTGAGCTTGCCGCTACCGGTCAGCTTGAAGCGCTTCTTGACGCCGCTGTGGGTCTTCATCTTCGGCATGGGAACCGATCTCCTTCAGTTGGCCGGGCGCTTGCACCCGGAATTCGGCACCCGGAGGTGCCTGCTGGTTTTCGTACGTACCCGTAGGGAGCGGGCCGGAGCCCTAGTCCGTGCTTCCGGGCTTGGGACGGCTGGTAGGGCTCTTTGTCGGAGCTGTCCTGCCGGCAGGTTTGGGGGTCGCCGACGGCTTCGGCGCTCCGGGCTTCGGCATGGCCGAAGGTTTGGCTGTGGCCGCCGGCTTCGGTGCCGCGGCCGGCTTGGCGGCCGAGGGTGCGGCAGGCGAAGCCGGTGTCGCGGGTGCAGCTGTCGCGGGCCTCGGTGCCGGAGCAGCAGCCGCCGGGCGTGACACCGCCGGACGGTCAGCGGCCGACCGATCGACGGCCGGCCGTGACGCCGCGGGGCGCCCTGCGGCCGGACGCGATGCCGTCGACCGCGGAGCGGACGAGGACCGGGCCGGTGCGGCCTTCGGCGCCGAAGCCGCCGCGGGTGCTGCCTGGGCCGGGGGCCTCGTAGCCGCCGGAGTCTCCGCAGCAGGAGCCATCTCGAAGACAGGAGCGTCCTCGGCGGGCGCCGCCTGCACGGGCGTCTCCTTCACAGCAGCCTCTGGCTCGCTCCTGATCGCGTAGCCCTCGGGCAGCAGATCCGCGAGGGACTGCGTCAGGGGGGCACCGCTATCGCCGGAGGTGTCGACACGCCTGGTGTCACCGCCTGTCTTGGCGGCTTCGTTGGCAGCCTTCGCCTCGGCGCGCTGGGTCTCGCGGCGTGCCTCCGCCTTGGCTTCCGCCTTGTTCTTGGTGGGACCGATCACCATGACCATGTTGCGTCCGTCGATGCGCGGCGAGGACTCGACGACTCCGACTTCTGCAACGTCATCGGCGAACTTCTGCAGCAGGCGGATGCCCATCTCGGGCCGCTGCTGCTCACGCCCGCGGAACTGGATCATGGCCTTGACCTTGTCACCAGCTCCGAGGAAGCGGATCGCGTGCCCACGCTTGGTCTCGTAGTCGTGGGTGTCGATTTTGAGGCGGAAACGAATTTCCTTCAGCACCGTATTGGTCTGGTTCTTCCGTGCCTCGCGCGCCTTTACAGCGGCTTCGTACTTGTACTTACCAAAATCCATGAGCTTGGCGACCGGAGGCTTTGCCTGCGGTGCTACCTCGACCAGATCCAGGTCGGACTCGGCGGCAAGTCGGAGCGCGTCCTCGATACGGACGATTCCTACCTGTTCGCCGGCAGGTCCGACCAACCGCACCTCGGGAACGCGGATACGATCATTGATTCTTGGCTCGCTAATGTGTGACTCCTGTGGATTCTCAAGCTGGAACCGCCTGCAGACGAAAGAAGGCCTCCCATTGCATGCGCAATCGAAGGCCTCGACGGACAGCCATGAACGATGGGCGGAAGCACTGAGCTTCCTGCGCGATCATCATCATGACCGACCAGGTGACCCGGCTACCTGCAATGCGTCCAAGGGCGCACCAGGCAAACGCGGGTGGGAGAGGTCTCCGCTTGCATCCCGGCGCCTTCCCCGGAGCTCCTGACGGAGCACGACGAGTAACAGCGACCGGTTGGTCTATGCCAAGCTTACCAGTATGAACACTCCACACGACAATCCGCACCAGTCTTTCGATGACGGGGCCTCTTTCGATGACGGGGCCGCAGCGGCTTCCCGTCGCAGCTTCGCAGAGGAGCAGGAGCAAGGGGTCGCCGCGTCCGACGCGGAGCAGGACGTTCGCCAGCAGATGCGCGACATCTCCGAGGTCGCCGCGGTGGAGGTCATCGTGACGTCGGCCGTCCACCTCATGAGTGCCGCAGCCGTGAAGTGCGGCCTCGGACACGAGGAGAACGCAGAGCAGCTCAAGGACCTCGACGAGGCGCGCAAGCTGATCACGGCCCTTGCCGGCTTCGTCACTGCGGCTGCGCCCGAGATCGGGTCACAGCATGCCGGTCCATTGCGCGACGGCCTCCGGTCCCTGCAACTCGCGTTCCGCGAAGCGTCCATCATCGCGGACCCTCCTGGCCAGGGGCCGGGCGAGAAGTACACGGGCCCCGTCAACTGACTTCCGGCGGCGCCCGACGCGTTCGGGCGCCGATTCCCCGAGCTGAATTGCGCTCAGCGCTTCCGCGCACCGGCCTTCGGGTGTCGCCTTCGCCACCCCACCTCTTCGTGCAGCTCTGCGCCCGGCCGTCCTTCCGGGCGACTAGCGCCCTGCGTGCGTGTGCTTGGCCGCGATGCCCTGGCCACCGAGGTTCCGTGCGGCGAGTCCGACCACGCCGATCAGCGCGGAGACCACGGCGACCGCGGTGAAACCGCCCCAGGGACCCGTCAGGTCGATCAGCACGCCGGCGACCGGAGCGCCGAGCGCCACCCCGGACGTCAGCGCGGACCCGTACCAGCCCATCGCCTCGCCCCTCCGCTCCTCGGCGACGAGATCCGCGACCTTCTCCGAGGCCGCGGAGAGTACAGGAGCGCAGAGCAGGCCCGCCGGGATGGAGAGCAGTGCCAGTGACAGGGTGCTGTCGGCGAACCCCATCGGCAGCGTCAGCACCCCCATGCCGATGAGCAGGACCGCGGGTGCCACGGGCCGATGCAGTGCGCCGTACACCAGGCCGCCCACGACGGACGCCGCGCACCAGGCGACGAACACGAGCCCGAGCTGACTCTCGTTGCCGGAGAGCTCGAGGGCGGCGACGATCCCGACCTCCGAGCCCGACAGCACGAGGCCCGCGCCCGCAGCAATGACCATGACGACGACGAGCTGGATCGTCAGCCAGGGGAATGCGTTCCGTACCCCGCGACGGAACAGTGATACCCCGAGTCCGCCCCCGGTACCGGCGTCGCGCGAGCCGATGAGGTCGGCTGCGGCTTCGCCCACTCCTGAGGGCGCCGCAGCCGGCACCGTTCCCCCGTCGGGACGCTGCCCCGAGCGGGTCGGCGGATTGAACCACATCAGGAAGAGGCCGGCAGATGCCGTGGCGAGCCCGACGAGTGTCAGTCCGAGCACGGTCGACACCTGCGTCGCCAACACGACACCGACCGCCGGCCCGGCCATGAAGATGACCTCGGTGGAGATGGCGTCGAGGGTGAAGGCCGTGCGACGCCGGTCGCCCTCCACCAACACGCCGAGCGCCTGCCGGATGACGGAGAACGCCGGAAGGGTGAAGAGCCCGCCGACGAGTGCCGCGACGAGGAGCCACTGGTAGGACAGGTGTGGGGCGATCGACCAGATGGCCGCTTCGGCGACGACGGACGGGATGAGCGCCCGACGCAGCCCGACCGTGTCGATCCGCCGCCCGCGCCAGGGAGCTCCGACGGCGATACCGATGGTGACGACGGCAGCGACGGCACCCGCTTCGGCGTAGCCTCGATCGAGGGTCTGCACGACGTGCAGTGTCAGTAGGACACCCGCTGCGGAGTGGGGGAAGCGGGCGATCATGCCGACGATCAACAGCATGCGAACGGAGCGGATGCGCAGCAGATCCCGGTATACGGCGAAGTTCACGGCCAGTCTTTCTCCGCCGACGCCTCCGTCAGCGGGTGAGTTTGATATCGAGCGAGTCGACCCGTTCGACGAATTCGGGAATGGCGAGCAGTCTCGTACGGAAGGACGAGACGGCGTCGCGCACCTCCTCGGGCGAGAGCCCGCCCTGGAGCTGGAGGTCCATCCGCAGTTCCGGACCGGGTCCTCCGCCGGAGGCAATGCTACCGTCGGCCGAGCGGGTGCGAACGCCTGCGGCTGGCCGCAGGGCCAGGGAGAGGATGCGTTCCTCTCCTCGCGCCGCCACCTCGACGAGTGACGCCAGAGCCCGATCCTCGTAGGACGGAGTCCAGTCGACCTGTTGCGCCAGGGCCCACAGGGCCGGGCGCCGGACCACGAAGGTGAGATCTGCTCCCGGATCGAGCACCATGAGTTCAGCGTCCTCGGCGACGGCGGCGAGTGCAGCCCGCGCCGCGTAGGCGGCGACCGGTCGCGCGTCCGGATGCCAGCGCTCGAGCGCCTGCGTCGATGAGAAGACCGGCAGCGCCTTCCGACCATCGGGCGCCGTCAGCGTGACCAGGGCCATATCGGCTTCCTTGTCTGCCGTCAGCCCGGCATGGGTCTCCGCCGCCCGGGCCACCTGGGCGACGATGGGAATGAACACCCGGGCTGCCTTCAGGGCGGTGAGGACGGCTTTCTCGGGCGCGCCGGGCTCGTCGGCAGCCGCCAGCAGTCCGGCCAGGGCCGCGATGAGCTGCGGGTTGGCCGCGCCGTCGTCGTCGTCGAAGCTGTGCAGCGGGTTGTCCGGACCGGACAGGTCGCGGCCGGCCCACGGCCGGCCTGCGGAGTCAGCGGTGTTGCCCGCCAGCGCCGCCGCGATGTGAGCGGGAAGCTGCCTGCCGGTCACGCGTCCGCGCCGGGCAGCCCTGCCACGTCGAGTGCCTGCGGCAGGGTGAACGCCCCGGCGTACAGCGCTTTGCCGACGATAGCTCCCTCGAGACCCTGCGGCACGAGCTCGCGCAGGGCGGCGATGTCATCGAGGCTCGAGATACCGCCCGAGGCGACGACGGGTCGGGTTGTCTTCGAGAGGACCTCCCTCAGGAGTGCGAGGTTGGGGCCCTTGAGGGTTCCGTCCTTGGTCACGTCGGTGACGACATAGCGGGCACAGCCGGCGTCCTCGAGGCGCTGCAGGACCTCCCACAGGTCGCCACCCTCCTCGGTCCAGCCCCGGGCCGCGAGAGTGGTCCCGCGGACGTCGAGCCCGACTGCGACGGCGTCGCCGTAGCGGGCGATGGCGAGCTCGGTCCATTCGGGATTCTCGAGAGCAGCCGTCCCGAGGTTGACCCGCGTGGCGCCGAGTTCCAGCGCGGCGTCGAGGGAAGCATCGTCCCTGATTCCGCCGGAGAGCTCGACCTTGATGTCGAGGTGCTTGACGACCCGTTCGAGCAACTTCTGGTTCGAGCCCCGGCCGAAAGCTGCATCCAGGTCCACGAGGTGCACCCACTCTGCTCCGTCCTCCTGCCAGGCCAGCGCCGCGTCGAGCGGATCGCCGTAACTGGTCTCACTGCCAGCCTCGCCTTGCACGAGGCGGACAGCCTGCCCATCGGCTACGTCGACGGCGGGGAGGAGTTCGAGCGTGGGTGTTTCGGTAAGGCTCATGATCTGCTTTCGTACGGGCGGCCGGAGCCGCGGTGTCGTGACGTCGGGGCGGGTCCGGCTACTCGCCGGACAGTGTGAACAGGTAGGCGGCAAGCAGTGCGAGACCGGCCAGAGCCAGGAAGGCGATCCATACCCACAGGGGGAACTCCTGGCTGCGAAGGGAGAACGCCCCACCGATGAGGAGCCCTGCCACCCCCATCAGCACGAGACTCAGCATCGCGTCACTTCAGGCCCTCGATCCAGTTCCTCAGCAGCTGGGCACCTGCATCGCCCGACTTCTCCGGGTGGAACTGGGTGGCGCTGAGGGGACCGTTCTCGACGGCCGCGATGAAGGGGCCTCCGTGGTCGGACCAGGTGACCTGCGGAGGCTTCATGGCGGGCTGCGTCACGTCGAAGGACCAGTCCTGCACCCCGTAGGAGTGCACGAAGTAGAAGCGCTCGTCACCGATACCGTCGAACAGGACGGTGTCCTCGGGCGCCTTCACCGTGTTCCAGCCCATGTGCGGAACGACGTCGGCCTTCAACCGCTCGACGGTCCCTGGCCATTCCCCCATGCCCGGCGTGCGGACGCCGTGCTCGACACCCTCGTCGAACAGCACCTGCAGCCCGACGCAGATCCCGAGGACCGGACGCCCGCCGGCGACCCTGCGACCGATCATGCGCAGCGCGTCGACGTCCTTCAGGCCCTTCATCACAGCAGCGAAAGCCCCCACACCGGGTACGAGCAGGCCGTCGGCGTTGAGGACATCGTCGCGCTTGGCGCTCAGGACCACGTCGGCGCCGACGTGCTCGAGTGCACGGACGACCGACCTCACGTTGCCGGACCCATAGTCCAGGACGGTCACGGTCCGCGTACTCATAGCGCCCCCTTCGTGGACGGAATGCCCTCGACCCTCGGGTCCGGTTCCACTGCTGCGCGCAGGGCCCGAGCGAGTGCCTTGAACTGGGCTTCGACGATGTGGTGCGGATCCCGACCCGCGATGACGGTCACGTGCAGGCAGATCTGTGCGTGCAGGGCGAGGGCCTCCAAGACGTGACGCGTCAGGGAGCCCGTGAAGTGACCCCCTATCAGGTGGTACTCCTGCCCCGCCGGCTCGCCGCCGTGCACGAGGAACGGGCGTCCGGAGATGTCGACGACGGCGTTCGCCAGAGCCTCGTCCAGGGGGACGGTGGCCTCGCCGAACCGACGGATCCCGGCCTTCGTGCCCAGCGCGAGCCGGAGGGCCTCGCCGATGGCGATGGCCGTGTCCTCGACGGTGTGGTGGACATCGATGTGGGTGTCGCCCGAGGACCTGATGGTCAGGTCGATGAGCGAGTGCTTCGACAGGGCGGTGAGCATGTGGTCGTAGAACGGCACGGTGGTGTCGATCGAGGACACGCCCGTACCGTCGAGGTCGAGTTCGACGAGGACACTGGATTCGCTCGTCACACGCTCGATGCGGGCCGTACGGCCGCGGGCGGCATCAACTGTCATTGCATTCCTTCGGTGCGCTGCCGGTCGAGCAGGCGCGGTCACACGTTCGTCGGGCGGGTGGGCTGGTCAGGGCCTCGGCCGCCCTCTGCTCCAAGTCTAGGAGACGAGCCGGCCGGACAGCCCTACCGGGCGACCTGGAGCAGCTTGGTCAACGCGGTCAGGAACACCGTGGTCTCCCGTTCTGTTCCCGCGGTGACCCGGAGGGAGCCCGGGATGCCGACGTCCCGAATGAGAACGCCGGCGTCCAGCAGCCCCTCCCAGATCCGACGCGGGTCATCGAGGCCGGAAAAGAACACGAAGTTGGCGTCCGAGGGAGCGGGCGAGAGTCCGAGGGCCGTGAGCTCCCGCACGATGCGGTCACGCTGGACCTTGATCGCCTCGACATTCGACAGCAGCGTATCCGCGTGGGTGAGCGCTGCATTCGCTGTCGCCTGGGTGATGGCCGACAGGTGGTACGGCAGGCGGACAAGACGAAGGGCGTCTGCTACCTCCGGAGCAGCCGCGAGGTAGCCGATCCTCGCACCGGCCAGCGCGAACGCCTTGCTCATGGTCCGCGACACCAGCAGCCGGGGGCGTCCAGGAAGAAGAGTCAGTGCACTCGGCTTCCCCGCCTGCGAGAACTCGCCGTAGGCCTCGTCCACGATGATGATGGCCCGGGCGTCCTGGCCGGCGTCGTAGGCCGCCTCGATGACATCGAGATCCAACGCTGTACCCGTCGGATTGTTCGGCGAGCACAGGAAGACGATGTTCGCTGCAGACTCTCGAACCGCTGCTGCAGTGGCCTCTGGTGTCATTGCATAAGACGCGCTGCGCTCCGCGGTGACATACCGGGTCCCGGTTCCACTGGCCAGGAGCGGGTACATCGAGTACGTGGGCGGGAACCCGATAGCGGTGCGCCCTGGTCCACCGAAGGCCTGAAGAACCTGCTGGAGGACTTCGTTCGACCCGTTGGCTGCCCATAACTGATCGGGCGTCAGTCCGTGTCCCAGGTAGTCCGCGAGGTTCTTGCGGAGTTCCGAGAATTCACGGTCCGGGTACCGGTTCAATCCCCGCGTGGCCTCGGCGACTGCTTCCACGATGGCGGCATGAACATCGGCCGGCACGCCGTGCGTGTTCTCGTTGACGTTGAGCAGGACGGGGACGTCCAGTTGCGGAGCGCCGTAGGGGTGCAGCCCGACGAGATCATCGCGGAGGGGGAGGTTTGCTAGGGCGTCGACGGAGGAAGGCACTCCCCGAGTTTAAGCGATGGCATCTTCCTCAGCTAATGACGCAGGCTGCTTGCTCGTTCCATGACCGGGAGAGCATCGACGCCCGATTGGGTAGTACGCCGATATTCAGCCCTGCGACGACTCCGAGGGCACCGAGATGCTCTGGCCCGCCCGGACGACGGAACTGCGCAGGTCGTTGAGCTCCACCATCTCGGCGACCACGGCACGCGGATCCCGGTGCGGGGCGTACTGCACCGCGAGGTCCCACAGCGTCTCGCCTGCCGCGAGATTCACCTCCACCGTGGCTGTCGACGCTGGAGCCGACTCCCCCGCCTGGGCCTGGGATGTCAGAAAGGCACCGAGGAGGATCAGGACTGCCACCCCCAGCGCGATCGGCAGACCGACCAGGAGCAGGCGCCCCCGCCTCGTCAGGGTCAGGGGACCAGGTGCACTCCGCTGCGTGGAGGTGCGGTAGGACGGCGACGCCTCTGCTGGGCTGTCGGACCCTGTGTGGACGGAGTGGCCGCCCGAGGACTGGTCGAAGGCGGTGACGAGCCGGAGGCGGACCTCTCGCGGAGCGGTCGCCTGGGCCCACAGCGCCGTGCTGCCCTGCAGTACTGGTGCTTCAGCCATTACCCATCCTTCTTTCCTTCGAATGATCCGTCGCGGAGGAACCTCCGGGTCGAACACACATTCTAATTCTGCTCTGCCTATTTCTAGCACTCACGAACGACCGTTGTCGAGACTCGCTCGAACATATGTTTGATAACTGCCTCCGCGTGTCCTAGCGTGAAGAGCACGGAACACCACCGGAAGACTGGGCTCGTGAGGCGCCTCTCCGCCGGTGATGTACCTCAGACAACCACCCGCCTCTGACAGAACCGGCTTCCGTCTCCATCGGCAGCGGAGCGGCGGGTACGACGGGATGCGCAGTCCCAGGCGAAAGGCTCAACAGTGGCGGAAGCAACACCGGCCGACCGGAAGAAATCGAACACCGCCGACATTCCGGCCGACCCCACGCCCATCTCGGCGGGCCGCGGTCGCCCGCGTGGACGCGCCGTGTCCAAAGGGCTGTCCGCTCGCCAGCTGACGATCCTCGAAACCATCCAGCGTTCGATCGCGGACAACGGTTATCCGCCCTCGATGCGGGAGATCGGCGACACCGTCGGCCTCGCCAGCCTGTCGAGCGTGACCCACCAGTTGTCACAGCTCGAGCGCCTCGGTTACCTGCGGCGTGACCCGAAGCGGCCGCGAGCGATGGAGGTGCTGTTGCCGCTGACGCTTGCCGACGAGCCATCGTCGGACGCAGAGGGCTCGACGGCAGGCGAGAAGGTGGCGGCGGATCGCCACGTCGCCGTCGACACCGCGATGGTTCCACTCGTGGGCCGCATCGCGGCCGGTGGGCCCATCCTCGCCGAGCAGGTCGTCGAGGACGTCATGCCCCTGCCTCGCCAACTGGTCGGCCACGGCGACCTCTTCATGCTGAAGGTCTCCGGCGATTCCATGGTCGATGCCGCCATCTGCGACGGCGACTGGGTTGTCGTGCGCAGGCAGCAGAGCGCACAGAACGGTGACATCGTCGCGGCCCTGCTCGACGACGAGGCCACAGTGAAGACCTTCCGCCAGCGGGACGGCCACACCTGGCTCCTGCCCCAGAACACCCGCTACGAGCCCATCCTGGGCGACCATGCGAGCATCATGGGCAAGGTCGTCTCGGTGATGCGCGCGTTGTAGGGCGCAGGAGAAGCACCTGCCCTCAAGCCCTCCGCCGTGGTCGATACGGCTGCAGCGCCTTCCTGCGCGCCGGCCGGCCTGCATCCGGCTGCCGCAACCGGGAGGCCGGTGGCTCCGGCGTCAGCGGGCCGAGAGCCGATCGAGGATCCCGGTGACCGTGGCCCTGTCCGTCGTCGCCCAGAAGGGCGGCAGGGCAGCGCGGAGGAAACCGCCGTACCTGGCAGTGGCGAGGCGGCTGTCCAGCACGGCGACGACGCCCTTGTCCCCGGTTGCCCGGATGAGGCGCCCCGCGCCCTGCGCGAGCCGTACCGCCGCATGCGTGGCGGAGACGCTCATGAAGCCGTTGCCGCCGCTTCGGGCGACAGCCCGGGTGCGGGCTGTCATGAGTGGATCGTCCGGGCGCGGGAAGGGGATGCGATCGATGATCACGAGCCGGCAGGACGAGCCGGGCACATCGACTCCCTGCCACAGGGACATCGTCCCGAACAGGCACGTGTCCGGTTCGTCGGCGAACTGCGTCACCAGGGCGCTGAGGGATGACTCCCCCTGGCACAGGATCTCGAAATCGACCTTGGGGCGCAGTGCCTCTGCGGCCTCCTCCGCCGCGCGCTTCGAGGAGAACAGACCCAGTGCTCCCCCGCGCGACGCCTTCAGTAGTGTCAGCAGCTCCTCCAGCTGGGCCTCCGACGTCCCCCGTTCGGGTTTCGGAAGATCCTTCGCCACGTAGAGGACGCCCTGCCGCGGGTAGTCGAACGGGCTGCCGACGTCGACTCCCGTCCAGGCAGGCGCCCCGGCGCCGCTGAGACCGAGCGACCCGGCTACAGGACCGAACTCCGACCCGATCGCGAGTGTCGCCGACGTGAGGATCACGGTGTGGTCCTCGAACAATCCCTCCCGCAGCCGCGCTGCGACGGATAGCGGGGCGACGTTCAGGGTCGCGGGCGCGCTCTCGTCCGGTTGGGCGTACCCGGACCCCGGCGTGAACGCGCTGGCACGCGACGCCCAGACCACTTCGTTGAGGTCGCCGGCAGCGAGGATCCGCTCCGCGAGATCGAAGACGAGTGTCACGCGGGAGCGGGCGACTTGCCGGCCACCGTCGGCGTCGGCCTCGGACTTGCTGTCGGTCTTCGTGTCCGAAAGCGCTGCACGGGCGGCATCACGCACCTGCGCCAGGGCCTGCTCGAGGTCGTCCGGCAGAGCTCCGGCCAGCAGTCCGGTCGGCACCGACTCGGACGCGGCCTCGAACGCGGCGGCAGCCGTGTCGAGGGCGCCGGTGGTGATGGAGGCGTGGCGGCGCAGAGCGGTGGCGGCGGCAGCGACCATGGAAGCCGAAAGTTGCCCCGACACGGCACCCGTGACACGGTCGTGGAGTTCGTGCGCCTCATCGATGACGACGACGTCGTACTCGGGCAGGACGGCGAGACCCTCGAAGGCGCTGATGGCGAGCATCGCGTGATTGGTGATGATGATGTCCGCGTCCGCGGCGGCTGCCCGTGCCTTCTCACTGAAGCACTCCTGGGCCACAGGACAGCGGGCAGCGCCGAGGCACTCCATGCTCGATACGGAGACCTGGCGCCATGCGCGGTCGCTCACGCCGGGCACGAGGTCGTCACGGTCCCCCGTCGTCGTCTCGTCCGCCCACTCCCGCAACCGGACCACTTCCCGACCCAGCGCAGATGCAGGCCCTCCGACTCCCGCCGCCGAAGAGGCCGGAGAGGGATGGGGCGTTGCGTCCTCGCCCATGCTGAAGAGTGCGTCGGGCGCGTCCTCCTCGGGGAAGCCACCCCCGGTCTTGTGGACGCACACGTAGTTCGAGCGTCCCTTCAGCAGTGCGACGTCGACCGGGCGCGCGAGGGCGGGAAGCACGGCGTCGAGCAGGCGCGGGAGGTCCCGTCCGACGATCTGGGCCTGCAGCGCGAGTGTCGCGGTCGAGACGACCGAGGGCCTGTCGCTCTCCATGGCATGCACGATCAGCGGGACGAGGTACGCGAGCGACTTGCCCGTGCCGGTGCCGGCCTGGACGAGCAGGTGATCGCCCGAGCGGATGGCTTCGCTGACCTGCCGCACCATCTCATGCTGGCCGGCGCGCATCTCCCCGCCCATCGCGCCGACCGCTGCATCGAGCAGTTCGAGCGCCTGCCGGGTCTCGGCGGAATGGCGCACTGCCTCCGGCGCCGCGGGAGCAGCACCGGAGCGCGCGCTGTCACTCATGCCGGACGTACGGCTCCAGCTCCGCTGCCAGGCCCTCGCGGACCATCACCTCGAGGCGGGTTCCCTCGTCCACATGCTCCAGGCCGAGGATCTCCACGTCCTCCTCGTGCAGGCGGCTCACGATCTCACCATGTGCGTAGGGCACGATGAGGTCCAGCTTGACGCCCGGTCGCGGGATGTTCGTGCTGATCAGTTGCCGGAGCTCGGTCAGGCCGGCTCCGGTACGCGCGGAGACGACGACGGAACGCGGTTCGCGCTGGCGCAGCCGCTCGATGACGAACGGGTCGGCTGCGTCCGCCTTGTTCAGCACGATGATCTCGGGCACCTTGCGCGCATCGACCTCGGTCAGAACTGCCCGCACGGCAGCGATCTGCCCCTCGGGATCAGGGTGGGACGCGTCGACGACATGAAGGATCAGGTTCGCGTCGGCAACCTCCTCGAGCGTCGAGCGGAAGGCCTCGACCAACTGGGTAGGAAGTGACCGGACGAAACCGACGGTGTCGGCCAGCGTGTAGCCGATCCCATCCGGTGTCTCCGCCTTGCGGATCGTCGGATCCAGGGTCGCGAACAGCGCGTTCTCGACCAGGACGCCGGCATCGGTCAGCCGGTTGAGCAGCGAGGACTTGCCGGCGTTCGTGTAACCCGCGATCGCGACCGAAGGCACCTGGTTGCGACGCCGGTTGGAGCGCTTGGTCTCACGCGCCGGCTTCATCTCCGCGATCTCACGCCGCAGCTTGGCCATGCGTGTGCGGATCTTCCGACGGTCGAGCTCGATCTTCGTCTCACCCGGGCCGCGCGACCCCATGCCGGCGCTCGCGCTACCCACCTGACCGCCGGCCTGGCGTGACATCGACTCGCCCCAGCCACGGAGGCGCGGCAGCAGGTACTCGAGTTGCGCGAGTTCGACCTGGGCCTTGCCCTCACGGCTCTTGGCGTGCTGCGCGAAGATATCCAGGATCAGGGCCGTGCGGTCGATGACCTTGACCTTGACGATGTCCTCGAGACCACGACGCTGCGACGGAGACAGCTCGCTGTCGACGATCACGGTGTCAGCACCGGTGGCCTGCACGACCTCCTTCAACTCCTGGGCCTTGCCGGAGCCGAGGAACGTACCGGGATCCGGCTTGAGGCGTCGCTGCACCATGCCGTCGAGTACCTCCGACCCTGCCGTCTCGGCGAGTGCGGCCAACTCCTGCAGCGAATTCTCTGCATCCTGGGCGGTACCTTCGCTCCAGAGACCAGCGAGGACGACCCGCTCCAGCCTCAACTGCCGGTACTCGACCTCGGTGACGTCCTCGAGCTCGGTCGACAGACCCGCCACGCGACGCAGTGCGCGGCGCTCTGCGAGGTCCTGCTGATCGCCGTCGGCCGCCGACTGCTGGTCATCGCCCGATAGTGCGAGGGCCCGCGAACGCCAGGTCCTGTCGATCGGTGCAGCCTGTGTCTCGTTGGGCCTTCGTGTTCCGTCCTTCTCCTTCGCCACGGCAGCTTCGTCGCTGGCGAGGATCCTGTTGATGACGGCTTGGATCTCCTCCGGGCCCATGTC
The DNA here is from genome assembly GCF_005281365.1 of Arthrobacter sp. NamB2. NCBI lineage: Bacteria > Bacillati > Actinomycetota > Actinomycetes > Micrococcales > Micrococcaceae > Arthrobacter > Arthrobacter sp. NamB2. The sequence continues at coordinate 217,860 of NZ_SZWI01000005.1, read as the reverse complement.
GGCTCCGGTGGAATGTCCGTTATTCGTGGTCATAGTCTCCCTAGATGAATGTGCATCAATTCTAAGGCCGTCCGCGCAACAGGGACCACCGTATTCTCCCAGCGCGAAATGGCACAGCACGTGCTCTTCGCGGGCGTGCCACTAGGCTTTCGGTCATGGAGTCACAGCACTATTTCAGCGCGCAGCCGTCAGGACCTGACACGCGTCGCCCTCTCTCCGTCGTACTGGCAGGCGCGCGTCGCGAACTCGTCACGTCGTCGGGCCTCTTCAGCCCGGACGGCGTGGACAAGGGGACCGCGATCCTGCTGGATACGGTGCCGGATCCGGAAGGCCGACGCCTGCTCGACATCGGGTGCGGCTGGGGCCCCATCGCCCTGACCATGGCGCTGAAAGCGCCCCAGGCGGAGGTCCACGCCGTCGACGTGAACGAGCGATGCATCGCCCTCACGACAGAAAACGCCCACCGGCTGGGGCTGGCGAACGTCGTGGCCCGCGCGCCCGACGACGTCGACGCGGCGCTGGAGTTCGACACCATCTGGTCCAATCCGCCGATCAGGATCGGTAAGCAGGAACTGCACGCGCTGCTGCTTCGCTGGCTGCCACGTCTCGTACCAGACGGGCACGCGTGGCTCGTCGTGCAGAAAAACCTCGGCGCGGACTCGCTGCAGCGCTGGCTCGGCGAGGAGCTACCCGAGGGTTTCCGTGTCAGGCGTGCGGATACCTCGAAGTCGTTCCGCATCCTGGACGTACACCGCGCCGCCTAGTAGGGCCTGGACCTGCCATGTCCCGTCAGGGGGCCGGCAGCAGCACACCGTCCGCGACCAGTACAGCCGGACCGCTGAGCTGCACGTGCTCGCGGCCCTCCGGGCCGTCGAAGAACGTCACGCCCACCACCCCACCGGGAACGGTCACGAGCCACTGCAGAGGCGCGTGAGGGCCCGCCCAGTACCGCGTCGCTGCAGCGGCGGCGCATGCTCCCGTGCCGCAGGACTGCGTCTCCCCGACCCCCCGCTCGTGGACGCGCATGGTGAGCCGACCGACGCCGTCATCCCCCACCAGCGGATCCGACGGCACCACGAGTTCGACGTTGGTGCCCTCGGGCGGAACAGGCTGGACGATCGGTGCGGTGTGCAGCTCGGTCCGGTCGAGTTCGGCCCGCTCGGCGAGGGCCACCACGGTGTGTGGGTTGCCCATGCTGATCGACAGCGCAGGACGGTCGACGTCGAGCCCGTGGATGTCGACGAGCGAGTCCATGCCGCGTGCCACCGCGGCATCGGGGAAGATGAACTCCCAAGGGCCCATGTCCACGGCGTATCCGCCGCCCGACCGCGTCACCCGCTTGACGCCGGCGCGGGTGCCGATGGCGAGCTGGCCTCCATCGGGCAGTTCAGCGACGGACTTCTCGAGGAGGAAGTGGGCGAAGACCCGGACGCCGTTCCCGCACATCTCCGACACGGAGCCGTCCCCGTTGCGGTAGTCCATGAACCACTCCGCGTCCGGGTCGGTCTGCAGGAGCGCGCGGCCCTCGGGCAACGCCGATGAGCGCACCGCGCGGATGTACCCGTCAGCGCCGATACCGAGGTGGCGATCGCACAGGGCTGCGACGAAGCCGGCGTCGGTGGGGGTGGAGCCGTCCGGATCCAGGGTCAGGATGAAATCGTTCCCCGTGCCATGCCCCTTGGTGAAGGACAGGGTCGGGTGCTGCTGAGCGGCGGTGTCGGCGCGGAAGTCGGTCACGGTCCTAGGATAGGTCCCCGCCACGGCGGATCAGGTCCATTGCCCGATCGGCCAGCCCGGGTGCCTGCCCATCGAGCCACCCGACGCGCGGGTCGCCCCGGAACCAGGTGAGCTGCCGGCGGGCGAATCGTCGGGTCGCCGCGATGGTGTCCTCGACCGCCTCCGCTTCCGTCATCGCTCCGTCGAGGACCTGCAGGAACTGGCTATACCCTAGGGCACGCGAGGCGGTGCGTCCGTTCCTGAGACCTGCGGCCGCGAGGCGTTCGACCTCCTCCGGGAGCCCGTCCCTCACCATGCTGTGGACCCGCTCGCCCAACCTCTCGCGCAGGGCTGCACGGTCCACATCGAGACCGATCTGCACGCTCGGCTGGTGGTACTCGCGGCGTGGCATGAAGGCACTGAAGGCTCGACCGCTGATCTCGTACACCTCGAGGGCACGAATGAGCCGGCGGTCGTCGTCGATCCGTTCGGCCGACGGTGGATCGACAGCGCGCAGTCGCTCACGGAAGCGTGCGTTGCCCTCCGAGGCGAGTTCCGCTTCCAGCCTGGCCCGGACCACCGGATCGGTGGGCGGGAAGTCCAGCCGGTCGAGGGCCGCGCGCACGTAGAGGCCTGATCCCCCGACCAGGATGGGGACGCGCCCACGACGCCGGATGCCGTCGATCGTCCGGCGCGCATCCGTCTGGTACGCGGCGACGCTGGCTTCCTCCGTGATGTCCAGGACGTCCAACAGATGGTGTTCCACTCCCCGGCGGTCCTCGTGCGGCAGCTTCGCGGTCCCGATGTCCATGCCGCGGTAGAACTGGAGGGCGTCGGCATTGATCACTTCTCCATCGAGCCGTTGCGCGAGTGCGACCCCGAGGTCGGATTTGCCGGATCCGGTCGGCCCGACCACCGCGACGACCGGGAGGGTCAAGAAGCGCTCCCCCGCACAGGCAGCGACGGCATGCCCAGCAGGACGGGACGGGGACCGCCGTCCGAGGCCGCGGGGACGCCGCAGGAGTCGGCCTGGCTCCTGTCCCAGGCATCGCCGGCACGGGAGCGCCGGAGACTGTACTCCTCGGGGGTCGGGTCGGACATGAGGTGGAACGACGCAGCCTCGGTGATGGGCAGGGTCACGAAGTCCCCGGGCCGTGGCACCTCCGCGCCGTCCGGCACGGAGAAGTGGACGAGGCGCTGATCGCGTGAACGCCCGGTGAGACGATGTGTCTCGCTTCCCTTGCGGCCCTGCTGATCGGTGACGAGCACCTCGACGCGGGTACCTACCTGGCGCGCGTTCTCCTCGCGGGCAATCCGGTCCTGCAGGGCGGTCAGGCGCTCGAAGCGCTCCTGCACCACCGCCTTCGGCAACTGGTCCGGAAGATCCGCTGCGGGGGTCCCGGGGCGCCGGGAGTACTGGAAGGTGAAGGCGGTCGCGAAGCGGGACTGCTCGACGACGTCGAGGGTCGCCTGGAAGTCCTCGTCGGTCTCCCCGGGGAACCCGACGATGATGTCCGTGGAGATCGCGGCGTGGGGCATCCGCTCACGGACGCGATCCAGGATCCCGAGGAAGCGACTAGAGCGGTAAGAACGGCGCATCGCCTTCAGCACGCGGTCCGATCCCGACTGCAGGGGCATGTGCAACTGCGGCATGACGTTCGGGGTCTCCGCCATCGCGTCGATCACGTCATCCGTGAAAGCGGCGGGATGGGGACTCGTGAAGCGCACTCTTTCGAGCCCCTCGATGGATCCACACGCGCGCAGCAGCTTTGCGAAGGCTCCGCGGTCGCCGAACTCGACACCGTAGGAATTCACGTTCTGACCGAGGAGCGTGACCTCGACCGCGCCGTCGGCCACGAGGGCCTCGATCTCGGCGAGGATCTCCCCGGGCCTGCGGTCGCGCTCCTTACCGCGCAACGACGGCACGATGCAGAACGTGCAGGTGTTGTTGCAGCCGACGGAGATGGACACCCACCCCGCATAGACGGACTCGCGCCTGGTCGGCAGCGTCGAGGGGAAGACATCGAGCGACTCGAGGATCTCGAGCTGGGCGTCCTGGTTGTGCCGGGCGCGCTGCAGGAGGGCGGGCAGGGCGCCGATGTTGTGGGTCCCGAAGACCGCGTCGACCCACGGCGCCTTCCTGAGGATGGTCTCCCTGTCCTTCTGGGCGAGGCAGCCGCCGACGGCGATCTGCATTCCTGGGCGCGCTTCCTTCACCGCCTTGAGCATTCCGAGGTTCCCGTAGAGCTTGTTGTCGGCATTCTCGCGCACGGCGCAGGTGTTGAAGACGACGACGTCCGCCTGGCCACCCTCGACACGGCTGAGCCCGGCGTCTTCGAGCAGTCCGGAGATCCGCTCGGAATCGTGGACGTTCATCTGGCAGCCGAATGTCCGCACCTCGTACGTGCGCTGTGCGGCCGCATCGGGATCGCCCGACGCGCTGCTCACGGTGCCTGCGATGGGAGTGGGAAGTGTCATGCTCACACCCTTAAGCGTACGGCTGGCCACGGGGAGGCCCACAATCCGGCCCAACCCGGTGCTGCAGCGCCGAAGCACCTGTCCTCGAAGCGGCCGGTCGCGGTCGGTCACCACCGGGTCAGTCGAGTGCTTCGGTGTCCGCGATGACGTCCTTCACGATGGAGAACGCTGCACCGGGGCTGTAGCCCTTGCGTGCCAGTACGCCGACGAGCCGGCGCACCTCCTTCTCCCGAGCAGCGCGGTCCGAGAGGTCGGTGCGGGCGCGAAACTTGCGGCGGACGACGTCCCGTGCCTGCTCGCGTTCGTCGTCGTCGCTGATCTGCAGGAGAGCGTCCTCAGCCAGCTCCGACTCGATGCCCTTGTCCGCGAGCTCACGCCGCAGGGATGCTCGTGACAGCGACTTCGCAGCAGTGCGGGTACGCACCCACATCCGGGCGAATTCGGCGTCATCGATCAGCTGTACCTCCTCGAACCGGTCGAGCAGCGCCGACGCCGTCTCGGCCGGTATGTCACGATCGGCGAGCTTCCGCTCGAGCTGGTGCCTGCTCCGCGGCCCGAGGGCCAGCTGGCGCAGCAGGATGGCACGCGCCTCCGATAACCAGTCCTCGTCACTCCGAAGCACCTCCGGGTCGCCCATTTCCCCACCCGCTGGTGACGACGGGCCACCGGAACGACCCCAGCCGGTGCCTCCAGTGCGACGACTCACAGGCCGTCCGTCCGAGCGCCCCGACCTGTCTGCTCGGCGACGACGCGTCGCGCCCGCGCCCGAAGCATCGGGGTATGAGCCATGACGATCTACGCCGCCACCATCCGGGGCATCGCTGCCTGCTGGTCCAGACGGATCGCCGGCACGCGGCGAACCGGACCCCGCAGCGTCGGTGCCCGCAGTCCGCCCTCGCAGGCGCTCGGGCAGGGCATGATCCTGCAGGGAGTCAGCGGACGCGCCGACAACGGGACCGAAGGGATCGTCGAACGGCACGTGGTCGGATCCACCACCGTTCCGCTGGGAGCGGGTACTGCGCGATGAGCCCCGAGACCCTTTCGTGCCGCTGCTCAGCCCCTTGGCACCGAAGGACGACGAGGCCGACCGCGTCAGCCCCTGTCGCTTGGACGTCGACCGCCGCGGAGGCTGCTCCGATTCGGTAGCACCAGCTGAAGCGTCCGAACCGAACCGGCCGAATGACGCTCCCCACTCGACCGGCTCCAGGTCCTCCTCGGATGCCACTCGGCTACTCGCCGCTGACAGCCTTGAGCTTCGGAGCTGGAGGCTCTTCGACCGGCATCCCTATGCCCAGCTTCACCCTGATCTTCTGTTCGAGCTCATCAGCCAGATCCGGGTTGTCGATGAGGAACTTCCTGGCGTTCTCCTTGCCCTGCCCCAGCTGGTCGCCGTCGTAGGTGAACCAGGCGCCGGACTTTTTGACCAGCGCGTTCTCCACCCCGACATCGATGAGCCCGCCTTCGCGTGAGATGCCATGCCCGTACAGGATGTCGAACTCGGCCTGCTTGAAGGGCGGGGCCATCTTGTTCTTCACGATCTTGGCGCGGGTCCGGTTACCCACCGGGTTCACGCCTTCCTTCAGGGTCTCGATGCGGCGTACGTCGATCCGCACCGACGCGTAGAACTTCAGCGCCTTGCCACCCGTGGTGGTCTCGGGGCTTCCGAAGAACACGCCGATCTTCTCGCGCAACTGGTTGATGAAAATCGCAGTCGTCTTCGTCTGGCTCAGGCGTCCGGTGATCTTGCGGAGTGCCTGGCTCATCAACCGGGCCTGCAGGCCCACGTGGCTGTCGCCCATCTCGCCCTCGATCTCCGCGCGCGGCACGAGTGCCGCAACGGAGTCGATCACGACGATATCGATGGAACCGGAGCCCACCAGCATGTCCATGATCTCCAACGCCTGCTCACCCGTGTCCGGCTGCGATACGAGGAGCGCGTCCGTGTCCACGCCGAGCTTCTTGGCGTACTCGGGGTCCAGCGCGTGCTCAGCGTCGATGAAGGCCGCGATGCCTCCGTTGCGCTGGGCGCTCGCCACCGCATGCAGGGCGACGGTGGTCTTGCCGGAGGACTCCGGACCATAGATCTCGACGACCCTGCCGCGAGGGAGGCCACCGATGCCGAGTGCGGCATCCAGGGCGATGGAACTCGTGGAGATGGTCTCGATCGGCGCCCTGGTCTCATCGCCCAGGCGCATGATGGAACCCTTGCCGTACTGCTTGTCGATTTGGGCGAGAGCAGCTTCTAGGGCTTTCTCGCGGTCTGGAGCGGCCATTCTTCACCTCGGTTACTCATGGCCAACTGGCCTGTTTACGTGTTCATTTCGACTGTATTAGCCTGCGCCGACAGTTTGAGGTGTGGCCGTCGCTATGTGCATAAGCGCGCCGCCTCCGTCACCATCATATCCCCTACCCGAACAGATATTCGATTATTCTGTCGGTCCTCCGCGTGTCCCCGCGGCCCGTCGGAGGAGGCATCACCGCGGCCTCACATCCCGGCCCAGCCATCGCTCGCGCGGCACATCCTGCGCGCGGCACACCGCCTCCCAGACGGCCTTCGGGTCGACGCCCGCGCCCAGCGCTTCCGCCGCTGTCCTGTCGCCCAACTGATCCACGACCAGATCACGCGCCAGCGTCCGCGAGTACCGTTCGCCGAACTCGTCGTCCATCAGACGCCAGAAGTCACTCAATCGCATATCATCCGTCCTGCCCTCGTCCTTAGCTGGTCATCGTGCAGCCACCCGTAGTGCCCGGTCCTCCGATCGTCCGCAATCGATGCCCCACCCCCACTCCATCATGCGTGCGGACACCGACAGCACGCATCTGCTACTTCCCCCACTTTCGTGCCGGCCTCGGCGCCGACCACCCGGGCCGTCGCTGACCCAGGACAGGCCCGGTGCATCCAGCGTCGTCCTGCATGGTGTCGCACGGACCGCTGAACCCTACAATTGGCCCATGAACGCCAAGCCGAGTACAACAGACCCTGGCACGGGCCTTGCAGGTCACCCCGGGGAAGATGCCGACACCGACGCCGCCATCGAGTCCCTCGAACAGCAACTGAGCATGTTGTGGCGCCGCGCGCGGTCGAACTCGTACAAAGTAGCGCGACGGGTGCACCCCGATATGGAACCGGCGGCTTACGGTCTCCTCGTGATCCTCCAGCGCGAGGGCTCGATGCGCCTCACGGACATAGCCGCCAGCGTCGGAGTGGGCAAGCCCTCGGTCAGCCGCCAGATCGCGATGCTCGAACAGCTCGGACTCGTCCAGAAGGAAGCCGACCCGCTCGACGGCCGCGCCCAGTCGATCTCGCTCACGGAAGCAGGCACGCACCAGCTCGTCGCTGCGCAGACTGCACGCAAGCAAGCGTTCCACCAGCTCATGGAGGACTGGGACGTCGAAGACCTCACCAGGCTCGGCACGCTCATCGCCCAGCTGAACAACACCTACACCAAGGACAACTGGTAGCAGACAGCAGGAAGGCCCGTCCCGCAGGGACAGGCCTTCCTTGTCGTGGGGCGACTAGCGGTTCGTGGCCGCAAGTCCCCGACGGAAGTCGTCGTTCAATTCGTCGTTTAGGTCGTTCCCGAACTCCCGGGAGAATTCCTGAGGAATGGTGTCCGGGATGGACACGCCTTCTGCTTCTGCCAAACGGTCGCTGACTTCCCGCAGCATCGAGGAAAGCGGCACCTCGAGTGCACTGCAGATTGATGAGAGAAGTTCAGACGATGCTTCCTTCTGTCCACGCTCGACCTCGCTGAGGTATCCGAGGGAGACCCTCGCACTGTGCGATACCTCGCGCAGGGTACGGCCCTGGCGCTGGCGGACGTCACGGAGGACGTCGCCGATCTCATGGCGAAGAACTACCATCTTGCGCTCCTTAGGCTTGCGTTGTGCATCATCTGCCAACCCCACATCACGCCAACGGACCACGCCGTTTACGGACACGGGCTGCTTTACCATCTGTATCGCCTTGCTCCCTCATATATGCGGCGAGAACCCGGACGGGCTGCGCCGCTGATGATGACCTGCCCGATCTGCTTGAGCCTAAGTCGCCAACCCTATCAACGGCCGGCATTGTTTATAACTACCCTCGACCAGGGTTTGTTCCCCTGGACAGCTCCCGGAAGAGCTCCGCCAGCGCCGCGTCGCGTGAGGCCATCCTGATGCCCTCCCGGTCTCCCGCGAAGTGGTGCTCGAAGGATTCGGCACCGGAAGCGGTCGAGATCGCCGTGAAGACCGTCCCTACGGGTTTGCCCTCGTGGGCCGACGGACCCGCGACGCCGGTGGTCGCGACACCGATGTCGGCAGACAGCGCAGTCCGCGCGCCGGTCGCCATAGCTGCTGCAACGCGCGGGTCGACGGCGCCGGCGGCTGCAAGGAGCTCAGCGTCGACGCCCAGCAGGTCCCGCTTGACCGCGACCTGATAGGCGACAACTCCGCCTCTCAATACGGTGGACGCCCCCGGCACATCGGCAAGTGCCGAAGCGATCATTCCCGCCGTCAGGGATTCTGCCGTCGCTACGGTCAGCCCGAGGCGTGCGGCCAGCGCGACGACGTCGGCCGCCGACGCGGGGGCGCTCACCGTCGGGCACCTGCCCGCAGGCGTATCGCCTGGAGGACGTAGTCCACGCCTGTCACTACCGTGATCACGACGGCTGCCGCCATGACCACGGCAGCGGGCCACCAGGCCCAATCACCGGCGACGGCCTGCAGCGGGATGAGGAACAGCAGGATCGCAGCGGTCTGGACGACCGTCTTCAGCTTGCCTCCGCGCGAGGCCGGCATGACTCCGTACCGGATGACCGCGAACCGCAGCAGGGTGATGCCGATCTCGCGGACGAGGATGACGATCGTGACCCACCACCACAACTCGCCGAGTACGGACAGCAGCACGAGTGCGGACCCGATGAGCAGCTTGTCCGCGATCGGATCGGCGATCTTGCCGAAGTCCGTGATCAATCCCCTGCTCCGCGCCAGGTCGCCGTCGAGCTTGTCCGTGTAGATCGCCACGGCGAAGGTGAGGACGGCGAGCCAGCGGAACAGCCCCGCTCTGCCGTCGTCGAGCAGGAGGAACCAGATGAAGAACGGAACCAGCAGGATGCGCACGACCGTGAGGACGTTCGCGATGTTGAGGACCGGCACCGCCGGGGTCGAGGAGCTACTCACGACTTCAGGCTACCTGCCCGTGAGGTTCCAGGCGTCCTCGGCGCCGTCGTCGTCGCTGCCGTCCGCGCCGTCGTGGTAGTCGACCGCCTGCGCGCGGGACGCGAGGTCGTCGGCCACGAGGTCGATCGGTCGCTGGACAGGACGAGCAGCCTCGATGGGAGGCCCGTCTCCACGCATCGCCGCGAGGACGGGTTCGAGGTCGTCCGGCTTGACCAGCACGTCGCGGGCCTTCGATCCTTCCGAGGGACCGACGACGCCGCGTGACTCGAGCAGGTCCATGAGCCGCCCGGCCTTGGCGAACCCGACTCGGAGTTTGCGCTGCAGCATGGAGGTGGAGCCGAACTGTGTCGTGACGACGAGTTCGGTGGCCTGCAGCAGCACGTCGAGGTCGTCCCCGATGTCGTCGTCGATCTGCTTCTTCGGCGCCTCGACCGCGACGTCCTCGCGGTAGACGGCCTGGAGCTGGCCCTTCACGTGTTCGACGACGCGATGGATCTCCGACTCGGTGACCCACGCGCCCTGCACGCGCATCGGTTTCGAGGCGCCCATCGGCAGGAACAGGGCGTCGCCCTGGCCGATGAGCTTCTCGGCGCCCGGCTGGTCGAGGACCACGCGGGAGTCCGTGACCGACGACGTCGCGAACGCCATGCGGGAGGGGACGTTCGCCTTGATCAGGCCGGTGACGACGTCGACCGATGGTCGCTGGGTCGCGAGTACGAGGTGGATGCCTGCGGCACGCGCGAGCTGCGTGATCCTCACGATCGAGTCCTCGACGTCCCGCGGGGCGACCATCATCAGGTCGGCGAGCTCGTCCACGATGACCAAGAGGTAGGGGTAGGGCCGCACGACGCGCTTCGATCCCTCGGGCGGCACCACCTTGCCGTTGCGCACCGCCTTGTTGAAGTCGTCGATGTGCTTGTACCCGTAGTTCGCGAGGTCGTCGTACCGCGTGTCCATCTCCCGGACGACCCACTGCAGCGCTTCGGCCGCCTTCTTCGGGTTCGTGATGATGGGCGTGATGAGGTGCGGGACGCCCTCGTACGCCGTGAGCTCGACGCGCTTCGGGTCCACCATGACCATGCGGACCTCGTCCGGGGTCGAGCGCATGAGGATCGACGTGATCATCGAGTTCACGAAGGACGACTTGCCCGCGCCGGTGGCGCCTGCCACGAGGAGGTGGGGCATCTTCGCGAGGTTGGCCACGACGAATCCGCCCTCGACGTCCTTGCCGACTCCCATCACCATCGGGTGCTCCGTCTTGCGCGCGTTGCCGGAGCGCAGCACGTCTCCCAGGGACACGGTCTCGCGGTCGGTGTTCGGGATCTCGATGCCGATGGCGGACTTGCCCGGGATGGGCGAGAGGATGCGCACGTCCGAGCTGGCGACAGCGTAGGAGATGTTCTTCGACAGGGCGGTGACGCGCTCCACCTTGGTGCCGGGCGCCAGCTCGATCTCGTAGCGCGTCACCGTGGGTCCCCGGGAGAAGCCCGTCACTTTCGCATCCACGTTGAACTGGTCCATGGTGTGCGTCAGGGCCGCGACCACGGCGTCGTTCGCCTCGGAGCGCTCCTTCGGCGGAGTGCCGGCGGGCAGGTAGTCCGACGGCGGGAGGGTGTAGGTCACGTCGCCGGCGAGCTGCAGCTGCTCGGTGCGCTGCGGAATGGGCGTGGGCGGGACCTGCGGCTGGACGGGAGTGGACGGCACGATCAGTGCGCGGGCGGCGGGGACGACGTCGATCGCCTCGGTGGCGCCCTCCGGGGCGCGATCCGGTGCTTCGGTGACCGGGACGCGCGCAGACTGCGACCGCTTGATCTCCTCCGCGGCCAGCTCCTGCTTGGTCGGGCGACGGACCCCTGGCGGCACCGCCGCCTGTGCTTCCCGGGCGCGACGCTCCTCGTCCTCGATCACCGCCCGCTCGAACGCCTCGTCACCGACGTAACCATCCGTGGCGTCGTCGTGCTCGGCATCGAAGGGGGTGTCCTCCCTGTCCTTGCCGAACAGGCGCTTTCTCCGCTTCGGCTCCGGCTTCGCCGTGGAACCGTGCGTCTCGTACAGGTAGCTCTGGTCGTGGCCGTCCTCGCGACGGTGTCCGTCGTCGTCCGGGTCCTGCCCCATGAGGTGCTCGTACAGGGTGCGCAGGCGTGCGGGAATGTGCCGGAAGGGTGTCGCCGTGACGATCAGGAGGCCGAGGAAGATCACGATGGCCAACAGGACCCCGACGGGCCAGGCAGTCAGCACACTGCTGAGCGGCCCGGCCACGAGGAAGCCGACGACACCACCGGCGCGCCACAGCGCGTCCAGTCCGTCGGAGAGTCCTGGCTGACCGCCGACGAGGTGCGCGATGCCGGATCCGGCGAAGAGGATCACGAGCTGCCCGATGGCGATGCGATTGTTCGCGCGGTGCCGCTCCGGATACCTGAAGAGACGGACTGCGCCGATCACGAGGAGGAAGGGCAGCAGCAGCGCCATCCAGCCGAACGTGCCGCCCGCAGCGGCGTGGACGATATCGGCGGGCGTGCCCGACAGCGCCCACCACTCGACGGCGGCGACGGCCAGGGCGACCAGGAGGAGGAAGAAGCCGGATCCGTCCCGGCGGATGTCGCGGTCAGGGCTCACGTCGTGTCCGAACGTGCGGACACCGGAGCCGACGACACGTGCCATGCCCATCCAGACGGCACGTACGGCCCTCAGGGGAAGAGCGAGCTGGTCCTCGTGCTGCGGTTCCGGTGTGACAGGGACCTGGCGGGTCTTCGCCGGAGCGCGCCCCGTACCCTTTCCCGGCGCCTTGCTGCGGGCGGCCCCGGCAGCAGCGGGTACCCCCTTACCGCGGGTCTGTTGCTGGCCCCGCGGGGCAGGGGACGTTCGAGTGGCCATGATCCTCACGGTACCCGACGGCTCCCCTGAATCGTCGGATTCCCGCGCCCCTCCCACCCTGCCGCGACCCGCGCGACGGCACCCGAAGGCCGAGGTCGGCCCGCGTCAGGCCTCGAGGACCACCGGAATGATCATCGGACGCCGGCGGAGGCGCCGGTTCACCCAGGTGCCGACGACGCGGCGCACCACCTGCTGCAACTGGTAGGTCGTGTGGTCCGCGGTGCTCATGACCGCTTCCTCCAGGGCCTCGCTGATCCTCGGCCTGATCTCGTCGAAGACGGAGTCGTCCTCCGCGAACCCGCGGGCATGGATGTCGGGGCCGGAGACGATCTTGCCGGTCGTGCGGTTGACGACCGTGATGATCGAGATGAAGCCCTCCTCGCCGAGGATGCGCCGGTCCTTGAGGTCGGCGTCGGTGATCTCGCCGACGCTGGCCCCGTCCACGTACACGTAGCCGCACTCGACCGCCCCGACCACTCGGGCCGTGCCATCCACGAGGTCGATGACGGAGCCGTCGTCGGTGAGCAGGACGTTCGACGCCGGCACGCCTGTCTGCTGCGCGAGCTTGCCGTTCGCGATGAGGTGCCGCGTCTCGCCGTGGACGGGCATGACGTTCTTCGGCCGGAGGATGTTGTAGCAGTAGAGCAGCTCACCGGCTGCGGCATGACCGGAGACATGGACCTTCGCGTTGCCCTTGTGGATCACGTCGGCGCCGAGCTTCAGCAGCCCGTTGATCACGCGGTAGACCGCATTCTCGTTGCCGGGGATGAGCGAGGACGCGAGGATAACGGTGTCACCCTTGCCCACGGTGATCCGGTGGTCGCCGTTCGCCATGCGGGACAGGGCGGCCATCGGCTCACCCTGCGAACCCGTGGACATCAGCACCACGCGGTCGTCCGGGAGATCGTCGACGTTCTTGATGTCGACCAGGATGCCGTCGGGCACCTTCAGGTATCCGAGCTTGGCCGCGATGGCCATGTTCCGGACCATGGACCGCCCGGCGAAGCACACGAAGCGCCCGTGGGCGTGGGCCGCGTCGAGGACCTGCTGCACGCGATGGATGTGCGAGGAGAAGGACGCGACGATGATCCGCTTGCTGACTCCCCCGAACAGGTTCTCGAGGACGGGACCGATCTCGCGTTCCGCCGTCGTGAAGCCGGGTACGTCCGCGTTGGTGGAGTCGACCATGAAGAGGTCAACGCCCTCCTCGCCCAGGCGTGCAAAGGCCCGGAGGTCGGTGATGCGGCCGTCGAGGGGTAACTGGTCCATCTTGAAATCGCCCGTGTGCAGGACATTGCCCGCCTCGGTCCGGATGAAGACGGCGAGGGCGTCGGGGATGGAATGGTTCACCGCCACGAATTCGCATTCGAACGGGCCGAACTGCTCGATCTGCCCTTCCGACACCGTGAGCGTGTACGGGCGGATGCGGTGTTCCTGCAGCTTCGCCTCGATCAGTGCGAGGGTCAGCTGGGACCCGATGACCGGGATGTCGGCCTTGAGGCGCAGGAGGTACGGAACCGCGCCGATGTGGTCCTCGTGGCCGTGCGTGAGGACCAGCCCGACGACGTCGTCGAGCCTGTCCTCGATGTAGGAGAAGTCGGGCAGGATCAGGTCGACTCCGGGCTGGGTCTCCTCGGGGAACAGTACGCCGCAGTCGACGATCAGGAGCTTTCCGCCGATCTCGAAGACTGCCATGTTGCGACCGATCTCACCGAGCCCACCCAGTGGCACGATGCGCAGCGTGCCGGGCTGGAGGGCGGGAGGGAGTGCGCGGAGTGCTGGTCCTGCCCCGCCCGCGTCGCTCACGCCGGGACGTCCTGCCGCCTGCGGAGGACGGCGGCGTCCCAGCCGGCCTCGGCAAGATCGGCCAGGACCGGTTCGAGCTCGCTCCGATCCGGCTCGACGAGCGGCAGGCGCACGACGGCGTTGGGCAGCACGCCCTGCAGGTGCAGGATCTGCTTCGCCGACACGGCTCCCGGGATGTGGGTCATGACGGCGCGGATCACCGGATCGAGTTCGAAGTGGATGCGGCGCGCCCCGACGAAGTCCTCTGCGGCCGCCGCGTCCACGAGCGCTCGGAAGGCGCGAGTCGCGACGTGGGCGCTGACGCTGACGACGCCGACGGCGCCCGCGGCCATCCATGGCAGGGTGAGTCCGTCGTCACCCGAATAGACGTCGAGGTCGGTGGCTGCGAGGACGCGCGTGACCGCGGCGAAGTCCGCTTTCGCATCCTTCAGGGCGCCGATCTTCGGGTGATCCGCGAGGCGGAGCATCGTCTCGGTGGTGATCGGGATCCCGGACCGCCCCGGTATGTCGTAGATCATGATCGGCAGGTCGCTGGCCTCGGCGACGGCGTGGAAGTGCGCCAGCACTCCCGACTGCGTGGGCTTGTTGTAATACGGCGTCACAACGAGTTGCGCGTGTGCGCCCGCCCGTTCGGCTCGCCGCGCCATCTCGACGGAGTGCGAGGTGTGGTTCGTTCCCGTGCCAGCGATGACCCGCGCCCGATCCCCGACGGTTTCGGCCACGACACGGTAGAGGTCCTCCTTCTCAGAGTCCTCGAGCGTCGACGTCTCCCCCGTGGTGCCCGACACGACCAGTCCGTCGCAGCCGTCGTCGACGAGTTTGGTGGCGAGTGCGGCAGTGGCGTCGAAGTCCACGGAACCGTCGGCTGTGAAGGGCGTGACCATGGCGGCCACGAGCGAGCCGAACGGGAGATTGCGCGAGGGGGTTTCAACCATGGGTAAAACGTTACCCGCTCGCGGAGCACCCGGAGGGACCGTCGCCGGGAGGCGCCATCCGCACAGGTGGGGCGAAGGCGCCTGTGACACCATGGCTGGATGCAGAAGAAGCCCGTCGCGCGGCGGTTGACCGGGATCGACGCGGCCCGCGGCGTGGCGCTCTTCGGGATGATGAGCACGCACGTCCTCCCGCTCTACGCTCCCGGCACCACGGACGCCACGTGGACCGCGCTGCTCTTCTCCGGCCGGGCGTCGGGCCTGTTCGCCGTCGTCGCCGGAATCGGGCTAGCGTTGCTGACCGGGGGCAGGTCGCCGCACCGGGACCGCCCTCTGACCGCGGACCGCAGGGGCATCGCGGTCCGCGCTGTAGTCATCGCGCTCCTCGGCCTCCTCCTCGGGGGCGTCGAGACGAACATCGCGATCATCCTGTTCCACTACGGCGTGCTGTTCCTCGTTGCGCTGCCCTTCACCGGCTTGCGGGCGCGGGGACTCGCGGCATGGGCCGCGGGCTGGTTGTTGCTCGCACCCGTGGCGGCCCACCTCCTGCGCCCGATCGTCACTGCAGGCGTGACTCCGCCGACGGTGGGCGGGAACCCGATGTTCGAGCACTTCCTCGTGCCACAGACCCTGGCAGCGGACATCTTCCTCACCGGCTACTACCCCGTGCTGCAGTGGCTGGGCTTCATTCTCGTCGGCATGGCGATCGGTCGGCTGGACCTGGCGCGGCTCGGCGTGCAACTGGCACTCCTCGGGACCGGTGTCGTCGCAGCGGTGGGTGCACGATTCGTCAGTGCCCAGCTCCTCGGGCCGGCAGGGGGCATGGCCGCGCTCCTGCAGACACCGGACGGGCGCCGATACCCGCTCGAGGCGATGCTCGACGTCGGGCTGGCGGGGGTCGACCGGTCCGGCTCCTGGTGGTGGCTCGCGGTGAGTGCTCCCCATTCGGGGACTCCGCTCGACCTCGCCCATGTGGCCGGCTGCGCTGCGGCTCTCATCGCCGTCTGCCTCCTGCTGACCCGCCGGTTCCCCCGGGCACTCCTGCCGCTGTCAGCTCCCGGATCGATGACGCTGACGCTGTACAGCCTGCACATCTGCGTCATGAGCTGGGCCGACCAGCTGGTTCCCCTGCCGGACCCGGTACCGCTCCTCTGGCTGCAGATCGCGGCCGCAGTAGCGCTCGGTATCCTTCTCCAGCGCCTCGATGCCCGCGGGCCGCTGGAGCTGCTCGCCTCGGGCGCGGCGGCCGCGGCGCGCGAGGGCCGGGCCGACGTGCGTCGCTAGGTCACGGAGCCTGGCGGGACCCGCCTGCGCCGTGCTGTCGATGCAGTCTGCCTGCAGCGCGCATGGCGTGCCGCGCCCGCTTGCGGTCGCCGGCCGCGTCATAGGCACAAGAGAGCCGGAACCAGCTGCGCCAGTTCTCCGGGTCGGCCTCGACCTCGGCCTGAAAGGCGGGGAAGGCTTCATCGGCCGCGGACCGGACGATGCGCCCCGAGGGGGTTCTCGGCAGGTCGTCCACCGGGAGTCCGCCTTCGCCGTCCAGCTGGCGTGCCATCCGCTCCGTCTGTGCGCCGAAGAGCAGTTCGCGGATCAGCGCCCAGGCGCCGATGCAGGGCAGCAGCAGGTACCCGGCGCCGATCGCCTTCGCGACCGGTTCCGGATCGCCGAGCAGGAGGAAGCTCCGCTGGAAGGCGACCGCAAGCCAGAAGACCAGGAGCGCAGTGACCAGCAGGACGCCCAGCTTCACCCTGTGCTTCCGGTAGATCGCGAGGACGGGCTGCATCAGGCGTTTCCGCCCGATAGGTCCAGGTACCCGTCCAAACCGACCGTCAATCCGGGATGCCGCGCTACGGAGCGGATTCCGAGGAGGACGCCGGGCATGAAGGAGGCCCTGTCAAAGGAGTCGTGCCGGATGGTGAGCTGCTCCCCCGGGCTGCCCAGCAGGACCTCCTGGTGGGCCGTGAGTCCCCGAAGCCGGACCGAGTGCACGGGCACGCCGTCCACGACCGCCCCGCGCGCCCCGTCGAGCTGGTCCCTGGTGGCGTCGGGAGCAGCCGGAACACCCGCTGCGGACCGGGAGGCGGAGATCAGCTGGGCCGTCCTCACGGCCGTCCCCGACGGCGCGTCCACCTTGTCGGGGTGGTGCAGTTCCACGATCTCGACCGATTCGAAGTAGCGCGCCGCCGAGGCGGCGAAGGCGGTTGCGAGAACGGAACCCAGCGCGAAGTTCGGCGCGATCAGCACTCCCGTTCCGGGACTGTCCGCCAGCAGGGACCGGAGGCGCGTGAGCCGCTCGCCGGACCAGCCCGTCGTCCCGACGACGGCGTGCATACCGTGCTCGACGGCGAAGCTGACGTTGCCGACCGTCGCATCAGGAACGGTCAGGTCGACGACGACCCGGGCGCCGGCGGACACGAGGGACTCGAGCGGATCGTTGCTGCCGAGGGCTGCGACGAGCTCCAGATCCGCCGCCGCCTCGACGGCCCGGACGGCCTCCGCCCCCATGCGCCCCCGGGCTCCCAGTACGGCCACGGGCAGTAGTTCAGTCATGGGCTCCAGCCTACTGTCAGGCTCCCGCGCCCACCCATTCCACCGAACCGTCGGTGAAGAACTGCTCCTTCCAGATGGGCACGCGTTCCTTGACCAGATCGACGAGGTCCGAGCAGGCACGGAACGCCTCTCCGCGGTGGGCGGCACCGACGGCGGCAACCAGCGCCTGATCGCCGATGGCGAGCGGTCCGACGCGGTGGGCCACCCAGATCCGGACGCCGCCGTGCCGCGCGGCGATCTCCTCGGCGACCTCGCGGATGATCCGCTCGGCGCTCGGATGGGCCGAGTAGCTCAGGGACGTGACGTCGCGACCGCCGTCGTGGTTCCTCACCACGCCGCTGAAGCCGACGATTGCCCCGCACTGTGGCGAGTCGACGCCGGCGTGCGCTTCCTCGGGCGTGATCGGGGTGTCCGCGACAGCCGCGTGGACGACTTCACCGGTGGTCATTGTGGCCCTCCAATTGGGAGCAGATGTGGTCGATGAGCGGTGAGAGCACGGCGAGGCCGTCCCGCACTCCCCCGGGAGACCCCGGGAGGTTGATGACGAAGGTTGATCCTGCCGTCCCCGCGAGACCTCGGCTGAGGACCGCCGTCGGGACCTTCTCCGAACCGGCGTGGCGAATGGCCTCCATGATGCCGGGGAGGCTGCGCGTCAGATAGGGGGCGGTCTGCTCCGGCGTCGCATCATCGGGACTCAACCCCGTTCCGCCACTCGTGATGAGGACCGCGGGCCGCGCTTCGAGGGCGGCACCGATCGCCGATCCGACGGCGACGCCGTCCGGCACGACGACTGCATCCGCGACGGCGAACCCGTGCTGGTAGAGCCACTCGGCGATGGCCGGGCCGCATTCGTCCTCGTAGGTTCCGGCTGCGGCGCGGGTCGATGCGATGACCACGGCTGCGGTGCGAAGGGATGTCATAGCGTCCAGTCTCCGCTCTTCCCGCCGGACTTCGACACCACGCGCGTGCGGTTGATCACCGCGTGCTTGTCCACGGCCTTGATCATGTCGTACAGGGTCAGGGCCGCGATGGAGGCTGCCGTCAGCGCCTCCATCTCGACGCCGGTGAGCGCCGTCGTCTTGACGGCTGCGACGATCCGCACGTGCCCGCCGTCGCTCTCGAAGTCCAGCGTGACCTTCGACAACGGCAACGGATGGCACAGCGGGATCAGGGTGGACGTCTGCTTCGCTCCCATGATGCCCGCGATGCGGGCGACGGCGAGGGCGTCACCCTTCGGCAGGTTCGCCTCGGTGATGAGCGCCACGACCTCCGGCGTGGTCTCCAGGGTCGCTTCCGCGACGGCCTGCCGCGTCGTCGCCTGTTTGCCCGAGACGTCGACCATGTGGGCGGTGCCGTCGGCCCTGACGTGGGACAGCCCCTCGGGCTGAGGTGTCGGCGTGGTCATGATGCGGTCCTTCCTGGGGCAGTCGTTCCAGCAGTCGTTCCGTCAGCGTCCATCGGTGTCGGCCTCCTCCGTCACGAGCACGTCCTCGATCGTGAACGGATCCGCGGGCTCCGGCCCGAAGAGTGTCACCTCGACCTGCGCCCCTGCACTCAGGGCCGCGACGCCGACGGGAAGGTGGACGAGGCAGTTGGAGCCGGCGAGGGCGTGGAGGAGATGCGAGTCGGGACCGCCCACCAGCGCAACCTTGCCGTCCCGGTACAGGCCGCGCCGTACCTGGTGCTTCGCTTCAGGGCTCTCCACGGCGTCGACGAGGACTGCTTCCAGAACCGGGCGCCGGGACGGAACGCCCGTGAGCTGGTGGAGTGCGGGGCGGAGGAACATCTCGAAGGAGACGAAGGCGCTGACCGGGTTGCCCGGGAACCCGAGGAACGGGACGCCGGATATGGTGCCGTGGGCCTGGGGCCCGCCCGGTTGCAGGGCGACGGACGAGAACTCGACGCTGCTGTTCGCCAGAGCCTGCTTGACCACCTCGTAGGCACCCTGGCTGATGCCACCGGTACTGAGGACGAGGTGCGTGCTGGTTGCCGTGATGGCTCCGAGGGCTTCCCGGAGAACGGCTGGGTCGTCCCCGAGGAGCCGGTGGCGCGTGACCTCGACGCCGGCGTCACGCAGCGATGCCTCGAGCAACGTGGTGTTGGCGTCGTAGATGGTCCCGGGTGCGAGAGGGGCTCCCGGTTCGGCGACCTCGTCACCGGTCGAGAGCAGCAGCACGCGGAAGCGCGGGCGGACAAGGACCGTTCCGACGCCACATGCCGCCAGGAGTCCCAGCTGCGCGGGCCCGAGCAGGGTGCCCGCCTGCACTGCGACCTCTCCCTCGGCGATGTCGCTCCCGGCGCGGCGGACGTAGAGGCCGTCGTCGATGCCGCCGGGAAGCCGTACGGTCGCTTCGCCGCGTGCCCGTTCCGCGGCGGAATAGAACTGCGGCGGGTCAACCCGCTCGATGGGCACGACGGCGGCCGCCCCCGGCGGCAGCATCGCTCCCGTCATGATCGGCGCCGCCGTTCCGGCCTCGAGGGCGAGCGGCACCGACCCCGCGGGAATCGCCTCGGCCACGACCAGCGAGGAGGGGACTGCGAGATCGTCCGCATGCACGGCGTAGCCGTCCATCTGCGAGTTGTCGAAGGGCGGCAGGGCCACCGGCGCGCGCACGTCCTCGGCCAGCGTTCGCCCCAAGCCATCGGAAATCGCAAGGTCCTCCGGCTCGGTGCCGCCGTACCCGCTACTCCAGCGCAGCAGCCCGGCAACGGCGGCCTGGTGTTCGGCGACGGTTCTTCTCATCACTGCCTCTCACGTGTCTGCCGGCATATCCGCGCCCCTGAGTGTCCCGGGTGGCGTGCCACGGTCGCACGGTGGACAGAAGGACCGCAGGTGGTCTAGGTCACCGTGAACGTTACCGTGTGGAGTCCCTCGGCGCCGTCAGGCGCGGGGTCGACGAAGGCATCCGACTGCAGCCCGCCCTCGGCGTCGGTCGCCCGCGACTGGACGGTGTGGGTACCGGAACCGAGCGGCAGGGTGGCGCGGTACTGGCACCAGGTATCGGCGGAGATGGGCCTGGCGAGCTCCGCGCGCTGCCAGGCGCCGCCGTCGACCCTCACCTCGACCGCCTCGACTCCCCTGTGCTGCGCCCAGGCGACTCCCCCGACGACGACGTCGCCCGCCGGGACGCTCGCGTTGGTGCGCGGCACGTCGATGCGGGAGGACGTCTTGACGGGGCCCCGCTCGGACCAGCCGCGCGTAGACCAGTACGCCTTGTCATCCGCGAAGCGCGTCACCCTGAGCTCGCTCACCCACTTCGTCGCGGAGACGAATCCGTAGAGTCCGGGAACAACGAGCCGTACGGGGAACCCGTGTTCGACGGGCAGCGGCTCGCCGTTCATGCCTACCGCGAGGAGGGAGTCCCGTTCGTCGGTCAGTGCCTCCAGCGGCGTGCCTGCCGTGAAGCCGTCGACGCTTCGGGACAGCACCATGTCCGCTTCGGGTCGAACACCGGCGCGGGCCAGGAGCAGCCGCACGGGGAGACCCAGCCAGCGGGCATTGCCCGTCAGGTCCCCACCCACCGTGTTGGAGACGCACGCCAGCGTGACGTAACGCTCGACGAGGGGCAGCGCGAGCAGTTCGTCGAAGGTGATCTCGACCTCGCGGTCCACGAGTCCTGTCACTCTGAGGGACCACGTCGACGCATCGATGACGGGCACCACGAGGGCGGTGTCTATCCGGTAGAAGTCGTCGTTCGCCGTCACCAGGTCGCTGATGCCGGGGACCCCGAGGTCCGCGCCCTCGGGGATGAAGGACCCCTCGGGCGGCGGCGGGGCGGCTGTCACCGTAGGAGTGGGGAGCTCGATCGTCGATCGCTGCTGTGCGACCGCCGACTGCGACGACCGCACACCGGTCGCTGCCACTCCGGTCGCCGCTGCGACGATGGCAGCACCACCCGCACCCTGCAGGAACCGGCGTCGGGCGGGCGCTGCCTCCGCTCGCCGCTGATCGGCTTCCCGGGACCATGTCCGAAGCGCCCGCACGAGCGCGTTGAGGACGAGGATCGCCACGACGGCCGCAACGACCGGCGCCACGAGCGACACGAGGGAGGATTGCGGGCGCGATGCCACCGCGACGGCACCGAGGACGCCGAACCCTGCGATGACCGCGCGTCCGGCGAACCTCCGGCGATACTCGAGGAAACCGGTCGCGGGGGCAACGAGCGTGATGAGGACGGCGATCGTAATCAGGAAGACCGTCTTGTCGGCGGTTCCGAACGACGCGATGGCCCAGTCCTTGACACCGGGCGGCAGGACGTCGATCACGGAGGAACCGACCGCGCTGACGGGCGTGACGGAGGGGCTCAGGGCAGCGGCTGCGAGCTCCCCGCTGATGACCCCCAGGGCCACCGCGAGGACCCCGCACGCCAGCGCCCAGGTCCGCCGTCGAATCATGGTCGCCTCCCCGTCAGGGCCCGACGACGGCGCGTTACCGGTCAGGTTTCCTCCGTTACACGACCGCGGACCGGCTTCGGTTCCCCTGCACCGCGGCCCGACCCCTACCCGGCCCCTACCCGACCCGGACCGCAATTGACAGCTGCGCCGTGCTCTTCCGCCGGGTAGGGGCGGAAGCGGCAAAGGGCGTACCCTCGATGCATGGGAATCCAACTCGGAATGCCGGGCAACGCCCGCGGGGCCACGGCCCCTGGTCTCGTGGATTCCCACGGGAGGCAGGCCACGGACATGCGCCTGTCCCTGACGGACAAATGCAACCTGCGCTGCACCTATTGCATGCCCGCCGAGGGCCTCAACTGGCTGCAGAAGGACCAGGTACTCTCCCGCACCGAGATCGTCCGCCTGGTCCGGATCGGCGTCGACCTGCTCGGCGTCCGGGAGCTTCGCCTGACGGGTGGTGAGCCGCTCGTGCGAGCGGACCTCCTCGAGATCATCCGGGACATCCGGAGCAACCACCCGGACCTGCCCATCTCGATGACGACCAACGCCCTGGGCCTCGACCGCCGTGCCGTGCAGCTGAAGGAAGCGGGACTGACCCGCATCAACGTCTCGATGGACTCCCTGCACCCGGAGACCTTCGCGCAACTGACGCGCCGCCCGTTCCTGGACCGGGTCCTGAAAGGCATCGAGGCCGCGGCCCACGCCGGATTGGGCCTGGTCAAGATCAATGCCGTGCTGATGCGTGGCATCAACGACCACGAGGCACCGGACCTCGTGGAGTGGGCCGTGGCACGTGGCTTCGAACTCCGGTTCATCGAGCAGATGCCCCTCGACGCGGACCACGGCTGGACGAAGGCGGGCATGGTGACGGCCGCCGAGATGCGGGCCCTCGTCGAGTCCCGGTTCGTCCTCACGCCTGACCCGCGCAACCGCGACGGCGCCCCGGCGGAGCGGTGGGAGGTCCGCGCGAAGGACGCTCCCGACGTCGTCCTCGGAACTGTGGGAATCATCGCGTCGGTCACGGAACCGTTCTGCGCCGACTGCCGCCGTACGCGCGTGACCGCCGAGGGCAAGGTGATGAGCTGCCTCTTCTCGCGTGAGGAGACGGACCTGCGGGACCTCCTGCGCTCCGATGCGGACGACGAGGCCGTCGCTCAACGCTGGCGCGACGCGATGTGGCTCAAGCCGAAGGCCCACGGCATGGACCGCACGGGCCTCGGTGCCGACGGTTTCGTGCAGCCCGACCGATCGATGAGCGCTATCGGTGGCTGAGGTGCTGGTGAGGTTCTTCGGAGCGGCCAAAGCTGCTGCGGGCGTCGACGAGGAGCGCCTGGCGGGCGGTCGTTCACTCACGGTCGTGCTGGACGAGCTCCGCGAGCGTCCAGCCGTTGCCGGCGCGCCGTCCCTGTCGAAGATCCTGGGACGCAGCAGCTTCCTGCTGAACGAGGTCGCACTGCGCGACCCTGCAACCGTGCTGCACGACGGGGACGTACTGGACATCCTGCCGCCGTTCGCCGGTGGCTAGGGCCGGCCGCTGGGGCACCCGCCCGGTAGTCCTCCCGCTCCGGGCCGGGAACGCGCGGGGCCGCGCGAGCGCTCTGCGCCGGACGGCGCGCGCCTAGCGTGCGAAATCCGCCTCAGTGTCGAACGGCCCGACGACGACGGTCGTGCGCGGCGCGGCGGCCAGTTCCCGTGCCAGCGCCTGCACGTCCTGGACGGTGACGGACCGGATCCGGTCGAGCGAGGCGTCCATGTCGACGAACTCCCCCGAGACCAGCTCCGACCGGCCGAGCCGGGACATGCGGGAGCTGCTGTCCTCGAGCGCCATGACCAGCCCGCCGGAGAGCTGTCCGACGGCCTTTCGGAGTTCGTCGGCGTCGATCCCATCCGCTGCGAGGCGATCGAGTTCCGCGCCGAGCAGTTCGATGACTTGACCCGTCTTCGCGGGCGAGCATCCGGCGTACATACCGAAGTACCCCGCGTCCGCGTAGGCCGCCGAGAAGGAGTAGGTGGAATACACGAGCCCCCGTTTCTCGCGGATCTCCTGGAAGAGCCTTGATGACATGCCACCGCCGAGGACCGCATTGAGCACACTCATGGCGAACCGGCGCTCGTCCGTTGCCGTGAGGGACGGGCATCCGATCAGGATGTTCGACTGCTCGACGGCCCGACGGATCACGTGCACGCCCGTGGCGCCCTGCACCGGCGCCTCGGCCGCCGAACGGCGCGGTACCGGAAGGGCTCCTTCGTCGAGCTGCCAGCCCGCTGTCTCCAGCGCCTCCTGCACGAGGCGGCAGACGACGTCGTGGTCGAGTCCGCCCGCAGCGGTCACGACAAGCTCCGCAGGCGTGTAGTAACGCCGATAGTGCGCGAGGACCGAATCCCGTGGCACCGCCCGGATGGCCTCCGGCGTGCCGCCGATGGGTCGGCCGAGCGGATGGTCCCCCAGGACCAGCTCGACGAACCTCTCGTGTGCGACGTCGGCGGGGTCGTCGCTGTCCATCGCGATCTCCTCGAGGATGACGTCCCGCTCCTGCTCGAGCTCCTCGGGGTCGAGCACGGCCGACGTCACCATGTCCGCGATGACGTCGATGGCCATCGGCAGGTCGGAGTCGAGCACCCGCGCGTAGTAACAGGTGTTCTCCTTGGCGGTCGCCGCGTTCGATTCGCCGCCGACCTCGTCGAAGGCCGACGCGATGTCCATCGCGCTGCGCCTTTCGGTGCCCTTGAACAGCAGATGCTCGAGGAAGTGGGTGGACCCGTGCTGGCCCTCGGCCTCATCGCGGGACCCGACCCCCACCCAGAAACCGATGGTCGCCGACCGCTGGCCCGGCATTGCCTCGGTCAGCACCCGGACTCCGCCCGGCAGGACACTGCGCCGTACGACGTTGCCACCGGGATCGCCGGCCACGAAGGTGGGGTCGGGGCCGTCGCCGTCCTGGGGCGTCGGCAGCAGGGGCAGGGACACTACGGAGGACAGGGGCATCCTGGTCTTTCTGGTGGTTCGGAAAAGGCAGACGGCCCCGGCGCCGACCGATTCGATCGGTACGCGCCGGGGCCGCAGGTGCTCAGGAGGAGCGGACCGACAGACTAGCTGTCGGCACCCTCGCTGACCTCGGGCAGTTCGATGCCGGCGTCCTCGGAGGACTCCTCCTCGGCGACGACCGGCGAGAGCGAGAGCTTTCCGCGGTCGTCGATCTTCGTGATCTCGACCTGGACCTTCTGTCCCACGGACACGACCTCGTCGACGTTGTCGACACGCTTGCCGCCGGCGAGCTTACGCAGCTCCGAGATGTGCAGCAGTCCGTCCTTGCCCGGGGTCAGGGACACGAAGGCGCCGAAGGTCGTGGTCTTGACGATCGTGCCCAGGTAGCGCTCCCCGATCTCCGGGACCTGGGGGTTCGCGATGGCGTTGACCGCTGCACGCGCGGCCTCGGCAGACTCACCGTTCGTGGCACCGATCAGCACGGTGCCGTCGTCCTCGATCGAGATGTCGGCTCCGGTGTCCTCCTGGATCTGATTGATCATCTTGCCCTTGGGGCCGATGACCTCACCGATCTTGTCCACGGGGATCTTGACCGAGATGATCCTCGGCGCGAACTCGGAGAGCTCGTCCGGGGTATCGATCGCGGCCTGCAGGACACCGAGGATGTGCAGGCGTGCTTCGCGGGCCTGCTTGAGCGCGGCGGCCAGCACCGACGCAGGGATGCCGTCGAGCTTGGTGTCCAGCTGGATGGCCGTGACGAACTCCGACGTCCCGGCGACCTTGAAGTCCATGTCGCCGAAGGCGTCCTCGGCGCCGAGGATATCGGTCAGGGCGGCGTAGCGCGTCTGTCCGTCGACGACGTCGGACACAAGGCCCATGGCGATACCGGCAACCGGTGCACGGAGGGGGACGCCGGCGTTGAGCAGCGACAGCGTCGATGCGCAGACCGAGCCCATCGACGTCGAGCCGTTGGAGCTGAGCGCCTCGGAGACCTGGCGGATCGCATAGGGGAACTCCTCGCGCGTGGGCAGGACGGGCACGAGTGCACGTTCTGCCAGTGCTCCGTGGCCGATCTCGCGGCGCTTCGGCGAACCGACGCGGCCGGTTTCACCGGTGGAGTAGGGCGGGAAGTTGTAGTTGTGCATGTAGCGCTTGCGCGTGACGGGAGACAGCGAGTCGATCTGCTGTTCCATCTTCAGCATGTTCAGCGTGGTGACACCCATGATCTGGGTCTCGCCGCGCTCGAAGATCGCCGAACCGTGCACGCGCGGCAGGACCTCGACCTCTGCCGTCAGCTTGCGGATGTCGCTCAGTCCGCGGCCGTCGATGCGGACCTGGTCCTTGAGGATGCGCTGGCGGACGACGGCCTTCGTGAGCGAGCGGAAGGCAGCGGAGAGTTCGTTGCCGCGGCCTTCGAACTGAGCCCCGAGGGAGTCGATCAACTCGGCCTTCAGCGCGTCGGTAGCGTTGTTGCGCTCCTGCTTGTCGGCGATCTGGAAGACCTGCGCGAGCTTCTCGGCTCCGGCGGACTCGACAGCCGCGTAGACGTCGTCCTGGTAGTCGAGGAACACGGGGAACTCGACGGTCGGCTTCGCGGCACGCGAGGCCAGATCAGCCTGCGCCTCGCACAGCGCACGGATGAACGGCTTGGCGGCCTCGAGCCCGTCGGCAACGACTTCCTCGGTCGGCGCGGTCGCGCCGTTCTCCTTGATCAGGGTCCACGAGTTGTCGGTGGCCTCGGCCTCGACCATCATGATGGCGACGTCGTCGCCTGCGATACGGCCGGCGACCACCATGTCGAAGACCGAGTTCTCGAGCTCGGAGTGCTTCGGGAAGGCGATCCACTGGTCGTTGCCGCTGCCGTCGGAGACGAGGGCGACGCGGACGCCACCGATCGGGCCCGAGAAGGGCAGGCCGGACAGCTGGGTGGACATCGACGCGGCGTTGATCGCCACGACGTCGTACCGGACGTCGGGGTTGATCGCGAGCACCGTCACGACGACCTGGACCTCGTTGCGCAGGCCCTTCACGAAGGCGGGGCGCAGCGGGCGGTCCATGAGGCGGCACGCGAGGATCGCCTCGGTGGAGGGACGGCCCTCGCGGCGGAAGAAGGAGCCCGGGATGCGCCCTGCGGCGTACATGCGCTCTTCGACGTCGACGGTGAGCGGGAAGAAGTCGAAACCTTCACGCGGGTGCTTGCCGGCCGTCGTGGCCGAGAGAAGAGCGGTGTCCTCGTCGATGTAGACCATCGCCGAACCGGCGGCCTGCTGCGCGAGGCGTCCGGTCTCGAAGCGGACTGTGCGTGTTCCGAAGCGACCGTTGTCGATCACTGCTTCGGCGAACTGAATTTCGGGACCCTCCAAGAGAGTCACCTCCGTTTCCTGGTATCGGAGGCAATCGGCACCCGTCGTGGCTCCGCCCCTCATGGGCGGCCCACAGCACCCGGTCTTCGATCGAGATCCACGGAGCGGCTTTCGCCTCGCTCCGGAGACCACTACCGAGGACCGCGAATGCGCGGCGCCGATTGACTCCTGTTGTGCGTTGGGTACTTCTATGCTGTCAGGTCGTGCTGGTCATGCGTGTCGATCAGGCGGAGAGCTCTCCGCCTCACCCACCGTGCCGGACCCTGCCGGCGGCACGCTCCGGCGATCGGCCGGTTCGTACCTCTAGCAAGAAGGCGGCTCCCTCTCCCAGGGAGAGGATGCCGCCTTCCGATGCTACTTATCGACGCAGACCCAGGCGCTCGATGAGCGACCGGTAGCGCGTGATGTCGGTGTCCCGCAGGTAGTCCAGCAGGCGACGGCGGCGACCGACGAGAAGAAGCAGGCCACGACGCGTGTGGTGGTCGTGCTTGTGCATCTTCAGGTGCTCGGTCAGGTCGAGGATGCGGCGGGAAAGCATCGCGATCTGCACCTCGGGTGAACCGGTGTCACCTTCGGCGAGAGCGTATTCTTTGATGATTTTCTGCTTGATGGCGGCGTCAAGGGCCACGAGTAACTCCTAGAGTTGTACCGTGAACATGTGCTGAGCGTCGTTTGCACGACGACACAGAAAAATCCAGCCACCACGGACTGCAGCCGGATCTGATCCAAGTTTAGCGTCTGGGCTGTTGTTCTGTCGAAAGCAGGTCCCGCGCCCTATCGACGTCGCGTTCCATCTGGTGGATCAGTGCCTCCGGGCCGGTATAGGCCACCTGGCCCCGCAGGCGCTCGACGAATTCCACGACGACGGCCTGCCCGTAGAGGTCGAAGTCCTGGACCCGCTCCGGGGGCCGGTTGATGACGTGGGCCTCCACCTGCCGATCAACGCCCTCGAACGTCGGATTCGATCCGACGGAGATGGCGGCCGGCCACCTCGTTCCGGCCTCGTCGATCAGCCAGCCCGCGTAGATGCCGTCGGCGGGGATGAATCCCTGCGAGGAGGGAGCGAGGTTCGCGGTCGGATAGCCGAGTTCGCGCCCGCGCGCGGCGCCGTGCACCACCTCGCCCCGCATGCGGTGGTGTCGGCCGAGCACACGTGCGGCTGTTCCCACGTCGCCGGCCTCCAGAGCCTCCCGCACCCATGTCGACGAGCACCTACGATCGCCGTCCGCATCGGTGGCGTCCTTCGGGTAGCTTGCGCCGAAGTCATCGATCGCGATGACCTCGAAGCCGAGTTTGCGCCCGAGCCCGCGCATCGTCTCGAGGTCGCCGCTGTTGCCGCTACCGAACCGGACATCGTGCCCGATCACCACGGCTTTCGCCTTCAGTGCTTCGACGAACACCCGCTCGACGAATTCTTCCGGCGAGTTGGAGGCGAGGTCGAGGGTGTAGTGCATCATCAGGAGCGCGTCGATGCCGGTCTCGGCAAGGGTCTCCACGCGGTCGTCGAGACCCATGATCAGTTCCGGAGCGGACTCGGGCCGATGGACCTGTGCGGGGTGTGGATCGAACGATACGACGACGGCGGCGGCGGAGCGATCGCGCGCTGCCTCGACGACCTGCTGCAGGACGCGCTGGTGGCCTCGATGGACGCCGTCGAAGTTACCGAGGGTGAGGACGGAGGGCCCGAAATCCCTGGGCACACTGTCCACGTCTCTCCAGTAGAACACGCATCTCCTTCGCGATTCGGCCGATCCCCGCGGCCTCGGATGTGGCCCGGCGGACTGATCGCCGCTCCCATTATGGCCGAAAGCGCCACTGTCGCCGCCATCCGCACGCCCCCTGCCCGTACTTCCAAGGCCTCCACTGCCCCTGCACAACCAGGCGCCCGTCGCGATCGTACTCGGTTGTCCACATACGCCTCAGCGGCGATCGATTCTGACGCGCCTGCAACCAGCATCGGAGGAGCCCGATACCCATGACCCGAACGGTAGTAGCCCATGAGCACCCTGCAATCCGCCCAGCACGTTCCCGCGCACGAACCCTCCCACGAACCCCCGCACGAACCCTCGCACCTTGCCTCGCACTGCCCCCCGGAGCATGCATCTCACCACGGTGCGCGTCACTCCGGTCGTCGCGGGCAACACCGCGGACAGCATCCCTTCGGCGTCGGCCGGCGGATTCCACAGGCCGTTCGCTGGCGTCGGCGTGCGACGGTCGGCCATATGCTCGCGCTGCTTCTCGCCCTCCTGCTCGGCCTGGCTGGTGTGGCGCCGGCTGTGGCTGGGCCGGTCTCCGGCGGGTGGCACACCGGCGCAGGCGTGGCAGGGACAGGTTACTTCGTGGGGCAGCACCGGAACGCGGAAGGCCTGATCGCCTACTGCACCGACTTCGAACGGTTCTCTCCCGACCATGCATCGGGATACACCGACGGAAACGCCGGTCCGTTCGTCCGGAGTGACGGGACCACTCTCAGCGCTGAGGACAACTCGACGCTCGCCCTCGTGCTGGGACGCTGGGGCGCCACCGCGGACAACGGGGAGGCTGCCTCGGTCCAGCTCGCGGTCTGGTCCCTGACGGCCACCGGGATGGGGTGGGATACGCCGTCCATGGATCACTTCATCCGCGACCAGGAACTCGCGCCCGCTGTGGCAAGCCGTGCCCGGGCCATGGTCGAGCAAGCCCGGGCGGAGGCCGGCCCCTACAGCATCTCGGCGGCCTTCACTCCGGAGGGTGTCGGTGGACGGGTGAGTGCGACGATCCTCTCGGCCGACGGAACTTCCCGGCCTGGTCTGCGCCTGGAGGCTGTGGCATCCGGCGCCGGCTTCGTGGACGGCTCGACCACCTCGGCATGGACGAGCGGAGCCGATCCGCACGTCCTCGACGTTCGCCCCACAGGCTTCGGGCCCGCTCGCGTCACGATCACGGCCCCCTCCGTTCCTGCGACGAACGCGGCCTGGCTCGCACCGCGCGAACCCGACGTCCAGAGGCTCGTGGTCGCACCCGTGTCGGCTGACGCCACCACTTCCGTCGATCTTCCGTTCCAGCGCGCCTTCGCGCCCGAAGTCACGACGAGTACCTCCGTCGCGAGAACTTCTCCCGGCACCCCCGTCCACGACATGCTGGATGTGTCGGTAGCCTCCCCGGGTCAGTGGCTCATCGATCCTGCATCCGGAGAGGCTGTGGAACTCGACGTGGTCTCGACACTGTGGGGTCCTTTGCCCTCCGCGCCGGCCGAGGGTCCGACGGTCCCAGCCGGTACTCCCTCGATCGGGACCGTGACCACGAGAGTGTCGGGCGCGGGCAGCTATCAGACGCCCTCGGTCACCGTGCCGTCGGCTGGTTTCTACGTATGGACAGAGAGCATCGATCCGAGGAGCGCGCGACCCGCCCAGGCGGCGCCACTCATCCAGGCGTGGTCGGGTCCCTTCGGTCTGCCCCTCGAGACAACGCTGGTGCCGTGGCAACCGAGACTGACGACCACGCTCTCACAGTCATCGGCTCCTGTCGGATCGGTCGTGCACGACACCGTCGCCAGCGAGGGCTTCGATCCGGCTGACGACGGCGACCTCGTGCGGCTGACGATGTACGGTCCGCTCGCCGGTATGCCTGCGGAGTCACCGAGCGTCCCTGGCGATGCACCGGTTCACTCCCACACCGACGTCCCAGCGGCCAACGGCACTGTCACGTCCGGGAACTTCGTCCCTCTGGAAGCCCCTGGGTGCTACACCGTCGTCGCGTCGTTCAGCGGAAGCAGCACCGAGGAGCCCTTCGTCTCCGCCTTCGGCATCCCTGACGAGACGGTCTGTGTGGAGGAGCCACCTGCACCGGCCCCCGTGCCGGAGGGCAGACCACCCGCCGAACACGTCCCTGCTCCCGCACCGGCCCAGGCGGACGCGTCGCCCGGCCATGAGCAGCAGCTCGCCCGAACCGGCGTCAGTGCGGCGACGATGGCAGGGAGCGCCCTGATAGCACTCGGCCTCGGCGTGGGGCTGAGTATCGCCGCTCGCCGGCGCACAGTCCGCTAGCTGCGCTGCGCGAACTCCCTGCGTAGATCGCTCGTCTTGGCGATGTATTTGTGCCAGACGAGCAGAGCTGGAGGGAACGCGAGCTCGACAACCATCAGGATGATCAGAACGTAGTTGGGCGTACCCGAGAAAGCCCACGACAGGACCCGCCCGATACCGCCGACGAAGACCATGAGGCACACCAGCCAGAGCATGTTCGCCCACTGGAACTTGATCGCGATGGTGATGAAGGCAGCACCTACACCGATCATCATCGCGGAGAAGAACCGGAACTGGTTCTCCAAGGTCGGATTGACCGGAGTGGCTTCCGTATCCGGCAATCCAGCCGTACCCAGGATCAGGTAATAGGCGCCGAACCCGGCGATGACAAGGCCCACCAGGACGACGACGGTGCGAAAGACATTCCAGTCGCCACCGGAGATTGTGTTCTTGCCGGCCGTCTTGCCCTTGCCCTTGCCCTTCGTGGTGTCGGTCGGAGTGATTCCCGCGCCGGTTGCAGTGCCACCCGGGATGGCTCCCTCCGTCCGGGGCACCGTCGGCGCCTCGGACGGCGATGATGTCGGGCGCTCAGCCCCCGAGGGGTCCGAGTGGACCCGACCGAGGCCACCTGCCGCACCCGCGCGGTCGGGGCGGAGTCCGCCGGCCCCGGACTGCCTGTCGGGGCCCGTGGATGAGGGATTGTCGTGCTCGGGGCTGTTACTGGTCATGTCGCTCCTGGGGCAGGCTGGATCGGTGCTCTAGCGCCATACTCTCACGGAGCGTGTGGGCGGCGGGGGCCGAAATCGGGGGTGACTGTCACCGCGCGCCGAGGACCGGATTGGGCAGGAGCCACCCATCTACGGGGCGCGGGACCCGGCGCTTCAGTCCTGGGCACCCTCCGGCCTGTTCCTGCGCAGCCAGGCCAGGCCGAGGATCGGCAGGATGAGCGGGACGAATCCGTATCCCCGGCCGAAAGCGGACCAGACGGTCTCGCTGGGAAAGGCCTGCGCATCGAGGATGCTCAGCAGGCCCACGGTGATGACGCCCACGAGTTCTATGGTGACCGCTACGACGGACACGATGTATGCACGCGACCCCGCCCGGGCGAGGGAGACGGTCGCGACGATGTAGACCACGGCGGCTACCGCCGAGAGGAGATAGGCCAGGGGCGCCTCTTCGAACTTCGTAGCGATCTGGAAGCCGGCGCGCGCCGTCGCGGCCAGCGCGAAGACTCCGTAGACCGCGACCAGCAGACGCCCGGGACCCGTGGCTCGGCTCTGCTCGCTCGATCCGACAGCCGCGCTCGAGCTACCGCCACGCGCTCCCGGTTCAGGTAGGTCATCCCGTCGGTCCTTCACAGGCCGGCCACCCCATCCCAGATCTGCTCCATCCGGAAGAGCATGACGAACACGGTCAGCCCCGCGGCGGCGAGGACGAAATTGCTCCAGCGCGTCTTCTCGAGGATCGACCACCAGAAAGCGCCGACGGGTACCACCAGCGCGGTCAGGAGGTAGCCCCAGAACTCCCACGCTTCGCCCAGCACGGGCTCGCCCGTCACCTGGCGGATCAGCGCACCCACCGCGTACGCGATCAGGAAGAGTTCGACGGCGGCCGTGGAGAGGATGGTGATGTCGTTGGGCGGCTGGCGCAGGAGTGCCGCGCCGATGCAGAGGACGGCGGAAAGGGCGCACACCAGGGCCCCGACGAGGAAGAACGGATCCATGGGCTATTCCTTGCCTCCCGGAGCGAAGACCAACGATGTCCGCGCTGCTCCGCCCCGGTTCTCGAGCAGAGCCACCAGGGTTCCGTCCGGAGCGAATGCAGCGACGGGTACGTTCGGCTCGGGACTCGGTCCGATCTTCCTGCCATGGGAGACATCAGCCGCTTCGGCGTCCGAGAGCTCCCTGACCGGGAACAGCGCGCGCCCGGCCTCGTCGAGCGACAGTATGTCGAGGTTCTCCGCGAGCTCCTCCAGAGTCCGGGCGTGATCGATGGAGTACGGTCCCACCTGTGTCCGGCGCAAGGCTGTCAGATGGCCCCCGACGCCGAGAGCATTGCCGAGGTCGCGCGCGAGGGCTCGGATGTACGTGCCCGAACTGCACTCGACCGTGACGTCGATGTCCTGTAGCCGCCCGTTGCTGATCCGGCGTATCGCATGGACCGCGAATCGATGGATGGTGACGGGGCGCGCCGGCAGGTCCACCTCCTCCCCTGAGCGGACTCGGGCGTAGGACCGTTCGCCCTTGACCTTGATGGCGCTGACGCTGCTCGGGACCTGCTGGATCTCACCCGTCAACGCGCCTACTGCCGCGCGGATCTCCTGTTCGGTCACCGCAGCGGCGATGCTGCCGCCCGTGACCTCGCCCTCGGCATCGTCCGTCACGGTCGACTGCCCCAGACGGATGGTGGCCGTGTACGTCTTCGAGGTACCCACGATGAAGGTGAGCAGCCGCGTCGCTCGGTTGATGCCGACCACCAGGACCCCGGTTGCCATCGGGTCGAGGGTTCCCGCGTGACCGACCTTCCGGGTTCCAGCCAGTCGGCGCATACGCCCCACGACGTCATGACTGGTCCAGCCCTGAGGCTTGTCCACGATGATCAGCCCTGAGTGGACCTGCCCGGAATTCACGCCTCCCAGTATATGGGCCGCTGTGCGGCTTCCCTGCGACGGTCCGTCCGATGGGTGGAAGCGATTGGCGCTGCTATCACCGGGCGGCCGGTCCTGCTGATCAGGCACGCCCCGGCGGGTGCGCGATACGAGCAGTCGTGTCCGTTGCCCCGCGATACCATCCTGCGTATGCCCTCCACTCCGTCCCATGTGGTCAATGTCCCGGTCAACCAGATCCGTGAGATCACCCAAGCGGCCTGGGCTACTCCCGATGCCATCGTCCTGAGCATCGGCGAGCCGGCTTTCCCCGTTGCGCGGCATGTGCTGGAGGCGGCGATGGCCGCTCTGGACCGGGATGACACCAACTACACACCCAATGCCGGCATCGCTCCCGTCCGAGCCGCGTTCTCCGAGCGGTTCTCGCGCCGGTCGGGAGTCGACGACGACCCGTCGCGGGTCTTCGTCGTCGCCGGAGCGCAACAAGGCCTCCACTTGGCGCTCAGCACCCTCATCGGGGTCGGTGACGAGGTGCTGGTCCCCGATCCGGGATACCCCACCTTCACCATGACGGTCGGCCTGCTCGGCGGCGTGCCCGTCTCCTATCCCCTGGTCCCGCAGCACGGCTTCCAACCGCGGATCGAGGACCTGCGGAACCTCGTGACGGAGCGGACGAAGGTACTCATGCTCAACTCGCCGTCGAACCCCCTCGGCTCGGTGTTCGACCACGAGCTGACGCGCGAGCTCGTCCGGTTCGCGCACGAGCAGGATCTCTGGATCGTCTCCGACGAGTGCTACGAAGCCTTCACCTACGACGTGCCGCACGTGAGTCCCGCACGATTCGATGCCGGCGGTCCGGAGGCCGTTCCCCAGGCACGGGAAGCCCGCGTCATCACGTCACTCACGCTCTCCAAGACCTACGGACTCACAGGGCTCCGCATCGGCGCCCTCGTCACGCCGCCCGGGATGGAACCGCTCCTCAGCAACGTCATGGAAGCGACCGTGTCCTGCGTCTCCGCGCCGTCGCAGTACGCAGGCCTCGCGGCATTGACGGGCCCGCAGGACTACGTCTCCACGGCGCTCGAGCACTACCGCTCGAACCGGGATGCGGCCACGTCCGTCCTGGACTCACTGGGCATCGATTATCTGGACGCCTCTGGTGCGTTCTACCTGTGGGCCGACCTCTCATTCGCGACGGGTGGCGACGTCCGCACCTGGACGAGGACGTTCCTCTCGGAGCGGGGAGTCGCCCTCGCACCGGGCACCGCTTTCGGATCCATGGGCGAGGGCTGGGTCCGGATAGCGCTCTGCGGTCGGACGGACGAGCTCGTCGAGGGGCTCTCCCGACTTCCCGCGCCACCCCGCTCCTGACACCGCCGAAGGGGACGCAAAAGGCAGCCGACCGGGAGGCCGACTGCCTTTCGCCGAGTACCTGTGGGAGGACTACCGCTCTGCGTCGTCGTCGTCGGACGTGCGGTACGGGTCCGCATCGCCGGCGAAGTCTGCGCCCTGCGCGATCGCTGCCACTTCGGCGTCGCGCTCGCGCGCCTTCTGCAGCAACTCCTCGAGGTGGCTGGCGTTGACCGGCACCTCGTCAGGAACGAACTCGAGGGTGGGCGTCAGCCGGGCCGTGATGTTCTTGCCGACCTCGGAACGCAGCACACCGCGTGCGGACTCGAGCGCCATCCGCGTTGCCTGCTGCTCCTCGGGATCGCCCAGCACCGTGTAGTACAGCGTTGCGTGCTGCAGGTCGTTGGTGACGCGGGCATCGGTGATGGTGACGGCTTCCAGCCGGGGGTCCTTCACGCGACGCCGAAGCGCCTCGGCGACGATGACTTTGATGCGCTGCGCGAGCCGCGCGGCGCGGGCCGGATCTGCCATTGCTGATACTCCTACTGAAGCGGGGTGTGGTGGAGGAACTCGTCGCGGGGTTCCGGGTTTGCGACAGGCACGGGCGCCCCGGAGAACCAGGGCGCCCGTGCCGACCTACATGCTAGACGCGGGGCTTCTCCCGCATCTCGAAGGTCTCGATGGTGTCGCCTTCCTTGACGTCGTTGAAGGAGCCAAGACCGATACCACACTCGAAGTCGGTACGGACCTCGGTGGCGTCGTCCTTGAAGCGCTTGAGCGAGTCCACGGAGAGGTTGTCCCCGATGACCTTGCCGTCGCGCAGGACGCGCGCCCTCGAATTGCGTCGGATGACTCCCGAACGGACGATCGAACCGGCGATGTTGCCGAACTTCGAGGAACGGAACACCTCGCGGACCTCTGCGGTACCGAGCTGCACCTCCTCGTACTCCGGCTTGAGCATGCCCTTGAGGGCGAGCTCGATATCGTCGATCGCGGCGTAGATGACCGAGTAGAAGCGCATATCCACGCCCTCACGCTCGGCAAGGTCCGCGACGCGCTCCGCCGGCTTGACGTTGAAGCCGATGATGATCGCGTTGTCGACGGTCGCCAGGTTGACGTCGTTCTGGGTGATCGCGCCGACGCCACGGTGGATGACGCGCAGCTGCACGCCCTCGCCGACGTCGATCTTGAGGAGCGAGTCCTCCAGGGCCTCGACGGCACCCGACACGTCACCCTTGAGGATGAGGTTGAGGGTGTCGACCTTGCCCTCTGCGACAGCCTGATCGAAGTCCTCGAGGCTGATCCGCTTGCGGCGCTTCGCGAGGGCTGCGTTGCGGTCGGCTGCTTCACGCTTCTCGGCGATCTGGCGAGCGGTGCGCTCGTCGTCCGTGACGAAGAACGTATCACCGGCACGAGGCACGTTGGACAGACCAAGAACCTGCACGGGACGCGACGGCTCGGCCTTCGTGACGACGTCGCCGTTCTCGTCGAACATGGCACGCACACGACCGTGTGCGGTACCGGCGACGATGGTGTCACCGACATGCAGCGTTCCGGACTGCACGAGCACCGTCGCGACGGCGCCGCGTCCGCGGTCGAGGTTGGCCTCGATCGCGATGCCGCGGGCGTCCTTGTTCGGGTTGGCCCGCATGTCCAGTGCCGCGTCCGCCGTGAGGAGGACGGCCTCGAGGAGCTCGTCGATGCCGACGCCCTGGAGCGCGGAGACGTGCACGAACATCGTGTCGCCGCCGTACTCCTCGGGCACCAGGCCGTATTCGGTGAGCTGGCCCTTGACCTTGTCCGGGTTCGCGCCTTCCTTGTCCATCTTGTTGACGGCCACGACGATCGGCACGTTGGCCGCCTGTGCGTGGTTCAGTGCCTCGACGGTCTGGGGCATGACGCCGTCGTCGGCCGCGACGACGAGCACGGCGATGTCGGTGACCTTCGCGCCTCGGGCACGCATGGCGGTGAACGCCTCGTGGCCCGGGGTGTCGATGAAGGTGATGGCCCGCGTGCTGTCCTCGTGGACGTGCTGGATCTGGTAGGCACCGATGTGCTGGGTGATGCCACCGTGCTCGCCCTCGACGACCTTGGTGTTACGGATCGCATCGAGCAGTCGGGTCTTACCGTGGTCGACGTGTCCCATGACCGTGACGACCGGCGGACGCACCTCGAGCTCCTCGTCGCCCTCGGCTGCCAGTTCGGCGTCGAAGTCGATGTCGAAGCTGCTGAGGAGCTCGCGCTCCTCGTCCTCGGGCGAGACGACCTGGATCTTGTAACCGAGTTCCGTGCCGAGCACCTCGAAGGTGTCCTCGTCGAGGGACTGGGTCGCCGTGGCCATCTCACCGAGGTGGAACAGCACGGTGACGAGTGCGGCGGGGTTCGCCTCGATCTTGTCGGCGAAGTCCGTGATGGAGGAACCACGGCGCAGGCGCACGATGGTGTTGCCGTCACCACGGGGTACGTTCACGCCACCCAGCGAAGGAGCCGACATCTGCTCCAGTTCCTGCCGCTTCGCGCGCTTCGACTTGCGCTGCTTGCCGCGGCCGGCTCCACCCTTTCCGAACGCGCCGGCAGTGCCGCCGCGTCCGCGGGTGCCCTTACCGAAGCCGCCGCCTGCGGGTGCTCCGCTGGGGCTGTTCGGCGCACCGCCGGGTCCGCGGCGCGGACCGGCACCAGCACCGGCACCGGGCGCTCCGCGGCCGGGGGCAGCAGGGCGTTCGGTGCGGTTGGGCATCATGCCCGGTGTCGGGCGCGAGCCGGGAGCACCACCGGGACGGGGAGCGCCGGGACGCGGCGCGCCGGGGCGGGGTCCACCTGCGCCAGCGGCCGGACGGGGTCCACCTGCACCAGCAGCCGGACGGGGACCACCGGGTCCTGCGGCGGGACGCTGCTGGGCATCGTCACGACGACCGGGCCGGGGCATGCCCTGCGAGGGTGCGAACGGGTTGTTGCCCGGACGCGGCGGACGGTCCGACGCGCGGTCGGCTCCGCGATCGGTGTCCCCGCGGCGCGAACCCATACCCTGCGAGGGTGCGAACGGGTTGTTGCCCGGACGAGGCGCTCCACCCGGGCGGGCACCCGAGGGACGCGTGGTGCCTGCCGACGGTGCGGCGGGCGGGGTGGCGGGACGCGGGGCCGGACGTGAACCGGGCGTCGCGCCGTCGTTCTGGGTGCCCTGCTCGGGCGGGGTGACCTGTGCTGCGGCGGCCGGCTTCTCGGCTGGAGCGGCACCGTTCGAGAACGGGGATGCCTGGGGGGCTGCCGGAGCGGGCGGAGCCGCCGGAGTCGCGGGTGCTGCAGCAGCAGCGGGAGCTGCGGGTGCAGGTGCGGCGGGTGCAGGTGCGGCCGGGGCGGGAGCCTCAGGAGCAGCCTGGGCAGCACCCGGCTTCGGGCCCGACGGCGCGGGAGCCGCGGGGCGTGAGGGTGCCGCAACGCTCTTGGCACCGGCGGCATCGGGGAACGCGCCGCGAAGTTTCTTCACGACGGGTGCCTCGATGGTGGATGAGGCTGAACGGACGAATTCGCCCAGTTCCTGCAGTTTTGCGACTGCGTCTTTCGAGGTTATACCGAGCTCTTTGGCGAGCTCGTGTACGCGGACCTTGGCCACATTTCTCCTGTCTCGGTCCGCACCGAGTCAGGCACGAACCGTCTATTTCCTACTGCTGATCCCAGTCGCTAGGGCGTCTGGTAGATCGAATGCAGAGCGCAACGGATTGGTCATCGTTGCGCACTCATCGCTGGGTTCTCATCGGGTTTCCATGAGGGTTCTGACCCGCTTTCCGGGAGGACGGTGGTGAGTCGGAGCGTCCATCTCGACGCTCCAGGTGTGCCTGGAAGTCCGCTGCGAACTGCGCAGTATCCACCGGCTTGCGGAAGGCCCTGTTAAAGGCTTTCCGCTTGACGGCCGTTTCCATGCATGCCGGGTCGGGATGCAGCCAAGCACCCCGTCCGGATAGCCGGCGCCGCTCATCGATGACGGCGACATCCTGCCCGTCGATCGGTCGTGCAACAACCCGCATCACGTGTGACTGGCGGTCCCGCCGGCGGCATCCTACGCAGGTGCGTATCGGATGAGTGTCCTCCGGACGGTGCCCGGACTCTTCTCGGTGAGCAGTATTCTCTCGGTGAGCAGTATTCACTCGATGAGCAGAGTCTTCTCGATGAGCAGAGTCTTCCGGGCGCGACTCGACAGCAGTCCCTTCCATTCTACCCCTTCCGGTTCCGCTGGCCGACCGGCGCTAGGGCTTCGGCGCCTGGGCCGCCTGCGCGGCGTCCGAGACGATGTCGATCCGCCAGCCGGTGAGCTTCGCAGCGAGGCGGGCGTTCTGGCCCTCCTTGCCGATGGCGAGGGACAGCTGGTAGTCCGGCACGACCACGCGGGCCGAGCGCGTGGCCTCGTCCGTGATCGTCACCGAGGTGACGCGCGACGGTGACAGCGAGCTCGCGATGAACGCAGCCGGGTCGTCGTTGTAGTCGACGATGTCGATCTTCTCGTCGTTCAGCTCGCTCATGACGGCGCGGACACGAGTGCCCATCTCGCCGATGCAGGCACCCTTCGCGTTGACGCCCGGCACATTCGCCTTCACGGCGATCTTGGTGCGGTGCCCGGCCTCCCTCGCGAGGGCGACGATCTCTACCGTCTTGTCCGCGACCTCGGGGACCTCCAGTTCGAAGAGCTTCCGCACGAGACCAGGGTGGGACCGGGACAGCGTGATCGACGGCCCCTTCATGCCACGGTGGACATCGACGACGAACGCGCGCAGTCGCGTGCCGTGCAGGTACTTCTCCCCTGGCACCTGCTCGGGCGGCGGGAGGACGGCCTCGACGGATCCCAGGTTCACCTGCACCATGTGCGGATTGTTGCCCTGCTGGATCATGCCTGCGACGAGTTCGCCCTCCTTGCCGCGGAACTCCCCGAGGATGTTGTCGTCCTCCGCGTCCCGCAGGCGCTGCAGGATGATCTGCCGCGCGGTACTCGCGGCGATGCGGCCGAAGCCCGTCGGGGTGTCGTCGAACTCGCCCATGGGCGCGCCGTCGTCGTCCTTCTCCGTTGCCCAGATGGTGACGTGTCCGTTGCGGCGGTCGAGCTCGGCGCGTGCCGTCTCGTGGGCGCCGGGTGAGCGGTGGTATGCGATGAGCAATGCCTGCTCGATGGTGGGAATCAGCTTGTCGAGCGGAATCTCCCGTTCGCGCTCGAGGAGCCTCAGCGCGCTCATATCAATGTCCATGTGGGTTCTCCTTAGGCGTGGTGCACGGCGCCGGAGATGTCCGGATCGGCCCCATCGCTGTCATCGTGGTGTTCATCCTCAAGATGCGCGAATTCGACCTGGACGGTCCCCTTGCGGATCCTGGAAAACTCGAGGGCGAGCGGATCGCCCTGTTTCGGCTTCATGCCCTTCTTGACCGGCAGCTGGGGGATCAGCCGGATGCCCGTGGCGGTGACCTCCTGCAGGCGCCCGACGACGACGTCGCCGCTGACGGGCTTCACCTCGACCATGCGTCCGACGCTGCGGCGCCAGTGCCGCGGCTCGGTCAGGGGGCGGGAGACTCCGGGCGAGGAGATCTCGAGGTTGTAGGGGCGGTCGTCGTCCTCGGGATCGCTGTCCATCGCCGCGGAGAGGTCCGTCGAGATGGCAGAAATCACATCGAGTCCGACGCTTCCCGAGGCGTCCTCGGGCAGGTCGACGACGACATGAACCGTGCGGTGGGATCCGGCGACCTTGATGTCGACATCCTCGAGGTAGAGGTTGTGCTGCTCGACCACGGGCTGCAGCCTGGTCCGCAGGCGCTGCGCCTCAGCCTGCAACTCGGCCTCGACGGCCGATTTGCGGCTCGAGGCATGATTTTCGTTCCCGGACCGGACCGCCATGGCTGCCTCCCACTCGATGATGTTGTCCTTCAAGAGTACCGACTTTCCGTGGCGCCCGGTGTATGGCCCGGTGAAACGCGGGCTGCCGTGGCATCATCGGAAACTGTGATGAACCGGGGTCAGGAGAGCAGGCAGCAGGCAAGCGGAGGGCGTGTCGCCTCCGCTGCCGGGCGTGCCGTGCGCTGGTCCGGACGGCTCATCGGTCTTGTCATCGCGGTCCTTCTCGTCGTGGGCATCGGAGTGGGCGTCCGCTCGCCGGAACCTCAGGGACGCGTCTACTCGGCATCGGAACAGGCACAGCTCGACGCCGAGGACCGCTTCCGCGCACTGGCCGAGGACGCGCGTGCCGCGGCGGCCGTCCAGCCTGCCCTCGCGGACCGACTGACCGCAGCGGCCTCGGACCTCGACGTCCAGGCGGACGCCGTCGCGCTGCCCCGCTCCCCCACCCCGGCGCCGACAGCGCCCTCGGTCGAGTCGGACGAAACCACGGCGAACGGTGGCACGGCAACCGGGCGGACGCCGAGCCCGTCAGGGGATTCGCCG
Organism: Arthrobacter sp. NamB2; assembly: GCF_005281365.1. Classification (NCBI taxonomy): domain Bacteria; kingdom Bacillati; phylum Actinomycetota; class Actinomycetes; order Micrococcales; family Micrococcaceae; genus Arthrobacter; species Arthrobacter sp. NamB2. The sequence goes on along the minus strand of NZ_SZWI01000005.1, from coordinate 176,223 downwards.
GGTCCCGGCTCCACTCCCGCCACCCCGCCCGTCGACGGGATGCTGGTGCTGGCGATGCTGCGCGAGAGTGCCCTCGAAAGCCTCGGCGACGCCGTGTCGGCCGAGCCCGGGGCGGCCAGGGTGCTGGCCTCGGCCGGAGCGAATCAGTGGTGGCACGCCTCAGCGCTCGGTCAGGTGCTCGGCGTGTCCCCGGATCTCCCGCCGCTCGGAGAGTCTGTGGGTACTGCTGCCGAGGACCAGCCCGGTGCGTCGACGCCGGCTCGGGCAGAGGACGGAACGATTGCCGGGGAGTGCGCCGGGACCCCGCTCGGGCCGGACGCCGACCGCCAGGCGTTGCTCGCGGCGAAGAACGCCGAGGACCAGGCCCGCTACGGCTACGAGGTCGCCGCGGCGCTGCTCGAGGACAGGGCCGGAGCGCTCGCGCGATCGGCGGAGCATGACGCAGCAGCGGATGCCGCTGCTGATCGCCTCGCAGCGCTGTGCGTCCCTGCCGCTCCGGCTCCTGCCGGCTTCACGATCAGTGCGGCGTTCCGGGCTGATCCCTCCCGTGCCCTGCGCGACCTCGAGCAGGACCACGTCGCGCTGTATGCCGGCCTCGTGTCCGCCGTCAGTCCCGCTGTACGTCCCTGGGCCGTCACCTCGCTCAACGCCGCCGTCCAGCGCAGCATCGGGGCAGGCGCGGCACTTGAGCCGCTGCCCGGGCTCGACGACGGGCCGGAAGGCACGGCTGGCGCAGCCCCGACGAGCGCGAGCGTGGTACCGACGCCGCAGGGCCCTCCTGCGCCGGTGGAAGCGGCCGATGACCAGGGATGAGGATCAGGGCGCGGAGAGCTCTTCGCACATCACGGACAACTCCCGGCCCGAACTCCCCGACCTGCCGCCGCGCCTCCTGCACAGCGCCCGGACCATCGACGGCGGGATGCAGTGGACACGGCAGTGGCGCAGGCTGCTCCTGGACCGGCTCGACGCCTGGGACCTGCAACTCGACCTTCCGCCGGGACGGAGTGCCTGGGCCGGCCAGTGCGCCGTCGTCGTGCCGGTCCTGCGTCGCGGCACGGGGGGCATGGAGAGAGCGGTGCTCAAACTCTCGATCCCGCATGACGAGGCGCTGCCCGAACCCGACGCGCTGGAACTGTGGAACGGCGCGGGCGCGGTTCGCCTGCTGGCGGCGTCTCGTCCCGACTATGCGATGCTGCTCGACCGACTCGATGGGGACCATTCCCTTAAGCACCTCCCGATCGACGAGACCCCTGCCCCCTGGGGCGAGGTTCTGCGGTTGCTGTCGCTGCCGCCGGGAGACAGCGCCCTCTGGGCCGCCTTCCCGCACCTCGCATCGGAAGCGGAGCAGTGGACCGATACCCTCCCCGCCCGCTGGGCCGAGCTCGGGGAGCCTTTTCCGCGCTGGCTCATGGAGGCTGCCCTCGAGGTGTGCCAGTCGAGGGGCGTCGTCGGCCGGCGTTCGGAGCGCGACGTCCTCGTGCACTCCGACCTCCACTACGAGAACCTCCTGCCCTCCGCGCAGGGTCAGCTGCGGCAGTTCACGGCGATCGACCCGAAGCCCGTCCTCGGCGACGCGGAATACGCGGTCGCTCCGATGCTGTGGAACCGGCTCTCCGAGCTGGACCAGGGTGACCCGGCCGGGCACCTGCGTGCCCACTGCGCCGCTCTGTCGGCTGCCGCAGGACTCGACGGCGAACTGTCCCGCGGCTGGACCGTGGTCCGCGAGGTCCGCAACGCGCTGTCCTACCTCCACCACCGCCGCACGGGTGATGCGCAGCGCTCGCTGTGGGTGGCGAGCTCGGTGGCGGGACGCACGCTGGATGGGCTGCCAGCGGTCAGCGAACTCCCTGCCCTGTAGCCGGACCGGCAGCGGGAGCCACGAGAGCTCCTAGTCACGGAGGAACGGCCGGACGTTCTCCATCCACACGTCGGCGCCCAGTTTCAGGATCAGGGCGCCGACCACGGCAAGGAACACGATCCGGATGAACCTGCTGCCCTGGCTGATCGCCATGCGGGACCCCGTGTAGCCACCGGCCATGTTCGCGACGCCCAGCAGGAGCCCGAGTCCCCAGAGGATGGAACCGTTCGGCAGGAAGAACATCAGCGCACCGAAGTTGGTGGCCATGTTCACGATCTTCGCCTTGGCGCTGGCACCGAGGAAGTTGTAGCCGAGCAGCGTGACCATCGCGATGATGAGGAAGGATCCGGTGCCGGGTCCGATCAGGCCGTCGTAGAAACCGATGACGAGGCCGATGCCCCCGGCCGTTCCGTAGTGTCGTGCGCCCTGGTGCCGCAGCTTCGTCAGCGTCCCGACGGAGGGCTTCAGCGCGGTGAACACCGCCACGGCGACGAGCGCCACGACGATGATCGGCTTGAAGACCGACGACGGCAGGGAGGCGGCCAGGATCGCCCCGCCGAAACTCCCGACGAGGGCGATGCCCGCCATCGGAAGCGCCGTCCGCAGATCCGGGTGCGCCCGGCGGTAGTAGGTGATCGCGCTCGTCGTCGTGCCGAAGATCGATCCCAGTTTGTTGGTCGCCAGGGCCTCCACCGGCGCGATGCCGGGCACGAGCAGCAACGCCGGCAGCTGGAGGAGACCGCCTCCGCCGACGACGGCGTCGACCCATCCCGCGGCGAAGCCCGCGACGAGCACCAGCAGGATCGTCGCGAGGTGCAGTTCCTCCAGTCCCGAGCCCACGGCGGGTTAGTGCGCGGTGAGCTCGCGCAGGAGCGCGGCCGCCTCGTCGACGGGCACGTTCTGCGCCTCACCCGTCCGGCGGTCCTTCACCTCGAGCACGCCGTCCGCCAGTCCGCGCCCGACGACGACGATGGTGGGCACGCCGATGAGTTCCGCGTCGCCGAACTTCACGCCGGGAGAGACCTTCGGGCGGTCGTCGTACAGCACGGTGAGTCCAGCTGCCTCGAGGTCACCGGCGAGTCTCTCCGCGGCCTCGAACACCTCGGCGCCCTTGCCGGTAGCAACGATGTGCACGTCGGCGGGTGCGACGTTGCGGGGCCAGATGATGCCGCGGTCGTCGTGGTTGGACTCCGCGAGTGCTGCGAGGGCACGCGTCACGCCGATACCGTACGAGCCCATGGTCACGGTGGCGAGCTTGCCGTTCTGGTCCAGGACCTTGAGCCCGAGCGCTTCGGCGTACTTGCGGCCGAGCTGGAAGATGTGACCCATCTCGATGCCACGAGCGGCGACGAGCGGCCCCGAACCGTCGGGAGCCTCGTCGCCCTCACGCACCTCGACGGCCTCGATGACGCCGTCCCAGCCGAAGTCCCGACCGGCGACCAGGCCGAAGACGTGCTTGCCCTGATCGTTGGCGCCGGTGATCCAGGTGGTCCCACTGACCACGCGGGGATCGACGAGGTACCGGAGGCCGGTCGCGGCTTCGATGCCGAGGACTGCGGACCCGATCGTGAGGCCGGGGCCGATGTAGCCCTTGACGAGGCCCGGGTGCTTCTTGAGGTCCTCCTCGTTCGCGGCTTCGACCGCCACCTCCCCGCCCGTCTCGAGGTGCCCCGCGATGTTCGCCTCGATCCGCTTGAGGTCCACCGTGCGGTCGCCGGGCACGCCGACGACGACGATCTCGCGCTCACCCGTGGGCAGCACCGCGGCGAGGACGACGTTCTTCAGGGTGTCCGCCGCTGTCCAGGGCCGGTCCTCCCGCGGAGCTGCAGAGTTGGCATGCTCCACCAGCGTGCCGATGGTCGGCGTGTCCGGCGTGTCCCGAACCTCTGCCGCTGGCGCGTCCGTGAAGTCGATGGCGTCCGGGACGACGGTCGTGACGGCCTCGACGTTCGCCGTGTAGCCTCCGGCCGAGCGGACGAAGGTGTCCTCGCCGATGGGGGTCGGGTGAAGGAACTCCTCGCTCTTGGAACCGCCCATCGCACCTGCGGTGGCCGTCACGGGGACCACCTCGAGGCCGAGCCGTTCGAAGATGCGCAGGTAGGCGCTGCGGTGGAGCTGATAGCTCGCCTCCAGCCCCTCGTCGTCGACGTCGAACGAGTAGGAGTCCTTCATGATGAACTCGCGGCCGCGGAGCAGCCCGGCGCGTGGGCGGGCCTCGTCGCGGTACTTGGTCTGGATCTGGAACAGGCTCACGGGCAGGTCCTTGTACGAGGTGTACAGGTCCTTGACGAGGAGGGTGAACATCTCCTCGTGCGTCGGCGCCAGCAGGTAGTCCGCGCCCTTGCGGTCCTTCAGCCGGAAGATGCCGTCGCCATACTCCGTCCAGCGGTTGGTCGCCTCGTAGGGCTCCTTGGGCAGCAGGGCGGGGAAGTGCACCTCCTGTGCACCCATCGCCTCCATCTCCTCGCGCACGATCGCCTCGACCCGGGCGAGGACCTTCAGTCCCAGCGGCAACCAGCTGTAGATGCCCGGGGCTGCACGCCGGATGTAGCCGGCACGCACCAGGAGGCGGTGACTGGCCACCTCTGCATCGGCTGGGTCTTCACGCAGGGTGCGCAGGAAAAGGGTCGAGAGTCGTAAGACCACGCGGTGTCCGTTCGTATCGGTACTGCCATTCATCTCCCCGCCGTCCGGCGGGAAACAACAGGTACCAATCTAGCCGGTCCGTCCACCGCCGACCCGTCACGCAGCCGCCTGCGGTGCCTCCGCGTTCAGAAGAGGATGGTGGCGAAGGTGTCGACCTGCGCGAAGCCGACGCGCTTGTACGCGGCGATCGCCCGGGCGTTGTAGGAGTTCACGTAGAGGCTCACGGTGGGAGCCAAAGAGCGCGCCGCGACGACGACGGCGGCCATGTAGGCAGCGCTGAGGCCCTCGCCGCGGCGGTCCGGGTGCATCCAGACCCCCTGGACCTGGACGGCCTCGGACGACACCGTGCCCAGTTCGGCCTTGAAGACCACGTTGCCGGCGTCGTCGAAGGCCGCGAGCGAGTGTTTCCTGCTGATGAGGGATGCCACCCGGCGACGGTAGTGCTCGGACCCGCCGATGAACGGCGAGTAGCCGACCTCCTCCTCGAACATGGCCGCGCAGGCCGGGAGCACGCGGTCGAGTTCGTCCGGATGCGTGAAGCGCAGGTCCGCGGCAGGCTCGATCAGGGGATCGGTGTCGATGGTCATGAGCGGCTGGGTCGGACGGACGTCGAAAGGCTCCCCGCTGTAGTCCTCGAGCGTCGACCAGATGTCCATGACACCTTCGGACAGCCCGAAGATCGACGAGAACGTCCGCCCCGACCGCCCGAGGTGATCGCCGAAGATGGCGCCTGTCTCATCGGTCACACCGATCGGTACGAGGTTCACCCCGGCCCAGCAGGCCGCGCGCAACTCGTCGTGCCGGAACATCCCGATGATCTCGCCACCCGACACCGACGGCGCCGCACTGCCGACCGACTCGAGATGGGAGGCCACGAAGACATTCGCGACCGGGTCCTCGTTCACGATGGTCCAGAGGTCCCTCGTATCAGCCTCACCGAGCACGCGGAAGGACCAGGGGCCCTCCGGATCAGGCTGGGGTCTAGCTAACGGTAACCATGGGGCCACCCTGGCCAGCAGTTTCGCCATCAGCCTCACCCATTTCCTCTGCTAGCCGCATCGCTTCCTCGATGAGTGTCTCAACGATCTGGTCCTCCGGGACAGTCTTGATGACCTGCCCGCGAACGAAGATCTGCCCCTTGCCGTTGCCGGAGGCTACGCCGAGATCGGCTTCGCGGGCTTCGCCGGGTCCGTTGACGACACAGCCCATGACGGCGACGCGCAGGGGCACCTCCATGCCCTCCAGGCCCGCCGTGACCTCTTCGGCGAGGGTGTAGACATCCACCTGCGCCCTTCCGCAGGACGGGCAGGACACGATCTCCAGCTTCCGCGGCCGCAGGTTGAGCGACTGCAGGATCTGGTTGCCGACCTTGACCTCCTCGACCGGCGGAGCGGAGAGGGAGACGCGGATGGTGTCGCCGATACCCTTCGACAGCAGCGCTCCGAAAGCTGTGGCGGATTTGATGGTGCCCTGGAAAGCGGGGCCGGCCTCGGTGACACCGAGGTGCAGGGGCCAGTCGCCTCGTTCGGCCAGGAGCTCGTAGGCCCGAACCATGATGACGGGGTCGTTGTGCTTCACCGAGATCTTGAAGTCGTGGAAGTCGTGCTCCTCGAAGAGGGACGCCTCCCAGACCGCGGATTCGACGAGCGCCTCGGGCGTGGCCTTCCCGTACTTCTCCATGAGCCGAGGATCGAGTGAACCGGCGTTGACACCGATCCGGATCGAGGTGCCCGCGGCCTTCGCGGCCTCGGCGATCTGCTTGACCTGATCGTCGAACTTCCGGATGTTGCCGGGATTCACGCGGACAGCGGCACACCCCGCGTCGATCGCCGCGAAGACGTACTTCGGCTGGAAGTGGATGTCGGCGATCACCGGGATCTGGGACTTCTTCGCGATGATCGGCAGCGCCGCGGCGTCATCGGCGGACGGGCAGGCGACGCGCACGATGTCGCAACCCGTCGCCGTCAGCTCGGCGATCTGCTGCAGCGTCGCGTTGATGTCCGTGGTCGGCGTGGTGGTCATCGACTGGATGCTGATCGGCGAATCGGATCCGACTCCCACCGACCCGACCTTGATCTGGCGGGTCTTGCGCCGGGGGGCGAGGACGGGCGGGGGTGCTGCTGGCATTCCTAGGCTGACCGAGGTCAAAACTTCCTCCATGCTGGCGGTCATGACCGCACGTCTTTGGGATTCCTGATTTCATTATCCACCCGGTCAGACGCTTGAGGGGTCCCGGGGGATACAGGTCACACGTGGTGGCGGAAGGCCCCGATGACGGGGTTCCATCCCGTCGTCTTGACGGCGGAGATGGCACCCACCCGGGCAAAGGGGTCCTCGCTCACGAGCTGGTTGAGGTCCGCCTCCGAATCGGCGACGAACACCAGCAGCGCGCCCGTCCCGTCCGTGAACGGTCCGGAGGCCAGGACGGCGCCCTGGTCCACGAGCCCCTCGAGCCACGCCCGGTGTGCCGGGCGGTGCTCCGCCCGGAGGTCGTCGTGGTCGGGGTTGTATACGTACTCGACGGCGAAGATACTCATGATTCTCACCCTACGTGACGTGTAGCAGGTACACCTTGATGATGGTCGCCACGCCGGCTGCCCAGAGCATCGAGGCGAGCGTGCCGATGATGAAACGCTCCGACGCCGCGGGCGTCTCCTTGAGTTCGGCATACCTTCCGAGCGCCTTGACCGCGACCACGTAGGCGATGGCGACCGGCTGGCCGCCGAGAATGGCGACGGTCACCGCCAGGCGCTCGAGCACGCCGATGACGAGCCCGCCGCGAAGGACCCCGGGCGGTAGTGCATCGACCGGTGCCCTGGGCGGCTCCGCGGGAGGGTCCGGCATGTCGAGCTGGGGCTGGTCCGCGGGCTCCGGCAATTCCTCCCGACGCCGTTCGGCGGTGTCCACCGAACGCGCGAGGCGCAGCACGAGCATGGTCACCGGAGAACCGACGCCACCCGCGACGACCAGGGCTACCACTATCCAGAGCGCGTCCACGCAACCTCCTCCGTCTCCGATCGGCGGCGCCGATCCTGCTCCATGTTCACAGCACCGCGCCCCCATCGGGCGGCGGAGGGAGGGCTCCGTCCACCCAGGCCAGCAGGCGCGCGGCCGCGGGACGGACGGCCTGTTCCTCGTGCCAGGCGGCGCGGGCCGCGGCCTTGCTCACGGCCTGCGGGCTGATGCCGAGGACGCGCGCCACGGCCGTCTGAGTCCCCCGCACCCCGGGCTGCAGCAGATCGAGGATGCGCCACTCCGCCTCCGAGCGGTCCATGACATGTCGACCGAGCAACGCCAGGACCCCTTCCGCCTCTGCGGCCCCGCGCTCGCCGTCGGGTCCTTCGACGGCGAGCGGGGCCCGGTCCCCCGTCTTCTTCGCGCGGTCGACGGCCTTCCGCGCGGCGACGAAGGCGGAACCTCGCCCTTCGCGCGGTGACGCGGGCAGCGGTCGCTCGACCTCACCGATGCCGACTCCGACGTACCAGTCACCATCGCGCAGGCAGAGGAGCACGGCGTCCACGACGTCGGCGGCAGCCGCCACGACTCCCTGCGCCTCGTCCCCCACCGAGCGCTCCCACGGGAGCACTGCGCTGATGGGCTGCAGGAGGTCGAGCAGGTCGGGGACGCGGTCACGGGTCGAGCGGCTCCCGGCCTGGTCGATCGTGAGGACGAACATTCTTCAACCGTATGGGGTTGAATTTGGATTTACAACCACCTAGCCGAAGAGATCGACCGGCTTCACGATGTCGGCGTAGATCAGCAGGACACCCATCCCCATGAGCAGGATCGCGACGGCATAGGTCAACGGCAGCAACCGGGCCATGTCGAACGGTCCCGGATCCGGCCGTCCGAACACCCGGGCGACGCCGCGGCGTAATCCTTCCCAGAGCGCACCCGCCACGTGCCCTCCGTCGAGCGGCAGCAAGGGGATCAGGTTGAAGACGAACAGCGCGAGGTTGACGCCCGCGACAAGCCCGATGAGTGTCGCGGCCCGTGACGCCACCGGTATCTCTTCCATCGCGGAGATCTCCCCCGCGATCCTTCCGACGCCCACGACGCTGATCGGCCCCTCAGGGTCACGCGGAGCATCCGAGAAGGCCGCCTGCCCCACCTCGACCACGCGCTGCGGAAGGTTCAGCACCACTCCGGCCACCCGGGCCAGCGAATCGCCGACCGCCGGCAGCACCTCGCTCGCGGGTTGCGGGACGAGCTCCTGCGTGGAGCCGACACCGATGAACCCGACCTCCTGCGTGACGGCGTCGCCGTCGTCGTCGACTTCGGCCGTACCGTCCGCGGTGGCCACGGGCCGCTCCGTCAGCAGCGGCGTGATCCTGGAGTCGATGGTCTCGCCGTCGCGCACCACGGTGATGCCGACCTCGCGGCCGGCCGCATCCCTGATCCAGCCCGACAGTTCGTTCCAGTCGGTCACCTGCCGACCGTCGAAGGCGATGACGCGATCCCCTGGCAGCAGGCCTGCCTCGTAGGCAGGTGCGGCGGGATCATCGGGCGTGCACTCGGTCTGGCCGGTCGCGGCCTGCTGGCTCGCCGGGACGACGCACTCGGACACGGACGCGATCGTGGTGGTGGCCTGCGCGGTGCCGAATCCCATGATCAGCACCGCGAACAGCACCGTACCGATCAGGAGGTTCATCAGCGGTCCGCCCAGCATGATGATGATCCGCTTCCAAACGGGCAGCTTATAGAAGACGCGGTCCTCGTCCCCCGGCTGCAGCTGCTCCGCCGCCGCCTGACGCGCGTCCGTGACCAATTGCTGGAAGACGCCGGTGCTGGACTGCCGTACGGTACCGGTCTCCGTGGTGGCGGGCGGGAACATGCCCACCATGGAGACGTACCCGCCGGCCGGGATCGCCTTGAGTCCGTACTCGGTCTCGCCGCGCCGCCTGGACCAGAGGGTGGGACCGAACCCGACCATGTACTGCGTCACGCGGACACGGAAGAGCTTCGCGGGCACCAGGTGTCCCACCTCGTGCAGCGCGATCGACGCGCCGATCCCGACGACGACGAAGAGCACTCCGGCGATGAACAAGAGAACAGTCACAGCTTTTCCTTCTGGCCTTCCGAACCGGCTACCGCAGCGGGTAGCGGCGACTCCACGAGGCCACAACGGACCCGGGCGCTCCTGCGTGCCCAGCGCTCCGCCTCGAGGACGGCGTCGAGGCCGAGCTTCCTGCCCGCGTCGCTCGCGGCCTCGCTCGCACGCTGCTCGTCGACGACGGCGGACACCGTGTCCACGATGTCATTGAAACCTATGGCTCCCCTGTGGAAGGCGTCGACGGCCTCCTCGTTCGCAGCGTTGTACACGGCCATGCGCGTACCGCCCTCGGCGGCGGCCCGCTTCGCCAGAGCGATCGCGGGAAATGCCTGCTCGTCCAGAGGCTCGAAGGTCCATTCGGCAGGCTGCGTCCAGTCGCAGGCGCGCGCTGAGCCCGGAACGCGGAACGGCCAACCGATGCCCAGGGCGATAGGGAGGCGCATGTCCGGCGGCGAGGCCTGGGCCAGCGTGGAGCCGTCGATGAACTGGACCATGGAATGGATCACGGACTGCGGATGCACGACGACGTCGATGCGGTCCAGGGGGATGTCGAAGAGGAGGTGCGCCTCGATCACCTCGAGCGCCTTGTTGACCATCGACGCCGAGTTGGTACTGATGACGCGCCCCATGTCCCAGGTGGGGTGCGCGAGTGCCTGGGCCGGGGTGACGCGCTGCAGCTGCGAGCGTGTCATGCCACGGAACGGGCCGCCGGAGGCCGTCAGGACGAGCCGGTCCACCTCGTCCGAGGTTCCGCCGCGAAGAGCCTGCGCGATCGCGGAGTGCTCGGAGTCGACCGGGACGAGCTGTCCGGGGGCCGCCGCCGCGCGCACGAGCGCTCCCCCGGCGATGAGCGATTCCTTGTTGGCGAGTGCGAGCAGGTGACCGGCCGCGAGCGCGGCGAGGGTCGGTTCCAGGCCGATCGATCCGGTGATGCCGTTGAGCACGACGTCGGCGTCGGGCCAGGCCGCCACCCTCGCTGCGGCGCCGTCGCCCGCGAACAGGTCCGGGGTGTACCCCGACACACCGGCGTCGTCCGCGGCGTGTCCGACCGCGCGCTCGAGCTCGTCCTCCGACGCGGAGGCCACACCGACGGCGGGAGCCCGGACGGCGACGGCCTGCCGCGCGAGGAGTTCCAGGTTCCGCCCGCCGGCGCTGAGCCCGGCAACACTGAAGCGGTCCGGGGCAGCGGCGATCACGTCGAGCGCCTGGGTACCGATGGAGCCCGTGGAACCGAGGATGGAGACGCGCCGGTGCTGCCGGGAGGGGTTGCTGAAATCCATGGCCCCAGTATCCCGCAGTTCACCTCCCCGCTCGTCCGTTTCGGGCGAGGCCGCGATGGACGACGGCGCTAAGCGCCCGCCCTCGCGATGATGCTGCGCGCGTGGCGGAGGATCGGTTCGTCGACCATGCGCCCTTCGTACGTGAAGACCCCGCGCTCGCTCTCGGCGGCTGCCAGGAGGGACCTCGCGTGCTCCACCTCGGCTTCGTCCGGGGCGAAGGCGGCGCGGATCGCGGAGACCTGCGCAGGGTGAATGCAGGCCTTGGCGGAGAAACCCGAGGCGGCGGCGTCGTCGGCTTCCTCCTCGAGGCCCTCGATGTCCGCGATGTCCACGTAGACGGCATCGATGGCGCCCCTCCCCGCCGCTCCCGCCGCGAGGAGTACCTGCGAGCGCGCCTGGAGGGCCACGGCCCGGTAGGTGCCGCGCGAGGTCCGGCTCGACGTCCCGCCGAGCGAGGCGACGAGGTCCTCCGCCCCCCACATCAGCGCGGTGACGCCGTCGGCCCGGGCGATGTCGGCGGCCTGGACGACACCGCGTGCCGTCTCGCACAGGGCGATCACCCCGACGTCACCGAGTGCGGTCCGGACGGCGGCGATGTCATCGGGCGACTCCGTCTTGGCGAGCATGACGGTGCGGTATCCCGTCCGGCGGAGAGCGGCGCAATCGAGCGCGAAGTCGGCACTACCGGCGGCATTGAGGCGCACGACGGTCCGCTCGGGATCGAGGACGGAGCCGGCGAGCGCTACGCGCGCGGCCTCCTTGGCGGCGGGTGCGACGGCGTCCTCGAGATCGAGGATCACGGTGTCAGCGCGATCGGCCGCCTTGGCATAGCGCTCCGGCCGGTCGGCAGGGCAGAACAGCAGGGCCGGCCCCAGGACGGTCCCGCTCATGCCGTCCCCTCCCGCTGTGCGGTCGACGGCGCGGTCGACGGCGCGGTCGACGGTGCGGTCGACGGTGCGGTCGACGACCACATGAGCACGGATCGGGTGGCCGTCGCCACGACGTCGCCGTGCTGGTTGCGCCCCGTGTGGGACATCGACACGACGCCCTGCCCCGGCCGGGAGGACGAGGGGCGGACGGCGATGATCTCGGTCTCGGTGTACAGGGTGTCTCCGTGGAAGAGCGGTTTCGGGAAGGCGACGTCGGTGAGCCCCAACTGCGCCACGATGGTGCCCTGCGTGAGCTGGGTGACCGACTGGCCGACGAGCGTGGCCAACGTCAGCATCGAGTTGACGAGGCGCTGCCCGAAGGGTTGCTCCGCCGACCAGGCTGCGTCGAGGTGCAGCGCCTGCGTGTTCATCGTCAGGGTCGTGAACAGGACGTTGTCGGCCTCGGTCAGCGTCCGCCCGGGGCGGTGGGCATACACGGCTCCCACCTCGAGCTCGTCGAAGAACAGCCCCCTCTGCTCGATCACGCGCCGCCCACCCGGACCGTGACCACTCATGCTGCCTCGTCCCCGAGATCGATGCGCAGGGGCGCACCTGTTGCGGCGATGACCTCCTCGACGGTGACGCCCGGCGCGGTCTCGCGCAGCACCAGGCCGTCGGGCTCGACGTCGATCACCGCGAGGTCGGTGACGATCCTGTCGACGCACCCCTTGCCCGTGAGCGGCAGCGAGCAGGACTCGACGATCTTCGGACGACCCGCACGGTCCACGTGCTCCATCATGACGATCAGGCGCTTGGCCCCGAAGACGAGGTCCATGGCCCCACCCATCCCCTTGACCATCCTGCCGGGGACCATCCAGTTCGCGAGGTCGCCGTTCTGCGCGACCTCCATGGCTCCGAGCACCGCGACGTCGACGTGCCCGCCGCGGATCATGCCGAACGATGCCGCGGAGTCGAAGAAGGCGGCTCCCGGATTGGCCGTGACGGTCTCCTTGCCCGCGTTGATGAGGTCGGGATCGAGGGCCTCCTCCGCCGGGTACGGTCCGACGCCGAGGATCCCGTTCTCGGAGTGCAGCACCACCTCGACACCCTCGGGGATGTAGTTCGGGATGAGGGTGGGCATCCCGATGCCGAGGTTCACGTACTGGCCGTTCTCCAGCTCCCGTGCCACCCGGGTTGCGAGCTCGTTGCGGGTCAGCGCCATGGTCATGCTCCTTCCGGCGTGCGGTCGGCGGCGAGCGAGACCGTGCGCTTCTCGACGCGTTTCTCGGTGTCGGGCGCCACGACCACCCGCTGGACGAAGATGCCGGGCGTGTGCACCTGCCCGGGATCGAGATCGCCCGGTTCGACGAGCTCCTCCACCTCCGCGATCGTGACCCGGCCTGCCTGTGCGGCGAGCGGATTGAAGTTCATCGCCGTCGCGCGGAACACGAGGTTCCCGTGGCGGTCGCCCTTCCAGGCGTGCACCAGTGCGTAGTCCGGCCGCAGGGACTCCTCGAGCACGTACTGCACCCCGTGGAAGGACCGCACCTCCTTCGGCTTCGACGCCACCGCGACCTTGCCGGCGTCGTCGTACCGCTGGGGCAGCCCGCCCTCGCTGACCTGGGTTCCCACTCCTGCGGTCGTATAGAACGCGGGGATGCCCGCGCCTCCCGCGCGGAGCTTCTCGGCGAGGGTGCCCTGCGGCGTGAGCTCGACCTCGAGTTCGCCCGAGAGGTACTGGCGCGCGAACTCCTTGTTCTCCCCCACGTACGAACTGACCGTCCTGCGGATGCGGTGGTCGGCCAGCAGGATGCCGAGCCCCCAGTCATCCACGCCGCAGTTGTTGCTGACCGTCTCGAGGTCCGTGGTCCCCTGCGCGTGCAGCGCTCCTATCAGGGCCACCGGGATCCCGCACAGTCCGAAGCCACCGACGGCGAGGGATGAGCCGTCGGGTATGTCCGCGACCGCCTCCGCCGCGCTACCAACCACCTTGTCGATCACTGCTCCTCCTCCGCTGTGCCGATGTCCCGAGGTCGCCGCCCGTAGGCCGCAGCGGGCTAGAGCCCGAGTTCCCGTGCGATCAGCATGAGCTGGACCTCCGTGGTCCCCTCGCCGATCTCGAGGATCTTCGAGTCACGGTAGTGCCTGGACACCACGAACTCGTTGATGAAACCGTAGCCGCCGAAGATCTGCGTGGCGTCGCGGGCGTTGTCCATCGCGGCCTCGCCGGCCACCAGCTTCGCGATGGAGGCCTGCGTCTTGAACGGCTTACCCGCGAGCATGCGGGACGCGGCGTCGTAGTAGGCCAGGCGCGCGGTATGGGCGCGGACCTGCATGCGGGCGATCTTGAACTGGATGGACTGGTAGGCGCCGATGGTGCTGCCGAACGCCATGCGCTCGCCGGCGTACCTGATGGACTGCTCCACGCAGCCCTGCGCCGCACCGGTAGCAAGCGCCGCGATGGCGATGCGGCCCTCGTCGAGGATCTGCAGGAAGTTGGCATAGCCCCGACCACGTGTGCCGAGCAGGTTGGCCTCGGGGACCCGGACGTCCTTCAGGGTGAGGGGGTGCGTGTCGGACGCGTTCCAGCCCACCTTGTTGTAGGCCTTCTCCGCCGTGAAGCCGGGAGTGTCGGACGGCACGAGGATGGTGGAGATCTCCTTCTTGACCGTGCCGTCGGGCCGTTCGGACGTGCCCGTGACCGCGGTGACCGTGACGAGGGAGGTGATGTCGGTCCCGGAGTTGGTGATGAATTCCTTCGTGCCGTTGACGACCCACTCGGCCCCGTGCCGGCCTTCCTCGAGCACCGCGGTCGTCTTCGTACCCGACGCGTCCGAACCGGCCTCGGATTCCGTGAGACCGAAGCCGCCGAGCGCCGTCCCCGCGGCGAGCGAGGGCAGCCACTGCTGCTTCTGCTCCTCCGTGCCGAAGCGGTAGACCGGCATGGCGCCGAGGGAGACCCCGGCCTCCAGGGTGATCGCCACCGACTGATCCACGCGCGCCAGTTGCTCCAGTGCCAGGCACAGGGCGAAGTAGTCGCCGCCCATGCCCCCGTACTCCTCGGGGAACGGAAGCCCGAAGAGCCCCATGTCCCCCATCTGCTTCACGACCTCGTACGGGAAGCTGTGCTCGGCGTCGTGCCTCGCCGACACCGGGGCCACCACCTCGTCCGCGAACTCGCGCACGGTGTCCACGAGGTCCTGGTATTCCTCACTCAGTTCGAAGTTCATGCTGCGTTCCCTTCCGTGGGACTGGCTGGAGCACCGGCTGGAGCACCGGCTGGAGGACGTGCTGTCGAGGAGCTCGCGCCCGGAGTGGGGTCGATGGCCGCGACGATCTGCTGGGCCTTGACGAGGTCCCCCGGCTTGAGGGACAGGCGGACGACGCCGGACGCCGCGGCCGTGAGCTGGTGCTCCATCTTCATGGCCTCGACGGTGACGAGGACGTCTCCGGCCTGCACCACCTCACCGTCCTCGACGGACACGGACACGACGGTCCCCGGCATGGGACTGCGCACCAGTGGATCGGCAGTGCCCTCCTCGCGGGTGATGCGTGAGAGAGCCGCGTCGAGGAGTTCGCGCCTCCCGGGGCGGCGCAGCCGGGAAGACCAGCCGGCCTGAGCCAGCCAGACGGTGTCGCCGTCGACGTGGTACTGGCTGCTGGAGCGCACGCCGTCGATCGTGACGCCCCCGTGCTCGTCGACCCGGACGCTCAGCGATTGTCCCCGGACGGTCGCGGTCCATCCCGTGCCTGACGCCACGAGTTCCACCGTCTCCGATCCGCCGTGGAATTCGAGCGGCACGGCACGCGGACGCACCGCACCGATCCGGAACCCGTTCCCCCGGTGCCACGGCGACCCGCTGCGGACCGACGGTGTCGATTCGACCAGCAGGACGGCGGCGAGCGCGAGGTCGGGCGCGGTGATGGGCCTGAACGCGAGGTCCGGGAGCTTGCGTTCGATCAGGGTGGTATCGAGCCGCGCCGAGCGCACGTCGTCGTCGTTCAGGAGCAGGCGCAGGTACTCGATGTTCGTGTCCACCCCGAGCACCACGGTGCCGGCGAGCGCTGCGTCCAGGCGCTCCAGTGCCTCCGCGCGATCCGCCCCCCAGGCGATCACCTTGGCGAGCATCGGGTCGTACGACGACGAGACGGCCCCACCGGGCAGCAGGGAGCTGTCGACGCGGATGCCGTCCCCCGTCGGTTCGGACAGTGCCAGGATGCGGCCCGTGGACGGGAGGAAACCGCCCTCGGGGTTCTCGGCGTAGACGCGCGCCTCGACGGCGTGACCCGTGAGGACGACGTCGTCCTGCGCGAGTGGCAGCTTCTCACCGGCGGCGATGCGGATCTGCCATTCGACGAGGTCCACACCCGTCACGAGTTCCGTGACGGGGTGCTCCACCTGCAGGCGCGTGTTCATCTCCATGAAGAAGAATTCGTCCGGCGCGGCATCGGAGACCAGGAACTCGACCGTCCCGGCTCCCGTGTAGTCGACGCTCCGGGCGGCGTTGCACGCTGCCTCGCCGATTCGGCGGCGTGTGGACTCGTCCAGCAGGGCCGACGGCGCCTCCTCAATCACCTTCTGGTGGCGGCGCTGAAGGGAGCACTCGCGCTCGCCGAGGTGGATCACCGTGCCATGCCTGTCGGCCAGTACCTGCACCTCGATGTGCCGCGGCCGTTCGATGAGCCGTTCGAGGAACAGGGTGTCGTCACCGAAGGCGCGTGCGGCGACGCGTCGGGCGGTTCCGAGCACCCCCGCGAGGTCCTCCGCCCGGTGGACGGCGTGCATGCCCTTTCCACCTCCGCCTGCCGAGGGCTTGATCAGCATCGGGAAGCCGACGTCGCCGGCCGCGCGCAGAAGGTCGTCGTCCGTCAGGCCGGGTTCGGCGATGCCGGGCACCACGGGTACCCCGAAGGTCGCGACGTGGTTCTTGGACCGGATCTTGTCCCCCATCACGTCGAGCGCATGCACGGACGGGCCGATGAAGACGATGCCGGCCTCCTGCAGGACTGCCGCGAAGGAGGCGTTCTCGCTGAGGAACCCGTAGCCCGGGTGAACCGCTCCCGCCCCCGTGCGGCGGCAGGCCTCGACGACCGCAGGGATGGACAGGTAGCTCTCGGAAGGCGCTGCACCACCGATCCGTACCGCGAGGTCCGCCTCGAGGACATGCCGGGCTCCGGCATCGGCGTCACTGTAGACGGCGACCGAGCGCAATCCGAGTGCGCGGACGGAACGGATGACACGGCACGCGATCTCCCCCCGATTGGCGACCAGGACGGTGTCGAAGGGCCACGAAGCGGTGGTCCGGGACGCGCTGTCCGTCATCGGATCGGGTTTCGTCTGGTGGGGTGTCATCGAGTCACATCCGGAAGAGGCCGAAGGAGGTATTGGGCAGGGGTGCGCCGGCGCAGACGGCCAGCGCGAGACCGAGGACGGTCCTGGTGTCGGCGGGGTCGATGACGCCGTCGTCCCAGAGCCGTGCCGTCGAGTAGTAGGGATTTCCCTGGGCCTCGTACTGGGCGCGGATCGGGGCGCGGAAGGCGTCCTCGTCCTCGAGCGACCACTGCTTCCCGCGCGCCTCCAGCTGGTCCCGTTTCACGGTGGCCAGGACGGACGACGCCTGGCTCCCTCCCATGACGGAGATACGGGCGGCGGGCCACATCCACAGGAAGCGCGGGGAGAACGCGCGGCCGCACATCGAGTAGTTGCCGGCACCGAAGGACCCGCCGACGACGACGGTCAGCTTGGGCACCCGGCAGGTCGCGACGGCGGTGACCATCTTGGCACCGTTCTTCGCGATGCCGCCGGCCTCGTAGTCCCTGCCCACCATGAAGCCGCTGAGGTTCTGCAGGAACACCAGCGGGATGCCGCGCTGGTCGCAGAGCTCGATGAAGTGCGCCCCCTTGAGCGCGGACTCGCTGAACAGCACGCCGTTGTTCGCGACGATGCCGACCCGGTGACCGTGGATCGTCGCGAACCCGGTGACGAGCGTGGTGCCGTACTCGCGCTTGAACTCGTGGAAGAGGGATCCGTCGACGATGCGCGCGATGATCTCGCGGGCGTCGTAGGACGCGTTGACGTCGATCGGGACGGCACCGTACAGCTCCTCCGGGTCGACGGCCGGTTCCGCGACCTCCACGGGCGGGATCGCCACCGATGGGGCAGGAAGCGTGGCGATGATGTCCCGCACGATCTCCAGCGCGTGCTGGTCGCTCTCCGCGAGGTGGTCGGTGACGCCGGAGATGCGCGAGTGGACGTCGCCCCCGCCCAGCTCCTCCGCGGTCACGACCTCGCCGATCGCGGCCTTCACGAGGGGTGGACCGCCCAGGAAGATCGTGCCCTGGTTCCGGACGATCACGGTCTCGTCGCTCATCGCCGGCACGTACGCTCCTCCGGCGGTGCAGCTTCCCAGCACGGCGGCGATCTGCGGGATCTTCCGGGCGGACATGGTCGCCTGGTTGTAGAAGATGCGCCCGAAGTGGTTGCGGTCGGGGAACACCTCGTCCTGGCGCGGCAGGAAGGCTCCGCCCGAGTCGACGAGGTACACGCATGGAAGGTGGTTCTCGAGCGCTATCTCCTGCGCCCGGAGGTGCTTCTTGACCGTCATCGGGTAGTAGGTGCCGCCCTTGACCGTGGCGTCGTTCGAGATGACCAGCACATGGCGGCCGTGCACGAGGCCGATACCGGCGATGACACCGGCACCCGGGCACTCGTCGTCGTACATGCCGTTCGCGGCGAGCGGGGCGATCTCGAGGAAGGGACTGCCGTCGTCGAGCAGCTGATCGATGCGCTCGCGGGGAAGCAGCTTGCCGCGGGCTACGTGGCGCTCGCGCGACGCCTCCGGCCCGCCCAGGGCGGTGGTGGCGAGGCGACGCCGCAGGTCGTCGACGAGTTCTGCCTGCGCCGTGTGGTTGGCGGTGAATGCCGGTGAGAGCGGATCGACCTCCGAAGCAAGGGTCTCCATCGACTACTTCCTCACGCACTGATCGGTTAGCGATCGCTAACTGAATTCAGGTTAGTGGTCATTAACCTGGATGTCCATCAGAATGAGGGGATCACTCCCCTGCCGACGACGAGGACCTGCATGGAGGCACTGCCCACGGAAGACCGCGTGACCGGCCGAAGCCTCGCGAAGGCCAGCCGGCGCGCGGCACTCCTCGACGCCGCGGCCCACCTGTTCGCCGACCGCGGGTACAACGGGGTGTCCATCGAGGACCTCGGCGCCGCTGCCGGGGTCAGCGGGCCGGCCGTCTACCGCCACTTCACCGGCAAGCCGTCGGTGCTTTCCGCCCTCCTCACGGGGGTCAGCGAAGACCTGCTCGTGGGTGGGAGGAGCGTAGCCGCAGATGCCTCCTCCCCCGAGGACGCGCTTCGGGCGCTCATCCGCTTCCAGGTGGAGTTCGCCCTGAACAACGCCGACGTCATTCGCGTGCAGGATCGTGACCTGGCATCCCTGCCGCACGACGACGAACGCACGGTGCGTTCGCTGCAGCGCAGTTACCTCCAGGTGTGGGTGGACCAGCTCGCCGACCACCTGCCCGACGCCGACCGATCGCTCCTGCGGCGCAAGGTGCATGCAGTGTTCGGGCTCATCAACTCGACCCCGCACACCGCGCACGGCACCGGGTCGGGACGGGAACTGGCGCAGCTCCGGGATCTCCTGCAGGACATGGCATGGGCTGCACTGACCGTGTGACGCCCGCGCGCGGCCTGCCTCCGGGGAGGCCTGGCTGCCTAGTACGCTGAACCCACGAGAAGTTCCGGCCTCGCCGACCGCCCGGCCACTCCACCGACTGAAAGTACCGCTGTGATCACGCTACGTCCCGTTGAAGCTTCCGACCTCGACGAGTTCTTCTCGCACCAGCTGGACCCCAGCGCCAACCACATGGCCGCGTTCGGAGCGAAGAACCCGTCGGACCGTGGAGTCTTCGACCACCACTGGCAGGACATCCTCAACGACAGCAGGATCACGGTACGCACCATCCTCTCCGACGGCGACGTCGTCGGCAGCATACTGGCGTACAACGATGACGAGACCCCCGAGATCAGCTACTGGATCGACCGCTCGCGCTGGGGCCAGGGCATCACCACGGCCGCGGTCGGGCAGTTCCTCAACGAGGTGACCCAGCGGCCGATCCGGGCGCGGGCGGTCGCCGACAATGTGAGCTCGATCCGTATCCTCGAGCGCTGGGGCTTCCAGAAGGTCGGTGAGACGCAGGGATTCGCACCTGCACGCGGTGCGGTCGTCCGGGAGCTCATCCTCGAACTGCCGTAGGCGCTCCCGCACGGTGCGGAAGCGCCCACCCGCTCGTGCGGCGGCGTGCTACGCCTTCAGACCATCGCCAGGACCATCGCCGGGTTCCGCAGGATGGTGCCGACGTCGGCCAGGAAACGCGACCCCTGCTCGCCGTCGACGAGACGGTGGTCGAAGGACAGGCTGAGCGTCAGGACGGACCGGAGGGCGACAGCCCCCTGGTACTCCCACGGCGTCCTCCGCACGGCTCCCATGGCCAGGATCGCGGCCTCGCCGGGATTGAGGATCGGCGTACCGGCATCGATCCCGAAGGTGCCGATGTTGGTGATCGAGATCGTCCCGCCCGCAAGATCGGCGGGAGGCGTCTTGCCGGCACGCGCCGTCTCGGTCAGCGAGCGTAGAGCCACCGCGAGGTCCGTCAGCGTCATGGCGTGGGCCGATGCGATGTTCGGCACGAGCAATCCGCGCGGTGTCGCCGCCGCGATGCCCAGGTTCACGTACGGGTACTGCACGATCTCCTGCGACTCCTCGTCCCACGACGAATTGAGCGTGGGATTCCGAGCGACGGCGATGCACACCGCCTTCGACACGATGGCAAGGAGCGTGATCCGCGTTCCCTCGAATGCCCTGCTCGATCTCAGTTCGGCGAGCAGGTCCATGGTCGGCGTGACGTCGATGGTCAGGAACTCGGTCACGTGCGGTGCCGTGAAGGCACTGGCGACCATAGCTGCCGCCGTGTGCTTCCGCATCCCCTTGATCGGGGTGCGCGTCACGCCCGGTGACGACCGCCCGGCCTGTGGAGGTGGCGGCGCTGTCGGCAGCCCGTCGACTGCAGGGTCGCTCGACATGGCTGACGGCATGGCTGACGGCATGGCTGACGGCATGGTCGCGGAACCTGCCGGCGTCGGGGCTTCCGGTCCACCGGCCGTGCCCTCGTACGCAGCGAGCACGTCTGCGCGGGTGATCAGGGAAGCTGGACCGCTGCCGGTGAGCACGTCGAGGGAGATGCCGAGATCGCGCGCGAGCTTCCGGACCGGCGGAGTGGACCGTGGCCGCTCTCCGTTCCGTCGACCGCGCTCCTGTTGCCCCGGCGCCGACGACGACGGCACGTGCGCCTGGCACTGCACCTGCTCGGGCAGCCGGGGGGACGCGGACGCGACGGACGCGATCGTGCGGCTCCGTCGCTGAGGACGCCCGCCCTGCTCCACAGCCGCCCCGTACCCCACGAGGTTCGGCTCGCGCCTCGCGCGCACTTCTCCGTCGCGTGCATCCGACGGCGGAACAGGACCGGTGCCCGGGACCGGATGCGGACCAGGTACCGCACCGCCGACATCCCGGGCGACGTCGAACGAGACGATCGGCGTCCCGACGTCGACCACGGTTCCTGCCTCCACATGCAGGCGCACCACCTTCCCGGCGTACGGGGACGGCAATTCCACGACGGCCTTGGCGGTCTCGACGTCGGCGATGATCTCGTTGAGCTCGACGGTGTCGCCCTCGGCGATGTGCCACCGGACGATCTCGGACTCCGTCAGGCCCTCCCCGAGGTCGGGTAGGCGGAATTCGCGGACCGGACCCGCCGGTTCCTTCGTCGGTCCGGCCGTTCCGATGCCTGTCACGCCCGTCATAGCGTCCGTCGAGGCACTCATCGCTGCACCGCCGCATCGGCGTCGAGTGCACTGAGCGAGTTCGGGCGACGCAGCACGCGGTCCACGCCGTCGAGGATTCGGTCGAGGTCCGGCAGATGATGGAACTCGAGCTTGGAGTACGGATAGGGGATGTCGAAGCCGGTGACGCGCACGGGCGCGTGCTCCAGGTAGTCGAAGCACCGCTCCGTGATGCTGGCGGCGATCTCCGCGCCGAGACCGCCGGACTGGGCGGCTTCGTGCGTGATGACGAGCCGGCCCGTCCTGCGGACGGACGCCTCGACCGTCGGGAAATCGATCGGCGCGAGGGAGCGGAGGTCGATCACCTCGATCGAGATGCCGTCGTCGGACGCTGCGATGGCGGCGTCGCGGGCTGTGGGGACGAGCGGACCGTAGGCCACGAGCGTGACGTCCGTGCCTTCGACGACCACCCGCGCGTCACCCATGGCCGACGACGGCGGCGCGCCCTCGTCCACCTCGCCCTTGACGTGATAGCGGCGCTTGGGCTCGAAGTACAGCACGGGATCGTCGCTCGCGATGGCCTGCTGGATCATGGTGTAGGCGTCCTGCGGGTTCGAGACACTCACCACGCGCAGGCCGGAGGTGTGCGTGAAGTAGGCCTCGGGGGATTCGGAGTGGTGCTCGGGCGAACCGATGCCGCCGCCGAAGGGCACCCGGATGGTGATGGGCATCTTCACGGCCCCCTGGGTGCGGTAGTGCAGCTTCGCCACCTGGCAGACGATCTGGTCGAAGGCCGGGTAGATGAACCCGTCGAACTGGATCTCGACCACCGGGCGGTAGCCGCGGTAGGCCAGCCCGACCGCGGTACCCATGATGCCGGCTTCGGCGAGCGGAGTGTCCAGCACGCGGTGCGCCCCAAAGTCCTTCTGCAGTCCGTCCGTGATGCGGAAGACGCCTCCGAGCTTCCCGATGTCCTCACCCATCAGGACCACTTTCGGATCGTCGTCCATGGCGCGGCGAAGGCCTGCGTTGATCGCTCGCCCGAAAGTCATCGTGGGCATCAGCGGGACCCTTCCTGTGATGCCTGGGCGAAGGAGGCGAGATAGTGTTCGTAGTGGTCCTGCTGGCGGTCGAGCCAGGAGTTCGGCTCGCTGTAGACGTGCCTGAAGACGTCCGACGGCGCCGGTTCCGGCATCGCCAGGCAGCCCTCGCGCAGCGTCGCGGCGGTGGCGTCCGCCGTGGCCTTCACCGAGTCGGCGTAGTCCGCGTCGAGCAGGCCGAGGGAATCGAGCAGGGCCGCGAGCCGTGCCAGCGGATCCCGGGCCGCCCAATCCTCGAGCTCGTTCGGGTCGCGGTAGCGGGTCGGATCATCCGCCGTCGTGTGCGGGCCCATGCGGTAGGTCACGGCCTCGATGAAAGTGGGACCGCCACCTGCGCGCGCACGGGCGAGGGCCTCACGCGTGACGGCCAGGCATGCGAGGACGTCGTTGCCGTCGACACGCACGGAGGGAATACCGAAACCGGGCGCCCGGCGCGCGATCGGCACGTGGGCCTGGAGACCCACAGGCTCCGAGATGGCCCAGTGGTTGTTCTGGCAGAAGAAGATGACGGGCGCCTGGTAGCTCGCGGCGAACACCATCGCTTCGTTGACGTCCCCCTGGCTCGTTGCTCCGTCGCCGAAGTAGGCGACGGCGACGGAATCCGCGCCGTCATGGATGATGCCCATGGCGTAGCCGGTGGCATGCAGCGACTGAGCTCCGATGATCACCTGCGGGGTCGCCATGTTGATGGAGTACGGGTCCCATCCGGACGAGGCGTTGCCGCGCCAGACCCGCAGGATGTCCGTCAGGTCGACCCCCCGGCAGTACGCCACGCCGTTCTCGCGGTAGCTGGAGAAGACGAAGTCGTCGGCCCGCAGTGCGCGACCGGACCCGATCTGCGCGGCCTCCTGCCCCAGCAACGGTGGCCAGAGCGCGAGCTCGCCCTGGCGCTGGAGAGCGGTCGCCTCCGCATCGATGCGACGCACCACCACCATGTCCTCGTAGAGTCGCCGCAGGGCCGGACCGTCGACGTCGGCCACGAGCTCGTCATATCGGTCGTGCGCGTGGCGTACGCCATGGGGATCGATGAGCTGCACGAGTTCGTCCGCGCCCTCGTGGGCCGCGCCCGGAAGGACTGTTCCGGACGCCGGTCCGGAGCCGTGGTCACCGCTGGTTGATCCCGATCCTGGCCGGGCTTCGTCCTGGGCCATTGCACGCAACCTTCGCATTCGCAGACAACCCTCCGCCGGCTGTCCGCACGACTGGAGGGCTCCGGGCGCCATTACCCGAAGTGGTTGTGACCCTACTCACAGGCAGCAGGTGGCACAACTGTTATCTCTTCGACTGAGCATCTTGCTCTATTCGCACGACAGTCCCCGTGTTAGCGTTGCGCACTATGCAACCCCTGGACCTCACCGACACGCGGCTCCTGCAGGCCATCTCGAAGGACCCACGGCGCACCGTCGTCGCCCTCGCGCAGAAGCTGGGACTCTCCCGGAACACGGTGCAGGCAAGGATGGCGCAACTCGAGAAGAAGTCCGTCTTCCTCTCGTTCGAGCGGCGGATCAACACCGTGTCGCTGGGCTATCCCCTCATGGCCTTCATCCACGTCCACGTGCAGCAGCAGAAGCTGGCATCCATCACGCACAGTATCGCTGCCGTTCCCGAGGTCATCGAGGCGTTCGGACTGACGGGTCAGGCGGACATCCTCGTCCGCGTGGTTGCCGTGGATGCCGAGGATCTCTTCCGCATCAACGGCAAGATCCTGGCGTGCGACGGTGTGGAGCGCTGCGATACCTCTCTCGCGATGGGAGAGCTCATCCCGTTCCGCGTCGAACCGCTGCTCGCACGCGGACCGCGCACGGCGTCCTGACCTCCCGGCCGGAGAGGCCGGCTGACCGGGTTCGGTGGGAC
This sequence comes from Arthrobacter sp. NamB2, assembly GCF_005281365.1. Taxonomy (NCBI): domain Bacteria; kingdom Bacillati; phylum Actinomycetota; class Actinomycetes; order Micrococcales; family Micrococcaceae; genus Arthrobacter; species Arthrobacter sp. NamB2. Next base: position 151,704 of record NZ_SZWI01000005.1, on the reverse strand, counting down.
GTAATCCCTGCTCCCCGGCCCTCTTCCGCCTGCCCCTACACTCGACGCATGGGCACAAAGGCGCAGGGTACCTATGCCAAGGGCATCGAGCGACGACGCGAGCTGCTGAGGATTGCCGCCGAGGTGTTCATCGCCGAGGGTTTCGAAGGCACCACCCTGAAACTCGTCGCGGAGCGGGCAGGCATCAAGGAAGCAACGCTGTTCCACTACTTCAGCGGGAAGCAGGACCTGCTCACGGCCGTCCTCGCGGACCGCGACGAGCAGACCACCGCCGGGCACGGCGGCACGACGGCGTCCCTCGCGGACCTTCCGGACATCGCTGCACACAATGAGCGACATCCCGGGCTGACGGCACTCTTCGCCGTGGCGTCGGCGACAGCCACGCGGCAGGGCCACGCTGCGCGGGACTACTTCCGTGAACGCTATGCCTGGCTCATCGAGACGACGGCGAAGGACATCTCCGCTGCACAGTCCCGCGGGGAGATCCGCTCCGACATCAGTCCGGAGGATGCCGCCCGCATCATCATCGGCGTGTTCGACGGCATCCAGCTCCAGTGGCTGTACGACCCGTCGGTGAGCATGCCGGCCGCACTGACCAACGTTCTCAGGCTCCTCGACGCGCGTCCCTGACCGGCACACGCAGGCAGGCCGCTTCAGACCCGTCCGGACAACGGCAGAGACCGCCCCTCCTGTCGGTGGGACGGTCTCTGCGCTTGGAACGGGTGGAGCGGTTGGGAGGGGTCGACGACGCCTAGTGGTCGGTCGCCTTTTCCGCACCGACACCGGTGAGGGAACGAACCTCCATCTCGGCCTGCTTCATCGGGTCCTCCTGCGTGCGGGAGAGCGTGGTGCCCAGCCAGCCGAGGAAGAACGCCAGCGGGATGGAGACGATGCCCGGGTTGCTGAGCGGGAACACCGAGAAGTCGGCGCCCTGGATCATCGACTTCTCGCCGCCGGAGACGACGGGCGAGAGGGCGATCAGCAGGATGGCCGATCCCAGTCCGCCGTACATGCTCCAGACCGCGCCCTGGGTGTTGAACTTCCGCCAGAACAGCGAGTACAGGATGGTCGGCAGGTTGGCACTGGCCGCGACCGCGAAGGCGAGCGCCACGAGGAACGCGACGTTCTGGCCCTGGGCGCCGATGCCGCCGAGGATGGACAGCAGGCCGATCACGACCACCGTGCGTCGTGCGACCTTCACCTCGCCGTCCGGGTTGACCCTGCCCTTGCGGATCACGCTCGCATAGATGTCGTGGGCGAAGGACGCCGCGGCCGTGATCGTGAGTCCCGCGACCACCGCGAGGATGGTGGCGAACGCTACGGCCGAGATCAGCCCGAGGAGGATGGATCCGCCCAGCTCGAAGGCCAGCAGCGGTGCAGCTGAGTTGACGCCTCCCGGTGCGGCCAGGATGCGATCGGCACCGATCAGGGCACTGGCGCCGTAGCCCAGCACCAGGGTGAAGAGGTAGAAGGCACCGATGAGCCAGATGGCCCAGACCACGGAGCGTCGGGCCTCCTTAGCCGTGGGAACGGTGTAGAAGCGCATGAGCACGTGCGGCAGCGCCGCGGTGCCCAGCACGAGCGCGAGGGCGAGGGACAGGAAGTCCAGGCGCGTGATGGCACTGAGGCCGTACTGCAGGCCCGGGCTCGTGATCGCCTCGTTGCCGGAGGTCTCGATCGCCCTACCCAGCAGCGTCGAGAGGTTGAAGCCGTGCAGCGCCAGGACCCACACCGTCATGATGAACGCGCCGGCGATCAGGAGGCAGGCCTTGATGATCTGCACCCAGGTGGTGCCCTTCATGCCGCCGATCAGCACGTACATGATCATGAGGACGCCGACGACGGTGATGACGACGGACTGGCCGAGGCGGTCGTTGATGCCCAGCAGGAGCGAGACGAGTCCGCCCGCACCCGCCATCTGGGCGAGGAGGTAGAAGAAGCAGACGGCGAGCGTGGTGATGGCCGCCGCGATGCGTACGGGACGCTGTTTGAGGCGGAAGGACAGGACATCGGCCATCGTGAACTTGCCCGTGTTGCGCAGCAGCTCCGCAACCAGGAGGAGGGCCACGAGCCATGCGACGAGGAACCCGATGGAGTACAGGAAGCCGTCGTAGCCGTTGATCGCGATCGCGCCGACGATACCGAGGAACGACGCCGCCGAGAGGTAGTCTCCGGCGATGGCCGTGCCGTTCTGGCCGCCCGTGAACGAGCGCCCGGCCGCGTAGTAGTCGGCTGCGGTCTTGTTGTTGCGGCTCGCGCGCAGCACGATCACGAGCGTGATGGCGACGAACAGCCCGAAGATGGCGATGTTGAGCAGAGGCGATCCGACGGTCGTCACCTCGGTGGTCTGCAGCGGCACGTGGACTGCCGCACTGGTGATGGAGATCACTTGTTTCCACCTGCTGGGTCGATGAATGCTTCGGGCGCCGCTTCCTCGAGCTCGTGGCGGATGTTCGCGGCGATGGGGTCGAGGCGCTTGTTGGCGTAGCTGACGTACCACATGGTGATCGCGAAGGTGCTCACGAACTGCAGCAACCCGAGGATGATGCCGATATTGATGTTGCCGATCACGGGCGTCGCCATGAAATCGTGCGCGTAGTCCGCCAGCAGCACATAGGCGAAGTACCAGAGCAGGAAGAACACTGCCATGGGGAAGACGAAACTGCGGTGGCGCTTGCGCAGTTCCTTGAACTGCTCGGTCTGCTGGACTTCGGTGAAGTCGACGGCAGCACCGGAGCCGACTGCCGGCTCTTCTGGGTGCGAACCCATTGTTGCTCCTTCGTTCGGGATGTCACCCAGCCGCCGCGTGGCGTCGTCGCCGCACGGGGAAGGCACGTCACTGTGACTCCCATCACTGTGCGGGACGACGTCGGCCGTTACCAGCCGCACCCGCCCGCTCGTCGGCGAGTGTGCTCTCGCATGCGGTGAACGGTCGGAGGATGCGCCGAGATGGCGCGGAATGACCACCTGGCAGGGGCCGCTACTGTGGATCCATGTTCAGCGCCGCCGTCGATACCGCCCTGGTGTGCGCCGTCGCGATCATCACGCTCGCCGTCGTCGCGTCCCTCGGGTTCCGCCTCTCCCGCTCCTACCGCGACCTCGGATCCGACGCCGACCGGGCGACCTACGCCACCCTCCATACCGCGGCCCTCGCGTCCGAGCACCTGCGCGAGGGACTGACGCCTGCCGGCGCGTCGAAGGCGAGCCGCCACCTCCGCGGACTGCTGCGCTGCGACATCCTGATGATCAGCGACGACGCCGGCGTGCTTGCGTGGGACGGCGGGCGTGGCACCCCGCCGGACGTGATGCCGCTCGTACGCCAGGTGCTCGAGAGCGGACGGACGCAGATCGTCCGCCGCCAGCGGCTGGACACCGTCGGGCTGACCGAGCTGGGCGAGCTCGTGCTGTCTCCTGTGCGCGTCGACGGACGCGTGGTGGGCACCGTCGGTGCGTTCGCGAGCGACGTCAATGCGGGACTCGTCCGGGCCACGAACGAACTCGCCGGGTGGGTCTCCACCCAGGTGGAACTCGCGGAGCTCGATTCCTCCAGGCGGCTCCTCGCCGAGGCGGAGGTACGGGCGCTCCGCGCGCAGATCAGTCCGCACTTCATCTACAACTCGCTGAACGCCATCGCATCCTTCATCAACACCGACCCGGCGCGGGCGCGCGAGCTCGTGGTCGAGTTCGCCGACTTCACCCGATACTCGTTCCGCCGGCACGGCGACTTCACCACGGTGGCCGAGGAACTGCGCAGTATCGACCGTTACCTCCTCCTCGAGCGCGCGCGGTTCGGCGACCGGCTCAAGGTCAGCCTCGAGATCGGTCCGGAAGTCCTCAGTACCGTCATCCCCTTCCTCAGCCTCCAGCCGCTCGTCGAGAACGCGGTGCGGCACGGACTGGATTCGAAGGACGGCGTCGGGAACATCACGATCACGGCGCACGACGTCGGTCCCTTCGCCGAGGTGACCGTCGAGGACGACGGCGTCGGGATCGAGCCCGAGCACCTCCGCTCGGTCCTGGCCGGACACACCGAGGGGGTGCACGTGGGGCTGCGGAACGTCGATTCCCGCCTGCGCCAGGTGTACGGCGACGACTACGGCCTGATCATCGACACCGCGCCCGGAGCAGGCACGCTCATCACGATGCGCGTACCCAAGTCGCAGCCCGACCACCAGGCATGAGGCGCGTAACCTAGGAACCATGGTCAATGTTGTCATCGCCGACGATGAGCTTCCCGCAGTCGAGGAGCTGGCCTTCCTGCTCCGCAAGGACGCCCGCATCGGAACGATCCACCGGGCATCGAGTGGAGCCGAGGCGCTGGGCGTGCTCGAGCAGCACAGCGTCGACGCACTCTTCCTCGACATCCACATGCCGTCGCTCTCGGGGCTGGACATCGCCCGCGTCATCTCCCGCTTCAACCGGCCGCCGGCCGTCGTGTTCGTCACCGCGGACGAGGACCGGGCGCTCGAGGCCTTCGAGCTCCGAGCCGTCGACTATCTCCTCAAACCCGTCCGGACCGAGCGGCTGGCCGAGTCCGTCCGGCGGGTCTGCGAACTCATGGAGGGCGCGACGGCGGCGCCCGAGGTCATCACGGTGGACCAGGGCGGCGTCAGCCGCATGATCAGGCGGGACGACGTCCGGTACGTCCAGGCGCAGGGCGACTACGCACGCCTGCACACGTCCGAGGCGAGCTACCTCATCCGGATTCCGCTGAACGACCTCGAGCGCCAGTGGGCGGAGGCCGGCTTCCTCCGGACGCACCGCTCCTACCTCGTCGCTATGGACCAGGTGCAGAAGGTGCGCATCGGCGCCGGCCGCGCGAGCCTCTTCGTGGGGGACGCGGAGCTGCCGGTCAGCCGCCGCCATCTGCCCGACGTGCGGGAGAAGCTCGAAGCCACCCGACTCCGCCCGAGCCATTGACGGCGCACCGCGTGCGCCTGCTGCTGCTCCGTCCGGATCGTTCCGGCGGAACCGTCCTATGATCCCGGGGTCCTCCGGACCGCCCCGCCGGATCAGGGTGACGGCTCCCAGGACCGCTGCGCGTGCGACGGGAGCATCCTTCCCCGTGGCTCGGGAGATGGCGGAGCAGTCGGAGGTGGGCCAGTTGTTCGTGGAGTCGCTGATCAGGTCGCAGTTGCGGTTGGCGCTCGTGGTGGCCGGGGGTTTCCTGGTGATCCTCATCGGGATCCCGGTGCTGCTCGCCGTGTTCCCCGACATCAACGGCGTCACGATCCTGACGGTACCGATTCCGTGGCTGCTGCTGGGGCTGGGCATCTATCCCCTGGTCATCGGGTGCGCCGTCCTCTACGTGCGCAGCGCCTCCCGGAACGAGCGGCACTTCCAGGACCTCGTGGACGATGACTGACGCGTTCCACGACGGCGCGCTGCAGCTGAGCCCGGCCGTCGGCTACACGGCGCTCGTCCTGGTCGCACTGAGCACCGTCCTGATAGGGATCTACGGGCTGCGCATCTCCCGGACGACCGGCGACTTCTATGTCGCCTCGCGCACGGTCCGCCCGTGGTGGAACGCCTCGGCCATCGGAGGGGAGTACCTGTCCGCCGCGAGCTTCCTCGGCGTCGCCGGGCTCATCCTCATCTCCGGCGTGGACGCGCTGTGGTTCCCGATCGGCTACACAGCCGGCTACCTCATGCTCCTGCTGTTCGTCGCCGCTCCGCTCCGGCGATCAGGCGCGTACACGATCCCGGACTTCGCCCAGGCGAGGCTCGACTCGCTCCTGGTGCGCCGGGTGACCAGCATGCTGGTCGTCGTCGTCGGATGGCTGTACATCGTCCCGCAGCTCCACGGTGCGGCGCTGACCGTCCGGATCACCACCGGACTGCCCTCGTGGGTGGGCCCGCTCGCCGTCGTCGTCGTGGTGTGCCTCAGCGTGGTCACCGGCGGCATGCGCTCCATCACCTTCGTCCAGGCCTTCCAGTACTGGCTCAAACTCACGGCCCTCGCCGTCCCCTTGGCGTTCATCCTGTTCCGCCTCGGTGCCGACGGCCGGCCGATCACGGCCGGCGGGAGCGCCTTCACCGCGGACCTCAACACGACGGCCGAAGCCTCCCTGTACGGCACGATCTCGCTCGTCATCGCGCTGCTGTTCGGGACGCTCGGGCTGCCCCACGTCCTCGTGCGCTTCTACACCAACCCCGACGGCGCATCGGCGCGCCGGACGACGCTCATCGTCCTCGGGCTCCTCTCCGTGTTCTACCTCTTCCCCACCGTGTACGGCATCCTCGGTCGGATCCACACTCCCGAACTGGCGGCGGAGGGAGCAGCGGACGCCACTGTCCTCCTCCTGCCCGGACGCATCTTCGACGGAATGACGGGCGACGTGCTGTCCGCCCTCGTGACGGCAGGCGCCTTCGCGGCGTTCCTCTCGACGACGAGCGGACTCGTCGTCTCCCTCGCCGGTGTGGTGAGCCAGGAGTTCTTCGAGGGCAGCGTCGCAGGATTCCGGCGGGCCGCGCTCCTATCGGCGCTCATCCCCCTCGTCATCGCCCTGCTGACCGACAGCCTCGCCCTCGCGGGAAGCGTCGGGTCGGTCTTCGCCTTCACGGCCTCCACCATCTGCCCGCTGCTACTGCTGGGCATCTGGTGGCGCGGCCTCACCGATGCCGGCGCGATCGCCGGCATGCTCGCCGGCGCAGTGCTGTGCGGCGGAGCGATCGCGGTGACGGCGCTGATGGGTCCTCTTACCGGGGACGACCGGGTGTGGCTGGAACAGCCTGCCCTGTGGACGGTGCCGACAGCTTTCATCACCATGGTGGTGGTATCGCGGGCGACGGCCCGACGGAAACCGGCGTCGGCGTCACGCGTGCTGGCACGCCTCCACACCCCCGAACCACGGTAGGAGGCTGTAGCACGCAGCCGCGCGTCGGGCGGACGCGTCCGTGGGTCAGTCGATGCCGGCCATGAGTTCGACGACGCGGTCCAGGAACCCGTCGACCTGGTTCTCCTCGTACCCGTCGGCGCCGCGCGCCTCACGGAACACCGCGCGGCGGACGACGTCGACACTCATGGGCAGGTCGTCCTCGAGGTACTGCAGGAGCTGATCGCAGAGGCGGTCGACGTCCTCGATGTCGTAGCTCGGGCTGTTCCTCTTCGTGGGACGGCGGAAGCGCTCTCCGGGCGGGCGGTGGAGGCGGTTGCGGAGGACAGCCGCGGTCCGGCCGATCTCGCGCAGCCAGGCATCCTCGCCCTTCGTGCTGATGAGGTGGTCGCGTTCCCGCTGCGCGAAGACGTCCTCGAGCCTGTCCAGGGCGGCGTCGACCGCTTGTGGCTCGTACCCGCCCTTCGCAGGGTCGAACGCCGTGGCGCGGACGTCCCTGCTCGTGATGGCGTCGCCGTCGGGGTCCTCTGCGTTGTAGTGCGCGCGGGCCTTCGTCAGGAAGCGATCGACCTGACGGGTGTTGTAACCGAATTCGCGGCGCCCGACACGCGCGAAGGGTGAGCTGCCCGGGCGAGCCACGTCCATCGATGAAAGTCCTTCTGCTGAATTCTCTGAGTGCCTGCGGAGCCCTGTGCCTCCGGCGGGTTATGCCACTGACCTGCGGCTACAGCAACCCCGGTACCAATGTAGCGGACAGCAGGTACGCCACCGGGGAGGCGAGGACGATCGAATCCAGGCGGTCCATCACTCCGCCGTGACCGGGCAGGATCGTGCCCATGTCCTTCACGCCGAGTTCCCGTTTGATCATCGATTCCGCCAGGTCCCCGGCCGTGGCCGACGCGACGATCGCCACGGCGAGCACCAGGCCGATCCACAGCGGCTGGTCCAGCAGGAGGACCGCGCAGAGGCCCCCGACGACGAACGCTCCGCCGATCGACCCGCCGAAGCCCTCCCACGACTTCTTAGGGCTGATCTTCGGCGCCATGGCGTGCTTGCCGAAGAATGCCCCGATCAGGTAGCCGAAGGTGTCGTTCGCGACCACGAGCAGCAGGAGCGTGGCGATGACGAGGAACCCGCCCTCCGCGCGCATCAGCAGCATCGCGAAGCTCAGCATGAAGGGGACCCACAGCACCGTGAACGTGCCGGCCATGAGGCTCTTGGCCGCATCCGGCGCAGGGTCCAGCGATCGCCAGAGGAAGAGCCCGAGAATCGAGAAGACGGCAGCGACGGCGAGCCCTTCGGCTCCTCCGAGATAGGCCGAGAACGGAAGGACGAGCGCCCCGGCCAGGGTGGGCACCACCGGCACGGAAATGCGCCGGAGCTCCAGCGCCCGGCAGATCTCCCACACCCCGACGGCCCCGAACAGCGTGACGATCCCGACGAAGACGATCGGGAAGAACAGCAGTCCCACCAGGACGGGGATCAGGAGGCCCGCGCCGACGCCGATGGCCGCCGGCAGGTTGCGCCCGGCACGTGACGGCGTTCCGGGTACCTTGGGAGGACGGCGGCGCTTGAAGAGGCCGTGGCCGATTGCCCCTGACGCACGAGCGGCTCGGAGTGCCCTGCGCGACCCAGGGGCGGGCGCCGACCCGCTTTCCACGGGCGGACCGGTGCCTACCGCTGCATCCTGCATTGCGGCGATGCCCGCCCCGGTGTCGACCGGACTAGCCTGCGGGCGCGCGGCATCGGGGGCGACGACGACGCGCGTGTTGTCTGTTCCAGCGGCAGGCGTCGATGGCTGCCCGGGTGCCGCACCAGGAGGATCGTGGTCTGCCATCAGACCTCGAGCAGCTCCGCTTCCTTGCGCTTCAGCAGCTCGTCGATGAGGTCCACGCGTGACTTGGTGAGCGCATCGAGCTCCTTCTCGGCGCGTGACCCCTCGTCCTCGCCGGCGTCGCCGTCCTTGACCGCCCTGTCGATGCCGTCCTTGGCCTTGCGACGGATGTTCCGGATCGAGATCTTCGCGTCCTCCGCCTTGGTCTTGACGACCTTCACGTATTCCTTGCGGCGCTCCTGCGTCAGCTCGGGCAGGACCACGCGGATCACGTTGCCGTCATTCGAGGGATTGGCGCCGAGGTCGGACTCACGCAGCGCCTTCTCGATGTCGTTGAGAACGGCCCGGTCGAAGGGCGTGATGAGCAGCGTGCGTGCTTCCGGGTTCTGGAAGGATGCCAACTGCTGCAACGGCGTGGGGGCACCGTAGTACATCACCACGACCTTCGAGAACAGGGACGCATTGGCGCGGCCCGTTCGGATCGTCGCGAAATCGTCCTTTGCAACCTCCACGGCCTTGTCCATCTTGTCGGTGGCTTCCAGCAAGGTCTCTTCGATCACAATGTCTCCTTCGCTCTGCAGTCGGCTGCCCGGCAACCGTTCCAGTGGTCAATCCTAGTTCACCCCCGTGCGCCCTTCCGGCACCGGCAGGGCGGCGTTGCCCTGTCCGCTCCGAGCGGCTAGGCCGTGACGAGCGTCCCCAGCTTCTCACCGCGGATAGCACGCGTGACGTTGCCCTCGCCCTCCATGCCGAACACCACCATCGTCAGGTTGTTGTCCTTGCACATGGTCATCGCGGTTTGGTCCATCACGCGGATGTCCCGGCGCAGCGCCTCGTCGTAGGACAGGGTGTCGAGCTTCTCCGCCGTCGGATCCTTGTGGGGGTCTGCGGTGTAGACGCCGTCGACGCCGCTCTTGGCCATGAGGACCTCGTCGGCGTGGACCTCCAGGGCCCGCTGGGCCGCGACCGTGTCGGTCGAGAAGTACGGCAGGCCCGCTCCGGCGCCGAAGATCACCACGCGCCCCTTCTCCAGGTGGCGGATGGCGCGCCGCGGAATGTAGGCCTCGGCGACCTGGCCCATCGTGATGGCGCTCTGCACCCGTGTCTCGACCCCGGCCTGTTCGAGGAAGTCCTGCAGTGCGAGGCAGTTCATCACGGTGCCGAGCATTCCCATGTAGTCGGCTCGGGAGCGGTCCATGCCGCTCTGCGAGAGCTCGGCGCCGCGGAAGAAGTTGCCGCCGCCCACGACGATCGCGACTTCGACCTCACCCACCGTTGCCGCGATCTGCTGCGACACGGACCGGACGGTCTCGGGATCGACGCCCAGCTTGCCGCCGCCGAACACTTCGCCCGAGAGCTTGAGGAGGACACGACGCCGCGCCTGGGCACCACCCGTCGGAGCAGTGGAAGTGGTGTCCATGAAATGCCTCCCGGGCGTTGGCTGGTGGCCGCTCCTGGTCGGGCGGCCGGTTGTACGAGGTGCGGGGTGTTGCCGGACCCGTTACAGGATACGGCGCGCCTCCCGGGCGCAGGAAAGGGCGGCCACCGGCTGGCGGCCGCCCTTCACCTTCGTGCTGCGGAGCAGGCCCCTGGCCTAGGCTCCGACGCGGAAGCGTGCGAACGCGGTCGCGTTCGCTCCGGCGTCCGCGAGGACCTTGGCGACGGACTTCTTGGCGTCCTTGGCGAATGCCTGGTCGACCAGGACACCCTCCTTGAAGAAGCCGGTGAGTCGTCCTTCGACGATCTTGGCGAGTGCCTGCTCGGGCTTGCCCTCTGCGCGGGCCGTCTCATCGGCGATGCGGCGCTCCGACTCGACGAGCTCGGCGGGAACATCCTCGCGGGTCAGGTAGGTGGGCGAGTACGCAGCGATGTGGACCGCGACGTCGTGCGCTGCCTCCACTGCGGCGTCGCCCGAGCCCTCGACGGCGAAGAGCACGCCGACCTGGGCGGGAAGGTCCTTGGACGTCTTGTGCAGGTACGCGTCCACGATCTGGCCCTCGATGCGAGCGATACGACGAACGTCGACCTTCTCGCCGAGCAGTGCACCGGCTTCGATGACGTGCTCGGAAACCGGCTTGCCGTCGAGCTCGAACGCGAGCAGGCTCTCGACGTCGGTGGCGCCGGACTCGATGGCCGCGGCAAGTACCTTGTTCGAGAAGTCGATGAACGGTCCGGCCTTCGCGACGAAGTCGGTCTCGCAGTTGACCTCCACCATGACGCCGACGTTGCCGTCGACGCGAGCTGCGACGAGGCCTTCGGCGGTCGAGCGTCCCTCGCGCTTCGTCGCGCCCTTGAGGCCCTTGATGCGGATCAGTTCCAGGGCCTTGTCGGCGTCGCCGTCGGCCTCGTCGAGGGCCTTCTTGACGTCCATCATGCCGGCGCCCGTGCGCTCGCGCAGGGCCTTGATGTCAGCGGCAGTGAAATTTGCCATACGAACTCCTAAGTTGAAGTGGATCTACGAAGAGCTTCCGTGGGCCGTGGCCCCCGGTGCAAGCGTCATGCGATGAACACCTGCGGAACATGCGTAAGGGGCGTGGTTCGACCCACACCCCTTACGCAACGGGAACTACTTGGTGTCGCTGGCGGAGACTTCCTCAGCAGGCACGTCGGCTGCTGCAGGCGCTTCGGCGGCGAGCGCCTCGGCCTCGGCCGGAGCCTGATCCGCGGCCGGCGACTCGGAGGTTGCAGGAGCGGTTGCCTCGGTTGCGGCATCGCCCTCGAGCAGTTCGCGCTCCCACTCGGCCATGGGCTCCTCGGCTGCAGCAGCATCGTTACCGCTGGCGCGGTTGTTGCGTGCAATGAGGCCTTCGGCCACGGCGTCGGCTACGACGCGCGTCAGCAGGTTGACGGCGCGGATGGCGTCGTCGTTGCCCGGGATCGGGAAGTCGACCTCGTCGGGATCGCAGTTGGTGTCGAGGATCGCGACGACGGGGATGTTCAGCTTCTTCGCCTCGTCGATGGCGAGGTGTTCCTTCTTCGTGTCCACGACCCAGATGACGGAGGGGGCCTTCGTCAGGTTGCGGATGCCGCCGAGGTTGCTCTGGAGCTTGGTGAGCTCACGCTTCAGGAGCAGGAGCTCCTTCTTCGTGTGTCCCGACCCGGCGACGTCGTCGAAGTCGATCTCTTCGAGTTCCTTCATGCGCTGGATGCGCTTGGACACCGTCTGGAAGTTGGTGAGCATGCCACCGAGCCAGCGCTGGTTCACGTAGGGCTGGCCGACGCGCGTCGCCTGGTCGGCGATCGCTTCCTGTGCCTGCTTCTTCGTGCCGACGAAGAGGACGGTTCCGCCGTGGGCGACTGTGGCCTTGACGAACTCGTACGCGCGGTCGATGTATCCCAGCGACTGCTGGAGGTCGATGATGTAGATGCCGTTGCGCTCGGTGAAGATGAAGCGCTTCATCTTCGGGTTCCAACGGCGGGTCTGGTGACCGAAGTGGACGCCGCTGTCGAGCAGCTGGCGCATGGTTACGACTGGCATGTCATGCCTTTCTTCAGCAGGGCTTCAGCGCTGTGCGCTGCCTCTGCTTGTTGACGGTTGTCTCGGTGCAGACCAGGGTGGTCGGCACTTCCTGGCACCTGGTCGTCGCGGGGACGTCCCCTCCCCTACCGGGCTCAGCCGGACCGCGGGGTGGACACTTCGGCAGCCCTCGTGGGCTCCGAATCGCAGGCACGCGTAGTCAGCCCGGAGACCCCATGCCGCATCGATGCCGAAGGCGGATGCACGTGGGAGCAGCAGGCTGCTGGATCAAGTGTACTACAGCGGATGGGCGCGCCCCGGCGGGAACGACGGCCCTGCGGCTTCCACTGCAGGGCGAGGGCACGTCACTTTTCCACATGGATGCTGCGGACGCCCCGGCGCCGGTCGATGACGGGCAGTGTCGATGCATGCCTGTCGCCACGTCGCCGATCGCGCGCACGGCCCGCGCTCCCCGCAGCCAACCGAGCCACCCCTGCCGCCATCCCGGCCACCCGCGCCGGCTCTTCGCCCTCGTGCTCTGCCTGGCAGCCGCGTTCGTCAGCGGTTCCGCAGGCCCGGCCACGGGTTCGCATCCCTCCCCCGTCACCGGGTGGCCCGGCGCTTCCACGCTCCCGGAGCAGCGCGGTCCGGAGGTGTTCGTCCCCGAGTGGTCGTGGCCGCTGGAGCCGGTACCGACGGTGCTACGAGCCTTCGAGAAACCACCCCGGACGTGGCAACGGGGTCACCGTGGCGTGGACCTCTCCACCGGTGCGGAAGGGTCAGCCGCGATCCTGAGCCCCGCGGACGGCGTCGTCTTCTTCGCAGGCACGGTCGTGGACCGTGGCGTGCTGTCGATCGACCACGGCGGCGGCCGGATCAGCAGTTTCGAACCGGTCGAGACGGACCTGCTGAAGGGTCAGCGGGTCGCGGCGGGCGACGTCGTCGGGGCCCTCGCCACAGCGACGGGCGAGGCCCTGGGGCACTGCGGATTCCCGTGCCTCCACTGGGGCGTGCGGGTGGACGGCGAATACGTCGATCCGCTGTCCTTCGTCATGGACCGCCGCCCATCGGTGCTGCTGCCGCTTGCAGGGTGACCGACGTGCCTGGTCAGCCATCCAGCGGGGCGCCGGGTCGGATGCGCCGCAGGTATTCGTTCCTAGACGAAGGCAGCAATCCCTGTGATCGACCTGCCCGCGACGAGTGTATTGATCTCCTGCGTGCCCTCGTAGGAGTAGATCGCTTCCGCGTCGGAGAAGATCTTCGCCATCCCGTAGTCCGTGACGATCCCGTTGCCACCCAGGATGTTGCGCCCTGCCGCGACGCTCTCGCGCATCCTGGCCGTGGTGAAGGCTTTCGCGAGTGCCGACTGTTCATCCTTCGCCCTGCCTGCGTCCTCGAGCTGGGACAGGCGGACCATCATGCCCATCGAGCTCATCGCGTTGCCGAGGATCTGGACGAGCTGCTGTTGCACCAGCTGGAAGCTGGCGATCGGCCGGCCGAACTGCTCGCGTTCGACGGCGTAGCGACGGGCGACGTCGAAGGCGGCGAGCTGCTGGCCCACGGCCTGCCAGCCCACGGCGAGCCTCGTCACCTTGAGGACCTTGTTGGTGTCCCGGAAGCTGTTCGCACCCTTGAGGTGGAAGTCGTCGGACACCACCACGTTGTCGAGGACTATGTCGGCGTTCTCCACGGCGCGCAGGGCGATCTTGTTCTCGATCTTCGTCGAGGTGAAGCCCGGCGTGGTGGTATCGACCATGAAGCCCTTGACCTGATTGTCCTCGAGGTCGCGCGCATAGACGACGACCCAGTCGGAGAAGGTGGCATTCCCGATCCAGCGCTTTGCCCCGTTGAGTATCCAGGACGTTCCGTCGCGCCGCGCCGTCGTCCTGGTGCCTCCGGCGACGTCGGAACCGCCGAGGGGCTCGGTCAGGCCGAACGCCCCGATCTTCCTCATGGCGTAGATGTCCGGCAGCCATTCCTCCTGCTGCTCCCTGGAGGCGAGCGCCTCGATGGACCCTGTGAACAATCCGTCGTGGACGCCCATGAAGGTGGCGATCGAGGTGTCCGCCCTGGTGAATTCCGCGTGCGTGATACCGGCGAACAGGTTGGAGTAGCCCTGACGATGGACCGGGCTCACCGGATCGAGTTCGGCGATCCTGGGGATGAGGTCCTTCGGGAACACGCCCTGGTTCCACCACTCGACGGCGTTGGGCCGCACCTCGCGGGCGAGCCAGGCACGGATCTCCTCCAGCCGCGCGCGCTCCTTGTCGGAGAGCAACTCCTCGAACGCATAGAAGTCGCCGCCGGGATACGGGAGGTTGTTGACATCGATCGACGTCTTGCTCATCGGGGTTCCTTCGCTCTGGTCATCGGTGACCAGCACTTTCCAGTGGACCGTTGACGAGCGCTCGACGCGCTCATGGCCCTATGTTACTAGCCGGTAACTTAGGGCGCCAGTGGATCGAGCGGAGGACTCAGGCCACGGAAGCCCCCGAAACGGACGATGCGCCGCCCGCTGTGAGCGGACGGCGCATCGCGAGGATCATCCTCGCCGTAGGGCTGCTGGGGCTTGAACCCAGGACAAACGGATTATGAGTCCGCTGCTCTAACCAGCTGAGCTACAGCCCCGAGGAACCGACGGTTCCCGCTGCACCGCTGCCGGCCTAGGCCAGGCATCGAACGCGAGTCCTATTGTATGCGGACGGCAGCGTCCTACCCGCTGAAGGCGGTCCCACTGGGCTCTCGGGCGGCTTCGGGGGTGAAGGACCCGGCATCGAGGTCAGCGCGGAGCGTCCCGTAGTACAGGCCCTCGAACGTCGCGAGAGTCGCAGTGATGTCATGCTTGCCGACCAACTCGCGACTCGCGGCTCCCATTTTCTGCCGGTCCTCCTGCGACAGCTCCAGGATCTCCGTGATGCGACGGCCGAGCTCGTCGGAGTCCCCCGGGGTGAACAGATAGCCGTTCTCGCCGTCGGACACGAGGTGTGGAAGCGCCATGGCATTGGCGAGGAGTACAGGGGTGGACGCGGACATCGCCTCGAGCGTGACGAGCGATTGCAGCTCCGCGGTGCCGGGCTGGCAGAACACCGACGCCCGGATGTAGCTCTTGCGCAGCTCGTCGTCGTCGATCAGGCCCCTGAACACGACGCGGTCACCGATGCCGAGCCGGGCAGCCTGCGCCTGCAGCGCCGGTTTCACCTCCCCGCCTCCGACGACCTCGAGATGGACTCGGAGGTGTTCCGGGGTCTTGGCCACGGCGTCGATCAGGACGTCGATGTGTTTTTCCTCGGCGAGACGGCCGACGAAGAGCACGGTGGGGTGCTCGTGGGGCTCGATCACCTCACCCGGCTGGAGTTCGTACGCAGCCGAGTCGATTCCGTTCGAGACGGGCAGCACCTCGCGCAGGAAAGCGTGGTCGTGCATCGCCTTGGCCGCGAGGGGAGTCGGTGTGGTGACCGCTGCGGCCTTGCTCATCACCTTGCCCATGTCCTTCCAGGAGTTCTTCGCGACGATCCTCTTCAGCCACGCGGGGAACGGCAGGAAGGGGTTGAGGTTCTCCGGCATGAAGTGGTTCGTGGCGACCACGCGGATGCCACGCTTCACGGCCTCGTACAGCGTGTACTCGCCGACCATGTAGTGGCACTGGATGTGGACGACGTCGGGCTGGACCCGATCGAAGAGCAGGCTGATGTCCCGCTTGATCTCCCAGGGGAGGCAGATGCGCCAGTAGTCATGTGTCGGCACGCTGTGCGAACGGAGGCGATGCACCGTCCAGTCACCGCCCGGCTCGGTGTAGCTCCTGCCGTTGGACGCGCGCGGAGCGAGCACGTGCACTTCATGACCGCGTCCCGACATCCCCTTCGCCAGGCGGTAGCCGAACTGGGCTGCACCGTTCACGTTGGGCGGATAGGTGTCCGCAGCGATCAGGATGGTCAGAGGCTTGGAATCAGCCGGGTAACTCACGCGTGGATCCCCTGGGTCGGTGTACTGGGCGGAACGGTGGTGGGTTGCATCAGCGCTGCCTCTTCACGACATCGGGATGATGGCGGGACAGGGCGACGACCCCCACAATAGCAATGAGGGCCGCCGCACCCATCCCCAACGCGGTCACGGTCCGCACATCCGGCTGGAGTTCGTCGAGGATCGTGATGCCCACCGCGATGCCGACCATCGGGTCGATGACCGTGAGACCGGCGATCACGAGGTCGGGGGGACCCGTGGCGTACGCACTCTGGACGAACCATGCTCCGAGCGCGACGGCCGCCACGAGTGCGACCAGGGTGAGGGGCGGGACATTGAGCAGGAGGCGCCCGTTCGGGTCGAGCAGATGGACGGCGACGATCTTGGTGAGCACGGCAACGAATCCGAAGAGGACTCCGGCTCCCAGGATGTAGGCGAAGGCATTCAGTCGGTGCCTCCCGACGACTGCGAGCGACCCGAAGAGCGCGACGGCGGCACCCAGCAGGAGCACCACGGACAGTTCCTGCGCCGGATCGATGGCGTGATTCTCCCGCGTGACGTTCACGGCGAGCACGACGAAGAGGGCGCTGCCGGTCACGCACGCGGTGATGGCGGCAACGGTCGGCCGGTTGATGCGGATGCCCTGGTCGCGGGAGTTGACGATCGTCGTGATCACCAGCGCGATCGCCCCGATGGGCTGCACGACGGTCAGGCTCGCGAGGCTCAGGGCGACGACGTTGAGTGCGGTTCCCGCGCCCAGCAGGAACAGGCCGAACAGCCAGCGCGGGTTGGTGAGGAGCCGGGCGAACCCGGAAGAACTGAGCGACAGGCCGCCCGTGTTCGCCCGCACGGCGCTACCCTGGCGCTGCGCTCCGAACGCGAGGAAGACCGCCCCCAGCAGGGCCAGCGCTATGGCTACGAGGGGCACGACTGCTGTTCGGCCCGCTCCAGCCGGTACTTGCGGTGGGCTGCGGTGAAGTAGGCGTAGAAGGCGACGAGGTGCAGCACGCATCCCGCGCCGAGCAATCCCTGCGCCACCACGAGGATCCAGTCCTGGCCGAAGCCCTGCACGCGGTGGAGGAGTAGCAGGGGCGCTCCGACGAGCAGCATCGCCGTCCGGATCTTGCCGACGGTCACCACCGGAAGATGCAGTGGGCCGCGGAAGAGGACCAGGGCATTGATGATGAGGACGATGTCCGGGATGACGATGGACCAGACCAGCCATGCCGGTGCGATGCCGTCGACGACGAACGTGACGGCGATGACGATGAGAGCCGTCCGATCCGCGACGGGGTCGAGCCACATGCCCACGGTCGACACCTGGTTCAGGCGCCGAGCCACGTAGCCGTCCACCCAGTCGGTGGACCCGATGACCACGAGCGTGAGGACGGCGGCTCCGTACCTCTGCTCGCTGATGAACCACACGAACAACGGGACGCCGAGGAACCGGATGACCGTGATGAGGTTCGGCAGGGTCCACGCCGTCGCGAGTTTAGTGCCCTCGTTGCCGGGCCGCGCTCCAGCCCCGATCAGTCTCATCACCCGTGCCTCCCCACCCCATTATGCAGCCAGGCGGTCGCTCCCCCGTGAGGTCCCCCGCGGCGTGCGGGTCCGATCACGGGCGAGCGGCCGCCCTTCGACCGTGCCGGGGTCTATCTGCTGAGGAGTCGTCGCAGCATCACGAGCATTGCCGCAACGGACGCAGCGAGGACACTCAGCGGCTTCCAGCGGTCGGCCAGGCTCGTATTGTGCGGGACCTCACGGCGTGCGGCGACCGCAGCCGTCGTGCCGTTTCCCTTCGAGCCGCCGGCCTGTCCTCCGCCCTGTGCCGAGCGGTGCTTCGCCTTGCCGAAGCGCGACTTCACGTCCACGCGGGCACCGAGGGAGTCCCTGGCTTCCGCGATGTGCGTACGGCGCTCGCCCGAGCGCCCGCGCAGTTCCTCGTAGGAAGGAGTCGGTTCCTTGGGCTTGCTGTCCTTGGCGTCCTTGCCGTCGTCGGTGATGCCCGAGTCCTCCTTGGGCTTCTTGACGTCCAGCGTCGCCGGGTCGAAGCTGCGGCCCTCTTTGAGCACGCCGAGGTCGTAACGGATACCGCGGATCGCGTCCTGCGGTACGAGCGGGAGCTGCTTCTTGAGCCGCGAGACACCGATCAGGGCGAGGACACCTCCGATGACGAGCAACAGGAGGGCGACCAGCAGTGCGGCGAGCCATGCCGGCATGATCTCGGCGAGGCCCATGATTGCTGCGACCACGAGTGCGACGGCGAAGAACAGCACGAAGACGAGGGCTACGACGAGGAACGCAGCCGCGATTCCCGCCTTGATGCCTTTCTGCTTCATCTGCGCGATGGCGATCGAGACCTCATCGCTGACCTGGCGCGGCGTCAGACGGACCAGGAGCCTGATGAGTCCAAACAGCGACAGCGAGCCCGTGGACCGCTTGCCGCGCGTACTAGCCGAGCTGTTCATAGGCCCTGCCTCCATTCGTGAGTGTGTTGCTGGGATTGGCTGAACCAAAATTACCACCGGGCTGCGGTCGGGGCTCCGGTTCCGCGGTCCTGCTCGTGGGCAGGACCACGGGCTCGCTGTGCGCTAGGGATATCTTCGGGAAGCGATCAGGCCGGCGTCAGTTCCGCATTGTCCTCGAGGTCCTTGCCCGCGAATTCGGGAAGTTTCGTCCGCACGAAGACGAAGGAGAGCACGGCGAACACGGTGAAAGCCGCGTACATGGTCCAGAGCCCCAGGTTCTCGCTCACCCAGGGGAACGTGAGCGTCACGATGAAGTTGAAGATCCAGTTGACCATCGTGGCGACACCGAGCGCGATGGAGCGGATCCGGTTGGGGAACATCTCTCCGAGGGTCACCCACATCACCGGACCCCAGGTGGCCGCGAAGAAGATGACGAAGAGGTTCGCGCCGACCAGTGCGACGGGCCCCCAGACGCCGGGGAGGGCGATGTCCTCGCCGGATCCGTCGGCCTGCAGGAACGCGGCTGTCGCGGCGAGGAGACCGACGGCCATGCCGATCGAGCCGATCAGGAGCAGTTTCCGCCGACCCACGCGGTCCACGAAGAAGATCGCCACGAAGGTCATGACCACGTTGATCACCGACGTGATGACCGACGTCGTGAAAGAGTCGCTCTCACTGAAACCGACGGACTTCCAGAGCGTGGTCGAGTAGTAGAAGATCGCGTTGATGCCCACCAGCTGCTGGAGTGCGGCGATGGCCATGCCGACCCACAGGATGGGCTGCAGCCCGAAGGAAGGGCCCCGCAGGTCGCGGTAGCTCGCGCGGTCCTCGCGCTCGAAGCTCTGGCGGATCTGCCCGATCTTGCGCGTGGTGTCGCTGACCCCGGACACCCGCGACAGGACGCGAGCCGCTTCCTCGTCACGGCCTGCCCGGATCAGGAATTGTGGCGACTCCGGGATGATCAGCGCCAAGACGCCGTAGACGACGGCAGGGATCACACCGATGAGGAGCATCCAGCGCCACGCGGACAAGCCCCACCAGAACTCGTTACCGGCGCCACCGGCCGCGCTTGCGAGGGAGGCATCGGACAGCAACGCGGCGAAGATGCCGACCGTGATCGCCAGCTGCTGCACCGACGCCAGCCCGCCGCGCCACTTCGACGGTGCGATCTCGGCGATGTAACCGGGCACGATGACCGAGGCGATACCGATCGCGAGCCCGCCGACGAGCCGCCAGGCCATGAGGTCCCACTCCGAGAAGGCGTAGGCTGACCCGGCTGAGTTCACCGCGAAGAGGATCGCGGCGGCGACCATGACTTTCTTGCGACCCCAGCGGTCGGCCAGTCCCCCGGCGAACCAGGCGCCGGCAGCACACCCGAGCAGTGTGATGGCGACGGTGAATCCGAGGACGCTCGGGCTCAGCTCGAAGTCCGCCTGGATCGAGTCGACCGCCCCGTTGATGACAGCGGTGTCGAATCCGAACAGGAGTCCTCCGACGGCGGCGGCAACGGTGATCGCGATGACTCTCGCGAGGTGCCGCGGGGATTGCACTGTCTCCGGACCGGCGTCGTGCTCGCTCATGTTCAGCTCTTCCTGCTTGTTCGATTTTCCTTCACCCTACGTCAACCCGAAGCGTGCTTAGCAGCAGCCCCCGTCCATCCCGATTCCCCGCTTGCGGGTACGGAGGGTTGACGGTGGACATAGGATAAGAGGGTCATTGATTCGCCCCAGCAACCAAATCGTGCCATGTCGGACGGGCCGGTTGCACACTGGAAGCCGCTCCGCCGTCGTCGCCGGGCCGCCCTTGCAGTCGATGCCACCCCCTCGCATCATGTCTCCACGTGATACACCGGCAAGCACCTTCCGTTCGTTAGGCAGCATCTTGAGCACCATCACCCATCCAGGCGACAGCCTCTCCCGCCGCGAGAAGATCATCTACGTCTTCATCCTCGGGACACTCACGGCACTAGGTCCGTTCACGATCGATCTCTACCTGCCGGCGTTCCCGGCCCTGCAGTCCGATTTCGGCGTGTCCGAAGCCGCTGTCCAGCTGACCCTGACGGGCACGATCATCGGCTTCGCGGGCGGGCAACTGCTCGTGGGTCCGCTCAGCGACAAGATCGGCCGGCGCCTGCCCCTCATCCTGGCGACCACCCTGCACGTCGGCGCCTCGATCGGGGCCGCGTCCTCCGAGGACATCAGCATGCTCATGCTGTTCCGCGTGCTCCAAGGCATCGGCGCGGCGGGCGGGGGCGTCGTCGCGATGGCGATGGTGCGGGATCTCTTCGGCGGCTACACCCTGGTGCGCATGCTGTCCTACATGGCCCTCGTCAACGGCATGGCGCCCATCTTCGCGCCGGTCATCGGTTCACAGCTCCTGCTGCTCTTCCCCTGGCCCGGCATCTTCTGGTTCCTCGCCTGCTACGGGGTCCTGGTCATCCTCGCGGTCGCGATGTTCATCATCGAGACGTTGCCGAAGGAGAACCGCCGCCAGTCAGGGCTGACGGTGGTGCAGCGCTACCGGGCCGTGCTGGGGGACCGCATCTTCATCGGTATCCTGCTCGTTGGCGGGATGAACTTCTCCGGGCTCTTCTCCTACCTCTCGGCGTCGCCGTTCCTGTTCCAGGGTCCCTACGGACTCAACGAGCAGCAGTACGGCCTGTTGTTCGCCATCAACTCCCTCGGCATCGTGGCCGGAGTCCAGATCAGCTCCCGCGTACTGAGGCGGGTCGGCCCGCAATGGGTCATCGCGGCGGCCACGGTCGTGCAGCTCGTCATGGCGATCCTCATCATCGCCTTCGACCAGCTCGGCCTCGGTTTCTGGGGAACCGCCCTCCCGCTCTGGTTCTACATCATGGCGACGGGTTTCATCTTCCCCTGCGTGCAGGTCCTCGCCCTGATCAACAACGGCGCGCAGGCCGGCACCGCAGCATCCCTGCTCGGTGCCGTGACCTTCGGGACCGCTGGTGTCATCTCGCCCCTCGTCGGACTCCTGGGCGAAGGCATCGAATCCGCGGCGCCGATGGCGGGCGTGATGGCAGCATGCATCGCCCTGGGCATGGTGTTCCTCTGGACCGTGGTCCGTCCGCGGACGGTGCCGGCCCTGCAGTAACCGGCTCTCGAAGCAGTGATCCGCCGTCGTAGTCGTCGACGCGGCGGGCTACGCCGCTGCGGACCCGGACTTCGCCGGAAGGGCCTCGGCCGTCTTCGCTATGTTCCGCGCCATCGATTTGAAGATGAAACCGTGGAAGGGCAGCACCGCGAGCCAGTACAGGCGTCCGGACAGGCCCTGAGGGAAGAACACGGCACGCTGGTAGTAGGAACTGCCGGAACCATCGGGCTGCACCGAGAACTCGAGCCATGCGCGGCCGGGCACCTTCATCTCCGCCCGCAGCCGAAGCCGCTCCCCGTGCACGAGCTCCTCGACGCGCCAGAAGTCGAGCGCTTCGCCGGTGAGGAGTTCCTGTGCGTCCCTCCTCCCCCGACGCAGGCCCACCCCGCCTGCCAGCTTGTCCATCCAGCCGCGCGCGGCCCAGCCGACCGGCCACGAGTACCAGCCGTTCTCACCTCCGATACCCTCGACGACGCTCCACAACGTCTCCGGGGACGCGGTGGAGCTGTACGTCTGCACATCGGTGAACACCGTGTGGCCGGCCCAGTCGGGGTCCGAGGGCAGCGGGTCCGCCTCGCTGTCGACCTGCGTGGCCCCGGCCCAGCTCGTCTCCACCTCTCCCCCGCGCATCTTGCCCAGAGCCAGGTCCACCGACCGCCGATAGCCCGTCAGGCCGCCCTCGGGGGCGGCGATGTGGTCGTCGATGTCATGCTCGGAGGTGACGGCGTCATGCTGCAGGGACTCGATCAGCGGCATCGCCATCGCCCTGGGGATAGGGGTGACCAGATTGACCCAGTGCCCTGCGAGGCGCGGAGTGAGCACCGGGAGTGCGAGGATCCTGCGGCGCGGGAGGCCCGCGGCCTCGGCGTACTGGTTCATCATCTCGGCGTAGGTCAAAACCTCGCGGGACCCGATGTCGAACGTCCTGTTGAGTCCTCCCGGAAGATCGAGTGCTCCGACGAGGTAGTGGATGACGTCTCGCACTGCAATGGGTTCGATGTGGTTGAGGACCCACTTCGGCGCAGGCATCACGGGCAGGACGTCGGAGAGGTGCCGGATCATCTCGAAGGACGCGGAGCCGGAACCGATGACGACGCCGGCCTGGAAAGCGATGGTCGGAGTACCGGAGTCCAGCAGGATCTTCCCGACCTGGGTGCGCGAGCGCATGTGGGTGGACAGCTCGACGCCCTCCGGGTGGAGACCGCCGAGGTAGACGATGCGCCGCACCCCTGCATCCGTCGCGGCTTCGGCGACGGTCGCTGCGATGTCCGCCTCGCGCTTGTCGAAGTCCCGGCCCGATCCCATGGAGTGCACGAGGTAGTACAGGGTATCGACGCCCTGGCTGACCGCACGCATGGTGGTGCTGTCCTGCAGGTCCCCCTCCACGATGTCGACGGAACCGGACCAGGGGACGTCCTTGAGCTTCTGCGGGGACCGAACGATCACGCGCACCGTGTGCCCCGCGGCGATCAGCTTCGTCACGAGCCGGCCCCCGATGTAGCCCGTGGCGCCGGTCACGAGGATGAGCTTGCCGTCGGTGCCGTCGGTGTCCATGCGCTTCAGCCTACGCTCGTGCCCCGCGCCGTCGGAGGCCGGTGCGTTCTCCATCCGACTGCGGTCGCCGGCGCGGCACCCTCAGGGAGCCCGGGAAAAGGAAACGCCCCTGACCGGTGTTTCCACAGGTCAGGGGCGTATTTGCTCCTCCGACTGGACTTGAACCAGTAACCCTTCGATTAACAGTCGAATGCTCTGCCAATTGAGCTACGGAGGAAAGCGCAGGTATTACATTACATACCTTCCGGGGCGAAGTGAAATCGGCGCCGGCCTACTCCTCGCGGAGTTGCCGCCGTTGCATCTCCAGCTCCATCAGGTCGCGCTGGAGCTGGTTGTAGAGTGCGGGATCATCGGCCGGGTCCATGCGCTGCAACTGCCCGAGCTTGTCCGCCTTCTGCTGCGTGATGCGAAGCTCGGTCAGCCGGTTGAGGATGTCCCGGCAGTAGTTGACCATGGCGTCGGCGTCCTTGGCGGGTAGCGGCCGGACGGCGAGTTCGCTGACCAGGGGACGCAGGACGTCCGGTACCCCCTCCCGCACGGATTCCACCCAGCGGGACAATTCCGTCCCGGCTGCCCCTGCCGCAAGCACAGCAGTGTGCAGCGCCTCGTAGACGGGGACCGTGAACCGTGAGGTCGAGAAACTCTCCCACTGGGCCGCCGTGAGGAGCGTGGGCTGCTGGAGCACCACCTCGAGCGCCTCGCGCTCCATGCGGGCGATCGGGTCACGCGGATCGGGCCGCTCGAAATACGGCTCGTCGGGCGAGGGATCGCCCGGCCCGGCCACTCCGGACGACGCGGGGAGCGGCCGGCCAGGGCTTCCCTGGTGTCCCTGGACGCCCTGCTGCCTGCCGTTCGACGAGGGAGCGGAGGCACCGTCCCGGCGAGCGGCTGCAGCGACCGCTCGCGCCACCTGGTCCTCCCCCACGTACTGCATGCCGAGCCAGCGTGAGAGCTCGCGCGTATAGGTGGAGCGGAGTGATACGTCCCGGATCTGCGCGACGATGGGGGCCGCGTGGCGCAGCGCCTTCACCTGCCCTTCGCCGGAGGACAGGTCGAAGTTCTCGAAGGACGCCTTGATGGCGAACTCGAACAGGGGACGACGCTCCGCGATGAGCGCTCGCACCGCATCATCCCCCCTGGTCTGGCGCAGCTCGCAGGGATCCGCGCCGGAGGCCTCGACGGCGACGTACGTCTGCGAGGTGAACCTCTGGTCCTCCTCGAACGCGCGGAGGGCGGCCTTCTGCCCCGCCGCATCGCCGTCGAACGTGAAGATCACCTCGCCGCCCGTGCCGTCGTCGGACAGCAGCCTCCGCGCGATCTTGATGTGGTCGGCGCCGAAGGCCGTTCCGCATGTGGCGACGGCGGTTCCGACGCCGGCGAGGTGGCAGGCCATGACGTCGGTGTAGCCCTCGACCACGACCAGCTGCCTGTTCCTGGCGATGTCCTTCTTGGCGAGGTCGATGCCGTACAGCACCTGGGACTTCTTGTAGAGGGAGGTCTCCGGTGTGTTGAGGTACTTGGGACCCTGGTCGTCCTCGTAGAGTTTCCGCGCGCCGAAGCCGACGGTATCGCCGGTGATGTCGCGGATGGGCCAGATGAGCCGACCCCGGAAGCGGTCGTAGAACCGGCCGGGGTTGCTCGACGAGGCACTGAACATACCGGTCAGCTTCAACTCGTCCAGCGTGAAGCCCCGCCCGGTCAGGTGGTTGAGCAGCGTGTCCCAACCCTGCGGGGCGTAACCGACACCGAAGTGCTCGGCTGCGTCGCGGTCGAAGCCCCGCTCCTGCAGGAACTGCCGGGCCGTGCCGGCGCCCTGGGTCAGGAGCTGGTCCCGGAAGAACTCGGCTGCGATCTTGTGCGCGTCCAGGAGGCGCTGACGCTTGCCCACGTCCTCGCGCCGCGGCCCCGTCCCGCCGTCCTCGTAGTGCAGTTCGAACCCGATACGAGCGGCGAGCTTCTCGACCGTCTCGCTGAAGGAGGTGTGGTCCACCTTCTGGACGAAGGAGATGACGTCGCCGCCCTCACCGCAGCCGAAGCAGTGGTAGGAGCCCATCTGCGGCCGGACGTGGAACGAGGGCGACCGCTCGTCGTGGAACGGGCACAGCCCCTTCCACGAGCCGATGCCGGCAGACTTCAACGTGACGTAGGCGTCGACGACTTCCTTGATGTCCGTGCGCTGGCGTACCTCATCGATGTCTTCACGCTTGATGAGTCCGGCCATGGCATTCAGTTTATGCCTGCCCCACCGACACCCTGACCGTGGCTGGAGCAGATGTGCCCAACGCCTCCCTGAACGGGGACGGTTCCGGGTACGGGCCGTAGGAACCTCCCGGTGCCGGTTCCTACCAGAGTGCCGGAACCGGTCCTACGATCCGCTCGTGAAGGCTGAGTGCGGATGCGTCCGTCAGCGACGCCACCTGGTCGATGACCACGCGCAGGCGGGCGTCGTCGTCAGGAGCCTCCCGCCAGTCGGCCGCGAACATCGGCTCGAGGTAGCGGTCGCCGTCCGCATGGATCTGCGCCACCAGGGACGCCAGGACCTCGCGCTGGCGTTCGTAGAGCGGCTGGCGGTGGTCCGTGGTCATCACATAGGTGGTCGCCAGTCCCTTCATCACGGCGATCTCCAGGATGGTCTCCTCGGGCACCACCATCTCCGCGTTGTACCGCGTCAGGGAGTCCGGCCCGTAGATGGCGCGCGTGGACTGCATCGCGCTCAGGCAAAAGCGACCGATCAGCTGGCTGGTCATGTTCTTGAGGGCTGCCATGGACCGCCGCGTACCGTCGGCTTCCCGCACCCAGACGGGCGTGCGCTCCAGGCGCGACAGGGCGGCATCGACGGCGGCGGGGTCGCTGCCCGGCAGGTACCACTGCTGCGTATAGCCGACCACCCGCGCGCGTGCGTCCGCGCTGTCCATCCACCTGAGCTGGAGGTGCCCGGCCACGATCGCGTCCTCGACGTCGTGCACGGAGTAGGAGATGTCATCGGCGAGATCCATGACCTGCGCCTCGAGGCACGAGCGGCCTTCCGGCGCGCCGTCCCTGAGCCAGTCGAAGACCGGGAGGTCGTCGTCGTACGCACCGAACTTCGTGGTGCGCTGACCGCTGATCACGGGCGCCGCGGCTGCTGTCCAGGGGTACTTGCACGCGGCATCCAGGCTCGCCCGCGTGAGGTTGAGGCCAGCAGGCCCGCCGTCGGCCTGCAGGACCTTGGGCTCGAGCCGCGTGAGCAGGCGCAGGGTCTGCGCATTGCCCTCGAACCCGCCGATGCCGTGCGCGATGTCGTTGAGCGCCGACTCGCCGTTGTGGCCGAAGGGAGGATGACCGAGGTCGTGCGCGAGGCAGGCGGTGTCCACGATGTCGGGGTCGCAGCCGAGAGTCCTGCCGAGCTCGCGGCCGACCTGCGCCACCTCGAGCGAGTGCGTGAGGCGCGTCCGGACGAAGTCGTCGGTGTCCGGCGCGACGACCTGTGTCTTCGCACCGAGCCGTCGGAGCGCGGAGGAGTGCAGCACGCGGGCACGGTCCCGCTCGAAGTCGGTGCGGTGCGAGCTCTTCGGCGGCTCCTCCACCCATCGTGCGGTGTCCGCGGCGCTGTAGCCGGTGGTGGCGGACAGTTCGGGGAGACTCATGATGCCTTTCTAGCGCAACTGTGAAGGAAGGGCCTGCCCGCTCCGGAGCATGTGGAGCACGGGAGCCCGGACCACCGCGCCGGCGGGAGGGCGCCGGGCACGCGGGTCAGCCGCCGGATACGTCCACCTCGGCGGCGGCGATGTCCGCCTGCTGCGCGGCGTTGAGGACGCGGCCCTCGAGCCAGCGCTCCGGCAGTGCCGTCTTCTTCGGCGAACCGGCACGGCCGCGGGGTCCCTCCGCATCCTGGCCCGGGTAGGGCGAGTCCTTGTCGAGTTCGTCCAGGAGTCCGCGCAGCACCTCGAGCGTGGGCACGGTGGCAAGCCTGGCCCTCAGGTCGCCGCCCACGACGCAACCCTTGAAGTACCACGCCATGTGCTTCCTGATGTCCCTGAGCCCCATCATCTCGCTGCCGAACGTCTCGACGAGGAGTTCCGCATGCCGGTAGACGGTGTCGGCAACCTGCCCGAGCCCTGGACGGTACCGCGACGCGCTGCCCTCGAAAGCGTTCATCAGGTCGCCGAAGAGCCATGGACGGCCCTGGCAGCCCCGCCCGATGACGACGCCGTCGACGCCGGTCTGCCGCACCATGCGCACGGCGTCCTCCGCGCTCCAGATGTCACCGTTGCCGAGCACCGGGATGTCCGGCAGGGCCTCGCGCAGTTCGGCGATCGCGCTCCAGTCGGCCTTGCCCGAGTAGAACTGGGACGCCGTGCGTCCGTGGAGGGCGACGGCGGCGACGCCGCTGTCACGGGCGATACGGCCGGCCTCGCGGAACGTGAGGTGGTCCTCGTCGATGCCCTTGCGCATCTTGATGGTCAGCGGGATATTCCCTCTCGATGCCTCGCGCACGGCGGTCTGCACGATACCGGTGAAGAGGTCGAGCTTCCAGGGCAGGGCCGCTCCCCCGCCCTTGCGCGTGACCTTGGGGACCGGGCAGCCGAAGTTCAGGTCGATGTGGTCGGCGCGGTCCTCCTCGACGAGCAGCCGGACGGCAGCGCCCACGGTCTTCGGGTCGACGCCGTACAACTGGACGGAGCGCACCTTCTCGTCGTCGTCGTGCGAGATGATGCGCATCGACTCCGCGCTGCGCTCGACGAGCGCGCGGGACGTGACCATCTCGGAGACGTAGAGCCCGCCGCCGTACTCACGGCACAGCCGGCGGAAGGCCTTGTTGGTGATGCCCGCCATCGGCGCGAGGATCACCGGCGTGTCCACGGTGATATTGCCGAGCGTGAGCGGCGGAAGGTCGAGTTTGAGCGCGCCGTCGGACGCATCCGGCAGGGCGCCTCCGGTGTCCTCGCCGGCGGCGCCTTGGATATCGTCGTGGAGGGCGTCGCGGCCACGGTCGCCGGTCGCCGAAGCTGGATGGGTCGATACTGCAGTCACCCGTCCATTGTCGCAAGGGCCCGCAAATCCGGCGGCGGTGTTCGCTGTCCGCCTCTTCTCCTTGCCGGCCTTCCG
The DNA here is from genome assembly GCF_005281365.1 of Arthrobacter sp. NamB2. Classification (NCBI taxonomy): domain Bacteria; kingdom Bacillati; phylum Actinomycetota; class Actinomycetes; order Micrococcales; family Micrococcaceae; genus Arthrobacter; species Arthrobacter sp. NamB2. The sequence continues at coordinate 123,396 of NZ_SZWI01000005.1, read as the reverse complement.
CCAAGCATTCGCCATGGGTCCGTCACGCGTCCGGTTCCGCGGCACGCCGGGCACGGCGCTCGCCGAGTGCCACGAGCCGCTCTCCCGGCGCGAGGGCATGTGCCTCCGCCGTCGCCAGTGCAGCGGGGCTCACTCCGCCGCTGGTGCCGTCGTGCCGCCCACCCATGGCTCTCGGGCCGACCGCCTTGACCACGAGCACCGCGAGGAGGGTGGTCAGCGGGATGGCGAGCACCAGGCCGATCGAGCCGACGAGCGTCCGCACCACCTCCTCCGCCAGTTCGCCGCTCGTGAGCGTGTCGATCAGCGCGCGGTCGTAGAGGGAGACGAGGATCAGCACCGGCAACGCCGCCCCGGCATAGGCGAAAGCGATCGTGTACACCGTCGAGGCGATATGGTCGCGCCCGATCCTCATGGCGGACGCGAAGAGTCGCCGCGCGGAGGTGTTCGGTGCGAGCTCGTACAGTTCCCACACGGAGGAGGACTGGGTGATGGTCACGTCATTGAGCACCCCGAGGCCCGAGATGATGAGGCCGCAGAGGATGATCGAGGAGATGCTCAGCTCGTCGGACGCGTTCACGAGCGTGTACGCGTTCTCGTCGCCGACCCCGGTCAAGTGGGCTGCATCCGTGGCCCAGGCGGCGAGTGCCGCTGTCACCCCGAGTCCGAACACCGTGCCGAGCAACGCCGTCGACGTCCTCGCGGAGAAGCCGTGGGCGAAGTAGAGGACGCCGTACATGATGACCACCGAGCCCACGAGCCCGAGCAGCAGGGGCGGCTTGCCCTCCACCAGCCCGGGCAGGATGAACTGCGCCAGGATGACCAGCGCACCGACCAGGCCGATCATGGCTCGCAGCCCCCGCCAGCGGGCGACGGCGATGACCACGACGGCGTACGCGACCGCGAGCGCCATGATCGGGACGGAACGGACGAAGTCCACGAAGACGTAGGGGGCGGCGCCGCCCTGCATGACGTTCGCGAGATTGAGGTAGCGGATCTCGTCCCCCGCCTGCACCGCGTTGGTCTTCGCCAGCTCGGGCGTGACCTCCACGGGGATGATGTCGCCGCCGAGCGTGGGCTGCGTATACGCGATGGTGCACGTCATCGCGGTGCCGCCGGCGTCCACCGTCGTCTGTGAGGACGGGCAGTCGCCCTCGCCCACCTCGCGGACCGTGCCCCGGTCGAAGCTGACCCCTTCCGCCGTGGCGTAGGGATTGGCGACGGACAGCGAACTGCGGTCACCGCTCGGCCAGAGCAGCACCATCGCGATCAGGGTCACTACCCCGAGGGGAACGAGAATGGCCGAGAGCAGCAGGGTGGCCCGTTTGCGCGTAGCGATCGCGGAAGCGGACGGTTGCGACTCGGCGGCGTGGAGGTGGCTGTGGCCCACGGGCATCCCTCGGGTGGTCAAATGGTGGGTGGACAGGACGTAGGGCCCGGCGGCGACGGACCTCGACGAGGCGCACCGGGCACCCTCCGGATTGTACGCAGGATGACGCGCGGAGCCCGGGCGGCGGCACCCTGCAGCGGCGACAGGCGCGTCGTCGGCGGCGATCAGGACCTCCGGGCGGAACGGACGGCACATGGTACGGCAGGAGAACTTCCCGACCAGCCGCGGTGAACCCTCGGTCGTGGTCGGCGGTGCTGGCGCGGGCGTGCGCGGCGTGGCACTCGTCCTCCACGGTGGCCGGGCGAACAGCCTCGATGCGGTACGACCGCAGCACCTCAGTCCGCTGCGCATGCGTCCCTTCGCTGCACTACTGGCAGCAGGAGGAGGCACGCAGGGCCTGTCCTCATGATGCATGGGGACATCGACCGGTGGACCAGCCCGAGGGCGTCACTGTCCTTCACTCACCGGGCCGTGGGCGTTGCACGGGACGTCCACTACGTGCGCATGCTCCGTGCGGGCCACTTCATGGCCCGCGGGATTCCCGTCTGGCACGGCCTCAGCACCTCGTTCCTCCTCCGGCACTTCGCCGAGGACACCGGCGCAGCCGTCGCGGCGAGGGCTCTCGCGCCCTCCGACCCGTTGTTTCGGGCACCGGATCCGCTCGGCATCACCGCGTGATCCCGAGTGTCCCTGCCGACGGCAGGTCGACCAACCCCCTTCGCTCGATGGCGAGCAGCCGCCCCCGGCGCTGACGACTCGGCTGTAACCGGCCGACCATGAGGCGCAGGTGCAGTCTGCCGGGGTACAAAGGGTAGAGGAGTGGCACCAGTGGGTTCTCCCAGTGTCCGCGGTAGCCTCGAAGCAGGCCTTGTACGGGCCGGAGAAGGACAACGAGTATGGGATGGAAACCGCGTCAGAGCGACCACATGTACCGGTTCGTCGTCTATGCGGGCAAAACGGTGTTCGCCGCCCTGCGCCTGCCGGTCGTCGTCTCCGGGGCGGAGAACCTGCCTGCCCCTGACCCGCTGAACGGGCGCTCCCGGCGGGCGGTGCCCGGGCGCGGCGCCGTCGTCGCCATCACGCACTTCGGCTACCTCGACTTCGCCTTCGCCGAACTGGTCCTGTGGAACCACGCCCGCATCCAGGCGCGCTACCTCATCTCCAAGCGCGCGGCGGACCACTGGTTCGTCAGCCCCTTCGTGTTCGGCCTCGGGCACGTCGTCACCGACCGGAAGGCGGGGGCGGCAGCCTACGACGACGCCCTCGCGAAGCTTCGCGCCGGGGAATACGTCGCGATCCTGCCCGAGGCCGGCGTGTCCCGCAGCTACACCGTCCGCTCCCTCAAGACAGGACCCGTCCGGCTCGCGGCCGAAGCGGGTGTGCCCATCATCCCGATCTCCGTCTGGGGCTCCCATCGGCTGCTGACGAGAGGCCACGGGTTCTCCCTCAAACGCGCCTGGAGGTCGCCCGTCCGCGTCCACGTCGGTCCGGCCATCCACCACGAACCCGGCGTCGATGTCGCCGAGGAGACCGAGAAGCTGCGCCAGGAACTGCAGGACGGCATCGACGCCTGCATCGCCGATTTTCCCGTCACTCCCGAGCCCGGGGCTTGGTGGATGCCGGCGCGCCTCGGTGGCGGAGCGATGACGGACGCCGAGCGCGAGGCCGCGGACATCGCCGACAAGAAGGCGGGACGGCACGACCGCGGCTGAGCAGCCGCCTGCGCGGAAGGGCCGCCCGTACTGGGGAACGTGGCGGCCCTCGCGTCGGAGGCGGCTCCGTGCAGCAGGCACCAGGGTGGGGGCCACCGGTCCAGCCGGTTCCGGCTCAACCGGTCGCGGCTCAACCGGTCGCGGCTCGACCGGTCGCGGATCAGCCTGTCGCGACTCAGCCGTTCGCGACGACGAGCGTCTCGGGCGCGGCGAGCCTCGCGGACCCCGTGGCGAGCAGGGGTTCGACGACGGCCGCGAGTGCCTCCATCGAGTCATCCAGCTCCAGCTGGATGGGGTACTGGTGCACGAGCATCGCGATCATGCTGGCGACCGCGGCCTGCTGTTCCGAGGGTGGCAGCGCGGTGTCGTAGCCCAGCAGCACGTCAGCCGGGTCATCGGTGCGGGCCTGTGTGTAACTGATGGCGAAGGCCGCGATCGTGCCGCCGTCGTCCTTCGGCTTGTCCCGCAGCACGATCGCGCCTCCGGCGCCGCTCGCGTCGCCGAGGAAGAGCTGCTGCGCGCGTCCGAGGGTGATGTCTGCGCGGTCCCAGGCATGGACGGTCTCGTAGAAGGACGCGAGGGCTCGCGTCAGTTCCACCGATCCCGTGGCCGCTTCCTCCAGTTGGGGCCCTCCGGCATCGTCGAAGGCGGGAGCGGCGAGGGCTCCGGGTGCGACGACGACGAGCCGCGAGCGCTGCAGCGTGCTGAAGCCGGTGGCCTCGGCGAACGCGGCCCCGGTGGTTCCGGGCGTCACCTTCGACCGCAGGGCTGTCACTCCCGACGGCGACGCCGCGGCTTCGTGCTGCAGCATCGTGAGCAGCGTCGAACCGATGCCCGCCCGCCGGTGGTCCTCGGCCACCTCGATGTAGCACCACAACCGGTCCGGATGCAGCGCGGCTCCGTAGACGCAGCCGGCCGCCACCGGGACGCCCTGGTCCACGACCGTGATGCAGCGGTTCCAGGGGTTGTCGGACGGCGTGCGGAAGGAGCCGCGGAACTGCTCGGCGACCGCCGATTCGGGGCCGCCCCAGAGCTGGATGAGCTCGAGGTCGTCTCCCTCCTGCCAGGCGCGGTATTCGAGGGCCATCAGGCTCCGATCAGGCGCGCGGCGAGGTATCCCTGCACCTGGTCGAGGGACACGCGCTCCTGCGCCATGGTGTCGCGCTCACGGATCGTCACGGCCTGGTCCTCGAGGGTGTCGAAGTCCACCGTGATGCAGAACGGCGTGCCGATCTCGTCCTGGCGGCGGTACCGGCGGCCGATCGCGCCTGCGTCGTCGAAGTCGATGTTCCAGCCCTTGCGAAGCTGGGCTGCGAGGTCCTTGGCCTTCGGGGAGAGGTCCTCGTTGCGGCTCAGCGGCAGGACGGCGGCCTTGACCGGGGCCAGCCGCGGGTCGAGCTTCAGCACCGTGCGCTTGTCCACGCCGCCCTTCGCGTTGGGCGCCTCGCCCTCGGTGTAGGAGTCGACGAGGAACGCCATGAAGGAGCGCGTCAGGCCGGCCGCGGGCTCGATCACGTACGGCGTGTAGCGCTCGTTCGTGGCCTGGTTGAAGTACCCGAGGTCCGTGCCGGAGTGCTTGGAGTGGGTGGAGAGGTCGAAGTCCGTGCGGTTGGCGATGCCCTCGAGCTCACCCCACTCGGATCCCTGGAACCCGAAGCGGTACTCGATGTCCGTCGTGCCCTTGGAATAGTGGCTCAGCTTCTCCTGCGGGTGCTCGAAGAGGCGCAGGTTGTCCGGGTCGATGCCGAGGTCGGTGTACCAGGAGAACCGCTCGCCGATCCAGTACTTGTGCCATTCCTCGTCGGTGCCCGGCTCGACGAAGAACTCCATCTCCATCTGCTCGAACTCGCGCGTGCGGAAGATGAAGTTGCCCGGCGTGATCTCGTTGCGGAAGCTCTTGCCGATCTGGCCGATACCGAACGGGGGCTTCTTGCGGGCAGTCGTCAGGACGTTGTTGAAGTTCACGAAGATGCCCTGCGCCGTCTCCGGGCGCAGGTAGTGCATACCTTCCTCGGAAGCGACGGGACCGAGGAAGGTCTTCAGCAGTCCGGAGAACTCCTGCGGCTCCGTCCACTGACCCTTGGTCCCGCAGTTGGCGCAGGTGATGTCCTGCAGTCCGTTCTCGGGCGCGCGTCCCTTCTTCTCCTCGTACTCCTCCTCGAGGTGGTCCGCGCGGTACCGCTTGTGGCAGGAGAGGCATTCCACGAGCGGGTCGCTGAACACCTCGACGTGCCCGGAAGCCTCCCAGACCTGACGCGGCAGGATGACAGCGGAATCGAGCCCGACGACGTCGTCGCGGCCGCGCACCATCGTCTGCCACCACTGGCGCTTGATGTTCTCCTTCAGCTCCGCGCCGAGGGGTCCGTAGTCCCAGGCCGAGCGGGATCCGCCGTAGATCTCACCGGACTGGAAGACGAAGCCCCGCCGCTTGGCGAGCGAGATGATGGGATCGAGTGCGGACTTGGCTGCTGCCATGGTGTTTCTTCTCCAGTTCTGTGCAGGCCGCTGGGTGCGGTCCGCCGGTGGGGGGCGCGTTCTGCAGTCTGTTCCGCCGGGCTTGCAGGCGGGAAGCTACGCCGCAAGCCTACCGGGTCCGCTTCCTGCGGCTTCAGCCGATACCGGGCTGTGGAGGAGGAACTCGCCGTCGGCGCTCGACGTCAGGTCCTGGGGCGTCCAGGCCACGGCAGCGTCGTGAGGATGATGGCGGCCAACGTCAGCAGCGTCCCGGCGACCGTCGCGAACACCACGATCGTCCCGGGAGCAGGAACCACCAGATCGAGCAGGAGTGATCCGACGAGCTGTCCCCCGATCATGCACAGGCCGGTGAGCAGGACCCCGAGGCTCCTGACGAGCAACGCACCGAGGGCGATGAAGACACACCCCATGGGTCCGCCGAGGTAGTACCACCACTCGGAGGGCGGGTGGTTGCCGGGCCCGGCGATCGCAAGCTTGACGAGCCAGGCCGCCACCAGGACGACCGTGCCCGCGATGAAGTTCATCAGTGTGGCCGCGAGGGGCGTCCCGTAGTGGAGCGACGCCGTCCCGTTCATCGCCTGCTGGAAGCTCATCAGCACCCCGGCTGCGACCGGGAGGAGGACGGGGATCAGCCAGCTCGACATCTCCCCTGCTGCTCCGAATCGGGGGGACACGGCCCAGACGACGGACAGTACCGTCAGGACGACACCGATCACGCGCATCGGGGTCGCTGCGCGCTTGCCCCCGGGCCCGATGCCCGCGCGGTCGACCAGGAGGCCGCTGAGCGACTGGCCCATGACGGCTGCCACGGTGAAGAGGGCGACGCCGAGGACGCCGATCGTCAGTGACTGCGAGAAGACGAAGAACGCGCCGATCGCTCCGGCCGCCACGTAGTAGGGCGGGAAGCGGCGCTCGCGCACGGAAGGGATGATCTGCCGCGCTCCGGCGCGGGCACCCGGCAGGACGAGCGTGATCGCGACCATCAGGATCAGGCCTGTGCCGAAGCTGATCAGCGCGGCGGCGATGCTGTCGTCGAGCACGGTGCCGAGCGCGCCGTTGATCCTGCCCTGCACAGGCATCGCGAGCCCTGCGGCGAGGGCGAGGGGAAAACCGACAACCGGAGGGACCACTGGCGCATCAGACACCCGTACAGCCTAGTGCGGCAGCATCCGGCATGATGGACTGCATGACCGACGACGCATCCATCGCAGAGCTGCCCATCCGGGACGACATGATCCGCCTCGGGCAGTTGCTGAAGCTCGCCTCCCTCGCCGAGGACGGCGTCGAAGCCAAGAACCTGATCGACAACGGACTGGTGCAGGTGAACGGGGAGATCGAGGAACGCCGCGGACGGCAGTTGCACCCCGGGGACACCATCAGCGTCAACGGCGAGACCGTGCGCATCACGCAGGGCTAGTACCCGGAGGGCACCGACCCTCGGGCAGCACCCGCGCGAATAGGACCGCACGCGTCGAGCGCTTCAGGCGTCGAGCGCTCAGCGCCGGCCGAGAACCGTCATGCTGAGGAACTCCCGGACATGCGCAAGTTCCTGCAGATTGATGCTGTGGAACATGTTCGGGTAGAGGATCTTCGTGAGCTTCGTGTGCTTGGTGAGCCAGGCGTGCGTGAACTCGATCATCTCCGGGGTGATCACCTGGTCTGCCTGGTCGCGGCCCCAGAAGAACTGGGCGGGCGCTTCCGCAGCTTCCTCGTCACGGAAGAAGGCGTTGCCTTCGGACGGCACCGCGAACCCGGACAGGCCGACGACGCAGGCGAAGTCGGTCGGCCGGTGGCGCAAAAGCGAAGTCGCAACCGCCATACCCTGCGAGAAACCCAGGAGGTTGACGCTGGTGTGGGCGCTGCGGAGGGTATCGAGCCACCGCACGACGGCGGTGGCGCTCTCCACGACGCGCTCCACCGAGTAATCGGTCTCACGGGAGAGCGGGAACCACGAGAAGCCCGGCCCGGCGGGCTGAGGGGCGCGCACCGATGCCACGGTGAAGTCCGCCGGAAGGTGGTCGGTGAGCCCCATGAGGTCCTCCTCGTCGGCCATGTACCCGTGGAACAGGACCAGCAGGGGCGTACCCTCGCGTTCGGACTCGGGCTTCGACCACAGGACGACGGGGTCCCAGGAACGGGTGGAGGACGCAGCTGTGCCGCGGGCGGATTCGGTCATGTCACCATTTTGGCATGGTGCAGTCCGCTCCCTGCCCCGGAGATCGCGCCACGGTGCCTCGTCCCGAGGATGAATCCGGAGCCGCTGGCCCCATGCGCACGAGGCCTGAAAGAATGCCCGGGTGAGCCCAACGGATGCCCCATCGCCTCTGCCCGACGCTGCCGATCCCCTCGTCAACGGGCCGATGATCGACCCGAGCCTCGTGTCCGAGCCCCACCCCTGGCATCGGTACACCGCCCTCGGGGACTCCTTCACGGAAGGTATCGGGGACCCCGACCCGGAAAGCATCGGTGGAAATCGTGGCTGGGCAGACCGCGTTGCGGAGGAACTGGCCCGCGGGCAGGCGGACTTCGCCTACGCGAACCTGGCGGTCCGCGGCCGCCTGCTGCAGCAGATCATCGACCAGCAGGTCGAGCCGGCCCTCGCCCTCCAACCGGACCTCGTCACGATCAGCGCGGGCGGGAACGACCTGCTACGGCCCGGCGGGGATCCCGACCTCCTCGCGGACAAGCTCGACGCCGTCGTCGACTCCTTCGCCGCCTCCGGAGCGACTGTCGTCCTGTTCACCGGTCCGGACGTCCGGGAGACGGTCCTCGGCAGCATCCGGTCGAAGACCGCGATCTTCAACGAGAACCTCCGCACGGTTGCCGCCCGCCACGAGGCGGTGATCGCCGACATGTGGGCGCTGCGGCAGCTCATGGACCCGCAGATGTGGTCCTCGGACCGGCTGCACTTCTCACCACTCGGCCACCACACGATCGCGGCGATGGTGCTGGACACCCTCGCCGTGCGCCACACCCTCGAGCCGCTGCATCCGAAGGAGCGCCCCGTACGCTCCTGGCGCGCCGCTCGCGCGGAGGACCTGGTGTGGGCTCGCGAATATTTCGTACCGTGGGTCCTGCGCCGCCTGCGCCACCAGTCTTCGGGCGACGGCGTCGTCGCGAAGCGCCTCGAGGCGGGGCCGATCTTCGGGCCCGGCATGCCGCCGGGGGCATCGGACTGACGAGTCCCGATCGCCAGCGAGTCCCGATTGCAAGCCCGAGTCCCGATCGCGAGCATGTCCTGCTTACAAGCCGCGGGGTCGGCGAGGGACCGAGGTCGTGGCGTGACGAGTCGGGCCCGCGTGCTGCCCAGGACTGCCATGAGCCACAGGAAATGCCCGGAATGAGAGAAATGACCGGTGGGCGCCATGCCCACGGGTCACTCGTGTCACGACTCAGTGATCGAACCCGCGGCGCTCAGCTCTCCAGGTCGACGTCGCCGTTCGCTACCGCGTCCGCGCAGGCGCTGAGGTCCGGTCCGGGCTTGAAGTCGACGAACTGCGGCTGCAGCTTCTGGAACAGGAACTCGTAGATCTCGTCGCGGGACTTGCCCTGCATGGTCTCGACGGCCTCGCGGACCGCTCCCTGCAGCGCGCGATCGGAATCGAGCAGGATCTTGTCGCGTGCTTCCTGGTTCCAGCCAATGGTGCTCAGTTCCATGAACAGCTCCTCTTCATCTCACGTCGGTGAGTCCGGGGGCGTTGTACCTCGAACGTGCCTGCCGACCATCAGTAAGCAGGCTTAGCTCCCAGCCTAGGTGCCCGCCGCTGGAAACCCAACCGGTATCTGCTACACCGCGTAGAGGGTGGCGCGCAGCTGCGCGTCGAGCTGATGGATCTGCGTGAGGAACGCGTCATGGCCCACCGGCGAGGAGATCGTGTGAACCGGGACAGTCCCGGGCAGTCCATCAGCCAGCCGCTGCGACTGCTCCGGGAAGTACAGCCGGTCCGAGTCGACTGCGGCGATGAAGAACTCCGACGTCGCGGCCCCCAGCGCAGCGTCGAGGCTCCCCCGGTCGCGTGCGGCGTCGTGGCTCATGAGCGCCTCCGTCAGGACGACGTAGCTGTTGGCGTCGAAACGCTCCACGAGCTTGTCCGCCTGGTGGTCGAGGTAGCTCTCCACCTGATAGCGCCCCCGATCGGCGGGCAGGACGGCCCCGAGGGGCTGCTCGGCGTCCTGCTCCGCCCGACCGAAGCGCGCTTCCAGTTCATGTTCCGATCGGTAGGTGATGTGCGCGATCCGCCGGGCGAGTCCAAGGCCCGCATCCGGATGCAGGCCGTCGTAGTAGTCGCCGCCGCGATAGGCGGGGTCGAGTCGGATGGCCTGCAGCTGCGCCTGGGCGAACGCTATCTGTTCGGCCGAGCTGGCGGCAGTGCAGGCGATGACCGCGCACCGTTCCACGCGCTGCGGATACATCAGGGCCCATTCGAGCGCGCGCGCCCCTCCCATCGATCCCCCGAGCACCGAGTGCCATTGGCCGATACCGAGCTGGTCGGCGAGCAGGCTCTCGGCGCGGACGGAATCACGGATGGTGACGAAGGGGAAGCGCGAGCCCCAGGGCGTACCGTCGGGAGCGAGGCTGGCCGGCCCCGTCGAGCCGTAGCAGCCTCCCAGCATGTTGACGGACACCACGAAGTAGTGATCGGTGTCCACCGGACACCCGGGTCCGACGAGCGCATCCCACCAGCCCTCCTCCTCCGACGAGCCCCGCGCGACGTGCGAGCTGCCGGTCAGGGCATGCTGCACGAGTACCGCATTGGAGCCGTCCCTGTTCAGCCTGCCCCAGGTCTCGAAGGCGAGCTGGACGTCTGGCAGCTCGCCTCCGGTCTCGAGCGCCAGCGGACCGATCGAGCCGATGCGCAGGAGCCCGTCCCCCTCGGGGGCCGCGGCGTTGAATCCGGAATGCAGTGGAGCAGGAGGGTAGGTGGTCACGAAGGGTCAGGCTTCTTTCGCAGCGCGGAAACCGGCGTCGAGGTCGGCGAGGATGTCGGCGATGTTCTCGAGGCCGACGGACAGCCGGACGAGCCCCGGCCGGACGCCCGCGGTGAGTTGCGCTTCTGCTCCGAGCTGGCTGTGCGTCGTGGACGCGGGATGGATCACGAGCGAGCGGACGTCGCCGACGTTCGCGACGTGCGAGTGGAGCTCGAGGCCGTCCACGAAGCGCTTGCCGGCCTCGACGCCTCCGACGATGTCGAAGCTGACGATGGCGCCGGTACCGATGCGGCCGTACTTCCTGCCGCGTTCGTACCAGGGGCTCGAGGGGAGACCCGCATAGGAGACACGCTCGACGTCGTCGTGCGCCTCGAGCCACTCGGCGACGGCCTGGGCGTTCTGCACGTGCCGTTCGACACGCAGGCTGAGGGTCTCGAGCCCTTGCGCGATGAGGAAGGCGTTGAACGGGGACACGGACGCCCCGAGGTCCCGGAGCAGCTGGACGCGCGCCTTGAGGATGTACGCGAGGTTGGCTCCGAGGGCGCTGCCGACGCCGAGATCACGCGCGTAGACGAGTCCGTGGTAGCTCTCGTCGGGGGTGTTGAAGCCGGGGAACCGCTCGGGGTGCTGCGCGAAGTCGAAGTTGCCCGAGTCGACGATCACGCCCGCGATGGCGCTGCCGTGCCCGCCGAGATACTTCGTGGCCGAGTGCACCACGATGTCGGCTCCCCACTCGATGGGCCGGATCAGGTACGGCGTGGACAGGGTGTTGTCCACGACCAGGGGCAGTCCGTGCTCATGCGCGACGGCACTGATGCCCTCGAGGTCGAGGACGTCCTGCCGCGGGTTCGAGACGACCTCGCCGAAGAAGAGCTTCGTGTTGGGCCGGATGGCGTCCCGCCACTGCTGCAGGTTGTCGGGATCCTCCACGAAGGTGGTCTCGATACCGAACTTCTTCAGGGTGTGCTTGAAGAGGTTGTAGGTGCCCCCGTAGAGGCTCGGGCTCGCCACGATGTGGTCTCCCGCCTCGGCGATGTTGAGCACCGCGAAGGTTTCGGCGGCCTGCCCGGAGGCGAGGAGCAGTGCCCCGGCTCCGCCCTCGAGGCTGGCGATCCTCGTCTCGACCGCTTCCTGGGTCGGGTTGCCGATGCGCGTGTAGATGGGCGCCAGTTCGGTCAGCGAGAAACGGTTCGCCGCACTCTCGGCGCTCGGGAAGACGAACGACGACGTCTGGTAGATGGGCAGCGCACGCGCTCCCGTGGCTGCATCCGGCACCTGGCCGGCGTGGATCTGGCGTGTCTCAAAGGACCAATCGTTGGACATGGTGCTCCCTAGTCGATAGGGGCTCCGCGTGGTCCGATGCTCCGGCCGGTGGACACCGCTCCAGGAGACCGGACCCCGGAGGAGCCCGCGCTTGCACGGCGCCATTGGCGACGCCGAGCCTGGTCCTCACCCGGGGCACCCCACCGCGGTTGGAGGGTTGCCGGCCAGCAAGCCGGGGCTTCGTGCTGGCACTCATGACCTGCACTCATGAAAACCCATCGGGGCCGATCCGGCAACCCGTATGACCTTGCGTGAAGTGGACCGCCAGGAACGGTAAGGCGAGCCTAAGTCGAGACGTTCATCACTTAGTGCCAAAATGTCGGCATGCGCCTGGACCACGTTTCATATGCCTGCGAACCTGATGGACTTGCCGCGACGGCCGACCGGATCTCGGCCAAGCTCGGCATGGAGGCCGTGAAGGGCGGCGTACACCCGCGCTTCGGCACCCGCAACATGATCTTCCCTCTGGCGAACGGCCAGTACCTGGAGGTCGTCGAGGTACTCAACCACCCGGCGTCGGACAAGGCCCCGTTCGGGCAGGCAGTCCGGGCCCGCTCCGAGGCCGGCGGCGGATGGATGGGTTGGTGTGTCGCCGTCGACGACCTCGGTCCGTTCGAGGAACGCCTCGGCCGCAGTGCCGTACCGGGTAACCGCAAGTTCCCCGACGGCCAGGAACTCACGTGGCAGCAGATCGGCATCAAGGGGTTGATCGCGGACCCGCAGGTGCCCTACCTCCTCCGCTGGGACGAGGGCACCGAGCCCCTCCACCCCTCGAAGGCGCGCCCGGCTTCCGTGAAGCTGGATTGCCTGACGATCGCCGGATCCTCGGAGCGCGTCACCGAATGGCTCGGCACCGACGTCGAGGAGACGCTCGACGGCGTGCAGGTGCAGTGGATCGCTCCGAACGGTACGCCGGGCATCATGTCCGTGACCTTCGAGACCGGAGAAGGCCGCATCGAGATCTGATGAGGCAGAGACAGAAGAGGGGGCCGGACGTCGTCCGGCCCCCTCTTGTCTTCTCCTGGTCAGGCGTGGGTATAGGTCAGGCAGTCAGCCGCTTCGGCACCCGGGCCCACCTTGACCGCAGGAGCGCTGCACAGCAGGTCGTGGTTGAAGCTGCACTCGGAGCGCTGGCAAGCGCCCACGTGCGCGAGCATCTTGGGCAGGCCCCCGCTGATGGAGGTGTCGATGAAGGTTGCGCAGGACGCGTGCTCCTCGCTTCCCGACACCGTGATGGCGACGGCAGTGCAGCCGTCGTGATTGAACGAGCAGTTGTGGACACTGCACTCAGAGACACTGGTGACGACGCTCATGGTTCCTCCTGGCCGGTCCGGTGCAGCCCCGGTCGAAGCCGCCGAAATCCCGAATGAATTCACGCTAGCACCGCAATTGTCGATTAATTTAGTCATGATCGGCGTGCGCAATGAGCGGAGGTAAGGCTTATCTGCCCGCATTCATCTGCCAATTCCGATGGCGGGTCCGAGCAGCGCGAATCCGACGAATCCCGTGGTGTCGATCAGGGCGTGGGCGATCACGAGCGGCATGACACGACGGGTCCGGGTGTAGAAGAAAGCGAAGAGGAGCCCCATCAGCACGTTCCCGATGAAGGGCCCGAAGCCCTGGTAGAGGTGGTAGCTGCCCCTCACCAGGGAGCTGGTGAGGATGATCGCGGGAGTTGACCAGCCGAGCTCCCGCAGACGGATGAAGAGGTAGCCCACCACGATGACCTCCTCGAGCACCGCATGCCGGACCGCGGAGAGGATCAGCACAGGAACCGTCCACCAGTAGGCGTCGAGCGCGGCGGGCACCAGTGCCGTCGTGATCCCTAGCGCGCGGCCGCCGGCGTACACACCGAGAGTGCCGACGCCGATGATCGCCGCCAGGCCGACCCCGAGACCGACGGTGCGCAGGGGTCTCTCGGACGTGAGACCGAGTCGGCGGAACGCCGAGGCACCCTGCCCGCTGAGCAGGAAGAGCACCAGCGCCACCGGGACCAGCGCGAAGAAGATCCCCAGCAGCTGGTAGGTGAGATCGAAGTACTGCCGGTCGTTGAGGACCGGATTGAGTGTGGTGGTCTGCCCGGCAAGCGGGCCGCGAGTCAGCTTCTCCGCCAGGTTGACGATGGCGTACACCCCGGACTGGCCGAGGGACAGACCGAAGACGATCAGCAGCTCCGCCGTGATGCGGCGTCTCGGTGCGGGAGCATCTGCACGGCCTGGATCTGCCATGGAGGACGCGGAGGATGCAGGCATGGCGCTATCCTCCCAGCGGCCGCCGGTGATTCCCAGTTGCCGCACGGGGCACCCCCCTACCTGACCCTGTTACCGGCCTTCCAGACCGCGTGGACGAGGGGCATCCCGGGACGGTAGGCCAGATGGGTCGCCGACGGCGCGTTGAGCACCTGCAGGTCCGCGCGGTGCCCGACGGCCAGCGACCCGACGGCGCGACGCCCGTCGACGTCGTCCCCCGTGTGCCGCCGCAGTGCCAGCGCTCCCCCGAACGTGGCGGCCCTGACCGCCTCGTGCACGGTCAGCCCCATCTGCAGGACAGCCGTGGCGACGCAGAATGCCATCGAACTCGTATAGGACGTGCCGGGATTGCAGTTGCTCGCGAGGGCGAGGTGCGCGCCGGCGTCGAGCAGCTGCCGGGCAGGCGGGAACGGCTGGCGTGTGGAGAGGTCGCAGGCGGGCAGGCAGGTCGCGACGGTTCCGGGTGCACCGTCCCCGGCGAATGCTTCCCACGTAGCCGCGAGCGCGCGGACGTCGCCGTCGGACAGGTGGTTGACGTGATCGACGCTGGCGGCGCCGAACTCGACCGCGAGGGCGACTCCCTCGCCCTGCCCCAGCTGGTTGCCGTGCACGCGCAGGCCGAGGCCGGCAGCCGAGCACGCGGCGAGGACGCGTCGGGACTGCTCTGCGTTGAACGCACCGGTTTCGCAGAAGACGTCGGCCCAGCGCACGTACGGGCGGACGGCGTCGAGCATGGGACCGCAGACCAGGTCGGTGTAGTCGTCGGGGTCCCATCCGCCCGGCACGAGGTGCGCTCCGAGGAACGTGACCTCGTCGACGGCGCCGGCCGCGAGGCGCGCGCTGCGCTCCTCGTGCAGGACGTCGAGCCCGTAGCCCGTCTTGGTCTCCAGGTAGGTGGTTCCGCCGGCGGCGGCCTCGGCGACGCGGGCCAGCAGGAGCCGCATGAGGTCGTAGTCGTTCGCAGCACGGGTCGCGTCGACGGTCACCGCGATCCCGCCCGCGGCATACGACTCCCCCGCCATGCGCGCCTCGAACTCGCCCGTGCGGTCGCCGGCGAACACGAGGTGCGTATGGCTGTCCACCCAGCCCGGCAGACCGGCGCGACCACCGGCGTCGTAGGCCTCGTCGGCCGCGGGAGCGTTCGCCGCGGAACCGATCCAGCTGATGCGTTCGCCCTCGAGGACCACCGCTGCGTTCCGCAGCACCGCATGCTCGCTGTCCTGTGTCATGAGTTCGCCGATGTTGGTGATGAGCAGGGACATCAGTGCCGCTCCCAGGGCTGCGTGTAGTTCTCGGAGGCGCGCGGCCCGTTCATCGCGTTCGTGGCCGTGTCCAGCCGGTCGATGGCCGCTACCAGCAGTCGGGCGGGGTCGCCCAGCGTGACGTGGACGCCGTCATGCGCCACCAGGATGCCACCGACGACGACGCCCGTGACGTCCTGTCCGGTGGCCGTGTAGGCGAGCTGCTCCCAGGAGGATCCTGCCGTGCGCGCGCTGTGCGGGTCGACGGCCATGAAGTCGGCGGGACAGCCGGGACTGAAGCCTGCGCCGCGGCGTCCCTGCGCTGCCGCTCCTCCGAGCGCCGCGATGCCGTGCAGCCCTTCCGGATCGAAGTGGCCCCGCCGCCCGGTGCGCAGGCGCTCACCGTGCTCGAGCGCCCGCATCTCGAGCCACGGGTCGACGACGGCGTGCTGGTCGGTGCCGAGGGCGAGCCTCGCTCCTGCCCGATGGAACTCGCCCGCCGGGCCGATGCCGTCCGCCAGGTCGGCCTCGGTGGTGGGACAGAGGACGACGACGGAACGGGCGTCCGCGAGGAGGGCGACGTCGCGTTCGCTGACATGCGTGGCGTGCACTGCGGACAGCCGCTCGCTCACGAGCCCGTGATGGTCGAGCAACCCGGCCGGGGTGCGGCCGGTGGAGCGGAGGCAGTCCTCGTTCTCCGCGGGCTGCTCGGAGAGGTGGACGTGCAGGGGCAGCTCCGTCGGCAGATGCTCCCCGATCACCGCGAGGTCCTCCTCCGGCACGGCACGCACGGAGTGGATGGCCGCACCGAGGGACACCTGGTGGTCGGGGTACAGGGAGGAGATCGTGGAGCGGAGCGAAGCGAGCCGTTCGAGCCACGCGGCCGCGGTGCCGTCCGAGAAGCGACGCTGCCCGTCCTGCAGGGGCGTGCCGAATCCCCCGGCCAGGTAGCAGGTATCGAGCAGCGTCAGGCGGATGCCGGCACGGACGGCTGCACGCGCGAGCGCCAGTTCCATGGCATGGGGCTCCCCGGCGCCGGCTCCGTCACCCATTCCGTAGGGCGTGCCGTCCGGCTGGTGGTGCACGTAGTGGAACTCCGCGACGCTCGTCCAGCCCACGGTGACCATCTCGGCGTAGACGGCGGTGGCCAGCTCCTCGTAGAGCTCCGGGGTCAGCGCCCCCGCCGCCCGATACATCGTGTCCCGCCAGGTCCAGAACGTGCCGCCGCGGTCGTGTGTGCGGCCCCGCAGGGCACGGTGGAACGCGTGGGAGTGGGCATTCGCAGCGGCAGGGAATGCGACGCCCCGGAGGACGACGTCGCCGTCCTGGGCCGGCACGCCCGGCAGGACGCCGACCACGGTTCCGTCGGCGTCGATCTCGACACGCACGGCGTCGCACACGCCCTCCGCCTCCAGCCACGCGTACTCGCACCAGACGGCCCGAGCCACCGCGCCGGTGCCGCCGCCTGTTCCGGAGATGCCGCGACGTGCGGACGCCACGCCCGCCTCCGTCGGTCCGGTCACAGCAGGTCTTCGAGGACGTCGGCGAGCGCAACCGCTCCCGCGTCGGCGTCGTCGCGCTCCACGAACTCCTCGGGCGAGTGGCTGATGCCGGTCGGGTTGCGGACGAAGAGCATAGCGGTCGGCGCGATGGCACCGAGGATGCCCGCGTCGTGCCCGGCGCCCGTGGGCAGCGTGGGAGTACCGGGAAAGGAGCGACCGAGTGCGTTGCCCAGGGTCCGCTGCAGCGCACCGTCGAAGTGGACCGTGCTGCTCCGCGACTCCTCCGTCAGGGTGGCGCGGCACCCCTCGAACGCGCAGATCTTCTGCGCCTGGCCGTGGATCTTCTCGATGAGCGACGCCGTCACGGCGTCCTCCTCATGGCGGACGTCGAGCCACAGATCCACGCGCGAGGCGATGACGTTCGTGCCACCGGGCACGGGCTGCAGCCGCCCGACGGTGGCACGCGCACCGTCCTGCTCGGCAGCGATCTTCCGCGCGGCGAGGACCACCTGGGCTGCGGCGATCATCGGGTCCGCGCGGTCCGCCATGAGCGTGGTTCCCGCGTGGTTGCCCTGGCCGGTGATGGACAAGCGCCAGCGCCCGTGCCCCAGCATCGTGGAGCCGATGGCGACGGCGGAGTCGAGGTCGATCAGCCCGCGTCCCTGCTCCACGTGCAGTTCGACGAAGTCGCCGATGTGCCGGATGGCTTCCTCGTCACGGCCGAGATGCTGCGGATCGATCCCGGCGGCCTGCGCCGCCTCGGCGAACGTCGTGCCGTCGACGTCCCTGAGTGAGCGGACGTGGTCCGGGTCGAGCGTCCCGGTGAGCAGGCGCGAACCGAGGCAGGACACCCCGAACCTCGACCCTTCCTCCTCGGGGAAGACGGCGACGGCGAGCGAGCGCTGCGGTTCGAGGCCACGCTCGCGCAGGAGGTCGACGGCGACGAGGGCCGATGCGACGCCGAGGGGGCCGTCGAACGCCCCGCCACCGGGCACCGAGTCCAGGTGGCTGCCGGTGACGAGGGCGCCGTCGCGGCTGGAGGTCGCGTCCCACCAGGCCCACAGGATGCCGTTGCGGTCGGTCTCCACGGAGAGTCCGCGGGCGCTGGCCTCCGCGGAGAACCACTCACGCAGCGACAGCTCCGCGCCGGTGTAGACACCGCGGGAGTAACCACCGCGGACCGCATCGCGGCCGACGTCGCTGATGCTGTCGAGGACTGAGGATACGGTCTGCACTTCGGTACCTTCCGGTGGTGGATCTTCGGGCGGGATTCTCAGGATTCCATGGGGATGCGCACGCCGCGCTCCACCGCGACCTCCCGGGCGCGTTCGTAGCCCGCGTCGACATGCCGGATGACTCCCATCCCGGGATCGTTCGTCAGGAGGCGCTCGAGCTTCTGCGCGGCCAGGTCCGTGCCGTCCGCCACCGATACCTGCCCGGCGTGGATGGACCGGCCGATCCCCACGCCGCCACCGTGGTGGATCGAGACCCACGTTGCTCCGGAGGAGGTGGTGAGCAGCGCGTTCAGGAGTGGCCAGTCGGCGACGGCGTCCGAACCGTCCGCCATGGCCTCCGTCTCGCGGTAGGGCGAGGCGACGGAGCCGGAGTCGAGGTGGTCGCGACCGATGACGATCGGCGCGGAGACCTTCCCCTCGGCGACCAGGCGGTTGAGGAGCAGGCCGGCCTTCGCACGGTCCCCGTAGCCGAGCCAGCAGATCCGCGCGGGCAGGCCCTCGAACTCGACGTGCTCCGCTGCGGCATCGAGCCAGCGGTGCAGGTGCCCGTGGTCGGGGAACAGCTCCTTGAGGGCGGCATCGGTGACCGCGATGTCCGCCGGATCACCCGACAGGGCTACCCAGCGGAAGGGCCCGAGGCCCTCGCAGAACAGGGGGCGGATGTACGCGGGGACAAAACCCTGGAAATCGAAGGCACGGCCGTAGCCGCCCTTGCGGGCCTCGTCCCGGATGGAGTTGCCGTAGTCGAACACCTCCGCGCCGGCGTCCAGGAAGCCCACCATCGCCTCGACCTGGAGTGCCATGGACACCTGGGCCTTCTTGGTGAAGCCGTCGGGGTCGGCCGATGCCTCGCGCTCCCATTCGTCCGGCGAGATCCCCTCCGGCAGATAGCTGAGCGGATCATGCGCGGAGGTCTGGTCGGTGACGATGTCGACGTCGAGCCCGCGCCGGAGCAGTTCGGGGAAGACCGTCGCCGCGTTGCCGACGACGCCGACGGACAGTGCGCGCTTCTCGCGCTTGGCGGCGAGCACCTGGGCGACGGCGTCGTCGAGGTGCTCGGCGACCGTGTCCAGGTACCGTTTGGCGACACGTCGGCGCAACCGGGCCTCGCTGACGTCGACGATCAGGACGGCGCCGCCGTTGAGCGTGACGGCCAGCGGCTGGGCCCCACCCATGCCACCGCAACCCCCGGTGAGGGTCAGCGTGCCCGCGAGGCTCCCGCCGAAACGCTTGCGCGCGATCGCGGCGAACGTCTCGAAGGTGCCCTGCAGGATGCCCTGCGTCCCGATGTAGATCCAGGATCCGGCCGTCATCTGGCCGTACATCATGAGGCCCTCGGCTTCGAGGCGCCGGAACTCCGGCCAGGTCGCCCAGTCGCCCACGAGGTTCGAGTTCGCGAGCAGGACGCGGGGCGCCCAGGGGTTGGTGCGGAACACGCCGACCGGCTTGCCCGACTGCACCAGCAGCGTCTCGTCGTCGTCGAGCGTTTCGAGCGTCTTGACGATGGCGTCGTAGGCCTCCCAGCTGCGGGCCGCACGCCCGGTGCCGCCGTAGACCACGAGGTCCTCCGGGCGCTCGGCGACCTCCGGGTCGAGGTTGTTCATGAGCATGCGCAGTGGAGCTTCGGTCTGCCAGCTCTTCGCGCTCAGCTGCGTGCCGCGTGCGGCACGGATCCTCCGCGACGGATCGTGCGTCGTCGTCGTGGGGCTGGGCGTCGGTGTGGGGGTGGTCGAGGTGGTCATGCTGGTTCTCCTGTCAGATCCTCGGTCAGGGGGACGGCGCCGGTGTCCGGCTCCATCAGGAGCGCGGCTGCCTCACGTGCGACGAGCGCACCGATGCGGCGGGCCTCCGCCTCGGTGATGCGGTAGCTGGGAACGACGACGCTGAGTGCGGCGACCACCCGGCCTCCGGGCGAGACCGGAGCCGCGATGGCCGTGACGTCCGTCTCCACGCCGTTCCGCACGACGACGAATCCGTCGCCCTGGTGGCCGCCGGTGAGGACGGCGCCGACCGCGGTACCTTCCAACGGGATGCTCCGCCCCACCCAGCTGGCATGGCGGACCGAGTGCGTGCCCTCCCGCATCGCGAGGTAGACACCCTCGCCGTCGTGCGAGGGCACGCTGAGGTAGGACGATTCCCCCGTCCTCTCGACGAGGCGTTCGAGCGCAGGTTCCGCGAGGGACACCAGTGACTCGTGCCCGAGGGCCTGGGCTCCGAGCTGCACCACGCGGAGCCCGGGCCGGTAGGTCCCGAGCGCGTCGCGCCGGACGAACCCGGTACCCTCCAGCGTGCGCAGGAGCCGGAGAGCCGTCGAGGCCGAGAGGTCCGTCTCCCGCGCCGCATCGGCGAGGGTCAGCGAACCGGCGTCGCACACCGCCCCCAGGAGTACGAGGGCCCGCTCGACAGTGCGGGTCGACGGTTCCGCCATGGGTCGCCTCCTTGCTTTCGGCGTTCGCGTGTATTTCACTTATTGAAACGTCCTTTTCACTCAATGGCAATAGCGGCGCGAGCCGCAGATCCGAGGCGCAGCGTGAACCAGCAATCCGTGATCGTGGGCACCGGCCCCCTGTCCCCGCCCGACGTCGTCGCGGTGGCTCGGCACGGCGTTCGGGTCGAATTGGCGTCAGAAGCCCTCGCCGCGATGGCCGCCTCGCGCGCCGTCATCGACACGCTGGTGGACGACGGGACGCCGCACTACGGCGTATCGACCGGATTCGGGGCGCTGGCCACGAAGCACATCCCGCTCGACCAGCGGAGCCAACTGCAGCGCAGCCTCATCCGCAGCCATGCAGCGTCCTCGGGCACCGAGGTGGACCGCGAGGTGGTCCGCGGACTGATGCTCGGGCGCCTGTCGACACTTGCAACGGGTCGCACCGGCGTGCGCCCGCTGGTGGCCGAGACCTACGCCGCGATGCTGAACGCCGGGATCACCCCCGTCATCGGCGAGTACGGTTCCCTGGGGTGCTCCGGCGACCTCGCGCCGCTGTCCCACGTCGCCCTCGCGCTCATGGGCGAAGGCGATGTCCGCGCCGGCTCCGGTGAGCTCGTGCCCGCCGCCGAGGCACTCGCGGCTGCAGGGATCGCACCGGTAGAACTCCGCGAGAAGGAGGGCCTGGCGCTCATCAACGGAACCGACGGCATGCTGGGCATGCTCGTCCTCGCCTCAGCCGACCTGCACCGGCTCCTGACGACGGCGGACCTCGCCGCCGCGATGAGCGTGGAGGGCCTCCTCGGGACCGACGCCGTCTTCGCCGAGGACCTTCACGCCCTGCGTCCGCACCCGGGCCAGATGGCGTCCGCGGCGAACATCCGCTCGTTGCTCCGGAACTCTCCCCTGATCGCGGAGCAGCTGACCTCCGAGACCGGCAGGCACCGCTTCACCCGCGTGCAGGACGCCTACTCGCTGCGGTGCGCTCCCCAGGTGCACGGCGCCGCACGGGCCACACTGGCCCATGCCGAATCGGTGGCGGCGATCGAACTGGGTTCCGCCATCGACAACCCGGTCATCACTCCCGATGGCAGGATCGAGTCGAACGGCAACTTCCACGGCGCCCCCGTCGGCTACGTCCTGGACTTCCTCGCCATCGCCGTCGCGGATGTCGCGTCCATGAGTGAACGCCGGACGGACCGCTCCCTCGACAAGGCCCGCAGCCACGGCCTCAATGCCTTCCTCGCCGCCGATCCGGGGGTCGACTCCGGCCACATGATCGCCCAGTACACGCAGGCGGGCATCGTGTCGGAGCTCAAGCGGCTCGCGAACCCGGCGTCGGTCGACTCCATCCCCTCCTCGGCGATGCAGGAGGACCACGTGTCCATGGGGTGGGCCGCCGGCCTCAAGTTGCGGAAAGCCATCGACGGCCTGACCCGGGTGCTCGCCATCGAGATCCTGACCGCGGCGCGGGCCCTGGACATGCGCGACGGAGCCCATGCGACGGGTGGCACCGCGGCCGCTGCGGGTGCCGAGGGCACCCGTCCGGGAATGCGTAGTTCGACACCCATCAGTGCCGTCCGGAACCGGTTGCGGCAGGACGTCGAGGGCCCTGGTACGGACCGCTACCTGGCTCCGGAGATCGAGGCCGCGCGACTGCTGGTCGACGACGGTTCCCTCCTGGCCGCGGCCCTGGAGGCCCTCCCAGCAGTCCTTCAGTAAGAGTTGTTAGGGTGGGCTAACAACACCTCCCGTGAAAGAAGCGCATCCTCATGTCCTCGCCCGCTACCGAAGCTCCGCCCAAACCGCCGCGCCCCCAGGTGGTCCTCGCCGTGCAGGAGACCCGGTGGCTGAGCCCGCACCTCGTGCGGGTCGTGGCCGGCGGACCCGGCTTCGCGGACCTCCAGGAGTGCGACGCGACGGACAAGTACGCCAAGCTGCTCTTCGCGAAGCCCGAGCTCGGGCTCGTGCCGCCGTACGACCTCGCGGCGTTGAAGGACGAGCTCCCGGCGGAGGACAGGCCCGTGAAACGGACCTATACGATCCGGTGGCTCGACCGTGAGACCCAGCGCCTCGCGATCGACTTCGTGGTGCACGGCGACGAGGGCATCGCGGGCCCCTGGGCCGCCCGGGCCGTGCCGGGCGACGCCCTCGTGCTCATGGGCCCTTCCGGCAAGTGGTCACCGGACCAGGACGCCGACTGGCACCTCTTCGTCGGCGACGATTCCGCGCTGCCAGCCATTGCAGCCGGCATCGAGGCACTGCACCCGGCCGCCGTCGGCCACGCGTACATCGAGGTGGACAGTGCGGCCGAGATCATCCCGCTCGCCGCCCCGGCCGGCCTCGAACTGCACTGGCTGCAGCGGGACGGCCGGGCGGCCGGTACGACGACGCTGCTCGCGGACGCCGTCGCCGCCGGCCCGTGGCCCGAGGGCCGGGTCGACGCCTTCGTGCACGGCGAACGAGGCGCCATGAAGGCCCTGCGGGATGTCCTGTTCAAGCACAAGGGCCTCGCCCGGTCGCAGGTGTCGCTGTCCGGCTACTGGGCCTATGGCCGCGAGGAGGACACCTTCCAGGCGGAGAAGCGTGAACCGATCGGCAAGATCCTCGACGACTAGCTCCCCTCCTGGTCGAGCATCTGCCCGGCACAGGTCCGGCAGGGGAATGCGCCGGTCCGGTGCAGGGATGCGTGACGTGGCTACCCGGCAGTGAGGACGCGCGCCCGCCGCCTGGGGATCCGCTCCACGAGTTCCATCGCGGGTTCGGCCAGGCGCGCCATCACCGGACCGAGGACGGCCATCAGCAGGACGTAGGTCGTCGCGAGCGCCGCCAGGTCGGGCAGGACCGCACCCGATGCGACCGCGAGCCCGGCGATCACGATCGAGAATTCCCCGCGCGCCACGAGTGCGGTACCCGCGCGCGCCCGTCCCAGGCGTCCGATGCCCTGTCGGCGTGCCGCCCACCAGCCGGTGGCGATCTTGGTCGCCGAGGTGACCACGGCCAGCAGCAGCGCCACACCGAGCACCGGCGGGATCGACGCCGGATCGGTGTTCAGTCCGAACACGACGAAGAAGATGGCTGCGAAGAGGTCCCGCAGGGGCTCGAGGATGCGCGCGGCGTTCTCCGCCGTCGCGCCCGAGATGGCGATGCCGAGGAGGAATGCGCCGACGGCCGCAGACACCTGGAGTGCGGAGGCAAGCCCTGCGACGAGGAGCGCCGCTCCGATGAGGGTCAGGAGGAAGACCTCCCGGTCGGTAGAGTCGACCACCGCCGAGACGACGTTGCCCCAGCGCAGGGCGACGACCAGCACGAGGGTGACGACGAGCAGGGAGATCCCGACCGTTCCCAGGCCGCCGGCGAAGCTGAGCCCCGCCAGGACCGCAGTGAGCACGGGAAGGTAGATGGCCATCGCGAGGTCCTCGAAGACGAGGATCGCAAGGACGGTGGGAGTCTCCCGGTTGCCCAGCCGCCCGAGATCGGTGATGACCTTGGCGGCGATCCCGGAGGAGGAGATGTAGGTGACGCCGCCCATGACGAGGGCGGCGACCGGTCCCCATCCGAGGATGACGGCGACGAGCGCACCCGGGGTGAAGTTCAGGACGAAGTCGACGATCCCCGCGAGCCAGGACTGCCGCAGCCCGGTGACGAGTTCCTTGGCGGTGTACTCGAGCCCGAGCATGAGCAGGAGCAGGATCACGCCGATCTCGCTGGCCACCTCGCTGAACTCGATGACCCCCTCGAGTTCGAGGAAGCCACCTTGCCCGAAGAAGAGACCTCCGACGAGGTAGAGCGGAATCGGCGAGAGCCCGATCCGGCCGGCGAGCCGCCCGAGGATCCCGAGGAACAGGAGGATGGCGCCGAGTTCGATCAGGGTGAGGGCAGACGTGTGCACCGGCGGCTCAGCCGTTACGCAGGATGTCCGCCGCGGCGTCGAGGCCCTCGGAGGTGCCCACCACCACCAGCAGGTCACCGGCGGAGAGGATGAAATCGGGTGTGGGTGAGGCCTGGACCTGCCCCGACCGCAGCACGGCGACCAGCGAGGCGCCGGAGCGCGAACGCATCCGGGTGTCAGCGAGGGGGCGTCCGTCGAACGGCGAACCGCGCTCGATCAGGAACTGCCGCGTGGAGACTCCGGGCAGGTCACGGTGTTCCTCCGTCAGTTGCGCGACGAGCTGACGGGAACCGAGGAGATTGCCGATGGTCGCCGCCTCGTCCGGGGTCAGCGGGATGGAGGCGACGCAGGCATCCGGGTCGTTGGCCTTGGAGATGATGAGGTCGAGATCCCCGTCGCGCTGGGCGACGATTCCCACCCTGCGGCCCGAGCCCGTGACGATTTCGCGCCGCACTCCGATGCCGGGGAGGCGCGTTTCGATGACGTTCATGCGCCCATCCTAGACCTGCTGCGGCAATCGTTCGTCCGGAGAGGCGGTAGCGGAGCCTGCGTTCGCTGACGGCGTCGAGCCTGGCCCGGAAGCGCGCGGATCGGTCCCACGTACCTGCTGGCCCGGCCGGACATCCAGTGCCCGCACTGCGGTCAGGCAGGTTGGAGAGCTGCCTCCGCGCCAGCGGTTCGAGCCGGATCGGCGCCGAGATCGGCCGGATCCGCGCCTGTGAGGAGGACGACCGCGAGTTCCGCGATCGCCGACGACGTCTGAAAGCCGTACCCGCCCTGTCCCGCGAGCCAGAAAAAACCGGGATGGCCGGCGTCGAATCCCACGATCGGCAGACCGGTGTCCCGCTGTGTCCGCAGGCCGGTCCACGATCGACGGATGGACGAGATGCCGAGCGTGGTCAATGAGTCGAGGCGCCTGATCAGACGCTCGACGTCGCCCGCCCGGGGTTGTGCGTCGCCCGGCTCGGCGGGTTCGGCCTCGCTCGGCGAGATCAGCACGCCGTCCGCGTCGGGCCGGAAGTAGAACGAGTCGTCGGCGGCAGCCACCATCGGGGTCCCCACGCGCGGCGCGTTCTCCGCACCGACGATGGCAGCCGTGCGGCGGTAGGGTACGAGCCCCTGGGGCCGAACACCACACAGCTCGGCCACGCCGTCGGCCCACGCTCCCGCCGCATCGACCACCACGCCGGCCCTGATGCCCCTGCGGCCCGCGCGGACGTTCCAGCCCTCGCCGTCGTACACGGCGGAGGTGACCGGGGCCCCCGTCAGGATGATGACGCCGTCGTCACTCGCACTCCGCCGGTGGAACTCGAGCAGGAGGTCGGTGTCCGTGCCGACGCAGTCGGGGTCGATCGCCGCGGCCTCGAACGATTCCGGGCGGAGCTGGGGGCATAGCTCGAGGGCCTCGGCGTGGGACAGCGTGCGCATGCCGGCAGTGGTCTTGGCCTCGACATCGGCGGCGGAACCGATCAGCAGGAAGGACCGCGGCACGGTCAACGCCAACCCGGTGGAGCCCTGGACGTCCGCGAGGAGGTCCAGGGTGCGGCGCGTGAGGTCCACGACGGGCTCGGGACCATAGCTCGGTATCAGCTGCCGGGCCGAGCGCGACGACGTGTGGTAACCGAGCGTGGTCTCGGCTTCGACGAGGACCACGCTGGAGAACGGCGCCAGCGCGGACGCCAGCGACAGTCCGGCGATCCCGCCGCCGATGATCAGGACGTCGCACTCCAGGGAACCCATCCCGTCATCCTAGGGCGAGCCTCCCCCGAAGTGCCCGAGCGCCCGTCCGAGGCTCATGTGCAGGCGAGGCCTAGGCCTCGCCCGTCCCGCCCACGTGCGCGCCCGTGGACGAGTTCGCAGCACTGTCACTCTTGCTGCCGACCTCGTTCGCGGCCTCCCGGTTCACGGTTACCTCGGCCCGTGCCGCGACGAACGCCTGGACGCACGCCTCGATGTCCTCGTCGGAGTGCGCGGCGGAGAGCTGCACCCGGATGCGGGCCTTCCCCTTCGGCACCACCGGGTAGCTGAACGCCGTCACGAAGACGCCGTGGGCGAGCATCGCGTCGGCCGTCCGGGCGGCGAGCACGGCATCGCCGAACATGACCGGGATGATCGCATGCTCCCCCGCCAGCAACTCGAAGCCCTCCTCCGTCATCCGGCGCCGGAACAGGGCGGCGTTGGACACCAAGGTCGAGCGCAGGTCGGCACTGTTCTGGACGAGATCGAGCGCGGTCAGGGTCGCCGCGACGATCGACGGCGCGAGCGAGTTCGAGAACAGGTACGGGCGCGCACGCTGGCGGAGCAGCGCGACGATCTCGGCCCGTGCGGCGACGTAACCCCCCGAGGCCCCGCCGAGCGCCTTTCCGAACGTGCCGGTGAAGATGTCCACGCGGCCCGAGACTCCGGCGTGCTCGGGCGTGCCGGCGCCGGTGGCCCCCATGAAACCGACGGCGTGGGAGTCGTCCACCATGACCATCGCGTCGTACCGCTCGGCGAGGTCGCAGATGGCCTCCAGCGGAGCGAGGTAGCCGTCCATCGAGAAGATACCGTCCGTGACGACAAGGCGTCGCCGGGCGCCGGATGCTTCCTGCAGCTTCGCCTCGAGGTCCGCCATGTCGCGGTTGGCGTAGCGAAAGCGCTGCGCCTTCGAGAGCCGGATGCCGTCGATGATCGAGGCGTGGTTCAGTGCGTCCGAGATCACGGCGTCCTCCGGCCCGAGAAGGGACTCGAAGACCCCTCCGTTCGCGTCGAAGCAGGAGGAGAACAGGATGGTGTCCTCGGTGCCGAGGAACTGCGAGACGCGCCGCTCGAGCTCGAGGTGCAGGTCCTGCGTGCCGCAGATGAATCGCACGGAGGCCATGCCGAACCCGCGCTCGTCGAGCGCCCTCTTCGCGGCCGCGATGATGTCCGGGTGGTCGGCGAGCCCGAGGTAGTTGTTGGCGCAGAAGTTCAGCACCTGCGCGTCGCCGGCGTCGAGCGCTCCGGCCCTGATGTGGCTGGACTGAGGCGAGGAGATCCGGCGCTCCTGCTTGAAGAGGCCTGCGCTACGGATCTCGTCGAGTTCACCGGCTAGTTGGTCACGGACTGCTGAATACATGGTGTTCCAAGCCTCCTAGAAGGTGGTCCAGTCGAGGACCACTTTGCCGCTCGCGCCGTTGCGCGCTGTGTCGAAGCCCTGCTGCCACTCGCTCGCCGGCAGGCAGTCGGTCACCACGGACGAGACCGCCTCCCGCAGGGTCAGGTTGGACTGCAGCATGGCGCTCATCGCATACCAGGTCTCGAACATCTCGCGCCCGTAGATCCCCTTCAGGGTGAGCATGTGGGTGACCACCTTGCCCCAGTCGATGGAGATGGGCCCTGAGGGCAGGCCGAGCATGGCGATACGCCCGCCGTGGTTCATGTTGTCGATCATCTCCGGGAGCGCCGTCGCATGACCGGACATCTCCATGCCGACGTCGAACCCCTCCTTCATGCCGAGCTCGCGCTGGGCATCCGCGATGCGCATGCGCCTGACGTCGACTGCGATGTCGGCTCCGACGCCGCGCGCGAGCTCGAGCCGCGGAGCCGACACATCGGTGATGGCGATCTTGCGGGCTCCGGCATGGCGGGCGACGGCGACGGCCATGAGTCCGATCGGCCCGGCCCCCGTGATCAGTACGTCCTCGCCGACCAGCGGGAAACTCAGGGCGGTGTGGACGGCGTTGCCGAAGGGATCGAAGACGGCGCCGAGCTCGGGCGTGACGCCGGCATCGTGAACCCAGACGTTGGTCTCGGGGACGACGACGAACTCCGCGAAAGCGCCGTCGCGCTGGACACCCACGCTCGAGGTGTGGATGCACATCTGGCGGCGCCCGGCCCGGCAATTACGGCACACGCCGCACACGATGTGGCCCTCGCCGGACACGCGGTCGCCGACGCGCACCCCGCGGATGCCCTCCCCGAGCGCCACGACCTCGCCGTAGAACTCGTGACCGGGAATGAGGGGTGCCTGGATCATGCCCTGCGCCCAGGAATCCCAGCTCTCGATGTGGAGGTCCGTGCCGCAGATACCGGTGGTGATCACGCGGATCTTCACCTCGCCCCACCCGGCGTCGGGCTCGGGCCGGTCCACGAGATCGAAACCGGGATGCGCCCCGGATTTGTACAGCGCCTTCACTGGACAGTTCCTTCCACGCCGCTCCCGGCGGCCAGCGGGATGGGCTGGGCCAGGACGGTACGAGTTCCGGGCGGGATGCGCCCGGAGCAACAGTACCAAGACCCGTCCACGACGTGCCGCCGTCCCTGCACTCCCGCGTGCATGGAGTCGCTTGGCGGAGCGGCTGCACAAAGCTCAGTCCTCGACGACTGCGGTGAGGATCTCGACCCCGAGCGCGAGGAACTCCGGGGAATCGTCGGAGGAGACCGCCAGGGCACTGCCCATGCTGAGGGCCCACCCGCGAGCCCGATCCCAGGTGGCGGCGTCGGTCGGTCGGAGCGATTCGACCTCGCGCCGGAAAACGGCCCGGCCGTCCGCGTCGAACATGAGCCAGGCCGCGGCGAGGTCCGTTGCTGGGTCCCCGGCGCACAGGTCCCCGAAATCGACGACACCGGCCAGGCTCCCTCCCGGCGCGAGCACGACGTTGGCAGGGTGGAGGTCCCCGTGCAGCCACAGGGGCGCCTGCTTCCACGTCGGGGCAGCCACCGCACCCTCCCACACGTGCCGCAATCGTGGAATGGGCAGCTTCGGCAGCGCGGGAAGTGACGTCAGGCGGGCGCGCACGACGTCGTCCCGAGCCGCCAGGGGACCGCCACGGCCGACAGGGCTCACGGGAGCACCGGCCGGGGCCTGTTGCTGAAATTCCGCGACGAACCGGGCGAGCTGCGGAGCTGCCGCACGTCGGGCAGCCCGCCGCAGGGTGATTCCGCTCGCACCCTCGATCCACCGGCAGACGGACCAGTGCCACGGGAACGCCGGTCCGGGAAGGCCGGTCCGCACGGGCGCCGACGTCGGCACGGCGAGGTGCGCCGTCAGGCCCGGCAGCCAGCGCTGCTCCGTATCCATCAGCGCACCCGCGAGCTCGCGCCGTGGCAACCGCACCACGAGCTCGTCCCCCAGCCGGAAGAGCACGTTGTCCCACCCGTGTCCGGCGAACCGGAGCGGCAGGTGCGCCAGGTCGGGGTGTTGCTCGATCAGCAGGGACAGGACGAGGGAGGGCCCGATGTCGATCTCTGCCCTCGGCATGACCGCCATCGCGCCCTCCCTCGTCGATGCTGTTCCGTGCCCTGCTGCGACCTAGCCCTCGACGCCGAGGCGCTGGAGGATCAGCTCACGCACGCGTGCGGCGTCCGCCTGTCCGCGCGTGGCCTTCATGACTCCGCCTACGATCGCCCCGACGGCCTGAACCTTCCCGCCCCGGATCTTGTCGGCGACGTCGGGCTGTGCCGCGAGGGCGCCGTCGATCGCCTCGAGCAGCGGACCGTCGTCGGACACGACGGCGAGCCCGCGCTTCTCGACGACCTCCGCAGGCGTTCCCTCACCCGCGAGGACGCCGTCGAGCACGTCACGCGACAACTTGTCGTTGATCTTGCCGGACTCGATGAGGGCGTTGAGCTCCACGATCAGTTCGGGCGTCACACCCAGTTCGGCCGGCTCGACGTCGGCGAGCTTGGCTCGGCGTGAGATCTCGCCCATCCACCACTTCCGGGCGACGGCGGCACTGACGCCCGCGGCGATCGTGTCCTCGATCGAGGACATGACCCCTGCGTTGACGACATCCCGGAACTCGGCGTCGGAGTAACCCCAGTCGGCCTGGAGTCGCTTGCGGCGCTCGGCGGGCGGCTCCGGCAGTTCGGCGCGCAGTTTCTCGATCCATACTTCGTTCGTCACGACCGGCACGAGGTCAGGTTCGGGGAAGTAGCGGTAGTCGTCGGCGTCGGACTTGGGCCGGCCCGACGTCGTCGAGCGCGTGTCCTCGTGCCAGTGGCGGGTCTCCTGCAGGATCGGCGTGCCTGAATCGAGCACGGCGGCATGGCGCTGGATCTCGTAGCGCACGGCGTGCTCGACGGCGCGCAGCGAGTTCACGTTCTTGGTCTCGGTCCGTGTGCCGAACTTCTCCTGGCCCTTCGGCTTGAGGGAGACGTTCGCATCGCAGCGCACGTTGCCGCGCTCCATCCGGGCATCGGAGACCCCCAGGTTCTTGACGATCTCGCGGATCGCCGCGACGTAGGCCTTCGCGAGTTCGGGGGCGCGCGATCCGGCACCCACGATGGGCTTGGTGACGATCTCAATCAGGGGCACTCCGGCACGGTTGTAGTCGACGAGCGAGAACTCGGCGCCCTGGATACGGCCCGTCGAACCGCCCATGTGCGTGAGCTTCCCGGCGTCCTCCTCCATGTGGGCGCGCTCGATCTCGACCGTGAACACGGTCCCGTCGGCGAGCTCGATGTCGATGTGACCGTCGTAGGCGATCGGGTCCTCGAACTGGGAGGTCTGGAAGTTCTTCGGTGTGTCGGGGTAGAAGTAGTTCTTCCGCGCGAAGTAGCACTTCTCCGCGATCTTGCAGTTCAGCGCGAGGCCGATCTTGATCGCCGACTCCACGGCGACACCGTTGACCACGGGCAGCACGCCGGGCAGCCCTAGGTCGACCGGCGTCACGTTGGTGTTGGGGACGTCACCGAAGGCGTTGGGAGCGGAGGAGAACATCTTCGTCTTCGTGTTGAGCTCCACGTGGACCTCGAACCCGAGCACCGGATCGTACTTCTCCATGGCGTCGTCGAAGGTCAGGACCTCGTCGGTTACAGCAGTCATTACTTACCACCTGCGATTTCGGGGGCCTTGGCCAGCAGAGGGCCGCCCCATGTCTCTTCGAGCAGTGATTCCAGGACGGCGCCCACGCGGTAGAGGCGTGCGTCCTGGCGGGCCGGGGCGAGGAGCTGGATGCCGACGGGCAGTCCGTCCTCGTCCGCGAGTCCGCCGGGGAGCGACAGGCCGGGGACGCCCGCCATGTTCGCCGGGATGGTGGCGACGTCGTTCAGGTACATCGCCAGCGGGTCGTCGAGCTTCTCCCCCAGCTTGAACGCGGTGGTCGGCGCGGTCGGCGAGATGAGCACGTCGGCCTGCTCGAACGCGGCTGCGAAGTCCCGCTGGATGAGGGTACGGACCTTCTGCGCCGAGCCGTAGTAGGCGTCGTAGTAGCCCGCACTCAGCGCGTAGGTACCCAGGATAATGCGGCGCTTGACCTCGTCGCCGAAGCCGGCGGCGCGCGTGGCCCCCATGACGCGCTCGATGGTCGGCGTGCCCTCGGGCACCACGCGCAGGCCGAAGCGGACGCCGTCGTACTTGGCGAGGTTGCTGGAGGCCTCCGACGGCATGATCAGGTAGTAGGCGCCGAGCGCGTACCGGAAGTTGGGGCAGGAGACCTCGACGATCTCGGCACCCGCCGAACGCAGCAGCTCGAGCGACTCGTGGAACCGCGTGAGGACGCCGGCCTGGTAGCCCTCGCCCTGCAGTTCCTTGATGACGCCGATGCGCATGCCCTCGACCTGCCCCATGCGGGCGGCCTCGACGAGCGCGCCGACGGGATCGGTGAGCGACGTCGAGTCGTGCGGATCGTGACCGCCGATGACCTCGTGCAGCAGGGCGCTGTCGAGGACGGTGCGGGATACGGGACCGATCTGGTCGAGGGACGAGGCCATGGCGATGGCGCCGTACCGCGAGACCCCGCCGTAGGTCGGCTTCACGCCGACCGTTCCGGTCACGGCCCCGGGCTGGCGGATGGAGCCACCGGTGTCGGTGCCGAGTGCCAGCGGCGCCTCGAAGGCGGCGACGGCCGCAGCGGACCCGCCGCCGGACCCGCCGGGGATGCGGTCCAGGTCCCACGGATTGCGGGTGGGCCCGTACGCCGAGTGCTCCGTCGACGAGCCCATCGCGAACTCGTCGAGGTTGGTCTTGCCGAGGATGGGCATCTTCGCGGCCCGCAGCTTGCGGACGACCGTCGCGTCGTACGGGCTCTGCCAGCCCTCGAGGATCTTCGAGCCGGCCGTGGTGGGCTGGCCCTTGGTGACGATCAGGTCCTTGACGGCGATCGGCACGCCGGCCAGCGGGTGCAGCGTGTCGCCGTCGGTCCGGGCCTTGTCGACCTCGGCGGCGACGAGCAGCGCCTCGTCGGTGTTGACGTGGAGGAACGCGTTGATCGCGCCGTCGACGGCGTCGATGCGGTCGAGGTAGGCCTGCGTCGCCTCGACGGCGGAGACCTCCTTCGACGCGAGCTTCTGCGCGAGGGCGTCGGCGGAGAGGTGGATCAGGTCTGTCATGGGTTACTCCCCGTCTAGGATTGCAGGGACCTTGAAGCGGCCGTCGGCGTTGTCGGGTGCACCGAGGAGGGCTTCCTCGTTGCTGAGGGTCTCCCCCACGACGTCCTCGCGGAAGACGTTGCTCAGCGGGATGGGGTGGCTCGTCGCGGGGATGTCGTCACCTGCGACCTCGCTCACGGTCTTGATGGAATCGACGATCACGGCGAGCTCGCCGGCCATGCGGTCGAGTTCGTCGTCGTTCATGTCGATATGGGCGAGACGCGCGAGGTGCGCGACGTCGTCCCGGTTGATCTCAGCCATGGATCTCCCCTGGAAGTCGGAGGTGGGTATCTGCTTCCAGTCTAGTGCTGGCGCGGGTGGCGCCCGGCACTGCGCGCCCCTCAGAGGGCCAGACGGAAGACCCAGAGCAGGATGTCCTCGTTGGGGACCTCCCAGTCACGCTCGGGGACGCGGACGAAACCCAGCGACTCGTAGAGCTTGTGCGCCCGCACCATGTCGGAGCCGCTCGTCAGGCTCACCGCCTCGATCCCCGGCAGGGTACGGGCGTGCTCGATGACCCGTTCGACCATCGCCCTGCCCACTCCGCCACGCTGCACTGCGGGGTCGACCGCCAGCATGCGGAACTCGAGCTCGCCCTCGACGGCGATGTCGGTGTAGCGCTGCCCGGCGAACGTCAGTGCCACCGAACCGACCACGGTGCCGTCGCGTTCCGCGACCCACACCTCGGCGTGCTGGGCGCGGTGCTCGACGTCGGACAGCACGGCCATGTAGGGGTGGGAGTCGTCCGTGAAGTAACCGGCTTGCAGGTAAGCCCCGCGCGTGATGCGGCGGACGTCGTCGTAGTCCTCGCGGCGGATCGGGCGGATGGTGACGCGGGACCCGCTCAGGGCGCTTCCGGACGATGCTGTGCTCACCGGCCTATCTTGGCACGTGGCGACTGCCGGTACTGGCACGTCAGCTCCACTCTGTCCACCATGGGCGGATCAGGGGGTCGCGGCCCGAGCAACAGGGGTCGGGACTCTAGGGTTGTCGACAGGAACGGCGGGTCAGGCCGTAGGATTCGGGCTGGCCGGAAAGCAAGAGGAGAGGATCACCGTACTGGACGAGCACCTGCAGCAATGGAGTGCGATCCAGACCGTCAGGGCAGCAGGACTGGCGGTCGAGGAGGTGCGCAGGGCATATCTCGAGTGTTCGGGTGATTCCGACGAGCTCGGTGTCTACGGCTACCTCTGCGGACTGGTGATGCTCCCCCTGGAACGGCGCAACCTGCTCGCACACACCATCAACGGCCTGCTGGACAGCTCCGGGTCACTGGTCGACGGCGCGCACTACAGCGACGAGCGCGCGACACTCGACTCCGGGTACGACGACTACCTCCGGCGCCTGGTCCTGTCGCCTGACGGGTACGACTTCACGGCTCCCCCGGCAGGAGACCACAGCACCAGCACCCAGCAGGGTGCTTCCCATGACGAGGGGCGCGGGAAGACCTCCGCCCTGGAGGATGCCGAGTTCCGGCGGTGCCATGCCCTGCACGAGACAGGGCTGCTCGAGTCAGGGGCGGAAGAGCGGTTCGACCGCATCACACGAGACGCCCGGGAACACTTCGGTGTGAGCTCGTCATCCATAGCCCTGATCACGGCGGACGCGCAGGTCATCAAATCCGTCGTAGGCCCGATCGGCCAGGATCTGCCACGGGATCTCGCACTGTGCGCGCGGACCATCGAGCGGGACCGCACGCTCGTCATCCCCGATGCCGGCAGCGATCCGGCGTGGAGGGATCATCCCCTCGTCGCGGACGGACCCGAGGTGCGCTTCTACGCCGGACATCCCGTGTCGACCGCGGAGGGTTGGCGGATCGGGAGCCTCTGCATCATCGATGACCGCCCACGCCGTTTCACGGAGGAGGACGAGGTGCACCTGAGGCGCTTCGCCGCCCAGGTGCAACTCGAGCTGTGGGCCTGATCGATCGATCAAGCGATAAGGTAGCTTAGTTTTCTTTTGCCCGTGTTGTCGCTACTGTTTCAGTGACACCGGGGTCTAGCCACAGGCCATGGTTCTGACAAGCACAGGAATGGCAATGACAGAACTCATGCATACCGCCAACACCGATTCATCCATGACAGCCGCAACCGTCTCGCGCAGCAACGTCGTCTCATTCGCTCGGCCCGCCCACCAGACGCCCGCCGATTCCCGGACCGCCGGGCTCCAGTCGGACACGCACAGGGGCGAAGACCACCTGTCGACGGAGGATTTCACTACCGCGTCGACACGCCAGCTCCGCATCATGGCCAACCAGGCCTACCGGATGCTCGATACGGATTACCCGCCGCCCGGCGCCGTCGAGCGCTACCAGAGCGTCGTCGACGAACTCGGTCACCGAGCGCGCCAGGCGATGGAACGGGGCCCGGTTGCTCCACCACGCGAAACCTTCCGGGACAACCTGCTGTACCGCCGTTTCGAACTGTTCGTCGATGGCCGACTCGCCGCATACCTGAAGTACTCCATGAACGGTGGGCAGGTGAACCTCCTCGACGGCGTCGAACAGACGGGGTTCCGCGATCAGGGCTTCGATACGACCCTCATGCGCCACGTCATGCTCAATGTCCACAAGAGGCGACTGAACGTAGCGCCCCAGTGTCCCATGGCGTTCTCCTTCCTGGCCGACCACCCCGAGTTCCGGCTGCTGGCGACCCGCTCGAGGACCTAGCGACGGACGTCCTGCGGCCGTTCCAGGTTCTCCCGCCCGTATCAGCGAGGCGAGCCGCAGCCGCAGGGATGCCTGGGCGAGGATGAGCACTGCCGGTACGCGGGAACAACACCGCTCTGACCGCGCGACCTCTGGCGCGGCCCCTCCGACTCGTGTCGCGTGCAGTTCGGTGGGCATAAAGGGCACGGGGACGTGGTTGTCGGGGAGCACCACCATCCGCCCTTCATCTCCAGTTCGGACAGCACGCTCCTGGCGTACGTCGCGGGGATGACGACGGACATCACGCTCTCCACCTCGACGACGCGGATCACCTCGAACGATCCGGTGAAGATCGCCGAGGACTTCGCGACCCTGCAGCGCATCGCCGGTCCGAGGGTCGACATCATGCTCGGGCGGGGCAACACGGCCGAGGTGTAGGTGGGGCGATTTTCGTCAGGCCGACATCGCAGGCTGCCTTCAAGGGATTCTCTCCCTACTACTACTCGCACCCGGTCATGTCGAGCTGGCCGGCCCCGTCCTGTGACGCTTCCCCAAGGGGTTGCGCCATCGGATTCGAGTGGGGCGGCGCCCCCTACGGCGTAGGAGGATAGCGCCGCTGCACGTAGGATGACACTGGAGCGCCGCCAGACATACCTGCCAGAGACCGAGCCCTGCTGAGGACCACACGATGAGCAACCTCGAAGAACCACGTCCGATCACTGCTCCGGCCGCGGAGCCTTCGCTCCCTCCTCGTCAGGGCGCCGACGTCATGGAGCCGCGGGACGTCCCGCTGGGTGGACCCCGAGCGATAAGTGTCCGACGCACACTCCCCCAACGACACCGATCCCTGATCGGAGCCTGGTGCTTCCTGGACCACTACGGTCCGGCACGCGTGAGCGATACCGGAGGGATGAAGGTGCCGCCGCACCCTCACACCGGGCTGCAGACCGTCAGCTGGCTGTTCTCCGGTGAGATCGAGCACCGCGACAGCGCCGGGACGCATGCGGTGATCAGGCCGGGTCACCTCAACCTGATGACCGCCGGGTCGGGCGTGTCGCACTCCGAGGTCTCCACCCCGGACACGGACCTCCTGCACGGAGTGCAACTCTGGGTCGCGCTTCCCGAGCACAGGCGGACGATCGACAGGCGCTTCGACCACTTCGCGCCGGCCCCGGTCGAGGCTGAAGGGTATCGTCTGACCGTGTTCCTCGGGAGGGTCGGCGCGGTGTCGTCGCCGGTCCCAACCCACACTCCGCTCGTCGGGGCCGAAGTGCTCGTTCATCCGTCGGGTGCGGCAATGATCCCGCTCGACAGGGACTTCGAGCACGGCTTCCTCGTCGATACCGGCGCGGTATCGATCGACGACCAACCGGTCCCGCCTGACTCCCTTGCCTACCTCCCCGCGGGACGGGCATCGGTGACCCTGAGGAACACCTCGGACACCCCTGCCCGGCTGATCCTCATCGGGGGTACGCCCTTCGGGGAGGAAATCGTCATGTGGTGGAACTTCGTCGGCCGTTCCCACGAGGAGATCGTCGAGCACAGGGCGCGGTGGCAGGACGAGATATCGCCCGGCTCCGGCAGCCGGCACCCTTCGTTCGGTCTCCCCGATGATGATCCGCTCGAACCCCTGCCGGCCCCGGAGCTTCCGACCGTGCGCATCAGACCCCGTAGAAATCGATGAACAGGACGCTCCATGACTCCCGATGAAACGGTGCCGCAGGAAAGCGGCATCTCCACTATCGCCCTTCGGCACGCCCCCGAACTGCATCGGTACGAGCTGGTCGATGGTGACCGCATTGCCGGTTTCACCACCTACCGCGCGCGGCCGCGGCAGAACCAGAGGGTCTTCGTCCATACCGAAGTGCACGACGACTATGCAGGACAGGGACTGGCCCCGCTGCTCGCCCGCTTCGCCCTGGACGACGTCGTCGCCCACGGCCACCGCATCGTGGCGATCTGCCCCTTCATCGCGGCGTACCTCCGGCGCCACCCGGAATACCGGGACCACGTCGACGCGCCGGACGCCAGACCCGCGTCGGAGCCGGCCGGAACAGCACAGCCATGAGTGTCGACGGCGACCGCGCCCACAGCCACGTGTTCCTGGACAAGGAGGACCCAGCAGTCTTCCGGGCCCTCAATGCAGTGGCGCTCAAGGCCCGTGAAGCGGCGGTCGGCGCGGGGATCACCCCCGAGCTCATCGAGCTCGTCAATCTGAGGGTCTCGCAGCTCAATGGATGTGCCTTCTGCCTTCGACGCCACACCACCCTCGCGGTGGAACTCGGCGTGGACACCAACCGCCTGTCCGTCCTGGCCGCATGGCAGGACACCGATCTCTTCACGCCGAAGGAGCGTGCCGCCCTGCTCGTCGCGGAGACCGTCGCGGACCTGCCACCGGCCGGCACGCGGGACCACAATCTGGAAACCGCCCGCCAGGAGCTCACGGAGGGGGAGTTCTCCGCCATCGCATGGATCGCCATCACGATCGGCGCCTTCAACCGGGTCTCGATCATCAGCCGGCATCCGGTCCTCAAGGATCAGCACGACGGCGGAGCACGCCTCGCCGCCGAGCGTATTTCCTGATGCCCGCTAGGGCCTGATGCGCAGGACCCGCTTGCCGAAGCCGTGACGCGTGGCGACCTCCCTGTACGCGTCGGCGACGCGCTCGAGCGGATAGACAGCCCCGACCGGTATGTCGAGGGCTCCCGATGCCGCCAGTTCGGCGAGTTCTCCCCAGATGGCCGGGGAGTCAGCCTGCTCCTGGGCGTCGGAATGCACGCCGTACTGCTGCACTCCGGCGCCGTCGGCCGTGGTGTTGATGCGGTTGGGTGGAACGCCCAGGGCGATCGCCAGGGCTACGTTGCCCCTGCCGAAGGTATCGATGAATGCATCGACGCCGTGCGGTGCCATCCGCTCCAACTGCGCGCGGAGCCCCTGCCCGTACTGCACGGGGACGATGCCACGGTCCTCGAGCGCTGCCGCATTGGCACTGCTCGCCGTACCGATCACCGTGGCTCCGGACAGGCGGGCCAGTTGCGCGGCGATGATGCCGACTCCCCCGGCGGCACCGGACACCACGACGGTCTCGCCCGGTTGCGGCTTGACGGCGGCAACGGACGCCCACGCCGTCGCCCCTGCTCCGGCGACCGAGGCTGCCGCTTCCCACGAGAGCGTCGCGGGCTTGTGCGCGAGAACTCCGCTGCTGACGACGACATACTCGGCCTGGGCAGCCCGAGGTGAGAACCCGAGGACCTCGTCACCCACAGCGAAGGCGCTCCCTGTTCCGCCCACTTCCACGACGTGCCCGGAGAAGTCATTGCCCTGGCCCTCGGGGAAGTGCGCCGGCCAGATCTGGGCGAAGACTCCCTCGCGGATGCCGATCTCACCCGGATTGAGAGCTGCCGCCATCACCTGGACAAGAACCTCGC
Organism: Arthrobacter sp. NamB2; assembly: GCF_005281365.1. Lineage (NCBI taxonomy): Bacteria > Bacillati > Actinomycetota > Actinomycetes > Micrococcales > Micrococcaceae > Arthrobacter > Arthrobacter sp. NamB2. Next base: position 84,617 of record NZ_SZWI01000005.1, on the reverse strand, counting down.
CGTCCGCGGGCACGGGCATCGGGACGTCGACGACCTGCAGCACGTCCGGTCCGCCGTAGGTCGAGAATCTGACTGCCTTGGGCATGAGCCGCCTCCTGGTGGGGCCGCTGAAAGGGTCTTCAGGCGGCGATGGATGATGATGCAGACCCTACCGCCTACAGCGTAGGTTGCCACGCCTACGCTGTATGTTACGAAGAAGAAGGTTCAGGAGGACTCCGTCACCCGGCGGTATCCGGTGCCGTCGGGGTAGCGCTCCACGTATCCGTGGTCCACGAGAGCCCGCCGAAGGGTGGGGATATCGCGTGTCACGGTCGCGAGCAGCCGGTTGATCTCCGCTTCGCTCAGTTCCTCGTCCGGCGGCAGGAGGCGTTCCGCAAGGTGCTCGAGGAGGTCGGCGCGGTCCTGCCCCGTCCGCGGCGGGCCATCGATCATGCCCTCGCGGAAGAAGCGGTCGACACCCTTCGGCGTTCCGGAAGAAGCGGCTGCGAGCACTTCCTTGAACAAGTGCTCGTCCACCGTGGCGTCCTGCCGGAGCAGCCCCGCATCGACGAGTCGCTGCAGTTCCTTCGGTGTCGCGTCGAGCGGCTCCCCGAGCACGGCCCGCGCGTAGAGCTGCCGGGCGCGCCCGCCGGCGAGGGTCGACAGGACCTTCTGCCAGGACGGCGTGGTCATGACTGCCCTTCCGGTGCATGCAATGCCACGAAGTCCGCAGGTCCGGCCAGGGTCATCCCTGCGAGGCGCTCGGACTCGGTGGGGCCGCCGTCGACCATGGGACGCAGCACCGGCCGGTGCACCGCGACTCCCGCCTCCTCGGCGATCAGCGCGCCGGCCGCGAGGTCGTGCTCGTTCAGCCCGCGCTCGGCGAAGGCGTCGAGCGTGCCGTCGGCCACCAGGCAGAGGTCGAGCGCCGCCGATCCCAGGCGCCGGAGATCGCCGAACCCGTCGAGGAGTGGGCCGATTTCACGCACCTGGCCCGCGCGTGCGGCCGGGTCGTAGGTGAAGCCTGTCGCCAGGAGGCGCCCCCTGTGCGAGGCCGGTCCGGTCAGCCGTCGCACTGCCCCTCGGTCGCTCAGCCACGAGCCGCCGCCGCGGCACGCCCAATACACGCGCTGCAGCGCCGGCGCGTGCACGACGCCGGCAAGCCAGGTGCCGTCCTCGGCAGCCACCGCGACCGAGGTGCCGTAGTAGACGATGTTCCGGATGAAGTTGGTGGTTCCGTCGAGCGGATCGATGGACCAGCGGACCCTGGACCCGTCCGGGGAGACGCCGGTCGGTACGGAGGTCCCGAGCTCCTCCCCGGTGATGACGTCATGGGGCCTCGAATCCTGGATGACGGTGCGCACCGCACGCTCCGCCGCGACGTCGAATGCGGTCACCCAGTCGCTGTCGGAGCTCTTGCTGGTGGCGGCGAGCGCCTGCGGGTCGCGGCGAGCCAGCACCTCTGCGCCGGCCGCCGCCGCCTGCCGGGCGAGGTGCAGGAGCGATTCGGGCGAGTCCGCCGGACCGTGTAGTCCACTCGCCGGAGTGCCGGTCATGTGGCGGGCCCGTCGTCGGATGCCTGCCCGTTCTGCAGCAGTGCGATGAAGCCGTCCTCGTCGAGGACGGGAATGCCGAGGGCTTCGGCCTTCTCGAGCTTCGTGCCCGCATTCTCCCCCGCCACCACGTAGCTCGTGTTCTTGGACACCGAGCCGGACGCCTTCCCACCGCGGGTGATGATGGCCTCCTTCGCCTCGTCGCGGTTGTACCGCTGGAGGGAACCGGTGACGACGATGGTCAGGCCCTCGAGGGTCCGGGGAGCGCTCTCGTCGACCTCGTCCTCCATCCGCACCCCGGCCGCCGCCCAACGGTCCACGATCTCGCGATGCCAGTCCTCCGCGAACCACTCCTTGAGCGCGGCCGCGATCGTCGGGCCGACGCCGTCGACGTTGGCGAGTTCCTCCTCGCTCGCGGTTCGGATGCGCTCCATGGAACCGAATGCGGTGGCCAGGGCGCGCGACGCCGTCGGGCCGACGTGCCGGATCGACAGCGCGACGAGCACACGCCAGAGCGGCTGCTTCTTCGCCTTCTCGAGCTCGGTGAAGAGCTTGCGCGTCGTCGCACTGGGTTCGGAGGGCTTCTTGGCGGTTCCCCTCGAGTAGAAATAGGGCACGAGTTCCCGACCCGTCACGACGCCCTTGACCTTCTTGTCCCGCTCGATCTTCACATCAGCGAGCTTCTCCGGCGTGAGGTCGAAGATCTCGGCCTCGGTGGTGATCGGCGGGATCACCGGCTCAGCCGGTTGCGTGAGCGCGATGGCCGCCTCGTAGCCGAGGGCCTCGATGTCGAAGGCTCCGCGTCCTGCAAGGTGGAACACGCGCTCGCGCAGCTGCGACGGGCAGGACCGGGCGTTCGGGCAGCGGATGTCGACGTCGCCCTCCTTCGCCGGCTGCAGGGGGGTTCCGCAGGACGGGCACTCGGTGGGCATGACGAACTCGCGCACCGGCGGATCCTGCTTGTCGCGCAGGGCCAGGACCGGCCCCACGATCTCCGGGATCACGTCACCGGCCTTCCGCAGCACCACGATGTCACCGATCATGACGCCCTTGGCCTTGACGACCTCCTGGTTGTGCAGCGTGGCCATGCCCACGGTCGAACCGGCGACCTTGACTGGCTCCATCAAGCCGAAGGGCGTGACGCGCCCCGTCCGTCCGACGTTCACCAGGATGTCCAGGAGCTTGGTGTTCACTTCCTCCGGCGGGTACTTGTAGGCCACCGACCAGCGCGGGACCCTCGACGTATGGCCGAGGGCGCGTTGCAGAGCGAAGCTGTCGACCTTGATGACGATCCCGTCGATCTCGTGCAGGAGATCGTGGCGGTGCTCGCCGAAGTGAGCGATGTAGTCGAGGATCTCGTCCTGCGTCTGCAGCACCTTGTAGTAGGGCGACGTCGGCAGGCCCCAGGCCTTGAGCAGGTCGTACGTCTCGGACTGCGTCTCGGCCGCGAGCCCCGTGCGGGCCCCGATGCCGTGCACGTACATGTCCAGCGGACGCTCCGCCGTCATGGCGGGGTCCTTCTGCCGCAGCGACCCTGCCGCGGCGTTCCGCGGGTTCGCGAAAGGTGCCTTACCCGCTGCGACCATCCGCTCGTTGAGTTGCCCGAACTCCTTCGTGGGGAAGAAGACCTCTCCGCGTACCTCCACCTCCTGCGGGTGGTCGCTGCCGGCGAGGTGCCGGGGGATCGACGCGATGGTGAGGACGTTGTGCGTGATGTCCTCACCGGTGACGCCATCTCCCCGTGTGGCGGCGCGGACCAGCTCACCCTTGCGGTACAGCAGGTTCACGGCGAGACCGTCGATCTTGAGCTCCGTCAGCCACGAGACCCTGGCGCCCGGGCTGCGCTGCTCGACTCCCGCGCTCGCCCGGTCCAGCCATGCCCTCAGTTCGTCGAGCGAGAAGACGTCCTCGAGGCTGTACATGCGGGCGAGGTGGTCGACGGGCGTGAAGGCGGCGGATACCTCGCCGCCCACCTCCTGCGTCGGCGAGTCGTTGGAGACGAGTTCCGGATGCAGCGCCTCCAACTCCTCGAGGCGCCGGAAGAGGACATCGAACTCGGCATCCGAGACGGTGGGAGCCGCATCCTGGTAATAGGCGATGCGATGCGCGCGGATCTCCTCGGCGAGCTGCGCGTACTCCTCCCTGAGCTGGTCACTGGGAGTGGCGTCTACCGTTGCGCTGTCAGGTTCTGGAGTCACTTTTCCATCTTGCCCTAACGCCCCGGAGCGGGCTACCGGCGCTCGGGGGCCTCCTGCCGGGCGCCCTCATCGCGTACGGTCGATGTGCTTCCCGCGAGTGGGCCGCTGGGTTCGATGCCACTCCGCTCCATCTCTCCATACGCCGACGGCCCGCAGCGGGGCTGCGGGCCGTCGTGGAATGCTGCCGGGCTCTAGGCCGACGCGGTTTCCTGGTCCTGCTTGTTCTTCTGGACCGTCTGGCTCACGGTGCCGAGTTCGGAGGCGATGGCGGTGAGCTTGGCACGGTGGCCCTCCCAGTCGCTACGGAAACGCTGGGCGTCGGGGCCCTCCCAGCCGGTGGAGCCGAGCTTCGTGGTCAGCTGGTTGACCATCTGGTTGATCTCTTCCGACTTCTGCGTCAGGAGCGTCGCGAGTTCCTGCATCTCCTGAGGGTTGTTACCGTGCGTGATAGTGCTCATTGTCCCCACCTTTCGACTGTGCCGGTCCGGGTTCCCGGCGCCGGCCGCCCGCCGGTCCGTCCGGCCGGGCAACTACTAGAAACCTATGCGAGCCCCTCCGGAGTGTCGATGGGGAGCTCTGCCCATAGGAGGCGTTTGTGCCACCGACGGACCTGGCCGAACGGTCGGGGCCTAGGACGATCCGCCCATCGTGGTGGCAACTTGAACCTTATACGCCTTGCCCCGCCCGATGACGTACCCGCGGCCCGGGGTGAACCTGTTGCCCGCTGTCCTGCCGACGGACGTGCTGAGCAGCGTGTCGCCGTCGATCTCGCCCGGATTGAGCAGCAGGCCGCGCCTGCCGGACTTGAAGGGACCGGCGAGGTTCCAGGCGCTGGACCACGTGGAGGTCTCCGCCTCCCCCACGACCCACTGGTTCGCCTTCACTGCCGCTTTCACCAGTGCTGCGAGCTCCATCTCGGCCGGTGAATCGGTGAACTCGGTGACGCCTTCGATGAAGAACGCGACGGCGTCGTCGGACTCCGCGGTCAGCGCGAGGAGGCGTGCCAGCTCGGGGTGCACCACGGCGGGAGTAGCGAAGGCCTCGTCCCAGACGGGCAGGGCAGCCACGGAGGACTTCCGGGCACCGAGGTACACCCGTCGGGTGTGCGGGGACGATCGCTTCAGCGCCGCTGCCAGGGTCACGAGTGCTACCGTCCGCCCGGCACCCGGGGGTCCGCTGACCATGAACGCACCGTGTGCCGACACCGCCGCCGGCTCGAGGTTGAAGTCGTCGATCCCGATGACCGGCTGTCCCTGCGGTCCCTCGGGCAGCACTTCCAGCTCGATCGACTCGGGCAGGCTGAGCACGCCCGGCGCCTGCGGAACGCCCTGACGCAGCATGGCGTCGCGCAGCTTCTCCACCTCCCGGGACTGCAGCGCGAGGTTGGCGTTGCCGCCGAACACCGCGAGCTGGATCTCCTGCCCGTCGCTCAGGCCCCGACCGGGGGGCGACGTGGACGACAGCACGTCCCTGGGCACGCCGAGGATGGCGTAGTCGTCCTTCCCCGCCAGCCGCAGGATGATGCGGCGCTGGATCGAGGCGGCCAGGGACGGCGGCAACGCATTGGTGCGCTCGCCGGTCACGACGACATGCACGCCCATGGGTCGGCCGTCGGTCGCGATCTGCTGGAACAGGTCGAAGTGGCGCACCGACCCCTTGAACTCGTAGTTCTCGCGGAAGGTCGACAGGCCGTCCACGAGGAGCAGGATGCGCGGCTCGTCCGGCCGGCCGGCGAGCTTCCTGTACTCCGTGATGCTGCCGGCGCGTACCTCTGCGAAACGGTCGGAGCGCTCGTCGATGATGCCGCGCAGGTAGCGCAGCAGCCGCCCGATCCGCTCGGAGTCCTCTCCGTCGAGGATGGCCCCCACATGCGGGAGCTGCTCAAGCATCTGGAGGCCGTTCGAGGCGCAGTCGATGCCGTAGACCTGCACGGGCCCGCCACGGACGGTGACTGCTGCGCCGATCGCGAGGGTCCTCAGCGCGGCTGACTTACCCGAGCCACCGGCGCCGATGAATGCCATGTTGCCGTCGGTGTCGGGTGAGTAGAACACGACGGGCTGGGCCTGGTTCGCCGGGTCATCGGCGACGCCCAGCAGCATCTTCTCGTCGGTGCGGGGGTTGGGCAGCTTCGAGAAGTCGTAGGTGACGGCGAGTTCGGCGAGCCACGGCTTGCGGGGCGGCGCGATGCCGAGCTCGATGGCGGCCTGGGACACGTTCGCGACGATCCGCGAGATATCGTTCGGCCCGCCGACCTCCTCGAGCTCCTCCGCTCCTGCGCGCTCCCACGCAGGGCCCGTCCCGAAGTCCATCTCCGCGATGTCGATGCGCGGACGCGCGGGGGTCCGCGTGGTCCAGCCGCCTGCATAGCCGGTCTGGAATCCCTGGATGCGTCCGGGACCGGTCTTCGCGGCACCGCGGCCGGGAATGGTGGGGCTGAAGTAGGCGGCCATCGGGTCACCGAGGATGTCCTCGGAATCGTCCGTGTCCGCCATCCGCAGGGCGATGCGCATGTTCGTGTTCGCGCGCAGGTTGTCCTTGATGACCCCCGCAGGCCGCTGCGTGGCGAGGATCAGGTGCAGGCCCAGCGACCGGCCGCGGGCGGCGATATCGACGACACCGTCCACGAACTCGGGGACCTCCCGCGCCAGGGCCGCGAACTCGTCGACGACGATGATGAGCGACGGCGGGGTGTCCGGGTCCGCCTCGCGCTCCATGGCGAGCAGATCCTTGGCCTTCTTGCGGTTGAACAGGTGCTCCCGGAAGTGGAGTTCCGCACGCAGCGAGGTCAGCGCCCGACGCACGAGGTGCGGCGAGAGGTCCGTGACGAGGCCTACCGTGTGCGGCAGCTGCACGCATTCCGCGAAGGCCGCCCCGCCCTTGTAGTCCACGAAGAGGAACGCCAGCCGGTCCGGGCTGTAGGCCGAGGCCATGCCGAGCACCCAGGACTGCAGGAACTCCGACTTCCCGGCGCCCGTGGTCCCGCCGACGAGCGCGTGCGGACCCTCGGACTTCAGGTCCAGGTACATCGGCTCCACACCCTTGGAACCGACGAGCGCGCGCAGCGACCCCTGGTGCCTGCGGTTGGGAACCGCCGAGGCCGCTACGGAGTTGTTCTCCCGCCAGCGGTCGGCGACGACGGCCGTCGCCTCCATGAGGTCGTGGCCCGCCAGCGTCACATAGGACACCGCGCGCGGCAGGTCCGAGTCGTCGTCGACAGGGGTGCCGACGTCGATCACGGGTGCGAGCATGCGCGCGAGTTGTCCCGCGAGTGCTTCATCGACGCTCTCGCAGCTGACCGGGGTGGTCAGCCGCCCCAGGCGGACCTGGCCGGAGACGTTGGCGCTCTCGCCGTCGACGGCCAGGAAGTCGCGGCACGCGGCCGGGAGGGCCGGCACGGACGTGGCGATCCACAGGAGGTGGACGCCGACGTCGGCCCCCGCCTCGGCGACGCGGGTCAACCGGGCGCGGTCCACCGGGGCGTCGTCCTCGACGACCACGAGCACGCTCGGAACGACCGGCGCGGGCACATCGGTGCCGCTCTTCCCGAGGGGTCCGCGCAGCACCGGACCCGACCCCTTACCCGAACGCGCGGCAATCAGGTCCTCGAGCTGGGACAGCAGCACCGCGCCGGCTGCCGGGCCGGCGGCCAGGTGGTCCGCGGACAGCGGACTGTGGACCGAACCGGCGTGCGGCGCCCACTGGAGCCAGCCCCAACGGACCTTCGACTCGACGGAGGTGAATGCCGTCAGCGCGAGCTCCGCCGGCGAATGCAGGCCGATGGCCTGGATCACGAGGCCGCGGGCGACGTCGTCGACCACGCCGCGTGCACCGGCGAGGCCAAGCGCCCCGGAGAGCCTGAGGTTCGCGACGATCGGGACGTCGTCGAGGGTCGTGTACTGCTCGACGACGGCGGCGATCTCCTCGGCGTACTCGGCCAGCGTGTCGTTGCCGGCCGGTTCGCGGATCTCGACGCGTGAGGGCGCGGTGCCGGTCCCGAAGCGGAGCGTCAGGAAGGACGCGTGCTCGGGACGGTGGGTCCACAGGAGCGGGCCGAGCTTGTAGATCGAGTCGACGGTCTCGGCGACCGAGGGCGCCTCCGCGTGCCGCACGGCACGTTCTACGCGGTGGAGCCTCTCCATGTCCTTCCGGAAGAGCTCCATGGCGCCCGTGTACTGCTCCACCGCCTCTCGGAACGCGCGCCGCGCCGTGCTGCGCTGGTCGAGGTAGCTGGCAACCAGGATGAGCGGCATCATCAGCGCGAACAGCGCGCTGAACGGACTCCGTGTGACGGCGAACATGACCATTCCCATGAGCAATGGCGCCGCCATCATGATGTACGGGAAGCGCTGCGGATGGGGTCGCTTCGGGCCGGCCGGCGGGGTCCTCGGCGTGACCTCGAAGGACGGCACGACGCGCGGCGACCGGTTGAACTCCACGAGTGGGTTGGTGGTCTCGCCTGCCCCAGCTCGGCCGAGGGAGACGACGCTGATCGTGGTGTCGCCGAGCGTCACCTCGTCGGCGGACGTCAGTGTGGCGCGGTTGATCCTCGTGCCGCCCATCAACAGGCCATTGGCCGAATGGGTGTCGATGATCTCGATCGCGTCCGAGATGTTGATGCGCGCATGGCGTTTGGACATCATCGGGTCGGAGAAGCGGATATCGGCGTTGCGGTCGCGGCCGAGGTAGCTCGCGCCGACGGGCAGGGAGAACTCCTTCCCGGCGTCCGGCCCGGCGAGCACGCGCAGCGTCGCGACGGAGGGCCCGCGGTCCTGGCCGGGAACGTCGAACTGGTCGCTGACCTGGGTGATGGTCACGGTGGAGCCCGGTCGCAGGCCGGACTCGAACAGGCTGCGGTCCGGATCCAGCGTCCGTCCACGCATTCCGCCCGCGACGTAGGACTCGTCGACCGTCAGTGACAGGCCGGCAGGCAGGGCGGCACCGGCGCGGCCGGGATCGGTGGCGTAGAGCTCCCGAGCCAGGTCCCTGACGGTCGCGAGGCCGTCCACGGTGACGGCGAGGTCCTTGGCCGGTTCCGGCTCGCGTCGGAGGGTCAGGCGAAGCTTCATGCGTTCCGGTTATTCGTCATCGGGAGAGCCCTTCATGGTGTCCAGCAGGTGGAGGTCGTCGGAGGTGACCAGGTGGGAGGTGATCGCGTGCTCCACGAGCCGCGCACGGCGGTTCGTCGCGAGCTTCCCCCCGCCGCCCCGGAGTCCCACGACCCCGACGCGGTCCAGCTTCTCGCACACGTTGTCGAGCTTGCGGTTGAACCGGGTCAGCGCCCAGCCCAGGCGCTTCGCCGCTTCCGCCGAGGAAGGGATGGTGCTGAAACCGGTGCCCTCGCGGCGTAGCATCGGTTCGGCGAGCGCCACGATGATGGCCTTCTGCGCATCGGTGAACCGCACCGGACCGATCGTCGTCTCGCCCACGCTGTCGCCGCTGCTGCTCTCCTGCCGGAACGCGGGCGTCTTCAGGTGGACGTCGAACTCGTAGGTGGTCGGACCCGCCGTGAAGACCACCCTGGTCTGACCGAAGACCAGCGGGATCCGTGCTCCGGGCGCCACCCAGGCCTGCATGCCGCCGCTCGTGTCCGCCACCGTCGCCGACAGGATGCTGCCCACGTTGCTGAGCCACCAGATGCCGTTCTGGCGCTCGATCTGCAGGAACTTCCGGTGCAGGTACGGGTTGTCATCCACCTCGAGGTCACCCTCCCGGCCGATGTCGAAGACCTGGTCGTCGGTGGGCTCGTGCCATTCACCGCAGAAATCTATTGCGAGTTCCCCCAAGGTGTTCCTTCCCTATTCCGGGTAGCAGCTGCGGGCGGGCTCCGAAGCGGTGCCGTTGCCGCGGGCCAGCTGCACGTCGAGGCACGTGGTGCCCGACGGGTTGGACTGCACGACTGCTGAGAGCTGTTGTGTCCGGACCCACTCACCCGTCTCCTGCACCGTGACGGTTCGGAAGCGGTAGATGTCGCCGTCCTGGGGATCCGGATTCCTCCAGGTGAAGGCGATGTCGTTGCCCTGCTGCGCTGCCGCGATCCCCTCGGGTGGCGGGACGTTGCCTTCGAGCCCGGCCATCGGGTCGGACGGCGGCTGGGTCAGCCCCGGGGGCGGCGCCGGCTCCTCGCCGCTACCCCCGAATACGACGGCGGCCACTCCGCCCGCGGTGCCGAGCAGCACGAGCGAGCCGACGCCGATGAGCAGCGGAAGGCGCCGTCGCCGAGCGGGCTCCGCCGGACCTGCGGCTGTGGCTCCCCCCGGAGCCGGCCGGTGCAGGGTGGTGTCGAGTCGCAGCGAGTCTTCCGGCGGGGTAGCGGCGCCCCGCAGCACCGTGCGGTCGCCCCAGCCCGTCCCGGCAGATTCGAGCGGTGCAGGTGCCGGAGCCGGTGCCGGCGGGGTGCCGGTTCCGGTCTGATCAGCAGTGCGTCGGCCAGTCGAGGAGCCCGTCGCGGTGTGGTCGGGAAACGCCGCGCCCTGGCTGGGCGAGCTCCGGCTCCCGACGCCCCGGTCCAAGGCGTTGGGGAAGGTCGGAGCGAAGGTCGTCGACTCGGGGTCGATCGACACGACGCGACGCACGCGGGTCTCCTCCGCGCCGCCGTCCTCCCCCGCGTACTGCTGCGGGGCCTCGTCCAGCACCTCGAACGGCGTGACGGAGTAGCCGAGCTCCGTCTGGATCCGTTGCAGGGTGAGCGCGAACGAGTAGGCGGATTCGAAGCGGGAGCCGGGCTGCTTCGACATCGCCGTCGCCATGGCGAGCTCGAGCGAATCCGGCACGTCCTCGCGGCCCGTACGCTGCAGGGGCATCGTCGCGATGCGGTCCATGAGGGCGGCCTGCGAGTTGTCCATGCCGGGGAACACGAACGGTGAGCGACCGGCGAGGAGCGTGTAGACCGTGGCGCCGAGGGCCCAGACGTCGACCTTGACGCCGTCGATCCCTCCGCCGTGGAAAGCCTCGGGCGGCGACCACGGGATCGACATGCCCTGGTCCTCGTCGGTGCCGCTGGACTCCATGGTGCCGGAGATGCCGAAGTCGGTCAGCGCGGGCCTGTTGTAGTCGGTCACGAGGATGTTGGCGGGCTTGATGTCGCGGTGGGCGATGCCTGCCCGGTGCGCGGACTCGACGGCGGACGAGACCTGGATGCCGATGGTCAGGGTCTCGGCGACGGACAGCCGTGCACGCCGGTAGCGGATGTCGAGGCTCGGTCTGGAGCAGTACTCCATGGCGAGGTACGAGTGGCCCTCATCGGTGGTGTCCGCCTCGTAGATCGTGACGATGTACGGGTGGGAGGACAGCTGCGCCATGAGGTTGGCCTCGGACTCGAAGGCTCTGCGTGCTCCCTCGGTCTTGAGATCCGAGATGAGCACCTTGACGGCGACCTGCCGGCGCGGCCGGTCCTGCTCGTACAGGTACACGTCCGCGAACCCGCCGGAGCCCAACAGGCTCACGTACCGGTAGCCCGGGATGGACGGCGGTGGTGCCGCCGCTCGCCTGACGCTCACGGCAGGTCCTCGAACCGGAGGGAGACGTCGTCGCCCAGCTGGGCGATGTCGCCGTCGAGGAGGAAAGCGGTCTCACCCTGGCCGAGCCGGCGCGGCGGTTGCCCCTCGCGGATGAGGACGGTCCCGTTGGTGGCCTTGAGGTCGCAGAGCAGCACGTGCCAGCCGTCGAGCCGCACCTCGACGTGGGATCGCGAGATGTCGCCGGACGCGGACTGCACCTGCACGAGCCTCGGCATCTCCTTGCCCTGCACCCGCGAGACCGAGGGCTGGCGGCCGACGACGAGCGAGCGGTCCAGGTCGATGACCTCGCCGGTGGAGACGCGCATGACGCCGAGGCTCGGTCGATGGACCTGCTGGGTCTCGGTCTGCAGCGCGCTGCCGCAGATGGCGCACGTGGAACTGGTGGGAGCATTGGCGTGTCCCACGACGCACAGTCGCGCGAGGACGAGTGGGCCGGTACCCGTTGTGCGATCCCCGCTCGCGGGCCCTACCGGCTCCACAGGCGTCTCCGGCGCGCCAGCCGGTAGCTGACTGCGCATGATCGTCTGCCCGTCGTGGTCCCCTGGCGCCTGCCCGGCGGGCGTGACGGCAGCACCGGCGTTCGGCAGCGCCGAGAAACCCCCCGGTGCCGGATCAACTGCCTGGTTGACCGCCTGTTCGACCGCCGGGTCCGCTGCCGGTTCGGACATCCGGGCAGTAGCCCATGGCACGGAGTCGATCAGGATAGGCGCCGGTGCTGGTGCCTCGGGCGCTGCAGCCACCGGCGCCGTACCGTCCCGGCTGCCCGCATCGACGCCATCCGTGGCGGCACCGCCGACCTTCTCTCCGCCTGCGTCCGTCTGCAACCCTGGGCGGGCGGACGCGGGAGCGGACCCGTCGGGAGCATCATCGGCCTCCCGGACAGCGGCGTCCTCGACGCGGCGCACGACGGTCTGGTCCCACAGATGGTCATACCCCGGCCCGGAAGTACCCTCCTCCTCGACGGCGTCCCCGCCGCGACCTCCGACATCCTCGCCCGGTGCTGTCGCAGACTGTCCCGCGCCGGCTGCGGCACTACCCGTGCCGCTGCCGCTGTCGCCACTCCTGCTGCCACTACCGCTGCGCGGCGCTGCTTCCTGCGGGGCCGGCGTCTCGGTCGCCGTCGGACGCGGCACGAGCGGCCTGAGCGGCTCGACCGCGGATGCGATGCCGGGATCCGCGACGTCGGCCGGAACACTGGTCAGGTAGAGGCCCGGGTTGATCGTCGCCGAGTCGTCACCCTCGGGATGCGCGCCACCGGCAGCGCTGGAGGAATCCGTCGACGACACGTCGCCGACCGCGAGGGACGGTTCCGCTTCGAGCTCGGGGTCCATGGCACCGAGGCTGCCCGGCTCGGCGACGGGAAGAGCGGAGTGCGCCGTGCTTCCAGTGCTTCCAGTGCGCTCATCCGCTGGCGTTGCAGCGTCCGCGGCACGCTCCCCTGCATCGGTGGAGCCGGAAGATGGCTCTCCAGCCCGCACGAGTGTTCCGGTGATCGACCGAGCATGGATGGCACCGCCGATGAGCGGCAGGGATGGGGAGGACTCGACCAGCGGCCCGCAGGTGAGGGTGAAGGAGGAATAGCTGCCGTCATCCAGGATGTGCTCGGTCCAGGTGGTGACGCGCTCCCCCGTGTAGGTGGCGGACCCGGACCCACCGGTAGCCGTCAGGCTCACGTGTCCCCTCAGGATGACGTGCAGTGCGCTGGTGGCGGAAGCGACGGCGAAGGACGGCATGGCAGCGAGCCCACCCCCGAAGCCGCCACTCACCAGGGGCAGCAGCGTCGCGATCCCGGCATCGCCGTTCATGGCCTCCCAGACGGCCCGGACAGTGGAGTCCGCGGTCTTGGCAGGTAGTGCCGCGATCAGCCCCGATCGCACGAGCACGATCCAATCGCCGGGCGCGTATGCGTAGCTGACGCCCGGCTGCGAAGGAGTTGTCATTGGCGCAGCCCCCGGTCGTCGGGCCGGCCCTCGCCGGTCGCATGGCTTGCGACGGTGTCGTCGGTCGCATGGCTTGCGACGGTGTCGCCGGTGCGGACCGCGTGTGCTCCCGCCGGCAGCCCCGCGTCGTCGTCCTGGCTCGCAGGGCTACCCGTCGCGACGGCGTGCCCGACGTCGGCCGCGTAGGTGCCGCCGCGCGGCGCCGTGGTCTGCATCTCCGTCTCGTCGCCGACGCCGGTCGCGTCGACGACGATCAACGTGACATTGTCGCGCGCACCCGAACGGAGCGTCGCCTCGACGAGTTCCTCACATGCCTGCTGGGGGTCCCGCACCGTGCTCATGACGGAGTAGATGCCGTCGTCGTTGACCTCGCCGCTGAGCCCGTCCGAGCAGATGAGGATGCGGTCGCCCTCCTCGACGGGCATGAGCCAGAAGTCGGCCTCGGCGTCGTCGCCCGTTCCGAGCGCGCGCGTGACGACGTGGCGGCGCGGGTGCGTGCGCGCTTCCTGGGCGGTGATGGTGCCGGTGTCCACGAGCTCCTGGACCTCGGAGTGGTCCACCGAGATCTGCCCGAACTGGCCCTGGCTCAGGCGGTAGGTGCGGGAGTCACCGACGTTGAAGAACAGCCAGTACGGCATGCCGGCCTCCTGCACGAGGACGACGCCCGTGAGGGTGGTTCCGGCGTGGCCGCCGGTCTGCCTGCGGATCTCGTGATCGGCATCCTCGATGAGCTCCTCGAGGTCTGCCGCGGAGAACTCGGGCAGGTGGCGACCGATGACCGGGCTGTTCCCCAGCGTACGCACGCAGATTCCGCTGGCGATCTCACCGGCCTCGTGGCCGCCCATGCCATCGGCGACGGCGAAGATCGGTTCGGACGCGATCAGGGAGTCCTCGTTCAGTTCCCTGCGCAATCCACGGTCCGTGGCGAACCCGTAGGTGAGGTGCAGGTCCCGTGGAGGGGACGCGGCCAGGGGTCGGTTACCTGTCATGGGCGCACCACCAGGAAACTGCGGTCACCGAAGTGCACGGTGGAGCCGGGCTGGGCAAGAAGGGTCTCCCCTGCGCGTACCGGGGTGCGCTGCCCGTCCGGCGCTGTGATTGCGCTCCCGTTCGTGGAATTGCGGTCCGTGACCCACAAGCCCTGGCCCTCGACGCGCACGTGGAGGTGTGTCTTGGACACGGAGCGTCCCTGGTCGGAGAAGTCGATGAGCTGGTCGATCATCTCCCCATTCTGCCCTGCGGGGTTGCGGCCGATCAGCGCGTGCGACCGCAGCTCCACTTCGCGGCCGTTGTCGAACAGGATCTTGAGCGGCCCCGACGCGTGGCCCGCGGACACCCTGGTCTCCCCCATCGCGTCATCGGGATGGTCGATCGGTGCCGGGGCAGGGGACGCCGCGAACTGCGCGGTCGCTGCGTTACCGGCCGTCGGAGCCGGTGGGGCGAAGGTCAGGACGGCAGGGGCCACCGGAACCGGATCGCGGTGCCTTTCCGGCGCCAGGGTCGGCCTGGCTACCGCAGCCGGGAGCTCGGTGTCCCTGCCCACTCGTGGATCGGACCGGCCCTGTTGCAGGGAGACCCCGCCCGGGGTGGGCATCGGCGACACGACCGGCTGCAGTCCCGGCGCGGGCTCCGGGGGCGCGAAGGACGCCGGTCCGCCGATCCCGCCGGTCTCGATCGGGTTGCGCCCCGCCCGCACATCGAAGACGCGGGTATGGGCCGCCTTGTCATGCCAGCCCTGCCGCTTCCCGTTGGGATCGAAGACATTGGACACGAGCATGAGCACCGTGCCGATGACCGGGATGACTCCGGCGACGGCCACCAGGAGTCCTCGGACGAAGATGGCGAGCCACCCCGCTGGGTGGCCCTCCTCGTTCGTCGTGCGAAGACCGAGCAGGAGGTTGCCCGGCGTCCTGCCCGTCCTGGCCTCCCAGCCCCAGATCGCGACGAAGTAGGCGAGCGACGCCAGCGAGCTGATTCCCTGGAACACGAGGAATCCCGTGAGGTCGACCTGCTGACTGACGGCGGAGACCTGCTGCGTCTCGATGGTGTTCAGGCCGACAGCGGTGAGGACGCCACCGAGGAGGCCTGCCGGCAATACGTCCACCAGCTTCGCGACCAGCCGCTTGATCGCGGCCGCGTCCCTCAGTTCGAGCTGCGCCATCCCTACCCCGTTGCTTCCTCCGGCGGGAGCCGGATCCGGACCGGCCCGATACCCGGTCCTGTTGCCACAGTGAACACAATAAAGCGTGCCGGAGCGCAGGGGTGTGCCGCACCGCGGGCACGGCAGGGTGCTGACGCTCATCACGCCGGCCCCCCTCGTCCGTCCCGCGTGCTCCTGCCGGCTTCCTTCCGTCCGCGCGGGAAGGAGGATCCCCGCCTGCGGCCGTCCGCATCGCGCAGGAGCGACCGCGGCGAGAACCGCGCTCGCTGGCGCTTCCAGAAGCCCACGGACCCGGCCATGCCCTCGAGGGACGTCCGGACATCGCGCCAGTAGTCACGCACCTCCTCCTCGCTGGGATCACCGGCGGCGAAGATCCCGGCGTCGGCACGCGACGCGAGCAGCGTCGTGGCCTCGCGGCTCTGCGGAAAGGCGGCGCCGAGGTCCCGGGCGCTCTCCCGGCGGGTCGCCCTGGGGTTGGTCTCGGCACCGAGGTCTGTGGCGAGACTGACGAGTTCGCTCCAGCCTCCGCCGACGCGCTCTGCCGGCATGCCCTCGTACTCGCGCCGCTTCCGCCGCTTCCGCTTGAGCAGGGCGATGATGAGCAGGGGTACGAGCAGGATGACGACGGGGATCAGGACGGCCCCGATGATCGCGAGGTAGGGCGCGAGCTCGTCGAGCAGGTCCTTCTCGCGCTCTTCGGCATCCTGCGGCTCCGGCGCCGAATCCGGTGGTAGTTCGGCGGGTTCCTGCGGCGGGGGTGGTGGCTGCAGCACCTGTGGCTTCGGCGAGGACTTCGGCTGCTGCTGGGGCGGCACCGGCTCGTTGTCCTCGGGCGGCGTCGGGTTGAAAGCCACCCAGCCGACGCCGTCGAAGGCCACCTCGACCCAGGCGTGCACGTCATCACCCTTGATCTCGAGGGGGCCCTGGGTGTCCCCGACCTCGTCCCAGTCGGGGTAGAAGCCCATGACGACGCGGGCCGGGATGTTGACCTTGCGGGCCATGAGCGCCATCGCGACCGCATACTGCTCGTCGTCCCCCACCATCTGCTCGGCGTCGAGCAGGCTGAGCATGCGGGCCGCGCCGTGGCCGGGCAGCGACTTCGCCTCGTCCTCCTTTCCGTTGCTGAAGAAGCCCTGCGCGCTGAGCACCTGCTCCAGCCGTCGAGCTCGTTCGATCGGCTCCGAGACCGCTCCGATGTACTCGCCGGCCTTCGCTGCGATGACGGGCGGGTCGTTCTGTACGCGAGGGAGGGTGAGGTCCGCGAAGCCGTACTGCGCGAGCTGCTCCTCGGAAAAGGTCTCGGGGAAGACCGCGTTCACCTCGTAGGTATCGCCGGACTGCACGCCGACCGTCGAGAGCGCGGTGCGGGCGTCGTCGTTGTAGTACAGGGAGCGGCCGAGCTCCTGGGCCCGCGGCCCGCCGAGCTGCACTCCCCCGAGTTCGCCGCCCGCAGGCAGCCAGACGCCGGAGTAGTCCCGGATCTCGAAGCTCAGCTGCGCACTCGTTCCGCCATCGAGGTCGTCCGGCACGTCGCCGAGCTGCTGCGCGTCACCGACCCGCGCGAAGTTCCCTGCGGCCTGCGGGTTCACGTTGTAGACCACGCCGTCGTACGCGTCCATCGCTGCGAGTCTGACGCGTTCCCCCTCGGGCAGGCCGTCCACCGTGAACAGGACGGCGTCCGCGTTGTCCTTGACGTACTTGCGGAAACTCGTGAGCGGACTGGGATAGGCGAAGAGGTCGACGGGCGGTTCGACGACGTCGCGCAGCACCTTGCGGTCCTCGGTGGCGGCGATGACGGGACTCACGGCAAGGGTCAGGACCGTCGCGGTGGCGATGATGCCTGCTCCCAGAGCGAGACGGCGATTCCTGCCGGCTGTGGCGGCCGCCGGATCCGTCACGGCCGGATTGATGGCCACACGCGTGCGGGCGTCGGTGCGGGCGATATCCCGACGGTAGGCGAGCCAGGCCATTGCGCCCGCGACCAGCAGGATGCCGCGGACCTCCGGCAGGGACTCCCGCTGTGTGCCGAACGCGATCCCGACGACGAACATCGTGAGCACCGGGAGCATCGACCAGTAGGGGTTCCGCAGACGCCAGGCAAGCGTCCCGGCCGTCACGCCGCAAAGCATGGCCGCGAGGAACGGCACCACCAGCATGCCACTGGCCGTACCGACCGGATCGGCGACGGTCAGGATGTCCTTCCAGGAGAGAACGATCCCGAGGATCAGGATCCGCAGGGACTGCAGCGTCGGCAGGAAACCGAGGAATGCCTCCTGCGGGGCGGCCAGCGCGTTGCCGAGCAGCAGGTAGGTGCCGAGGAATACACCGGTCATGGACCACAGGCCCCAGCGGAGCAGTCGGCCGATCCACGCGATGCCGAGGCCCAGCAGCACACCGCCGAGACCCGCCAGCAGGTAGCGGGCGTCACCACCGAAAGTGGGCCCGAAACCGAGCACGCCGAGGCCGAGGAGGAGCAGCAGGACCCCGGCGTCGATCGCGGCCTGCATGCGGGGCACCGGCATGACGGAGGACTGCGCAGCGCGGCGGCTCATGCTGCCGCCTTGCGGAGGACGAGGGCGAGGTCGTTCAGCGTGGTGAGTGTGAGGACGGTGAGGTCACCGATGGTCGCACGGCTCTGCTGGCCGTCCGTCACGCAGCGGATCGCGAGGCACCGGATGCCGGGCGGGATCGACGCGGCGGCAGATCGTAGCTGGGACGGTGTGACCTCCGGCCCGACGACGAAGAACACCACGGAGGCGTTCGGGACGCTGTCCGCAGTCGTCCTGGCGAGGTCGAGGGCGCTGGAACGCATGGCTTTGCCCTCGATGCGCGTCATGTCGTCGAGGAGGTTGCGTCCCGTCTCGGTGCGCAGCGGACCGCCCTGGGTGAGGACGCTGAGGTTGCGCTGCTCACGGATGGCCTGCAGGCCGATCGACCCGGCGACCGAGACCGCGAGTTCGAACTCCACGTCGGTGGCGTACTCGTTCAGGTTGGTGGACAGCGCGACGGCAAGGTGGGACCGGCGGGTCTCCTCGAACTGGCGGACCATGAGTTTGTTGGTGCGGGCCGTGGTCTTCCAGTGGATGTGGCGGCGATCGTCGCCGGGCACGTAGTCCCGCAGGGCGTGGAACGAGACGTCCGCGCTGGAGAGCTCCTTGGTGGGCAGCCCTTCCAGGTCCTTGATGAAGCCGGCGGCGGACCCGATCAGGGGTGTGGTGCGCGGATGCACGAAGAGCTCGGTGGGCTCTGTCCAGAGCACCTCGCGGCGGAGGATGCTGAGCGGGTCGGCCCGGACGGACCGCACGGGCCCGACGACGATCACGGCGCGCCGCTGCGTGGGGATGCTGAAGAGGTCCTCGTGGACCTGGCCGGGTGAGAGTCGGGGCAGGTGGAAGATCGCTGTCGCAGCCCCGACGGGCAGCTCGAGCGACGCCGGCAGCAGTGGCTTGTCCGACGTGTTCGACACCGAGACACGGCCGACCGCCCTGTCACCCACGGCGACCCGCGTGCGGGTGAGGTCGAGCTCCACGCCGTAGGACGAGCGCCCGAGGATGAAACCGACAGCGAGCAGGACGAGGAGCGTCCCCATGACCGCGGCGATGAGCGCTTCGCTCCAGTCGAGGAGCCCGCCGAGGGTCCACAGGGCAACCACGGCGACGATGAGGAGCCACCCGAGCGGACTGACGACGGAGGTGACGGGACCGAGCAGCCTGGAGCCGAGCGACCGTGCCCGCCTCCAGGCCGGAGCGAGCGCCGCACCGAGAAGACGTGCGGACTCCGCGACGAGGGACGCGGGCCGGAGTGGGCCGCCCGCGCGGTCCCGACGTCGTTCCGTACGCTCCGACCGGCTCGACCTCCTGCGCGCGGCTGGTCCGCCGGGCTCGCCGGAGCGCGCCGCTCGCTCCGCTCGCCGCGGTCGCTGCTCGGTGGTGGGGGTAGCCATTCTCTGCCTGCTGTCCTCTGCCTGCTGGTGGGTCGGTGGGTGCTGCCGCGTACTGCTGGATGCGCTGGGTTCTGCTGAACTTGGCTGGGCTGCCGAAACTGCTAGGCGGTCGCGCGCTGCTGCGGCGCGGACACGTCGGCGAGGACCCGGCGGAGGACGGCTTCGGGAGTGGCACCGGCGAATTCGGCTTCCGGGTCCATGACGAAGCGGTGGGTCCAGACGACGGGCGCGAGCTCCTTGACGTCGTCGGGCAGGACGTAGTGCCGGCCCTGGCTGGCAGCCCAGACCTTCGCCGTGCGCACCATGGCCAGGGCTCCGCGCACGCTCACCCCGAGGCGGGTCTCCGGCGCAGTCCGTGTCTCCTCGGTGAGGCGGGAGATATATTCGAGGACGGCAGGGTCCACGTGCGTCTCGGCCGCCAGGTTCGCCATGTCGACGACAGCGGCGGTGGTGATGATCGGATTCAGGGCGAGCGAGCGGTCCCGCGTGGAGGCGCCGCTGAGCAGCTGCACCGTCGAGGCGTGGTCCGGGTACCCGATCTCGGTCTTGATCAGGAAGCGGTCGAGCTGCGCCTCCGGCAGGCGGTAGGTTCCGGCCTGCTCGATCGGGTTCTGCGTCGCGATGACCATGAAGGGCCGCTCGTTGGTGTAGCTCACGCCGTCCACCGTGACGCGGGATTCCTCCATCACCTCGAGGAGCGCGGACTGCGTCTTGGGCGAGGCACGGTTGATCTCGTCGGCGAGCACGATGTTCGCGAAGATGGGGCCCTTGTGGTACTCGAAGGCCTGGGTCTTCTGGTCGTAGATCGTGACGCCGGTGACATCCGAGGGCAGCAGGTCGGGCGTGAACTGGATCCGCGAGTGGGTGCCCTGCACGGTGGCGGCGAGGGACCGGGCGAGCATCGTCTTGCCCGTGCCGGGGGCGTCTTCGAGGAGCACATGTCCTTCGGCCAGCATGGCGGTCAGCACGAGGCGTACCACCTGCGTCTTGCCGAGGACTGCCTGACCCACGTTGCCCACGAGCTTGTCGAAGGTACCGGCGAACCAGGTTGCCTGCTCTGCTGTCATTGCCATGCGATGCGTCCTTTGGTCTGAGTGCTGCGGAAGTGCTGGATTGCTGAAGTGGGATATCGGGATCTGTGTCGTCGTCCTGCCGGTCAGCAGGTCCCCTCCGGCCGCCCGTCCGGGAACGAGATGGCGGTGATCTTGAACCAGCCGCCGTGCGTGTTGCCGACCCATTCGGTGTTGGAGCCCGTCTGGGTCACGCCCCCGCCGCTCTGCTGCTCGTAGACGGGGTAGGAACCGCCCTGCTGGATACACTGCGCCTGGAACTCGAAGCCGTTCCGGTGCCAGGTACCGGATGCGGCGCGACAACTCGCCTCGGAATCTGCCGTCGGTCCCGATCGTGCATTGTATTCGCACCCGCCGGAGATGTACGTATCGTTCAGCACGGCCCTCCGTGTCGGCGGCGGTGGCGTCGGCCCGGTCCTGCCGGTGTGCGAGGTCGTCGAGGTCTGCCCTTCGGAGTCCGTCACGGTCACGGAGATGGTGACGTCCTGGTCGTAGCCCGAGCCTCCGGTGGCGGAGCCTCCGCTCGCGGGGACCGTACCGGATTGCCCGGTGCTCGTGCTCCAGGCGACGGACGAGATGGGGCGCCCGTTCGTGGCCGTGGCGCCGATGCTGAAGTTGACCTGCTGCTCCGCCGGGCTGCTCGTGATGCCCGGGGTGTTGGGTTTGCCGAACGGGACTACCTCGTTGGACTGCGAGACAGGTCCGGGGAAGCTGCTGCCGGACGCCGAGTTCACCGCTCGGATGCCCACACGGTAGGGGCTTCCATTGGCGAGTCCGCGAAGTGTCCTGTCCGCGGGCAGGGCCGAGAAGGCGCCGCCGTTGAGCTGGTACTCGTAGCGAGTCTGGTCCGAGGTCGCCCCGTTCGCAGGAGCTGCGCCGTGAGCCACCGTCAGCTGCCGGTCACCGGGCGTTGCACTGACGCCGGGCACTGCTCCGGGCGCTCCGACCGCCTGCCGCGGCTCCGAGGGAACACTGGCCGCACCGGCCCCTGCCTTGTTCCGCGCGGAGACCGTGAAGGTGTAGGGGCTCTCGGAGTTCTCCACGGTGACGGAGGCGGAGAGCTGTGAGCCGGAGAGCTCCTGCGTACCCACCACCTGTCCGCCGCGGAGGGTGGTCAGGGTGTACGCGTCGATCTCGGCGCCGTTCTTCTCCTCCGCGGTGGGCCTCGGCCACGAGACGGACAGGATGGAGTTCGATGCCCCGCCCTGGCTCGAGACCTGCGTAGCGGGCTGTGGAACCGCTCCGGGCAGGCCCGCGGGAACTTCAGCGGCGGAGTAGGCGCCCCAGTCCGAGGGGTCGGGGGCCTGGTTGAATGCCCGGACCCGTATCTGGTACGGGACGCCGTTCTCCAGGCCGGTCCATTCGGTCGTCGTGCCCGTGAGCCCGGTCTTCTGGAAACTGCCGGCCGGCGGCGCGGGTGAGATCTCGAGGTCGTAGCGTTCCACGGGCGAACCCTCGGTCGCCGGTACGGCCCAGCGCACCTGCAGGGAGCGGTCGCCGAACACGAGGGCGGGCGCGGCAGGAGCATCCGGCTTCTCGTCGGGACGCGCCGGCGCCGAGGCGGCGGACGGCGACGACTCACCGACCTCGTTCCGGGCCGTCACTGTGAAGGAGTACTCGACGTTGTTGGTCAGGCCCGTCAGGGTGCAGGTGGTGGTCGGGCACTCCTGCGAGAAGCCACCCGTTCCGATGACGGTGTAGCCGGTGATGGCGGCGCCGTTACTCGCGGGCGGGTCCCAGGAGAGCACGACCGTGCGACTGCGGACCTCGTTGACGACCGGCAGGGACGGCGCATCGGGTGCACCCCGTACCGTCAGCCGTACCCGGCCCTCGACGTCTCGCTCGGCATCCTCCGTCCGGTCCCCCACCCGGTAGCGCACCACGAGGGTGCCCACGAAGTCCTCGGCCGGTGTCACGACGACGGCGTCGCCCTCGATGGTCGCGCTGCCGGAGCCCGTCTCCGTATCCGCCCGGATCAGGCGCAACGGAGTGTCGGGGAAAGGGTTCGAGTCGTTGGCGAGGACGGGGACGCGCTCGGTGCGGCCCTGTTCGGCGTCGGCCAGGACGTCGTCGTTCGCGACCGCGAGGGGCCGGTCCGACGCCGTGACGATCACCTCCACGGTGGCCTGTACCGGATCGGAGCGTCCGTCCGTCACCGTGAACGACACCGGGTAGGGGCCACCCTTGGGCGCAGAGCCGGCGGAGACGGCGAGGGTGGATCCGTCCAGCGTCGCGGTGAGGCCCGAGAGGGCTTCCCCCACCAGGGCATAGCCCAGCGAGTCGAGGTCCTGCTCGTCCTTCTCGGTGACCAGCCTGGCCAGGTCGAGCTCGGAGGCCTCCTCCTGCGCCACCCGCAACTGGGTGGACCGGACGGCCGGGACGTGGTTCCGGTCGGGGTCGGTGAGCACCCGGATGCTGAGCGTCAGGACCGAGGACAGTCCGTCCGGATCCTCCAGCGACGAGCCGTCGGTGACCTCGAAGCTCACGGACGCGGCACCGGAGTAGTCTTCGGCCGAGGTGAAGGCCAGGGTCTTCGCGTCCCGCACGAGCGGTGCGTTGTCCGAGGCCACCGCGGTGACCTTCGCGTCATCGGTGATCGACGGCGACCTGCCCTCCCGGACCGCCACGAGTTCGTCGAGGTCCAGGACGAGCTCCTGTCCGCTCACCACCTCGAGCGGCTCCGCGTTCGCGAGGACGGGAGGCTGGTTGGCCAACCCGGGCACGTGGATGAAGGCCGTGGCAGCCAGGCCGTCCTGGTCCGTCACTGTGTACGGGAGGATCTGCGCGTCGGGCAGCAGCCTCACCGTGACCATGCGGACCACAGTGCCGTCCTCATGCGGCACGTCCGAGGTGCTTGCCGTCTCCGTACCGAGGGGGAAGCTGATGGCGAGTTCGCCCGGCGAGCCGTCCTCGTCGGTGTCGTTGCGCAGCACGGGGATGTCGACGGCGTCGCGCCCGAGGGTCTCCGCGAAGCCGACGCGGTCGTCGAAGGCGACCGGGGCGAGGCTCGGCGCGTCCGGCCGGGTCTGGACCCTGATGGTGCCGATGGCCGCTCCTCCGCGCGGATCCTCCACCCGGTACCGCACGGCGGTATTCCCCGGGGTTCCGGGCGCGGTGAACGTGATCTTCCGGTCGACGACGGCGGCACCGAGTTCGGGGGCTGCTTCCACTCCATCGGTGGGAAGGGCGAGCGCGTCACCGTCCGGATCCGAGTCGTTGGCCAGGACATCGACGGTGATGAGCCGCCCCGGCCGGACATCGACGGCGTCGTCGAGCGGGACGGGGTTCTGGTTGACCGCCGTCGGAAGCGCGACGCCGACCAGCACCGTGCCGACGGACCGGGCGCCCAGTCGGTCCTCCATGATGTAGCTGAAGGAGTCCTGGCCGGAGGTGCCCGCGGCGGCCGTGTACTCGATGAAGGTCGAGCCGACCTTCGCGGTGCCCTTCGTCGGCGCCGTGTCGATGCCGATCAGTGCCACGGAGTCGCCATCGGGGTCGATGCCGATGAGAGGAATGGGAATGCGGGCCGTGTTGCCTGCGATGGCGCGTGCCTTGACCGTCTTGGGCAGTGGGCGTGCGTTGTCCTCGGTGACTGCCGTGACCCGCAGCGTGACCTGTGCGGAGTCCTCCTGGCCGTCCGGACCGCGCACGGCGTAGACCGCCCTGTAGGTGCCCGCCGTTCCACCCGCTTGGTAGCGCAGGCTGTTCCCCGACCCTGCGAGGAGGCCCTGGCCGTCACCGATGGTCTCGACGAGCACCGGATTCAGGGTCAACTCCTCGCCGTCCGGATGCGAGTCGTTGGCGAGGACGTCGATCGTCGTCACGTCCCCGGTGCGCACGGTCACCTCGTCCTCCACGGCACGCGGAGGCTGGAGCTTCTCCGGCGCAGGAACGGGGACCACGGACACTTCGCCCGTGGCGGTGGCGGCACCGTTGGACACCGAGTAGGTGAAGGTCGTGCGCTCGCGCAGGCCCTGGGTGTCGCTGATGCGCAGGATGTTGTGGTCGAGGATCGCGACCGTGAAGGGCGCACCGTCGGGGAGGTCCACCGACTGCACGACGAGGACTCCCCCGCCGGGATCGGCGTCGTTGGCCAGGACGTCGACGATCGCCTGGCCCCCCGCGGGCAGCAGCGAGGTGTCCTTGACCGCGACGGGCAGCCCGGCATCGCCCGCATCCGGGACGACGTCGACCCTGATCAGTCCCGGAGCGCTGGCCGGTCCGTTCGCGACGACGTAGTCGAGGTACACGGGCCCGGCCGTCTCCGACGAGAACGTGAAGGTGCCCACCTCGTAGTTGGGAGTGATGGTGCTGCCGTCGCCCCCGCTCACACGCGTCAGCCGTAGTCCGCGTCCTGACGGGTCGAGGTCGTTGTCGAGCGGTGCCACGAGGATCTCCTCGCCCACGGCGACCGTCACGTGGTCGGGCGTCGCCACCGGAGGAACATTGCCTGCGGGCCGGACATCGACGATGACCACGCCGTCGCTGGTCGAGCGTCCATCCGAGATCGTGACGTCGATCTGCTTCTCACCGAGCCCGGTACCGCTGTCGCGGAACGTGAGGAGACCGTCCTCGCGGAACTGCACTCCGTCCGTGCCGCCGGCCGATGATGCGCCGGCAAGGTAGAGATCGTCGCCGTCTGCATCCGACCAGTCGGAGAGGATGCTCTGCTCGATGCTCTGCCCCTGCTCGACCGTCAGCCGCGTCTTGCGTTTCTGGGTCGGCGCTTCGTTGCCGTCCTGGCTCTTGATGTTCAGGGTGACCTGCGCGGTGTCGGTGCCACCGCGGCCGTCGTCCACCTCGTAGTCGAATGCCTGCCGGCCTGGCAGCGCGTCAGGGCTGACGACAACCTGCAGCCCGGTGGCGTCGTACACCTGCTGCAGCGTCCCGGCGTCGCCGAGGTCACCGCGGGCCACCACCGTGAGGAGGTCGCCGTCGGGGTCGGCGTCGTTGTCGAGCAGCGGCAGGATAGTCGTCGAGCCCACGCGCGCACCGAGCTCGTCGTCCTCCGCCACAGGTGGCTTGTTCTCCTGGGTACGGTCGGGCAGTGTCGTGAGGGGATTCTCGTCCGCCGACTCGTCCTCCTCCTCGTCGGACTCGTCCGGCGGCGGAATGATGTCGTCCCAGTTCTGCACGAGCTGCATGCTGTCCTGCACCAGCCAGGTGTCACCGGCGAGGACGTCGTTGAGCACGACGATGTCCCGGTTGGTGCGGAAGACGAGCTGTGATGTCGCGGCGACCGACGGGATCTCCACCGTGGTGTCGGCGGCGTCGTCGACACAGTTCCTGGCGTACAGGCCCGACCCGTTCCAGGCGGCGTGGATGCAGCCGTTCAGCTGGACCGGGGAGACGGGCGATCCCACAGCGACGTCCGTGGTCTCCGGGTCGGATCCGTCGAGCGGCACGGTCACGAGGCTGTCCGCGGTCGCCAGCGCGACGACGTCGCTCCCCGTTCCGCTCTCCTGGAGCTGCGCGTCCTCGGACCGGTCGATCGGGACGGTCTTCCCATCGGGGAGGATCACCGCGCCTGCCGCCGGGTCGAAGACGACGACCTCGTCGCCGACGAGCGCTACCTGCAGTTCCTCCGCGCCGCGGAGCGCCTCGACATCCCGGGTCTCCGCTGCGGTGAAAGTGCCGTCACCGGAGGGCTCGTAGGTGGTGACGGTGGCTTCCGCGGGGTCCGCCACCACGATCGTGTCGTCCGGGCCGATCGCCGCTGCGAGGTTCGGTCGTCCCTCGACGAGTGGCTCGGAGTCCGCCTCGGCGAACAACCCAGGATCGGCGGCCGGAGCGGTCCGCACGGTTCCGTCGGTGCTGTTGACGAGCATCAGGTGGGCCGTGCCGAAGGACAGCTCGCCCGAGGAGGGCAGCGCGGCTTCCTCGCCGAGCGTCACGGTGGTGTTGCTGACCGGTGCTACGCCGGCCTGGTCGAGATTGCTCGCGAACACCGCGCCCTCACGCTGCAGCACGTCGAAGGAGTTGCTTGGTGCCAGAAGGCCGCCGTCGAGGGTACGGGACTGGTAGTTGAGGTGCCCGATCTTGCCCTGGGCGAGATTCGTGACCCAGACGCCGCCGTCGTTCAGGTCGACGTCGGCGGTGCGCACGCCGGGATAGACGACGGCACCCGTGACGGCGAGCGCACCCACGACCGCCAAGGAAACGGAGCGGACGGACCTGCGTCCGCGCACGTCGAGATTGAGAAGCTTCACGCCGAATTCCCCCGGAGACCTGGTGCACGCATCGGACGCGTGCCTGCATCAGTGTAGCGGCGCCTACCACGCACCTCGATGGGCAGGACTCCCCATGGAGTTCCGCCCATCGCGTCAGCAGAGCGGCATACCGGCAGGAGGACTGTTCCGATAATCGGTGTGGAGCCCCTTGAGGAACAATCCGTCGTTGTTCGCGTCCCGGTTCGGTCCGGACAGCTGCCGGTACCAGGGCCCGCTCGATCGGTTGATGTAGCAGTTGGATTGCAGCGACGTCCCGCTGTACATCCAGTGCTCGCCCGCGCAGTCCCTCGTCGCCTCGTTGAAGTTGGTCCCGTTGCGCGGGTCCATGCAGCTCCGGGTATCGAGTTCAGGGCCTCCGGCCGCAATGGTCCATTGCGTCGGTTTCGGCGGCGGCGCATCCCCGCTCTGCGCAGAAGCTTCTGCCACAGGGCCCGGCTGGTCCCTCGAGTTCAGGGACCGCACCCTGATGGTATGGCGCTCGTTGTAGCCGCCGGTATCGATTCGCCGGCTGCCGGAGTTGCCGACGTTCTCCCAACCGCCCCCGTCGATGCTGATCTGGATCTGCTTGACGTCGTGCGCCGACGTGTTCGGCGCACCCCAGCTCAGCTCCAGGTTCTTCTGCTCCTTCGCACCATCCCTGCCGGCGGCAGTTGCGGCACCCGGGGATCCGTAGGGCCGCACCGCGGCTGATGGCGCTCCGGGATCACTCGTGTAGCTTGCACCGTCGCTGCTGACGATGGCACGGATCCTCGCCGTGACGTTCTCGCCGTTCACGAAGCCGCCCACCTTCTGGTTCTGGCTGACAGGCTGCCAGGCGCCACCGTTGAAGCTGGCCTGGTAGGCCACCTCGTTCTCGCGCGCGCCGTTGCGCTGTGCGGGCGAGAGTGGCGAGTACGTGATGGTGACGGCGCGCCCGGCTCCTCCGGTATCGGCCTCGACGAGTTGCGGCGCGGCAGGCGGCGCCGGGTTGCCGACGGCTCGCCGGGGCGCGGACTGCGCACCGTACTCGGACCAACCGGCCTTGTTGTAGGAGCGCACGGAGTAGGAGTAGTCCGCCTCGGCATTGTCGACCGTGATGGTCTGCTGGGAGGCCGGAGTCTCCGGCAGGGTCCGTACGAGTGCTCCGCCCCGGAACTCCTGCACCTGGTACTTGGTCACGGGTGCGCCGTTCGGATCGGCGTCGTTCCAGTCCACCGCGAGCTGGCTCTGCGCTCCCACCGACTGGGCGCGCGTCGTCGTCGGTGCCTGTGGCACGCCGGGGAGGCCGGCCGGTGTCTCGGCGGCGGAGTAGTCGCTCCAGTCGGAGGGATCCGGGGCTGCGTTCCGCGCCTGCACCCGCACCTTGTAGGCCGTACCGTTCTCGAGGCCCTCCCACACCAGCGGACTGCCTGCAGCCGCCCGCTGGGTCGCGCCGCTCGGTGGAGCGGGCGAGATCTGCAGCTCGTACCCCTCGATGGGTGAGCCTTCGTTGTTCGGGGGCGTGAAGTCCACCGTCAGGGCCCTGTCGCCGAAGACGAGCGTGGGCGGTGCGGGCTGGTCGGGCTTCGTATCGGGACGCGCGGGAGCGCTCGCCGGGGACGGATCCGACGTGCCGTTGGCGTTGGTGGCCGTGACCTGGAAGACGTACTCCACGTTGTTGGTGAGCCCCGTGATGGTGCAGGTCGTCGTGGGGCACTCCTGGCTGAAACCGTTGGTGCCGGTCACGGTGTAGCCGGTGATCGGGGAGCCGTTGCTGCTCGGCGGATCCCAGGACATCACGACGGTCCGGCTGCGCGTCGACTCCACGGTCGGCGTGCCCGGTACGCCCGGCTTGCCCTCGACCGTCAGCTCGATCCGCCCCGTCACGTACCGGTTCGGCTCCCCCGTCTTGTCCCCCACGGTGTACTGCACCATCATGCTGCCGACGAAGCTGTCTGCCGGCGTGACCACGACGGAGTCGCCCTGCTGGGATGCACTGCCGTTCCCGTCCGCGATGACGTCCACGATCGTCAGGGGTGCGTCCTCGAACGGATTGGCGTCGTTCTCGAGCACGGGCACGGTGACGGGCTCGCCCTGGATGGCCTTGGGCACCACGTCCGTGGTGGCCACCGCGAGTGGTCGGCTCGAGGCGAGCACGGTCAGAGCGACCGTGTTGACGGCCTTCTCCTCGCCGTCGGACACGGAGATACCGAGCCGGCCCACCGTCCCGATGCGGGCGGAGTCCGTGGCGCTGACCTGCAGGACAGAGCCGTCGAGGCGTGCCTGGAATCCGTCCGGCGCCTCGCCCTCGAGGGCGAAGGCGAGGGAGTCGGCGTCCTCGGGATTGGGATCGGCGGCGAGCTGCGCGAGGTCGAGCGACGTTGCCGGCTCCCCGATGGCGGGTTCGAGCGACGCCGAGGTCAGGGTGGGCGGGAAGTTGCGCTCCGCGTTCGGGATGACGTTCACCAGGATGGTGAGTGTGCTCGTCAGTCCTTCGGGATCGTCGGGTCCGGTACCGTCGGTCACCTCGAACGTGATCGAGCCGAGGCCGGCGTAGTCGGCGTCGGCTCCGTAGACGAGGTTCGACTGATCCCGGATGAGCTCGGCCGCATTGTCGACGCCGATCGCCCGGACCTTGTCCGCCACCGTTATGCGAGGGGTCCGGCCCTCACGCACCTCGACGAGTTCCTCGAGGTCGAGCCCGAGATCCTCCCCCGCGGTGACGTCGATCGGGGCATCGGAGACGAGGGTGGGGTACTGCTCGCTCAGGCTCGGCACCCAGATCACGGCGCGAGCCACCCCACCGTCGATGTCCTCGACCTGGTACGGGATGAGCTGGTCCTCCTGGGTCAGGTTCACCTTCACCACGTTGTCGTCGCCGACGGTCACCCCGGTGTACCCGGCGTCGACCGTCACCTCGAGGTCCTCGCGCACGCCGTCGGGGTCCTCGTCGTTGTCCAGCACCGGGACGTCGACGGCGGTCCGGCCGCGTGTCTCTGCGGGCTCCACGCGGTCGTCGCGGGCGATCGGCAGGAGCAACTCGGCGTTCTGGTCCACGGTCACGCCGATGGTCCCGTCGGCCGTGCCGCCGCGGCCGTCGGTGACCGCGTAGCGGACGGTGAAGGTGCCCTGCTGCTGCGGCGCCGTGAACAGCACCCGCCCGTCCCTGGCCTCGGGCGCCATCCCCGCGGGTGTCGCCGACAATCCGTCGGGGTCCAGCTGGATCAGGTCGCCATCGGGATCCGAGTCGTTGCGGAGGGCCTCGACGGCGATGGCCCGGCCCGGCCGGAGGATCGCGCCGTCGTTCACGGCCACGGGCTTCTGGTTCCCCGCTGCGGCAGGGGCTATACCGACCTGCACCGTGCCCGTGTTCTCGAGTCCGAATCGGTCACGCACCCGGTACGTGAAGGAATCGGTGCCCGCGCCGCTCGCGGAAGCCGTGAAGTCGATGTAGTTCGTGCCAGGGATGGCGGCCCCCTGCTGGGGCGCACTGTCGATCCCGGTCAGGAAGACGGAGTCGCCGTCAGCGTCGATCCCGTCCAGTGGCACCGGGATCCGCACGGTCGAGCCGGCGATCACGCGTCCCTCGAGGTTCTTCGGCACGGGCTGCGTGTTCTTCGCGTCGTCACGGGCCTTGATGGTGATGCGCACCTCGGCGGAGTCGACCTGCCCGGCCGTGTCCCTCACGTTGTAGATCGCATAGACGGTCTTCGCGGTTCCACCCGCGACGAAGCGCAGCACGTTCTCGGAGGCGAACATGCGTCCGTCCGCCGGGTCGACCCCCTGCGCGAGCACGGGGTCGAGGGTGAGGGCGTCCGCGTTCGGATGCGTGTCGTTGTCCAGCACGGGGATGTTGACGACGTCGCCCACGCGGACGGTCGCCGTGTCCGGCGTCGCCTGGGGTGGCAGGAGGGTCTCCGGCCCGGCGACGGAGAGGACGCTGACCTCGCCCGTCGCGGACGCCCTGCCGTTGGAGACGGTGTACTGCAGCGTGGTCTGCTGGTTGAGGGCGCGCACGTCGTGGATGCGCAGGATGTTGTGGTCCAGCAGCGCGACGTCGAGCGGTGAGCCTTCCGGCGTCGTCACGGACTGCACCACCATCACCCCGCCCGTGGGGTCGGTGTCATTGGCGAGGACGTCCACCAGCACGTCGCCGTTCCGTGGAAGCAGGGCCACGTCGCGGACGGCGACCGGCGCGCCCTCGATGCCGCTGGTCTTGGCGTCGACGCGGATGAGTCCGCTCGCGGTCTGCGGGCCGTTGGTGACGAGGTATTCGAGGTACACGGTCCCGGACGTGGTCGGCGTGAATGCGATCGTCCCGGTGTCGTAGTCGGGCGTGATCGTGGCGTCGCCGCCCGTCGCCTCGGCCTTCGCCAGGCTGAGCTGCCCGCCTGCCGGGTCGAGGTCGTTCTTCAGCGGCGACAACTGCACCTCCTGGCCCACGATGGCGGTGAAGTGGTCGAAGTTGGCGACCGGCGGCAGGATCCCGTTGGCGCGGACGTCGAACACGATCGTTCCCTCGACCTGCTCGAGCCCGTCCGAGACGACGATCCGCACCTCCTTCACGCCCTGGCTCTTCCCGACGTCACGGAAGGTCAGCAGTCCGTCCGAGCGCGTGCGCACCTGGTCGCCGTCCGGCGTCGGGTCGGCGCTGACGAGGAACAGGTCGTCACCGTCCGGGTCCTCCCACGTGGCGAGGATGTTCTGGCTGACGCTGCGGCCCTGCTCGACGAGGATGGTCGTCGGGCGCTTGGGGCGGGGCGCCTCGTTGGTGTCGGCCCCGCGCACGTCGAGCGTCACCGAGGCACCGGCTTTCCCGCCGCGCCCGTCCTCGATCTCGTAGCGGAAGGTGCTGCGGCCGACGGGGGCATCGTCGGGCACCACGATCTGCATGCCGGCACCGTCGTAGATGCTCTGTACCGTGCCCGACGGCGGCTGGTCCCCGGCGATCGTCGCGGTGAGGAGGTCCCCGTCCGGGTCGGTGTCGTTGTCGAGGACATTCAGGATGGTGGTGCGTCCCGCGCGGGCACCGAAGCTGTCATCGGCGGCCACGGGCGGGCGATTCTCGCCGGAGCGATCAGGCAGCGTGTTGACCGGGTTCTCGCTCGCCGATTCCTCATCCTCCTGGTCCGACTCGTCCTTCGGCGGGATGATGTCGCCCCAGTTGTCCACGAGCTCGAGGTTCTGCTGCACGAGCCACACGTCGCCGGCCGCGACGTCGTTCAGGACGACGACGTCGCGGTTGACCCGGAAGACGAGCTTCGACTGCGCCCCGATGTTCGGGATGTCCTCGCGCTGGTCATCGCTGTCGGCCGGGCAGTCCCGAAGATAGGTGCCCGCGCCGGACCACGCGGCATGGAGGCACGAGCCCTGCACCACGGGAGCTGCCGGCAGGCCGTTGCCGATATCGGTGACAGTCGCCTCGCCGCCGTCGAGCGGCTGCTGGATCAGCGACGTCTCGGTGGCGATCGCGACGACGTCGGATGCCGGCCCGCTCTGCTGGAGCTTCGCGCGCTCGGTGTCCTCGAAGGAGACGGTGGAGCCGTCCGGCAGGATCACGAGGCCGGAGCCGGCGTCGAAGACGACGGGCTCCTCCCCCACGGCTGCGATCTGCAGGTCCCCGGTGGCAGCGAGCTCGGGCGCTTCGCGGACCTCCGGCTCGTCCCACGTGCCGTCCTGCCGCACGCTGTAGGTGCTGATGCCGGCGGCGTCCGGATCGGCGATCAGCACGCGTCCGGTGGCGGACACCGCCGCGACCGAGCCGGGCCCGCTCGGGACCGGTTCCTCCTCCTGGTCGCTGAACGCGGCGAGTGCCGCCGTCGTGGTGATCCAGATCGAGCCGGAGGACTGATCGGTGACCGTCGCCGTCGTGCCGCCCATGCTGAGCACGGCGGCGCCGGGCAGCTGGACCTCGGTTCCGCGGACCACGTTCGCGATGTCGACGGGGCTGACCTTCGATTGGTCGGAGTTCACGTTGAACACCGTCGAGGCTTCCTGCTGGATGTCGAAGGCGTCGCTGTTGGCCGCATACCCGCCGTCGAGCAGTCGCGACTGGTAGTTGAGGTGCCCCACCATGCCGAGGTTCTCGTTGGTCACCCACACGCCGCCGTCGTTCAGGTCCACGTCCGCGGTGGCGAAGCCCGGATAGAGCAGCGCACCCGCGACCACGGCAGCGGTGGCAGCCGTCGCGACTGCCGCCGAAGCGGCACGCCTGTGCCTGGACTGCATGCGATCAAGACCCACGAACGTCACCCTTGTTGCCCCATTTTGGTCAGTACTGCTCGCCCTGCACGAGCCGGCTTCCCGCCCGGCACGGGCGCGGACGGCTGTTGGACGGCCGCTAGCAGTGTCGCACGGCCGTTCCGATGTGCCAACGCGGGTGGATGGGGAGTACTCCCCGTCCCGTTCCGTCGATCCTTCACGGGGCAGGCGCGCCGTCAGTCGAGGATGATGCCGGTGCCGGTGCCGCGGGCGAGTGTCACGGGACGCACCTCGCCGAAGCCGCGCACCTGCCGGGGCTCGTGGGGTGTCAGGACGAACCTGTCGTTGGAGTCCAGCGTCGACGCCGTCACGGAGTCGATGAGCACCTCGCCGGGTTCGGCGAGGGCGGTGAGGCGTGCCGCCAGGTTCACGGTCGGGCCGTAGATGTCACCGAGCCTGGAGAGCACACGGCCCCAGACGAGGGCGCAGCGTGCGGACGGCAGGAACTCGTCCTCCGAGAAGGCCTTCGCGAGCGCCAGCGAGATCTCCGCCCCCGCTTCCGGTGACTCCGCGATGTAGAGGACCTCGTCGCCGATCGTCTTCACGAGGCGCCCGCCCCCCACGGAGATGATCTCCGCGCTCTTGTTCTCGAACCGCTGCACGAGCTGAGCCAGCGTGCGTTCGTTCATCTGCCGCGACAGGCTCGTGTAGGAGACGAGGTCGGCGAAACCCACCGCGCGGGCGAGCGGCAGCGGAGCGTCCTGTTCGTCGCCGTCGCGGCCCGCCTCGCTCGAACGCAGGCCCGATTCCGCCCGCAGCGCCAGGCGCTGGACGGCGGCGTTCATCTGCCGCCGCCATGCGTACACGAGTGTCTTCTCGAGTGGTTCGATCAGGTCCGGCAGCTCGGACACGAGCGTCTTGCGCGCATCCGCGTCCGTCAGCCCGCGCTGGGCCACCATCTCCTCGACGATGGCCTCGATCTGCCACACGACCATGCGATCGGTCATCTGGCCCACGGCGCGCGTGATCGAGATCGCCGCGTCCTCGGTCAGCTGCTCGCGGCGCACCATGTCGATGATCGTCGTGAGCGCGCTGAGGTCCTTCTCGGTGAACGCGACGTCGTCGTCGCCGATGTTCGGAAAGCCCATGGCGCGCCACAGCTTGCGGGCCGAGAGGAGCGATACACCCGCGCCGGCGGCGATGTCTCGGCGCTTGAGCGTCCGTTCGGCCCCCAGGAGTTCACGCTCGAGGCGGCGGATGGTGTCGCGGTCGAGCTCGATCGGACCGGCCGATGCGTCGTCGGGGTGTGCCGGCCCGTCGTCGTCCGCCGCCATGTCCGGCTGGAGCTGCCACACGGCCTTCGACGCCGTGGAGGCAGCGGCATCGGGAGCGTCGTCGTACTGCCCCGTCCCCGCGGGGCTCCCGGCGCCGCCCGCCGCATCGGTGCGGGCCGATCGCGCGGACTCGGGGCGGTCCTCGACTGTCACGGCTGCTCGCTCCTCCATTCCTGCTGCACCCTGGGCTCCTGGCCGCGGGCGTACTGCGGATCGATCTCCATGTCTACACCATCGAACATCCGCGTCAGGGGGAGCTCACTGATGGCCTGCACCACGTACTCCTTGAACGTCCCGATCTGCGGAACGTCCCGGTAGTCGTGGGCACGATCGAACCCGAGGTCCGCGACGAGGGTGCCGCTGCCCACCATCCGCTGCAGCAGTCCCTGTTCCGTCTGGAGCTGGGAGATGGCCGACAGGTTGATCTGGTGCTCCGTCCGCCGGGTCGCCCCCCGTCGGTGGATGAGCCGCATGCTCGTGAGCACGTAGCGGTTGCTCGACCAGCGGACCAGCGGCCGCACGACCACGCGGAGGAGCAGGAGTACGACGACGGCGAGCACGACGAGCAGCACCACGGGCTGCCAGTCGGCCAGGCTGCCGGACAGGCTGCTCCGCCCGAGGTAGCCCAGCACGAATCCGCCGGCGGCGAGAATGATGAATCCTGCCACGACCGGCCCGACGAGCGGCAACGGATTCGGCCGGGTACGCACGATCACGCGCTCCCCCGGCAGCAGCTTGATGCGCACGCCTATGCCTGTGGTCGCAGGTGCACGACGTCGCCCGCCGAGATGGTGTGCCGCTCGCCGTCGTCGTCCCGCACGATCAGCGCGCCGCGCGCGTCCAGCGCGAGGGCTCGGCCGCTCAGCAGGTTGCCGCCGGGCAGCTCCGCCCGGACGTCCTGGCCGAGGGTCGCCATCCTGGCTTCTACGCGGGCGAGCAGGGACGGCCCGTCCGCCCAGGCCACCTCCGCATCGCCGTCGACGTCGCAGAAGGAGCGGTAGTGGTCCGCGAAGGTGCGCAGGAAGGATTTCAGCAGGATGTTCCGGTCGGTGGTCCCGGCGTATTCGAGGAGCAGGCTCGTCGCTGTGGGAACGGGCAGCTCGTCGTCCGTGAGGCTGACGTTCAGCCCCACCCCGACGACGACGGCGGGCGGCTCCGCGTCGGCGCCCGGCACGAACTGGGCCAGGATGCCCGCCAGCTTCCGGCCGTCCACCGTGACGTCGTTGGGCCACTTGAGCTGGGGGGCGATCTCGGTGCGGTCCTCGACGCTCTCGGCGAGCGCCAGCGCCGCGAGCAGCGAGAACCAGGAGTAGGCCGCAGTGGGTACGGGCCGTCCCTGCCGGTTGAAGGGGCGCAGGAGCACGCTGACGAAGAGCGACGAGCGCTCGGGTGCCACCCAGCTGCGGTCAAGGCGACCGCGGCCGGCTGTCTGGACCTCGGCGCCGAGGACGCTGAGATCGGGCCACCCTGCCGGTTCCCGCTGCGCGTGGTCCACGAGGTCCGTGTTCGTGGAACCGGTCCTCGCGACGATGTCGAGCCGCGAGAACGGACCGGACGGCATGCAGACGGCTGTCCTCAGTGCGCCGAGGTTCAGGCCCGGACGCTCGAGATTGGAATAGCGGGAGGACATGCCATCGATCCTATCCGGCCCAGCGCGCCCTGCCCCGAGCCGAACCTCAGAGGAAGATGTCCGGGACGAGCTGATCCTCCGGTGCCCCGAGGCTGTACCGGGCGAGGTCGGTGACGCCCTCCTCGCGCAGCACCTCCTCGTCGGTGTAGAAGTTCCCGGTGCAACCGCGGCTCGGGCGGACCAGCACGGCGTGGGCGGCGTCGGCGACGATCTCCGGGCTGCGGGCGGCCTGCACCATCGTGGTCCCACCGGGCAGGTTGCGGATCGCCGCGGTGTCGATGAGGGTCGCCGGCCAGAGCGAGTTCACGGCGATGCCGTCCTCCTTCAACTCCTCCGCCAGACCGAGGGTGGTCATGCTCATGCCGTACTTGGCCATGGTGTAGGCGAGGTGCGTGCCCGCCCACCGCGGCTCGAGATTCAGCGGTGGCGAGAGCGTGAGGATGTGCGGGTTCCCGGACCGCCTGAGCGCGTCGAGGCAGAACTTGCTCAGCATGAACGTCCCGCGGACGTTGATGTCCGCCATGAGGTCGTAGCGCTTCATGTCGACGTCGGGCGTCTTCGAGAGGTCGATCGCCGAAGCGTTGTTCACCACGATGTCGATGCCCCCGAAGGCGTGCACCGTCGCGTCGACGGCAGCCCTGACGTCGTCGTCGTTCCGCACGTCGCCGACAAGCGGAAGGGCGTACCCGCCCGCGGCCTCGATCTGGTCGGCGGCCGTGTACACGGTGCCCTGGAGCTTCGGGTGGGGCTCACCGGTCTTGGCCATGATGGCCACGTTCGCTCCGTCGCGCGCCGCACGCAGCGCGATGGCGAGGCCGATTCCCCGGCTGCCGCCCGACATGATGATCGTGCGCCCGTCGAGCGTGGGCGCGGCGGGCGATTCCCGAGCTTCATCGCGTGCAGTCATGGCTCCACCCTAAGCAACCGGGCCGTCACAGCGGGCGTCGACGCACCGTTGTTACTCGTCGGTAACAACGGTGCGTCGGCTAAGCGATGGCGCCGGAAACTGTAGGCGTCCTACAACGGCCGCCCCCTTGAACCTCACTAGACTGGACGAAACGCGCTGCGCTTTGTCGGAATCCTCCAGTCATCGCCAGAGCTTGCCCCCATCCCGCGCCGACCGGAGTATCAATGCAACAGGACACGCAGCCCGACCTCACCACGACGGCCGGGAAGCTCGCCGACTTCCGGAGGCGGAAGGCTCTCTCGGAGCAGCCGTCCGGTCCTGAGGCGGTCGAGAAGCAGCACGCGCGCGGCAAGAACACGGCCCGCGAGCGCATCGACATGCTCGTGGACGAGGGCTCCTTCGTGGAGTTCGATGCCCTCGCGGTCCACCGCTCCACCGCCTTCGGCATGGAGAAGAAGAAACCGCTGGGCGACGGCGTCGTGTCCGGGTACGCGACCGTGGACGGGCGCCTCATCGCGGTCTACAGCCAGGACTTCAGCGTCTACGGCGGCTCCCTCAGCCAGGTCAACGGGGAGAAGATCGTCAAGGTGCAGGAGTTCGCGCTGCGCAACGGCTGCCCCGTGATCGGGATCAACGACGGCGGCGGTGCCCGCATCCAGGAGGGCGTGGCGTCGCTCGCGATGTTCGCGGACATCTTCCGCAACAACGTCCATGCCTCCGGCGTGGTCCCGCAGGTCTCCCTCATCATGGGCCCGTGCGCGGGTGGTGCGGCCTACTCCCCGGCCCTGACCGACTTCGTGGTGATGGTGGACAAGACGTCCCACATGTTCATCACGGGACCCGACGTCATCAAGACGGTCACGGGTGAGGACGTGGACATGGAGACCCTGGGCGGCGCGCGGCAGCACAACACGACGACGGGCACGTCCGCCTACCTCGCCACGGACGAGGCGGACGCCATCGGCTTCGTCCGGGAGCTGCTCGATTTCCTGCCCTCCAACAATCTGGCGGAGGCGCCCCTGACGGCCTTCGCGGAAGAGCCGGAGGTCACCGACGAGGACCTCGCCCTCGACGAACTCATCCCCGACGCGGCAAACCAGCCGTACGACATGCACGCCGTGATCGACGCGATCGTCGACGACGGCCACTTCCTGGAGATGCAGGCGCTGTACGCGCCGAACGTCGTCACCGGCTACGCCCGCGTGGAGGGCCACACGATCGGCGTGGTGGCCAACCAGCCCCTGCAGTTCGCGGGCACCCTCGACATCAACGCCTCCGAGAAGGCCGCCCGGTTCGTACGCCACTGTGACGCCTTCAACATCCCGATCCTGACCCTCGTGGACGTGCCCGGGTTCCTGCCGGGGAAGGACCAGGAGTTCCAGGGCATCATCCGGCGCGGCGCCAAGCTGCTCTACGCCTATGCGGAGGCGACCGTGCCGAAGCTGACCGTCATCACCCGCAAGGCCTATGGCGGCGCGTACATCGTCATGGGTTCCAAGAAGCTCGGCGCGGACCTTAACCTCGCCTGGCCCACCGCGCAGATCGGCGTCATGGGCGCACAGGGTGCGGTCAACATCCTGTACCGCGGAGACCTCAAGGCCGTCGCCGCCGCTGGTGGCGACGTCGAGGCACGGCGTGCCGAGGTGGTGCAGCAGTACGAGGAGGAGCTGCTCAACCCCTACCAGGCGGCGGAACTCGGCTACGTCGACGCCGTCATCGCCCCGTCCGAGACGCGGCTGCAGATCGTGCGTGGGCTCCGCGCACTGCGGGACAAGAGAGCCGCCAATCCCGCCAAGAAGCACGGGAACATCCCGCTGTGACGGTCGAGGAGAACGTCCCCGTCGAGGACCCTGCCGTCCTGTCGGTCGTCTCCGGCAACCCGACGGAGGAGGAGCTCGCAGCCCTGACCGCCGTCGTCGCCGCGCTGCAGGGAACCGGAGAGGCGGACGAAGCGCCCACCCATGCCCGGTCCTGGGTCCGGCGCGTCATGCTGAGGCTCGGGCCGACGCCGGGGCCGGGCTCGTGGCGGCGCAGCGTCCGCTGACAGAATCCCGGTCCGCGCCCGGGCCCGGGCCAGGAGGTGGCCTTCGGCAACTGCACGACGCTAGGCTCGTCGAGTGACCCAAGACACTCCAGCCTCCGTCCCCTCGCCCGGCGAGCAGCCCGCGCGGCAGTCCACCGCCGTCGACGCCGTCGCCACCTCGTACTACGAGACCCTCCTCGAACTGATGCCCAACTTCGCAACCGAACTGGGTATCCCCGGCCACGAGACCGAGTACCAGGACTACTCACCCGCCGGCATCGAGGCCCTCGCGGAAGCGGCGCGCGACACGCTGCGCCGTCTCGAGGACCTCCAGCCCGCCGACGACGTCGACACCGTGACGCTCGACGCCATGCGGGAGCGGCTCGGCCTCGACCTCGAGATCCACG
Organism: Arthrobacter sp. NamB2; assembly: GCF_005281365.1. Lineage (NCBI taxonomy): Bacteria > Bacillati > Actinomycetota > Actinomycetes > Micrococcales > Micrococcaceae > Arthrobacter > Arthrobacter sp. NamB2. Next base: position 45,566 of record NZ_SZWI01000005.1, on the reverse strand, counting down.
ACGCCGGCTACACCCTCGCCGATCTCAACAACATCGCCTGCCCGGCCCAGAACATCCGCGCGATCTTCGACCTCATGCCTACCGCCACGGCGGAGGACTGGGGCAACATCGCCGGCCGGATGGCCAACGTGCCCGCTGCGATCGACGGATACATCTCGTCCCTGCGCGCGGGCCGCGAGCGCGGTCTCGTGGCTGCCCGCCGGCAGGTCGGCATCGTCATCGAGCAGTCCTCCAAGTACGCCGAGGACGGCGGGTTCTTCGATTCGCTGGGTAGCACCGACAGCGCGGACGACGGCGAGCTGCCGGCATCGGTGCGGGAGCGGCTCCGGTCGGGTGCGGAGGCCGCCCGTGACGCCTACCGCTCGCTCGCTTCCTTCCTGCAGGACGATCTCCTGCCGACTGCGCCCGAGAAGGACGCCGTCGGCCGCGAGCGCTACGCCCTGATGTCCCGTCTCTTCCTCGGAAGCGCCGTCGACCTCGAGGAGACCTACCAGTGGGGGGTCGAGGAGCTCGACCGCGTCATCGCCGAGCAGGAGGCCGTGGCGAACGAGATCCGGGAGGGCGCATCGGTCGAGGAAGCCATCCGCCTGCTGGACGAGGACCCGGCCCGCCAACTGCAGGGCACCGATGCCCTCCAGGCGTGGATGCAGGAGCTCTCGGACAAGGCCGTCGAGGCGATGGCCGGCGTGCACTTCGACATCCCCGACGTCATGCGCCGTCTCGAGTGCAGGATCGCCCCCACCAACGAGGGCGGCATCTACTACACGGGCCCGAGCGACGACTTCTCCCGGCCGGGCCGCATGTGGTGGTCGGTCCCGGAAGGCGAGGACTCCTTCACGACCTGGAAGGAGACGACCACCGTCTACCATGAGGGCGTTCCCGGCCACCACCTGCAGATCGCGACGGCGACGTACCAGCGCGCCCTGCTCAACCCCTGGCGACGCAATGCGATCTGGGTGTCGGGCCAGGGCGAGGGGTGGGCGCTGTACGCGGAGCGCCTGATGCAGGAGCTCGGGTTCCTGTCCGATCCGGGTGACCGCCTGGGAATGCTCGACGCCCAGCGCATGCGTGCCGCACGCGTCGTCTTCGACATCGGTGTGCACCTCGAACTGGAGATCCCCGAGCGCTGGGGTGAGGGCACCTGGACGCCGGACAAGGGCTACGACTTCCTGAAGCGCAACATCGCCATCAGTGAGGGCCAGCTCAACTTCGAGTTCACCCGCTACCTCGGCTGGCCGGGCCAGGCGCCGTCGTACAAGATCGGCCAGCGACTGTGGGAGCAGGTCCGTGACGAGGTGCGCACCCGCGAGGGGGACGCCTTCGACCTCCGCACTTTTCACACCCGTGCGCTCAACCTCGGGTCCGTCGGGCTCGACACCCTGCGCCGGGCACTCGTGTCCGAAGGATAGACGTTCATCACAGGGCGGGCGGGAAGACACCCGCCCGCCCTGTGATTGCACGGAAGTCCGTGGGCGGCACACCCTGCCCCGCGTAACATTTCGCAACTGGCGCTTCGCTTGTGTATACGGCCGCCCCTAGTGTTTCGGGCGTGTCTACTGAAATCAGCTCCCCGCCCTCCCGCCGCAGGTTGCCCCGCTGGGCGACCTCCTTCGGTCCGCAGATCATCGCAGCCCTCGTCGTAGGCCTCGCCCTCGGCCTCCTGGCCAAGTACACGGGCCACACGAAGGAGACGCCCACGGGTCTCGGCACGACGCTCGCCACGCTGGGCTCGAGCTACGTCGCCCTGCTGCGTGCCGCCGTCGTCCCCCTGATCTTCACCGCGGTGGTCAGTTCGATCGCCAACCTTCGGGCCGTCAACAACGCTGCGCGGCTCGCCGGGCAGACACTCCTGTGGTTCGCCATCACGGCGCTCATCTCCGTGGTCATCGGCATCGCCCTCGGCGTGGTGTTCCAGCCGGGCGCCGGCACGGACGCGACCCAGCCCGCGGAATACACCGGCACCACGGGTAGCTGGTGGGCCTTCCTGACCGGGCTCATCCCCGCGAACTTCCTCGGCCTCCAGGCCTCCTCGACCGTCGCCGATGGCGGCGCGGTCACCACGGCACTGAACTTCAACGTCCTGCAGGTGCTCGTCGTCGCCGTCGCCGTCGGGATCGCCGCCCTGAAGGTCGGCAAGCAGGCAGAGCCCTTCCTCGCGTTCAACGCGTCGGCGCTGGCCGTCATCCAGAAGGTCCTCTGGTGGATCATCCGCATCGCCCCGCTCGGCACCGTAGGCCTGATCGGCAACGCCGTCGCGGTGTACGGCTGGGACACCATCGGATCCCTGGGCAAGTTCACCCTGGCCATCTACGTGGGGCTCGCGCTCGTGCTGTTCGCCGTCTACCCCGTCCTGATCAAGGCGCACGGCCTGTCCGTCCGGCAGTACTTCTCCGGCGCCTGGCCGGCCATCCAGCTCGCGTTCGTCTCGCGTTCCTCGGTGGGCACGCTGCCGCTCACGCAGCGGATCACCGAGCGGAACCTCGGTGTTCCCCGCGGCTACGCCTCCTTCGCGGTGCCGCTCGGCGCGACGACGAAGATGGACGGTTGCGCCGCCATCTACCCGGCGATCGCCGCCATCTTCGTGGCCCAGTTCTTCGGCATCGACCTGACCCTGACGCAGTACCTGCTGATCGCCCTCGTCTCGGTCCTCGGTTCCGCCGCCACCGCCGGCACCACGGGTGCCGTCGTCATGCTGACGCTCACCCTTTCCACGCTGGGACTCCCCCTCGCGGGCGTCGGGCTGCTGCTCGCCGTGGACCCGATCCTCGACATGGGCCGCACGGCAGTGAACGTCGCCGGCCAGGCCCTCGTTCCGACGATCGTCGCCCGGCGCGAGGGGCTCCTGGACCTCGACCTCTACAACGCGCAGCGCACGGGTGACCCGTTCGCCGACGACAGCGTGCGCGACGGCGTCGACCCCGGAGCCGCGAACGACGGCATCTCGACCGCCCTGACCCGGTAGTCGACCGCCCCGGTGCACGACGGCCCGCCCCGGTCCATCCGGGGCGGGCTTTCCGCTGCCCGGCTGCCTGCCTACGCTGGAGCCATGACCCCGCGCCTGATCCTCGCCTCGAAGTCCCCCGCCCGCACCAAGCTCCTGGCCGAGGCCGGGATCCGCCACTCCGTCCTGGTGTCCGCGGTGGACGAACCCGCCGTCGTCGCCTCCTACGGCGTGACCGACGCCCACGACACCTCCCTGCTGCTGGCGCGTGCGAAGGCCGAGGCGGTCGCGGACCTCGACGACGCCGAAGACGCCCTCGTCATCGGGTGCGATTCGGTCTTCGAGTTCGACGGCGAGGCTCACGGCAAGCCCTACGAGCCCTCGGTGGCGATCGAGCGCATCAGCCGCATGCGGGGCCGCTCCGGCGTCCTGCACACCGGGCACTGGCTCGTGGATACGCGCGACGGCGGCTCGGGTGCCACGATCGGCTCGGTGTCCTCCGCGACGGTGCACTTCGGTGCGATGTCCGATGACGAGGTCGCCGCGTACGTGGCGACCGGCGAACCCCTGCAGTGCGCGGGCTCCTTCACCATCGACGGGCTGGGTGGCGCCTTCATCGATCGCGTGGACGGTGACCCCCACGCCGTCGTCGGCCTCAGCGTCTCCACCCTGCGCGGCCTACTGCACTCTGCCGGCGTCTCCGTCACTGAACTCTGGGGCGCACCGGCCTCGTTGTAGGTTCCCTACAAAGGATTGCCGCACAACACTCCCCTTCAGCACGATCCATGGGCGGAAGCCACAAAACCGGGTTAGGCTCCGACCTGAGAAGAAGGAGTTCCAGCCCCATGAACCAGTCCCCCAGCACCCCGTCCGATCGCACAGTCGCCACGAGTGGCAGCAATGACACCGGGGGTCGGCAGCACCGGGTGACGAAGGTCCTGGTGGCCAATCGCGGTGAGATCGCGGTCCGGGTCATCCGTGCCGCGAAGGATGAGGGCATCGCGTCGGTCGCCGTCTACGCGGACCCCGACCGCGACGCGCTGCACGTCCGCATGGCCGACGAGGCCTTCGCGCTGGGCGGGGAGACAGCCGCGGAGTCCTACCTCGTCATGGACCGCATCCTCGAGGCGGCCCGGCGAAGCGGAGCGGACGCGATCCACCCCGGCTACGGTTTCCTCTCCGAGAACGCCGAGTTCGCGCAGCGGGTCATCGACGCCGGGATCACCTGGATCGGCCCTTCACCCGACTCCATCTCGCAGCTGGGCGACAAGGTCCAGGCCCGCCACATCGCGGAGCGCGTGGGTGCACCGCTGGTTCCCGGCACCAAGGATCCCGTGGAGTCGGTGCAGGAGGTCATCGACTTCGCCCAGGAATTCGGGTTGCCCATCGCGATCAAGGCGGCGTTCGGCGGTGGCGGCCGCGGCATCAAGGTGGTCCGCAGCCACGAGGAGATTCCCGAGCTGTTCGACTCCGCGGTACGCGAGGCGACGGCGGCCTTCGGACGCGGTGAATGCTTCGTCGAGCGGTTCCTGGACGCTCCGCGCCACGTCGAGACGCAGTGCCTGGCGGACGCCCACGGAAACGTCGTCGTCGTCTCCACGCGCGACTGCTCCCTGCAGCGCCGCAACCAGAAACTCGTCGAGGAAGCTCCTGCTCCCTTCCTCTCGCACGAACAGAACGAGCGGCTGTACGCGGCGTCCAAGGCCATCCTCCTCGAAGCGGGATACCAGGGCGCCGGCACCTGCGAGTTCCTCGTCGGACAGGATGGCACCATCTCGTTCCTCGAGGTCAACACGCGCCTCCAGGTCGAGCACCCCGTCTCGGAGGAGGTCACAGGCCTCGACCTCGTGCGCGAGCAGTTCCGCATCGCCCGCGGCGAGGAACTCGGTTACGGCGACCCGGAGGTGCGCGGCCACTCCTTCGAGTTCCGCATCAACGGCGAGGATGCCGGCCGTGGTTTCATGCCCGCTCCGGGCACGGTGCAGACCCTCAAGCTGCCGACTGGTCCGGGCGTCCGGGTCGATTCGGGCATCGAGGCGGGCGAGGTCATCGGCGGGAACTTCGACTCCATGCTCGCGAAGCTCATCGTCAGCGGCGCGAGCCGCGAACAGGCGCTGCAGCGTGCCCGCCGCGCCATCGGTGAGATGGTGATCGACGGGATGCCGACCGTCCTCCCCTTCCATGCAGCAGTCGTCGCCGACCCCGCCTTCGCTCCCACGAGTGGAGCGTTCTCGGTGCACACGCGCTGGATCGAGACCGAGTTCACCAACACCATCGAGCCCTGGGCCGGCGCCACGGAACCCGCAGCGGACGAGGAGCCCCGCCGGCGCATCACCGTGGAGGTCGCCGGCCGCCGGTTGGATGTCGTCCTGCCAGCGGGACTCGGTGGATTGACCAACGGCAAGGCGAGTACCCCTACCAAGTCCAAGAAGTCGTCGCGGGCACGAGCAGGAAAGGCCTCGGTCAGTGGAGACGAACTGACCTCGCCGATGCAGGGCACCATCGTGAAGGTGGCCGCGGCGGAGGGTGACGTCGTGGCGGAGGGCGATCTCATCGTGGTGCTGGAAGCGATGAAGATGGAGCAGCCGCTGACGGCACACAAGGCCGGAACGCTGTCCGGGCTGGTCGCCGCTGCCGGCGACACCGTCTCGGCAGGCTCCGTCATCGCCACGATCCGGGACTGACAGGCACGGCCGGTCGGGCCTGCACGCCCGGCGCTTGAGGGGGATCGCCGGGCTAGTTCCCGGAATCTCCCTTAGCCCTCTCCTCTGCTTCCTCGGCTTTCTCCTCGGCTTTTTCCGCAGCCTTTTCCGCCGCCTCCCGGGCTTTCTCCTGGGCTTTCTCCTCGGCTTTCCGCTGCCGCTCGAGGGCCCGGTCCGCAGCGCTGTCCTCGCCGCTGTCACCCGGATCGGACGTTCCCTCGTCGCCTCCTCCGGACCCGTCGCCATCCTCCGTGCCGCCATCGGCAGGAGGCACTGCGGGAAGAGGATCCACCGGCGTTGCGGGAACGGTCGGCGGTGTGACCGCCTCGGACGTCTCGGCCGGTGCCGGTGCCTCCGCCGGAGGAGGAGTGTCGGCGGGCGCCTGTGCCGCCTCCAGCGCCGCGACGACGGCGTCGATGCGGAGGCTGATACGCGCCGCGCGATCCTCCGTCACGGTTCCCGCGACCCGGGCACCCTCGACCTCGTCCTCGAGTTGACGCGCGAGGAGGATCGCTCCGGCCGGATCAGCGCCGGCTGCAGCCGCTGCGATGGAGCGGACATCAGCCTGGAAGTCCCCGGCTGTGGCTGCGTCGATGGGCTCCCCGCCGCAACCCGTCAGCAGGACGACGGCTGCGACGATGACGGGCACCGTCGACCGGAGGGCGCCGGATGTTCGGGGGCGGCGGTTCGGACTGCTCATTGCTGCACGCTTTCGTAGAGTTCCTGCAACCTTTCACCGGGCTCGCCCGGCACGGCCGGCAGTGGTTCGATCTCGTCCGACGACGCGCCGCCGCCGGACAGTGTCATGAAAGCCCAGAGGGCTGCTGCCAGCAGTGCGACCACGAGGATCGCGATGAGCCAGGGCACTGCGCGGCGGCGCCGTGCGGGGGGCGCGACGTCGGACGTGCGCGTACGGGCGGACCGCGAGTGCTCCTCGACTCCCCCGTCACGACGGCCTGCAGACCCGTTGTCGGGCGACGTGCGGCCGGGCGCAGCGGTCGGAGCGGCATCCGCCGGGAGCGACAGCATGGCGCTCGCCTCCGCGCCAGGATCAGCGGTCGGGGCGAACATCCTCGTGACCGCAGCGACGGGCGGGAGGCGCGTCGTCTCCGGCTCCCCACGCTGCGAGGACCGACCACCGGCGGCTGCTTCGCCAGCACCCGTCGTCGTGCCGGCCATCGTGCCCGTCATCATGCCTGTGGCGGCGTCCCCGGGCACGGCTGAGGACGCCGTGTCAGGCGCGCTCACCGGGAGCGCCGTCGTGATCGGCTCTCCCGCCTGCTGCGGTCCCATCACCGTCAATGCCCGGACGACGCTTGCTGCGTCCGGCCGGTTCGCCGGGTCGTCGAGGGTCATGGAGATCAGCAGTGCCGACAGGGCAGGGCCGGCTGCGTGCGGTATGGAAGGGCTGCGGTGCAGGCGCGCCAGGGCGCTCTCCACCCCTGTTCCGGGAAACGCCCGCTCACCCGTGAGGGCCTCGATCATCACGAGTCCCAGCGAGTAGATGTCGGACGCCTGCCCGACGTCGTCGCCCCGGGTCTGTTCGGGACTGAAGTACGCGGCGCTCCCGATGACCTGGCCGGTCGCCGTCATGCGGCCGCCGTCGAAGAACCGGGCGATCCCGAAGTCCGTGAGGAGGTACTGGAAGAGGCCGCTGTGCGGATCGGCATCGCGGGTCAGGATGTTCGATGGCTTGATGTCCCGGTGGACGATGCCCCGCCCGTGGATGTACTGCAGGGTCCGCGCCAGGTCCAGTGCCATGAGCCGGACTCCCTCCCTGCTCAGTGCGCCGTGCTTCCGCAGGCGCACGCCCAGGTCGGGACCGCTGACGAGCTCCATGACGAGGTAGGCGCCGTCGGCGGCGTTCTCGCCACTGTCCATGTCGAGAACGCGGACGAGTCCGGGATGATCGAGACCGGCCAGGAGCCTCGCCTCGGCCGACCCGCGCTCGAGCCCGTCGGCCGTCCCGGGGCGGAAGAGCTTGACCGCGACGTTCCGCTCGAGACGGGTATCACGGGCGGCGAAGACGTCCGCCATACCGCCGGTCCCGACACGCTCCCCCAATGCGTACCGCCCGGCCAGCGCTCGGTTCTCCATGTGACTCACTTCCGCTACCCCGTGCAATGGCTCCAGGCACGCGGGTCATAGCGCGTCCCTACATTGGTAAGCCAGCTTCCCACCCAGTGTACGGGTGGGACCGATGCCCTGGGCAACACCGCTGCCGGTTGACCCGCGCAGGCGGAACCGGGCGGGAACGACGACGGCGCCGCACCCGGTCAGGTGCGGCGCCGTCGCGCGGGCCGCTGGACTGCTGCCAGAGTCAGCCGACGTTGTTCTCGTAATCGTGGTCGCGGGTCTCCCGCGAGACGAAGAGCGCGATGAAGGTAGCGACGGCCGCCACGCTCAGGTACGCACCGACCAGCACGGTGCTTCCGCCTGCGGCCTGCCAGAGTGCCACCGCGATGAAGGAGGCGGGGGCCGCGCCGATCATGCTGGACACGTTGTACGCGACCGCGGATCCGGTGTAGCGGACGTTCGCCGGGAAGAGTTCCGGCAGCACGGCAGCCATGGGCCCGAAGGTGAGGCCCATCAGGGTGAACCCGACGATCAGGAGCACCATGGCGCCCACTGTTCCGGCTCCGAAGAGCGGAGCCCACAGAAGCCCGAACACAGCGATGCCGACCGTGGTCGCAAGGAGCATCTTGCGGCGTCCGAATCGCTCTGCCAGGGGTCCGGAGACAATCGTGAAGATGCCGAAGAACACGACGCCGATGATCAGCATCCAGAGGAAATCGGTGCGCGCCATGCCGAGGCCGGGGACGAACGCCGCGGCCTGCGCTGCCGTGAATTCGCCGCCCGCCGCTTCCGCCCTGGCCTGCGCCTGCTCGACGCTCGACGGTGCCGTTCCGTAGGTCAGGGTGAACGCCGTCATGAAGTAGAAGAGCACGTACGTCGCGAACATGATGAAGGTACCGAGAAGCAGCGCACGCCAGTGGCGGCGGAACGTGGTGCCGAGCGGGATCTTCACGACCTTGCCCTCGTTCTGGACCTTCTGGAAGGAGGCGCTCTCGATGAGCTTGAGCCGGACGTAAAGACCGATGATCACCATGACGGCGCTCAGCAGGAACGGCACACGCCATCCCCAGGACAGGAAGTCCTCGGGGCTGAGCGTGGTGCTCAGCAGGACGAACAGGAGGTTCGCCAGGATGAAGCCGATCGGCGCCCCGAGCTGCGGGAACGTTCCATAGATCGCACGCTTTCCGGCGGGTGCGTTCTCCGTGGCCAACAGCGCCGCTCCGCTCCACTCGCCACCCAGGGCGAGTCCCTGCAGGAACCGCAGGACGACGAGCAGCAGCGGTGCGAGGAACACCCAGCCCTCGGTGGTCGCCGCGGGAAGCAGCCCGATGAGGAACGTGGCGATACCCATGGTCAGCAGTGAGGCCACCAAGGTCGCCTTGCGGCCGATCTTGTCACCGAAGTGCCCGAAGACGATGGACCCCAGGGGCCGGGCGACGAAGGCGACGCCGAACACCGCGAACGAGCTGAGAAGCTGGTTGGCCGAGGTCTGGTTCGGGAAGAACAGCGCGGGGAACACCAGGACGGCGGCCGTGGCGTAGATGTAGAAGTCGTAGAACTCGATCGTCGTGCCGATGAGGCTGGCGAAGATCACCTTGCCCCGCGAGTTCAGGGGCTTGGTGGTTCCGCTGGCATCAGCGGAAGTAGAGGAGGTCATGGCGTCGGCTTTCTCGGACGAGGCGCCGGCGCGAGGCACTGAGCGCCCTCGCCGCACGGCGCCCGTGCTTCAGTTGAACCCCAATATCAGACCACCGGTGTCCAATGAGTGGATAAACATGTCCGCATGCTGGACACCGGGAACGAAGTCGGAGCTATGCCTGCGCGCTAGATGTGCACGTGCAACCGGCGAGCGGCCTCCGAGATGGACCCCGTCAGCGACGGGTAGACGGTGAACGTGTTCGCGACGTCGTCCACGTGCAGCTTCTTCGTGACGGCGAGCGCCAGCGGGAAGATGAGCTCGGACGCGCGCGGGCCGACGACGACGCCACCGATGACCGTGCCGGAACCCTTGCGGGAGATCACCTTCACGAAGCCGTCCTTGACGTTCATCATCTTGGCGCGTGCATTCGTGTGCAGGGAGAGCTTCACGACGTCGCCCTGGTACCGCCCGGACTCGATGTCCTCCTCCGTCACCCCGACGGTGGCGATCTCGGGCGAGGTGAAGATGTTCGAGGCAACCTGCTTGAGCTTGATCGGGCTGACGGAGTCGCCCATCAGGTGGGCGATCGCGATCCTGCCCTGCATCGCGGCGACCGACGCGAGGGCGAAGACACCCGTGCAGTCGCCCGCCGCGTAGACGTTCGGCGCCGTCGTGCGGGAGACGCCGTCGACCTGGATGTGACCGGATTCTCCGACAGCGACGCCGGCCTCCTCGAGGCCGATGCCCGTGGTGTTCGGTACGGCTCCGACGGCGACGAGGCAGTGGCTGCCCTCGACCGTCCGGCCGTCGGCCAGGCGGACGACCACGCCGTCGTCCGTGCGCTCCACCGCCTCGGCACGGGAGCGGGACAGGACCGTCATGCCGCGGTCCTTGAACACGCCCTCGAGCACCTCGGCGGCGTCGGCGTCCTCGCCCGGCAGCACGCGGTCCCGGCTCGAGATCAGCGTGACCTTGGAGCCGAGCCCGTTGTAGGCGCTCGCGAACTCGGCTCCCGTGACACCGGAACCGACGACGATGAGGTGCTCTGGGATCTGCCGGAGGTTGTAGAGCTGCGTCCAGTTGAAGATGCGTTCACCGTCCGGCATCGCGCTCGGCAGCTCACGCGGCGTCGAACCGACGGCCAGCAGGACGGCGTCGGCCTCGACGATGCTGGTCTCGCCGTCGGACACGACCTCCAGGCGGTGGTTGTCGAGCAGCTTCCCCGTGCCGATGATGACCCGGACACCGAGTCGCTCGAGCGTGGCGCGGATGTCGGAGGACTGCTCGACAGCCAGCTTCAGCAACCGCTGGTTGACCTTGTCCAGGTCCGCGTACACCTTGCTGTCCGCCGAGAAGTGGACGCCGAGCCCGCTCGCGTCGGTGAAGCGCGTCATGGTGTCCGCGGTGGCGATGAGGGTCTTGGACGGGACCACGTCCGTCAGCACCGCCGAGCCGCCGAGGCCCTGGCGCTCCACGATCGTGACGTTGGCCCCGAGCGACGACGCGACCAGCGCGGCTTCGTACCCGCCGGGCCCCCCGCCCAGGATCGCCAGGCGCAATGAACTGAAATCGAGTTGGTTGGTCACGGCTTTATTCTCTCCCATGCCACCGACACCCGGAAAATGGACCCGAGGCGTTGCGACGGGACGAGCGATGACGGCGTGTTGCGGGGCTGCGGCGGTGGTCGCGGTCTTCGCGCAACGAGGAACGCAGGGGTAAGTTGTAGCGGTGACTTCTGATCCTTTCGACCTGGCCCGCAGTGCTGCTGACCACATTGCCCGCGCCACCGGCATCGACCGGCATGACACCGCCCTCGTCCTCGGGTCCGGCTGGGGGGAGGCGGCGGAATTGATCGGTGAGACGACCCATACGCTCGACGCTGCCGAGATCCCCGGCTTCTCCGCGCCCGCCGTCGTCGGCCACACCGGGACCGTCCGCTCCATCCTCACCCCGAACGGCAAGCGCGCCCTCGTGCTGGGCGCACGAACCCACTTCTACGAGGGCAAGGGCGTTCGCGCCGTCGTGCACGGAGTCCGTACCGCGGCGGCCGCCGGGGCGACGACGATGATCCTCACCAACGGCTGCGGAGGCCTGAAGGAGCACTGGCAGCCCGGCACCCCGGTGCTGATCAGCGACCACATCAACCTGACTGCCTCCTCCCCGCTCGAGGGGGCGACGTTCGTGGACCTGACCGACCTCTACTCCTCCCGGCTGCGCGGCCTCGCACGCCAGGTGGACGCGACGCTCGAGGAAGGCGTGTACGCGCAGTTCACCGGGCCGCACTACGAGACCCCCGCCGAGGTGCAGTACGCCAAGCGCATCGGCGCCGACCTCGTGGGCATGTCGACCGCACTCGAGGCCATCGCGGCCCGGCACGCCGGCATGGAGGTCTTCGGTATCTCGCTGGTCACCAACCTCGCCGCCGGTATCAGCCCTGTTCCCCTCAGCCACGCCGAGGTACTCGAGGCGGGCCAGGCAGCCGGGCCGCGCATCTCGCGCCTGCTCGCCGACATCGTCGCCGCACTCTAGACATTCCGAGCCGTCCCGCCGCACGTCAGACCACACCTCAAGGCATGACCGGCGCCGTCGGTCGGCCGCCGATCCACGTTAGGGACCCGCATGACCACCTCCGAGCTGGATACGCTCCTCACCACCGCCGATGCCTGGGCCGCCGCCGATCCGGATCCACGGACGGCGGAGGAACTCCGTACGCTCGTCGGCAACGTCCGGTCGGGCAGTTCCGCGGCTGCCGTGTCGGAGCAGGAGCTCCGCGACAGCTTCTCGGGGCCCCTCGCCTTCGGCACGGCCGGCCTGCGTGCGGCCCTCGGCGCAGGCCCCAACCGGATGAACCGCGTGGTCGTCCGCCGCGCGGCCGCCGGCGTCGCCGCCCACGCGCTGGACCTGGCCGACGGGGCCTACGCGCCACGCGCGGTGGTCGGCTTCGACGCGCGCCACAACTCGCGCATCTTCGCCGAGGAGACGGCGGCGATCTTCACGGCCGCCGGCATCGAGACCTTCCTGATGCCCCGGGAATTGCCGACGCCGGTGCTCGCCTACGCAATCCGTGCCCTCGGGTGCGAAGTGGGCATCATGGTCACGGCGAGCCACAACCCGCCGCAGGACAACGGGTACAAGGTCTACCTCGGCGGTCGGGCGGTCGAGGAGGACGCCCGGGGTGTCCAGATCGTCGCCCCGCACGACGCCGGGATCGCGGCTCGCATCGCAGCGGTGGACGTCATCGAGCTTGCGGCCGACGGGTGGACCGTGCTGCCGGAGTCCATCGAGACGGACTACGTTCAGGCGGTCTCCGCCCTGACCGATCCCACCCTCCGGGCCCGCGACCTGAAGATCGTCCTCACTCCCCTGCACGGCGTGGGCGGACGGACGGCGCAGGCGGTACTCGCGGCGGCGGGGTTCGACGACGTCACGGTCGTGGAACGCCAGGCCGAACCCGACCCCGACTTCCCGACGGTCGCCTTTCCCAACCCGGAGGAGCCCGGGGCACTGGATCTCGCACTCGAGACGGCGCTTCGGGTCGGAGCTGACCTCGTGATCGCCAACGACCCGGATGCCGACCGTGTCGCCCTTGCTGCTCGCGAGCCCTCCACCGGCGAGTGGCGCATGCTGCGCGGTGACGAGGTGGGTTCCCTCCTCGGCCTGCACCTCGCTGGCCGCCTCGCCGCTGCTCGGGACGGAGCTTCGGAGGGTGCGGACGCAGTCCGGCAGAGCGTCTTCGCGAACTCGATCGTCTCCTCGCGACTGCTCGGGCGGGTCGCTGCTCTCGCAGGGATCGACCACGTGCAGACCCTGACCGGATTCAAGTGGATCGCGCGCGTACACGGGCTCTCGTTCGGCTACGAGGAAGCCCTGGGCTACTGCGTCGCCCCGGACCTCGTCCGCGACAAGGACGGCATCTCCGCCGGCCTCCTGCTGGCCGAACTGGCAGCCGCGACGAAGACCTCCGGCCGAACGCTCTTCGACCTGCTGGACGACGCCTTCCTGGTCCACGGCCTGCACGCCTCCGATCAGCTCTCGGTCCGCGTCGGCAGCCTCGGGCTGCTCGGCGCGATGATGAACAGGCTGCGTGAGAACCCGCCGACGTCGTTCGCGGAGTCGCCTGTCACGGTCGTCGACGACCTTGCTCAGGGCTCGGCCCAACTCCCGCCCACGGACGGGCTGCTGTACCTGACACAGAACGAGACGCGCGTCATCATCCGACCCAGCGGCACCGAGCCGAAGCTGAAGTGCTACCTGGAGGTCGTGGAGCCCGTCGGCTCCGCTGCCGAGATCGAGGGGGCGAAAGAGGCCGCGCGAGCGCGCCTCGAGGCCGTGAAGCGCGATGTCGGTGAGGCTCTCGGGCTCTGACAGGGCACGCGTCGGACGCCAGGGCGCCCTCGCCGGGGTGTTCGACAGCCGCAAGGCGAGGGTTCGGCAGGTCCATGGAAAGATGGGGACCATGCCTACCGAAGTATCCCTAGCCTCCTACATCGACCACACGCTCCTGAAGCCCGACGCAAGCCGTGAGCAGATCCTCACGGTGTGCCGCGAGGCCGTCGAGTACTCGTTCAAGTCCGTCTGCGTCAACCCGCTCTGGGTCAGCACCGTCCGTACGGCGGTGAAGGACACCGGTGTCCTTACCTGCTCCGTCATCGGGTTCCCGCTCGGAGCCACCACCACCGAGGTCAAGGTCTTCGAAGCCCGCGGCGCCGTCGCCGACGGCGCGGACGAGATCGACATGGTGATCGACATCGCAGCCGCCCGTGCCGGCGAGAGGGACCTGCTGGTCGAGGACATCCTGGCCGTGGCGGAGGCCGTTCACGAACAGGGCGCGATCCTGAAGGTGATCATCGAGACATCGCTCCTGACGGACGATCAGAAAGTGCTTGCATGTGAGGCCGCCGTCGAGGCAGGAGCGGACTTCGTCAAGACCTCCACCGGCTTCAACGGCGGTGGAGCGACCGTCCAGGACGTCGCGCTCATGCGGAAGACCGTCGGTCCGGACCTCGGCGTCAAGGCATCAGGTGGTGTCCGTTCCCTCGAGGATGCGCGCGCCATGATCGACGCCGGTGCAACGCGTATCGGCGCCAGCTCGGGAGTCGCTATCGTTAAGGGTGAACAGGGCACCGCAGCTTACTGACGGCGCAGCAGTCACACCTCGCATGCAAGGAGATCCAATGTCACATGAAGCCAGCACGGAGCGCGAGAGCACCCGCACCGACAGCCCGCCCGCCCACGCCGGCAAGGGTCGGCTCGTCGAGAACATCGTGGTGTTCGCCCTGATCTTCGGCGCATTCCTCTTCAGCATGTACCTCCTGACCTGGTTCACGCCTCAGGATGTGTGGCCGATGGCCGTGATCGTCGTCGTCTCGTTCCTCGTCTTCTACATCCCGCAGGGCATCCTCGGCCGTTCAGACACCGGCTACAACCTCGCCGAGGGCAACAGCACGGACGAGAAGGAAATGGGAACGGCAGTGAGCTCCTGAAGCGACTGCTCGACGTCAGCTGACACACAGAAGAGGCCGTCCCCCGCAAGGGACGGCCTCTTCCGTGTGTCGGGGCAGCGCGCTACGGCGTGAACACCGACTCGAGCACGTTCTTCGCCCAGTCCAGGATCTCGGCGTCCACCAGATCGCGTCCGCCGATCCGGGCGGTCTTCGGCTTCGGCACCAGCACGGCGTTCAGCGCGGGCTTGATCGCCGCGCCCGGATACATCCGCGTGAGGCGCATCTGCTTGGACTCCGGCAGCTCGGCCGGCGAGAACTTGATGAAGTTTCCCTGCAGGGCCACGTCCGTGAGGCCGAGCGACCGCGCTGCGACCCTGAAGCGTGCCACGGCGATCAGGTTCTCGACAGCGGCGGGGGGCTCGCCGTAGCGGTCCTTCAGCTCCGCGACGACGGAGTCGATCGCCTCGTCGGTCACCGCGGCTGCCAGCTTCCGGTAGGCCTCGAGGCGGAGCCTCTCCCCCGGCACATAGTCGTGCGGCAGGTGGGCATTGACCGGGAGCTCGATCTTCATCTCTGCGGCCTTCTCCTCCGCCTCCCCGCGGAAGTTGGCCACCGCCTCGCCGACGAGACGGATGTAGAGGTCGAATCCGACGCCCTGGATGTGACCTGACTGCTCGCCGCCCAGCAGGTTGCCCGCGCCGCGGATCTCGAGGTCCTTCATCGCCAGCTGCATGCCGGCACCCAGCTCGTTGTGCGACGCGACGGCCTTGAGCCGCTCGAGCGCCACCTCCCCGAGGGGCTTTTCCGACGGGTACAGGAAGTAGGCGTAGGCCCGCTCGCGCCCGCGGCCCACGCGGCCGCGAAGCTGGTGCAGCTGCGACAGTCCGTAGGAATCTGCGCGATCCACGATCAGCGTGTTGGCGTTCGAGATGTCGAGGCCCGTCTCGATGATCGTCGTGCAGACCAGGACGTCGAACCTCTTCTCCCAGAAGTCGACGATGATCTGCTCGAGCCGTGATTCCGTCATCTGGCCGTGCGCCACCGCGACGCGTGCTTCGGGCACGAGCTCCTTCAGGTGGGCCGCCGTACGGTCGATGGACGAGACCCGGTTGTGCACGAAGAACACCTGGCCCTCGCGCATCAGCTCGCGGCGGATGGCTGCGGACGCCTGCTTGTCCGTGTAGGGGCCGACATACGTGAGCACGGGGTGGCGCTCCTCCGGCGGTGTCGCGAGGGTGGAGGTCTCGCGGATACCGGTCAGGGACATCTCGAGCGTGCGCGGGATCGGCGTCGCACTCATCGCGAGCACGTCGACGTTGGTGCGCATCTTCTTCAGTGCTTCCTTGTGCTCGACGCCGAACCGCTGCTCCTCATCCACGATCACGAGGCCCAGGTCCTTGAAGGTGATCTCCTTGGACAGCAGCCGGTGGGTGCCGATGACGACGTCGACGGCGCCGGAGGTGAGGCCCTCCGCCGTCTCCCGCGACTCCTTGGCGGTCTGGAAACGTGACAGCGCGCGCACGCGCACCGGGAAACCGGAGAAGCGCTCGGAGAAGGTCTCGAAGTGCTGCTGCACCAGGAGCGTGGTGGGGACGAGGACCGCGACCTGCTTGCCGTCCTGGACCGCCTTGAAGGCCGCACGCACCGCGATCTCGGTCTTGCCGTACCCGACGTCGCCCGAGACGAGGCGGTCCATCGGGACCTCGCGCTCCATGTCGGCCTTGACCTCGTTGATCGTGGTCAGCTGGTCCGGCGTCTCGACGTAGGGGAAGGCCTCCTCGAGCTCGCGCTGCCAGGGGGTGTCCGGGCCAAAGGCGTGGCCACGCGACGCCATGCGGGCGGAGTACAGGCGGATGAGCTCGCCGGCGATCTCCTTGACCGCCTTGCGCGCCTGGTTCTTGGTCTTGCTCCAGTCCGAACCGCCCATCTTGCTCAGGGCCGGTGCGTCGCCGCCGACGTAGCGCGTCACCTGGTCGAGCTGGTCGGTCGGCACGAACAGGCGGTCACCGGGGGCGCCGCGCTTGGACGGCGCGTACTCCAGGACGAGGTACTCGCGCGTGGTCCTGGTGGGGCCGGCCCCCGTCGAGCGCTGCATCAGTTCGACGAACTTCGCGACGCCGTGCTGCTCGTGGACGACGAAATCGCCTTCCTTGAGCTGCAGGGGGTCGACGGCGTTCCGGCGGCGGGACGGCATCTTGCGCATGTCGCGCGTGCCCGAGGCGCTCGTCCGCCCGAGGAGGTCCGCCTCCGTGAGCAGCCCGATCTTCAGCCCGTCCACCACGAAGCCCCGGCCGGCAGAAGCCGTCGTGATCTCGATGATGCCGGGCTGCGGCGCGTCCTCGAGCGAATCGACGCGGCTCGCCGGGATGTCGTTGTCGTGGAAGAGCTCGGCCAGGCGCTGCGCCGGACCCGGACCCTCGGTGGCGACCACTACGCGCCACTGGTCGCGGACGCGCCGGCCGATGAAGTCCATCATCTCGGCGACGTCACCCTGGTAGCCGCGCGGCTCCCGCGCGTGCAGGGTGAAGCTGTCGACGTCGCTCAACTCCTCATCGGCGCCGAAGGACGTGACACCCCACCAGGCGACGGAGTTCGCGAGCGCCGTCGCACGCGTGTCCGTCAGTGAGCGGAAACTTGCTTCCTGCAGGTCCGTCCCGAGGCCGCCGGTCAGGTCCAGGGGTGCTGCTCCGCCGTCGGACGCCGTGGACCACGCGGCAGCGAGGAACTCCTCGTTGGTGGCGGCGAGGTCGTGCGCGCGGGCGCGTACCTTCTCGGGCTCGACGACCACGGCGATGGACCCTGGCGGCAGCTCGCCCACGAACGGCACCATCGCGTCGACGAGGACGGGAGCGAGGGACTCCATGCCTTCGACGGCGATGCCTCCGGCGATCTTCTCCAGCATCGATGCTGCCGCCGGCAGTTCGGACTGCAGCTTCGCGGCACGGGACATCACCGACGCGGTGATGAGGATCTCCCTGCAGGGCGGGGCGTACAGGGCCGCCGGAGGCTCCCCCGAGGTCAGCGAACGCTGGTCGGCCACCGCGAACCAGCGCATCTGGTCCACCTCGTCACCGAAGAAGTCGACGCGGATGGGATGGTCCTCGGTGGGCGGGAACACGTCGATGATGCCGCCGCGCACCGCGAACTCCCCGCGGTGGGTGACCATGTCCACGCGGGCGTAGGCGGCATCGGACAGCGCCCTGACGACGTCGGAGAACGCGATCTCGTCCCCCACCTTCAGGGACACCGGCTCGAGGTCCCCGAGTCCTGCGACCAGCGGCTGCACGACGGCGCGGATGGGGGCAGTGATGACCTTGACCGGCGCTCCCTCGGGGTGCGCGAGGCGGCGCAGGACCGACAGTCGCCGCCCCACGGTGTCCGAGCGCGGGGACAATCGCTCGTGCGGCAGCGTCTCCCAGCTCGGGAATTCCTCGATGGCGTTCTCGGGCAGGTAGCTGCGCAGGGCCGCTGCGAGGTCTTCCGCCTCACGCCCGGTCGCGGTGATCGCCAGGACCACCGGCGGGGCCCCGTCGCGGCCGGCGGGAGCAGTGCCTGCCACTGCCAGACCATCGACCATCTCCGCGATCAGCGGGGCGCGCATGCCGGCGGGGGCACCGATCTGCAGGTCCGCGCTGCGCTGGTCGACCGGCCGCGAAGCGTTGGTTCGCACCCGCGCGTAGGAAGCATCATCGGCGAGCGCCGCGCGCAATCCGTTCAGGCTCATCGTTCGGAACTCCTCAGGCGTGGGTCGTCCCGCTGCCCACGGGGACCCGGAAGGCGGCGGGGACAGCACAAAAGCCCGGAAAACGAAGCGCTTCCGGGGACGCCTCCACTTTACCAAGGGGCCCTGACGCTTTCCCTCCCGCGGGTATCAGCCGCGTTCGTCCGGGGTGCAGGCCGTAGGATTGCCGGAGACCCTGTCCGTACCACCGGCGCGGCACCGCGCCGTCTCTTGGAGGAACCATGGCCCTCAACGCATCCACGACGCTGCCCTATGACACCACGACCGTCCTCGGCGTCTTCACCGACGAGGGCTTCGTCCGCCACATGAGCGAATACGTCGGCGGTTCGCTCGAATCGCTCACGGTCGACGGCGACACCGCCGGCGCCTTCACGCTCACCGCCGTCCGCACGATGCCGACGCACCGGCTGCCGGACATGGCCCGCAAGTTCGTCGGCGAGACACTGTCCGTCACGCAGGTCGAACACTGGGAGGCGCCCGACGCCGAAGGCTCCCGCCAGGCGGCACTGACCATGACCGTCGCCGGCGTGCCGCTCGACGTCAGGGCAGTGCAGCGCCTCGTGGCACAGGGGACACAGACCGTCGTCGACCTGCAGGGAACCGTGTCGTCATCGATCCCTTTCCTCGGCGGCAAGATCGCCGGTGCAGCAGAACCCATGATCGGCAAGGCCCTCAACGTGCAGGCCGCCGAAGCCCGGAAGTGGTTGGAGAACCGCTGACCATCCGGTCGCTCCCGTAGACCCGTCCCGCCTCACCGAAAGTTCCTGAACGTGCAACTCCCCACACCGCTTGCCCTGATCCTGATCCTCGCCGGCGTCTGGACCCTCATCGTCTGGCCGCCGTTCCTGCGCCGCATCCTCAAGGATCCGCGGGCCCGTGACGAGAAGGGTGCCGCCACGCGGTTCTTGACCGTGCACGTCATGCTGATCTCGACCTCGATGATCCTGGGAGCCGCGACCGCCGTCATCGGCGTGCGCGCCCTGATCGCCTGAGGTCCTTCGTCCCCCGCAGTCGCAGCCCCCTTCGCAGAGGAGACTCCATGGCGCACGACGAGTCACGTCGGCTGGCCGGATCCCACCCCGTGGTCCTCCAGCGATCCAGCTACCCGGAGTACCTCCGCATCACCGAGATCCTCCGGAAGGAGACGGTGGGCGGCATCCTGCTGCTCATCGCCGCCGCTGTCGCGATCATCTGGGCCAACTCCCCTTTCGGCGCGTCGTACTTCGCTATCCGGGACTTCGAGTTCGGGTACGAACCGTGGCACCTGAAGCTTTCTGTCGGGCAGTGGGCCTCGGACGGCCTGCTCGCCGTCTTCTTCTTCCTCACCGGTCTCGAGCTCAAGCGGGAGTTCGTCGCGGGTGATCTCCGCCGGGTCAGCAGGGCCATCGTGCCGGTCGCCGCAGCGTTCGGCGGCGTCGTCGTCCCTGCCCTGATCTACACCATCGTGAACCTGTCCTCACCGGACACGCTGCGCGGCTGGGCCATCCCGACCGCGACGGATATCGCGTTCGCGCTGGCCGTGCTCGCGGTCATCAGCTCGCACCTCCCGGGTGCCCTGCGGATCTTCCTGCTGACGCTCGCGGTGGTCGACGACCTCATCGCCATCGCGATCATCGCGTTCTTCTACTCGGAGGACGTCAGCTTCGTCTTCCTGCTGTGGATGCTCCTGCCGCTCGGCCTGTTCGCGCTGCTCGCCCAGCGTCGGCCCAAGTTCTTCGGCAGGACGACGCTCGGCCCGTGGCTGATCCTGCTGCCCCTCGGCATCCTCACCTGGGCGCTCATGCACGCCTCCGGTGTCCATGCCACCGTCGCCGGCGTGCTGCTCGGGTTCTGCGTGCCGGTGCTGCGACGCGCCCCCGACGGGACACGCGCGCTGCCGAGGCCCAACAAGCCAGGGTTGGCGGAGGTCTTCGAGCACCGTTTCCGCCCTCTGTCCACCGGGTTCGCAGTGCCCGTCTTCGCGTTCTTCTCGGCCGGGGTGGCGATCGGCGGCGCCGAGGGCTTCGTCTCCGCCCTCACCGACCCGGTGCTCATCGGCATCGTGCTCGGCCTCGTACTCGGCAAGCCGATCGGCATCCTCCTGACGACCTTCATCGTCACCAGGACCACCAGGGCCACGCTGGATCCGGGACTGAGCTGGTGGGATCTTCTCGGCGTCGGAATCCTGGCCGGTGTCGGCTTCACGGTGTCCCTCCTGGTGAACGACCTGAGTTTCGGGGCGGGCAGCCAGCACGACGACCACGCGAAGGTCGCCATCCTCACCGCGTCGCTCACGGCGGCGCTCCTCTCCAGCGTGGTGCTGCGCTCCCGCAACAAGCACTATCGCCGCATCACCGAGGAGGAGAAGGTCGACACGGACGCCGACGGCATCCCGGACGTCTTCGAAGACCGCGGTGACCAGGCGCATCCGTGACCGACCGCGGCCGGACGGCGGGAGAGGAAGGCCTCGCCGACGCAGACGCCGACCGTTCCGATCACCGGTCGCAGCGGCGCCGACGCATCATCCTCAGTGAGATCGCCCTGGCCATCACCTTCACCCTCGCGATGGTGCTCGGGCTCGCCGAGCACGAGGACCTCGTGTCGGTGAAGCTCTTCCTCGCGGGCTGGACCCTCAATGTCCTGATGCTGACGCTGTGCTTCGTGCTTCCCTGGTCCACCATCCGGGCGAGTTCGGTCATCGTCATACCACTCGTCGACTTCGTAGCGATCGGCCTCTCCCGCGCCGCGGCGGGCGACACGCTGGCGGGCGTGGGTTTGCTGGCCGCGTTCCCGGTCGTCTGGATCGCCGCCTCACGCGTCCGGATGGGCACGGCGGTCGCTATCACGGTCGTCGCGTCCCTTGCGATCATCTGGCTCCCGCTCCTGCTCCGCGCCGAACCGACCACGCTCGACGCACTCCTGGATCCGATCCTGCTGCCCATCATGCTCACGGGGCTCGCCTGGTTCGTCAGCGCGCTCACCAAGGACAACCGTCGACAACAGGAAGCACTCAGGGAGTCGCAGTCGGCCCTGAGGGAGAGCGCCGAGGCCGGCAGGAAGCGCGAGCGCCTGCTCGAGACCGTCTTCGACACCGTCAGCGTGGGACTGCTGGCACTCGATGCGGAGGGCAACGATCTCCTCATGAACGCCCGGCAGCGCGAGGGGCACGCCGTCGCAGCGCCGCCCGGCAACGGCGATCCCAACGAGGCCGAACTGCTGATCTTCGGACCCGACCGCGTGACGCCGATCCCGCCGGAGCAACGGCCCGTGGCCCGGGCAATTCGCGGCGAGAACCTCGAGGCCGAGCGGGTGTGGATCGGGACGGGCCGTTCCCAGCGCGCCCTCGCCATCTCCTCGCAATCCATGTACGACGACGACGGTACTTTCGCCGGTACGGTGGTTTCCTTCAACGACATCACCGAACTGGTGCTGGCCCTGCAGGCCAAGGACGATTTCCTCTCGAACGTCTCGCACGAGTTCCGCACGCCGCTGACGTCCATCCTCGGGTACCTGGAGCTGACACTCGAGCTCGGCGATCGTCTTCCCGACGGGGTCGCGGGCCACCTCGACGTGGCACGGCGCAACGCCTTGCGGCTCGAGCAGCTGGTCGAGGACCTGTTGGCCATCAACGCCGGGACCTTCGAGGTCAACCCGGTTTCCGCGGACGTGGGACGGACGCTGGCGGAAGCGACGTCGTCCGCGGGCGTGCGTGCGGCGCGCTCCGGCCTGCACATCTCGAACCGGGCACCGGCCACACTCCCCGCGGTCGTGGACCCGGTACGGCTCGCGCAGGCCGTCGACAATCTGCTCACCAATGCCGTGAAGTACAACAGGAAGGGCGGCAGCATCACCCTGGATGCCCGGCTCGAGGACGCTTCCCTCGTCGTCGAGGTGGCGGACACCGGCATCGGCATCGAGGCGGAGGAACTGCACCAGGTCTTCGACCGCTTCTTCCGATCGCACTCGGCCCGAACCTCCTCGGTGCCGGGCGTCGGGCTGGGCCTGCTGATCACCAGGAGCATCGTCGCTGAGCACGGCGGGTCGATCACGGTCACGAGCGAACCCGGGAAGGGCACGTGCTTCCGGATCATCATCCCGCAGCCGGCACCCCGGCCGCAGGACGTCGCCGACTAGGAGTTCGCCGCGAGCAGGGACTCCTCGAGCGCGACCCATGCGAGCATCGCGCATTTGACCCGTGCCGGGAAGAGTGACACCCCGGAGAACGCCGCCGCGTCGCCGAGCACCTCCTCGTCCGCCTCGATCCTGCCACGCGAGCGCATCACCTCGCGGAAGGAGTCGACGAGCGCGATTGCCTCGTCCCTCGGCAGCCCCTGCACGAGGTCGGTGAGCACCGACGCGGACGCCATCGAGATGGCGCACCCGGCACCGTCCCAGCTCACGGCGGTGACCTTTCCCTCGTCCACGCCCGCGCGGAGGGTGATCTCGTCACCGCACACCGGGTTGAGCTGGTGCGACTCCCCCGCGCGCCCGCCGCCGTCGTACTCCCGCAGGGGCGAACCGTGGCGGACCTTCGCGTGGTCCAGGATGATCTGCTGGTACAGCTGTTCCAGGCCGGTACTCATTCGTGTGCTCCGAAGAAGGGACGGACCTGAGCGACCGCGTCCAGGAACGCGTCCACCTCATCCGTCGTGGTGTACAGGTACGTGCTGGCGCGCGTGGTGGCAGTGATGCCGAAGCGGCGGTGGAGCGGCTGCGCGCAGTGGTGACCCACCCGCACGGCGATTCCCTTGTCGTCGAGGAACTGTCCGACGTCGTGGGCGTGCACGCCCTCCACGTCGAAAGCAGCGAGCCCGATCCGTGGCAGCCCCGCTCCCGGCCCGAGGACGCGGATGCCCGAAACGGCCTCTAGGCCCGCCACGAGCCTCGCTCCGAGCGTCGCCTCCCAGGTCTCGATGCGCTGCATCCCGGTCTCGGCGAGATAGTTCGCCGCCGCACCGAGGGCGATGGCCTGCGAGATGCGCTGGGTTCCCGCTTCGAATCGGTTCGGCGACGGGAGGTATTCGGCACGTTCCATCGTGACGGTGGTGATCATGGAACCGCCGGTGAGGAAGGGCGGCATCGCGTTCAGCAGTTCCGCGCGCCCGTACAACGCACCGATGCCGGTGGGGCCGAGCATCTTGTGGCCGGAGAACACCAGGAAGTCCACGCCGAGCGCCTTCACGTCCACCGGCAGGTGCGGCACGGACTGGCACGCGTCGAGCAGGGTGAGGGCACCCACGGCCCGTGCGAGCTGGACGATCTCGGAGACGGGGTTGATGGTGCCGAGCACGTTGGAGGCATGCGAGAACGCGACGATCTTCGTGGCAGGGGTGATCAGGGCGGCGGCGTCGTCGAGCCGCAGAGTTCCGTCGTCGTCGACCGGGATGAAGCGCAGTTCCGCACCGGTGCGCGCAGCGAGTTCCTGCCAGGGAATCAGGTTGGCATGGTGCTCCATCTCGGTGACGACGATCCGGTCACCCGGGCCGATCGCGAAACGGCGAGCAGCTTCTCCCCCTCGCCCGAGCGTCGCGTTGGACATCGCGTAGGCCACCAGGTTGATGCCCTCGGTCGCGTTCGAGGTCCAGACGAGCTCGCTCGTGCGAGCGCCGATGAAGCGGGCGACGGCGGCGCGGGCGTCCTCGTACGCGTCGGTGGCGTCGACGGCGAGCGAGTGGGCACCGCGGTGCACGGCCGCGTTGCGCTGCTCGTAGAACTCCTGCTCGGCTTCCATGACGCTCAGCGGGTTCTGCGATGTCGCGCCGGAGTCGAGGTAGATCAGGGGCTTGCCGTTGACCTCGGTGCCCAGGATCGGGAAGTCGTTGCGGATGCGGTGCACCTCGGCGTCGGTCAGTCCGGCACCGGCCGGTGCGGGTCCGGTGGGGGTTAGCGTGACGGGCGTTTCAACCACGGGCACGGGGACTCCTCGAATTCGTCAGTACTCCCGGCGACAATTACGCAAGGATTCTCTGTGCTAATCCTCCCACTGCCGGGCGCGCGCGGCATCCCAGTACTGCCTAACTAAGGGCGGCGTCGTCGCTCAGTCCTCGCTCATGAAAGGCAGGAGGTCCTCGCGTCGGCTGATGCCGGATTTCGCGAAGATCCGATAGAGGTGACCCTCGACCGTGCGGACCGACGTGCCGTGCCGTTCGGCGATCTCCCTGTTGGTCAGGCCCTTCACGGCGAGCTTGACGACGGCGGACTCCCGGGGGGTCAGCCGGACCCCGGCGGGAAGAACGATCCCGTGCGCACCCTGCGGCCGATCCATCCCTCCCGTGCACGCGGCGAGCCTCTGCAGCGCGAGGCGGACCCCGGCACTGTCCTCTCGCTGCTCGAAGGCCTCCCGCGCCTGCTCGAAGCAGCGTGCCGCGAGGGGCCGGTAGCCGGACGCCACCGCAGCTTCCCCTATCTCCAGCAGCCGACGCCCGGTGTCCTGAGGACTGGTCCCGGCTGCCTCTCCTGCGGCTGCCCGCGCGTAGGTGTGCACCAGGCGTTGTTTCCTGCCGTCAAAGGACGCGGTGAGGTCCGCGAGGCGCGGGAGGACCGAGCGGTCACCGAGGACGAGGGCCTGGTCCAGCGCGGCGGCGGCGACGATCGGCAGTCCTTCCCCGTTTGCGGCATCCGCCAGGAGCACCAGGGTGGCGGCGCCGTCCGGGTCGCCGCTGAGGGCAGCTGTGACGCTCCGCGTGTACACCTCGGCGAGACTACGAGCGAGGCGGGACCCTGCCGGGCGCGCTCCGTCCTTGAGCTCGAGGAGTGCTTCGGCACTTTCCGAATCGCCGGCCAGCAACGCTGCATACGCAGCAAGGCCACGCACCCACGGAAGGATCAGGAGGAGATCGGAGGTCTGCAGTGCCTCCGATGCCAGCAGCAGGCGGGATCGGGCAGCGGAGAAGCGCCCCTCCTCCAGGGCTCGGGTTCCTTCGATGACGTCTTCCCAGACCGCACAGTGGAAGATGCTCCGGGGATCTCGCCGGTGGGTCGAGTGGAAGGCCGCGAGTGCCTGCTCCGCCTCACCGGCCGCAAGCAGTGCGATGATGCGCAGTCCCGCCGCGACATCCAGGAGCGGAAGCGTTTCCGCATCGTTCGTCACCAGCTCGATGGCACTGGCCGCCATCGTGGCGGCTTCCGCGGGGAGCCCTCTCCCCAGAAGGTCGACCGTCAGTACCAGGAACGCGACAAGGCGGGTTTGCCGGTCCACGGTGTCGTCTGCCGCAATCGTCCGAACAGCTTCCGGCTCGAGGACGCCCGTGTCACCCGACCGCCGGACGGCATGGCGGACCACAGTCATGAAGAGCTCGTTCTCCCGCTTCTTTTTGGAGGGAGAACCGCCCTCGCGGGCACCATCGAGGAGGTGCTGCCAGCGATCCGCAGCGGCGTGCATGTCCTGCGCCGAGCAAGCGCCGCGCTCCATCAGGATCAGGGAGAGGATGATCGCGTTCTGGAGGGCGGGCTCCTCCGTCCCGGGCGCCAGCGCTTCCTCGACGAGCTCCAGGGCCGCCCCGACGTCGTTGGTGCTCTCGGCCCACGCCATCTCCACCAGACGGCGTCCGCGCAGCCGTGGTGAGCCGACGGCGTCGAGCACCCGCAGCGCTGCGCGTCGATCATGCAGCCGGTTGGCGGCCGCCGCAGCGGACAGGAGCGCGTCGTCGTCCATGGCGACGCCCGCATCGAGCGCGAGCGCCGCACGCTGCAGCACCTCGTCGTCGTCGCGCGCCGGCGCCGTCATCGCCGCGAGGACGCGACGCTCCAGTCCGATCCTCCTCGCCGCGGGAAGCACCCCGCGAAGGACTGCGCCGTACAGGGGATGCCTGAGGACCAGCAGACCGTTCGCGGTCATCCGCACCAGGGAGACGTCGAGCAGCGTCCTCAGGACGTCCTGGTCAACCAGGGAATGTGCGACGTTGCCGGTAGCGGGCTCGGCGAGAGCCAGGAGCGTCATCGCGTCTCTCTCCTCCTGGGAGAGCGGTGCCAGCACCGCCTGGACGAGGTCCGTCAGGCGGGCGCTGACCGGCGGAAGCTTGGATGCCGCGTGCCACACACCGTTTCGTTCGCGCAGATAGCCCGAGGCCACGCCGTCATTGATGAAGGACTGCAGGAACCTCGGATTACCATCGGTGATGTGCGCAGCGATGTGGACGACGGCGGAGACCACCGGCCCACCGAGGAGCGACGAGCAGACCTCCCCGACCTCTCCGGCGGTGAGAGGTTCCATCACCATGGTGCCGAGCAGCCCGTCCGCTACCAGCTCCTCGAAGCCCTGCGGCAGACCCGGCAGCGGGCAGGCCAGGATCAGCGCGCGTGCCTTTCGTCCGGCGATGAGCTGTACGAGCAGTGCCACCGTGTCCTCGTCGAGGTCGTGGGCATCGTCGATCAGCAGCAATGGGAGGGTGTCCGCGGGTGCGCCGGAGCCGGACAGGTGATACATGAACCGTCGCATGACCGCTGCCGGTTGGGTCAGGGCTTCGGCAGGCATTCCCCGGAGATACGTCGACAGGCCTCCGAACGGCACCTGCGAGAGAACGGCTCGTCCGCTGATGCGGAGGATCCCCGCACCCGGCCCGGACCTCCCCTCGACCTCGCGGGCTACGGTCGTCTTCCCGGCACCCGCCTCACCCATGACGACGACACCCAGTACCGAAGACTCCCGCAACTCATCGGCAAGGCGCGCCAGGAACACCTCGCGGCCCTCCGGCTGCCCGTCGTCCGTCCGCTTCGTGCTCACCGGTCGAACACCGTCGACAACTGTTTCCGATTGGAGATCCCCAGCTTGCGCATCGCCCTCAGGACGTGCCCTTCGACGGTCCGCACCGACAGGTGGTAGGCGCCCGCTATCTCCTTGTTCGTGGCACCGCCGGCGGCCATGCGGGCAAGCGCCCGCTCGCGACTCGTCAGGACCCGGCGAGCCTGTGCGCTCTCCCGCGGAACGTTCGTACCGCGGAGAATCTGCTCGGCCCTGACGAATTCGAGCGGATCGTGCTCGGCATCATGGAGCTCCATCGACATACGTGCGGCCGATCCCGCCAGATCGAGATGCCCCCATTCGAGCGCTGACTCCGCCGCTGCCAGCAGCACGCCGGAGTCCCGTTGGATCACGCCGGAAGCGAGCAGATTGCTCGCAACCGCGAGCGGGGTGTCCATGGACCGGGCGAGGACGAGGATCGACGGCGCCTGGGCAGCATTGCCCAGCCTTACCGCATGCATTCGCAGGAGTAGCTCGGCGCCATGGTGTCCGCGGTCCCGTTGGTCGTCGGCCATCACTCCGAAGAGGCGAGCTGCTGCGTCGCCGTTCCGCAGGAGCGAATCCGTGAGGAGCTGGAAGAGCCGCATCGTCGCGGCGTCCGTCCACGACGCGGGCTGCTCCCCGGTGGGATCGGGGCGCGCAGGAGTACGGAACACCACGGGCTTTCCCACCAGCGCGCGCGCGTATCCTGCTGCCGATTCCGCTACCGGCAGCAGTCCCCGCCTGTCCCTGACCCGCAGCTGGGCGATCGCGGGCACCAGCCTCGCCAACGCCGCCCTCGCCCTCCCCGCCTGGGCGAGCAGGCAGCCTTCCAGGCATTCCGCGACTGCGGCATCAGCCCAGGCGTCCGCCAGCAGGGCCGGGGAGGCCGTCAGGACGAGCGCGTCCTGGAGGCGTCCCGCCTGCACATCAGCGAGGAACATGCTTTCCTGCAGTGCGTGACGACCTGCGGAGTGCCCGGGAGGAATTCCGAGGCGCCGGGCCCGGCCGGCCACTGATCGTGCCGTCGCGTCGTCGCCCGCGATGCTGTGCGCGAGGACGAGGTGAGCGGCGCGCTCCCCCGGATCATCCGCCGGGTCCTGTCCGCCCTCGACAGGAGGCGAGGCAGCATCGATCGACAGCACGTCCCGGAAACGGCCCTCGTACACCGCCACCTCGCTCTCCAGCAGACGCGGGTCGATCCTCCCGGGTGCGGAATCCTCGGCAACATCTGTGGTCGCGCGGCGGAACCGCCCGAGCAGTTCGCTGACACCTACCCCGTCGTCCTGGCTCCGTAGCACCAATCTGACCTGTTGTTCCAGCAGGTCTGCCCGATCGCCGGCACCCTCGCCGAGAACCATCGATACCGCGTCATGGCCATCGCGGATTCGACCCTCCACAAGGCACGCCCGTGCATATTCCAGCGCCGTGTCGCCGTCGGTGGCCGCGAGTCCCCCGAGCGCTTCGAGAGCAAGGCGGGAGTTCCCCGCGTCGTTCGCACGCCGTGCGGTCTGCAGGAGGTAGTCGTCCGGTAGAGGGGTTCCGGTGTCGAGGAACCATTCGGCCACCCGCAGCCGGCTGTCCGGTGGAAGGACGCCGTCCGCCTCGAGCTCGCGCAGCGCATGAAGAAGGGAGGCTGGTGGATTGCCCGCGAGGTCGGCCCGCAGGCGGTCGCCGATCGCGCCGTTGCCGACCTCGACGGGGTGCGGCGCGGCGTCGCCGACCGCGCAGAGGCCCGCGTTCTGGAGTTCGTCCACCGTGGCCGCGGGAGCGAATTTGAGGAGCGCCTCGAGCGGTAGGGCTCCAGCGACAGCCACGAGTTCGAGGGCCTCCCGCTGATCATTACTCAGGGCCAGGAGGATCCCGACGACGGGATCGTTCCGCTGCGCGCGGGAGGGGCCGTCCTCCTCCGTCAGAACCCACGTATCGTGCTCGAGCGCGAGCCTCCCTGACGCGATGTCGCCGCGCACCGCGGCCTGGAGAAATCGCGGGTTCCCGCGGCTCACGTGCCATAGCTCGACGGCGGCCGACCAGGACACCGGCGTCTCCAGCAGGTCCTGCAGGAGTGTCCTCATGGTGTCGAGTCCGAGCGGCATCACGTCCACCCGTTCGAGCATGCCCTTGGTCCACAGATCGAAGAATCGGCCCGGCGACGTGCCCGGTCGATCTGAGGCGACCATGAGGTGGACCACGCCCGCCTCGGCAAGATAGGAGAGCGCCCGCACCGACGATTCGTCGAGGTACTGGACGTTGTCGACCACCACCACGACCGGCCGCTCACCTGCAGCCTGCAGCAGGGCGTTCTGCACCGAGTGCAGCAGGAACAGCGGGGGCGCTTCGGCCGGCAGGTCGAGTTCCAGGAACAACAGGTTCAGCGCCCCGTACGGCGTCTCCGCCATTGCGGCCGAACCCCG
This sequence comes from Arthrobacter sp. NamB2, assembly GCF_005281365.1. Lineage (NCBI taxonomy): Bacteria > Bacillati > Actinomycetota > Actinomycetes > Micrococcales > Micrococcaceae > Arthrobacter > Arthrobacter sp. NamB2. Next base: position 15,910 of record NZ_SZWI01000005.1, on the reverse strand, counting down.
GACGAAGACCAGGTGGGCGCTGTTTCCCAGCCGGGAAGCCGCTTCGCGGGCGATTGCGGTCTTTCCCGATCCGCTGGCACCGACGATCAGTACGCCGGCCAGCCCCGGATCGGTGACCGCGCCCAGGACGGCGGCGACTTCTGCCTCACGACGCAGCAGAGGCCAGGGGGCCGAGATCCTATCCATCGTGTGAGGCGATCTGATGTGCGGGGTTGGGGAACAGGGCGCACGGAAGCGGCATCCGACTTCCCCCACCATGCGCCATTTATCGCCTATCCATCCAGTATGAGACTCACTATAGGGTCACCCGGAACAGCTTCGGGAGTAGTGGACTCCGGAGGTCATGAGGTTCTCTGCGCGGCCGCGCCCTCGGGTCCGTCACCCTGGTCGAGAGGGTACCCGACCATGCTGGAACGAGTCCTACGTCACGTTCGCGACGGCGCACTGGATGCTACAGTAAGTGGACTGTTGAGTGATATACGACACACGTTGGGGTGGGTGCTCGTGACTTACGTTCTTGGCATAGATGTCGGAACCAGCTATACGGCGGCTGCAATTTCCCGCTGCGAGAACCACCTTTTCGCTCCCCCTCAAGTGATGAACCTCGGCGGCAGGGGCGGAACCGTACCCTCGGTCATCTTCGTTGCGTCGGATGGCGAGCTGTCCATCGGGGACATCGCCGAGCGGCGAGGCGTGCGGGCACCTGAACGGCTCGTCCGCGAGTTCAAGCGACGCCTGGGAGACTCGATACCGGTTGTCATCGAGGACGAGAGCTTCACACCGGAGTTCCTCTTCGCGTCCGTGGTGCGGTGGGTCGTGGATCAGGCCGAGGAGCGCGAAGGCGAGCCGCCCGAGGGCCTTACCGTGTCCCACCCCGTCGAGTGGGGCGAATACCGAACCGATCTGATCCGGCAGGCGCTGTCGGATGTCGGTCTCGGACATGCCGAGCTCCTGAGTGAACCGGAAGCAGCGGCGCTCTACTACGCCTCCCACGAGCGCGTAGCGGACGGCAGTACCATCGCGGTGTACGACCTCGGCGGCGGCACGTTCGATGCGGCCGTCCTGCGGAAGAGCAGTGACCAGGCCTTCGTCTCCCTCGGGACTCCGGTCGGGATCGAACGCCTCGGCGGGGCTGATTTCGACGATCTGGTCTTCCGGCACGTCGTAGCCAATACTCCCGGCCTACTGGAGCATCTCGACATGTCCGAGGCGAGTGGGCATGTGCTCCTCGCGCGCCTGCGGCGTGAATGCGTGGAAGCGAAGGAGATTCTCTCCTCGGACACAGAGACCACCGTGCAGGTACTTCTGCCGAACCTGCAGAACGACGTCAGACTCGTGCGGTCCGAGTTCGAGGAGATGATCGAGGAGCAGGTAGGCGAATCGGTCGACGCTCTTCGTCGGGTCATGCGCACAGCCGAGCTGGAAGCGGCCGACCTCGACGCCATCCTCCTCATCGGTGGATCCTCCCGCATCCCGCTGATTGCGCAGACACTGTCCGCCGAACTCGGCAGGCCGATCGCGATCGATGCCGATCCCAAGGCGTCCATCAGCCTGGGAGCCGCCTTCGCCGCTGCAGCGCTCATCGAGGTGATCGACGACGACAGCGACGAGCATCCTGTGCAGGGGCTCCTGCCTGCCGTGTCAGGCCACCCGGTGCGTCGACGCCCCGCCGCGGCGGCTTTCGTCCGCGCTGAACCCGCCGCCGCTGTCGGTGCATCGCACCCGCGGGGACGCACCGTGGCGATAGCGGCAGCTGCCGCCCTCCTCGTCACCCTCACCGCGACTGCCGCCCAGAGCCCGACAGGGATCAACGCCATCGCCTCGGTCCTGGCCCAGGGAGGCGTTCCTGACGGCGCGAGTACAAATGGCTCCGACGGAAGGGAATCCGAGGAGAGCAGTACCGACGACACCTCCGGTGCGGCTCAGAAAACAGCTTCATCGACGATGGAGGAGTTCATAGGTATCGCGAACGGGTCACTCGCTACAGCACCGACCGCCACGAGCACAGGGTCGGCCGAAGCAGGCAGGACGCCGACGAGCGACCCGACCGGGTCGCCCGTGCAGGGCCCTGAGCGTGACGCGAAGGGGCCGGTCCTGCAGTCCGCGAGCGGGTCCATCGACCCGGTTGCTCCAACCACAGATCCGGCGCCGGCTTCACCCCCCGCGGAAGACGCAAACCCGAACCCGGCCACTGACCCACTGCCCGTTCCCACTGACCCGTCCACCGACCCCACGACGGATCCGCTGCCTGACCCGATCACCGGACCCACGACGGACCCGACGCCGGACCCAACCACCGGCCCAACCGCGGACCCGCTGCCTGACCCGACGCCGGGACCCACTACTGAGACGCCCTCCGAACCGGCCATCGGTCCCACTCCGGGGGCCAGCCCCATCCCGAGTGACGGCTCGCAGGCTCCCGAGACGGCGGCGCCCACTCCAACACCCGCGCCGACCGCCTCCCTCGGGCTGACGGTGGATCTGCCCGACCTGCCGGCGAATCCGTAGCACCGGTGACGGAAGTGTACGGAAGTCCCAGGACCCAAGGGATGCGCCACAGCCTCATCCGAGAAACAGTCCTGAAGTCGTTGGTCGCATCCCCCCGACGTCCGCTGCTGCTCGGCATAACAGGAGCCGGGGGAAGCGGGAAGAGCACTCTCCTGGGCATGCTGGAGGCGCACTACAGAGCTGAGGGAGTAACGGTCCGTCGTGACTACCTGAAGTTCGATTCCGAAGCCAGCGCCGGTCGAAGTGCCGTCTTCGTCGACGACGCCCACTCGCTCAAGGAGTCGGATCTCGCCCACGTCCATTCGCTCCTCGGAGCGGATCACGTGGACGTCATCATCGCGTATCGTCCCTGGCCTCGGACGAAAGCGCTGCGCGAACTGGTGGCGGCGATCAAGGAACAGACTCCGCCCATCAAGCTGAAGCCCTGGTCGCTCGAGGAGATCGACGATTACGCCGGTTCCTCCCTGGGAACGAGAGTCTCCGCAGATGTCGTGAACAAGATCGCCGAGCTGACCGGCGGGATGCCCTGGCTCGTCCAGCGAGTCGTGTCTGGCTTCCATGACAGCGGGAGCGGATCGAGCGCTGCCGGTCTCGTCTCCCATCAGGGCCTCACCGAACTCGCTGACGAGCTAGAGGAGATCGGCGGCATCAGTCGCGACACCCTGTTGGCCATGGCTGTCGGTGATGTTGCCGGCGTTCATCCGTTCCCGGCCCTGGGGGGCGCTGGGGGCGACTTCGATGAAGCAATCGCACGGGCGAAATCAGCAGGATTGCTGCTTCCCACCGGTCAACTCATCCCCTTGGTGCAGCAGTCGTTGCTGGCGGCTGCACCACGGTATCGGGTGCAGGAGCTCCAGAAGGCGATCGTCGACGCGCTCGAGTCGCAGGGGCCGCTCCCCTCGGGCGTTGCGCGTGCTTTGGCACAGAGCGGGTTCAAGGACCAGCGAGTCGGGCACCTGCTGGTCGAAGCGGGCAATGCAGCGCTTGCCTCGCAGCCTGATCTTGCTGCCGCCCTGTATGCAGACGCCGTCACGGCCGGCACCAACGAGCTGGCACTGGCTGCGCGCCGCGCCCAGGCCGCGTTGGCGCTCGGCGATCTTGATACAGCAGGACGGCTCCTTGACGACCTCCTGATGCAGCCAGCCGCCCCTGACCTGCGACGAGGAGTGAACGTCTCCGCCACTGTCTGGGCCCAGCGGGGTATGTTGGCCCGCGGGGCGGAGGTGTACCGCTGGTTGGGCCCGGAAAGAGTGGGATCCTCGGGTCCGCTTGCAGCCGTCGCGATGGTCGGCAGCGGCGACAAGGACGGGGCCCGGCAGATGCTCGATGCAGCCACACCTTCCGCATCTCCCACTGTGCTCGCCGTCGCGACCACCCTCATGGCCCAGGGCATCTACGACACCCTGGGAGATCGACCCCAGCAGGCGGTAGCTACCCTCATCAGGGCGTCCAATCTGATGACCTCTTCGGCCGCCTGCATCCCTCTGCCTGACCTGCCGGCAGCGCTCGGCGCCGTCGTCGCGCTGCACCACGGAGATATCCGCGTTGCGCATTCCATCCTCGATGCAGCGTTGGCAGGCAATCAGGGAGGTGATGGGGGGCGTCCGAGGCTCATGTTGCTGGGAGCCTGGGTAGCCATGCAGGAAGGCCACCTGGATCAGGCACGGTGTGCGATCGATGAAGCGACCGAGCTCTGCGACAGCAGTTTCGCACCGCGTGACCAGTACCTTCTGGACGTACTGGAGGTTGCCATGGCACGGCGTACCGGCAGCGCCATCGACCTGGTGACCGCCTGGAGTCGAGCACAGGAAAGTGTGTCCCGGGTGTCGGTCGACCTGTATAACCTGCTTCCACTCGGGGAGTTGATGGTAGCGGCCGCCCGTCTCCGGGAATCCCGATGGCTGGAGCCTCACATCGAGGAGGCGTGGGCGCTGCTCGCCAAACTCGGGAATCCGACACTGTGGGCCGTCCCGCTGCATTGGAGCGCGGTGCAGGCCGCCATGCTCAACGAGCGGCCCGACAGTATCTCGCCCCACGCCTCCGCACTGGTGCGCGCTTCGAGTCACAGCCACGCGGCCTCCGCTTTCGCCACGGCTGGTCGTGTGTGGATCTCTGTCCTCGGTTCGAAGTTCGACGTGGCCGCCGTGGAGTCGGCCGCCCACGGCCTCTCGGCAGTCGGCAGGCCCTGGGACGGATCCCGGTTGGCAGGGCATGCAGCAGCTCGGGCGAGTGAGGGAAAGGACATGAGCCAGCTCCTGGCGTGCGCTCGTGGTCTGAACCCGAATACGGGCCTGAGCCAGCAAGCACCCCCGTCGCCCGAAGCACCGGGTCCTGGCGAAACGGGAACCGCTGCCAGTCCCACGCCGGAGCAGGGCAAGCTGAGCGCGCGCGAGTACGAGGTTGCGCATCTGGTCCTGCAGGGCAGGACCTACAGGGAGATCGGAGAGACGATGTACATCTCCATGCGCACGGTAGAGCACCATATGGCTCGTATGCGTCGGCGACTTGGGGCCAAGAACCGGTCCGAACTGCTCATGCAGCTTCGCCTGATTCTGCGGGATACGCCTGGCTCCACAGATTGAGAGCGACAGCGCTCTCGGTATGTGTGGTGCGAAGTCCCTTCCGAGAGTTCTCGTGGCTTCGTACGTCCTCGACTACCTAACGGGGGCAGGACAACCCCTAACCCCCTAATGCTGTCGGCACTGAAATCCCTAGCGGGCCGCTTCCAGGTAGGGGGTTTACCCCCGATGCCCGGTGGGTGACGTGAGCCATACGTTTGATTCAAGCCCGGTAGCGACACTGGGCGGGATCACCTTCACACACTCTTCAGATCGAGGGATCAAATCATGGCTACACTCGCTTCTTCACTTCTTGACTTCCTGATGAACCTCTTCAACGATCCGGAAGCCGCTGCCGACTTCCTGGAGGACCCGGAGCAGGCTCTGGAAGATGCCGGCCTGGGCGGCGTGTGCTGGGATGACGTCGAGGCTGTCCTGCCCGTCGTCGTCGACTACGCACCGATCACGGTCAGCTCCTCCTTCGACCGCGAGTACAACACCGGTGGCAACGCCACGGGTAACTTCGCGGGCAACACCTGGGCTCCCGTCGCCGCCGCTCCGGCCGCACACGTGGCACCCGCTCACGTCCACCACGATGACGACCACGGTCACGCCGTTGCGCAGCTGCACAGCATCGTGAACAACTACACCTACACCTCCACCACGGATGACCGCGACACCATCACCGACCAGTCGGTGAACCAGAACATCTGGGCCAACGGCGACGTCACCCAGCTGTTCGACAACGACGCTGTTGTCGCATCCGGCGACGGCGCCATCGCCGCCGGCGACGACGTCGAGATCGACGAGTCCGAGGACAACTCGACCAACATCACCGTCGGCGACATCGAGATCGATGACTCCTTCAACGAGGACAACGACACCGACATCGACGTCGACATCGACGACTCGTACAACGAGGACAACGATGGTGTCGACGGCGACGGCAATGTCGTCGGTGGCAGCGGCAGCGGAGCGATCGTCGTCGGCGACGACAACGCTGTCGGCAACGAGGACAACGATGGCGTGGACGGCGACGGCAACATCGTCGGCACCGAGGGTGACGTCATCATCGGCGACGGCAACGTCACCGGCGACGAGAACGTCGTCGGCGATGGCAACGTCGTCGGCAACGACACCGAGATCGACGTCGAGGTTGGTGACATCGTCGGTGGCGATCAGGTCGGTGGCGACCAGGCCGGTGGCGACATCATCGACGTCGGAGATGTCACGGTCGGTGACATCGTCGGTGGCGACAACGTCGGTGGCGACAACGTCGGTGGCGACCTCATCGATGTCGGAGACGTCGATGTAGAGGTCGGCGACATCGTCGGCGGAGACCTCGTTGAGGGCCCTGTCGTCGGTGGCGACCTGATCGAGGACGTCGAGATCGGCGACGTCGTCGGTGGCGACGTCATCGAGGTCGGAGACGTCGACCTCGACCTCGTCGGTGGCGACCTCATCGAAGGCCCCCTCCTCGGTGAGGGCGCCGTCATCGGTGACATCGATGCTGACCTCGACGTCGTAGCCGAACTGCCCGCCGTTGTGGAGCCCGGCGCCTAAGCAGTAGCCCCGTAACACAACAGCATGAGTGGGAGGCCCGGACATTCCGTCCGGGCCTCCTGCGCGTCCAAGCCCCTACATGCCGGACCGGCCTGTAGGGGTTTGAACTGTCGAAGCCGGCGGAGGACCAGAGGACTTCGACCGGAACCAGCACGGAACGCAATCCTTCCGGAGTGACGGCAATGCTTACGAGACCCCGACTACCTAACGGGGGCAGGACAACCCCTAACCCCCTAATGCTGTCGGCACTGAAATCCCTAGCGAGCCGCTTCCAGGTAGGGGGTTTACCCCCGATGCCCGGTGGGTGACGTGAGCCATACGTTTGATTCAAGCCCGGCAGCGACACTGGGCGGGATCACCTTCACACACTCTTCAGATCGAGGGATCAAATCATGGCTACACTCGCTTCTTCACTTCTTGACTTCCTGATGAACCTCTTCAACGATCCGGAAGCCGCTGCCGACTTCCTGGAGGACCCGGAGCAGGCTCTGGAAGATGCCGGCCTGGGCGGCGTGTGCTGGGATGACGTCGAGGCTGTCCTGCCCGTCGTCGTCGACTACGCACCGATCACGGTCAGCTCCTCCTTCGACCGCGAGTACAACACCGGTGGCAACGCCACGGGTAACTTCGCGGGCAACACCTGGGCTCCCGTCGCCGCCGCTCCGGCCGCACACGTGGCACCGGTTCATGTTGCTCCCGTGCACCACGATGACGACCACGGTCACGCCGTTGCGCAGCTGCACAGCATCGTGAACAACTACACCTACACCTCCCACACGGATGACCGCGACACCATCACCGACCAGTCGGTGAACCAGAACATCTGGGCTGACGGCGACGTCACCCAGGTGTTCGACAACGACGCTGTTGTCGCATCCGGCGACGACTCCATCGCCGCCGGCGGCAGCGTGGCGCTCGACGAGTCGGTGGACAACTCGACGAACATCACCGTCGGTGACATCGACATCGACGGATCCTTCAATGAGGACAACGACACCGACATCGACGTCGACATCGATGGATCCTTCAACGAGGACAATGACGACGTCGACGGCGACGACAACGTCGTCGGTGGTGCTGGTGCAGGAACCGTCGTCGTCGGCGACGGCAACTCCGTCGGTAACGAGGACAACGACGACGTCGACGGCGACGACAACATCGTCGGCACCGACGGTGACGTCGTCATCGGCGACGAGAACGTCACGGGTGACGGCAACGTCGTCGGTGACGACAACGTCGTCGACAACGAACTCGATGTCGATGTCGAAATCGGCGACATCGTCGGCGGCGATCAGGTCGGTGGCGACCAGGCCGGTGGCGACATCGTCAACGTCGGAGATGTCGAGATCGGTGACATCGTCGGTGGCGACAACGTGGGCGGCGACAACGTCGGTGGCGACCTCATCGATGTCGGAGACGTCGACGTAGTGGTCGGCGACGTCGTCGGCGGCGACCTCGTTGAGGGCCCGGTCGTCGGTGGGGACCTGATCGACGACATCACGGTCGGTGACGTCGTCGGTGGCGACGTCGTGGAGGTCGGAGACGTCGACCTCGACGTCGTCGGTGGCGACCTCATCGGTGGCCCCGTCCTCGGTGAAGGCGCCGTCATCGGTGACATCGAGCTGGATGTCGTAGCCGAGCTGCCCGTCCTCGACGGCGGCGTTGAAGGCTAGGCAGTAGCCCCGTAACACAACAGCATGAGTGGGAGGCCCGGACACCATGTCCGGGCCTCCTGCACGTGGCACACTTACGGTAATTCGAGGGGGAGTTGTATGACCGAGCTGGTCAAGCTGGTGGAGGAAGGCATCGCGCTGGCGACTGCGGGCGAGCGGGAGGACCTCCGCGCGCGGCTGGAGCAGACCCGCAAGCGCCTGCTCGACCCGAACGTCCGCGTCATCGTGGTGGGGGAATTCAAACAGGGCAAGAGCAAACTCATCAACGCGCTCGTCAATGCCGCCGTGTGTCCCGTCGACGATGACATCGCTACGTCCGTGCCGACGGTCGTACGCCACGGAAGTCCGGCATCTGCGAGCATCGTTACCCTCACGAGCAACGGTTCGGATGGTGAGGAGGAGATGAAGCGTGTTCCCGTCAAACTCGATGAGCTGGCCGGCTACGTCTCCGAGAACGGGAACCCAGGTAATGAACGCAAGATCGCGTCGGCTGAGGTGCGCCTGCCGCGGCAGCTTCTCAGCGGCGGCTTGTCGATCATCGATTCGCCAGGGGTCGGCGGCCTCGATTCCGCCCATTCCCTCGCTACCCTGACTGCGCTGCCCACAGCCGACGCCATGATCCTGGTGTCCGACGCATCCCAGGAGTACACCGAGCCGGAGATCAGCTTCCTCCGGCAGGCCATGCGTGTAACACCAACCGTCGCATGTGTCCTGACGAAGACCGATCTGTATCCGCAGTGGCGCCAGATCGAGGAACTCGACCGGCATCACCTCGATCAGGTCGATCCGAAGATCCCGCTCTTCCCCGTGTCGTCGGACCTTCGGCTTCACGCAGCGCGCCTGCAGGACAAGGAACTGAACATCGAGTCGGGATTCCCCCCTCTCGTGAACTACCTGCGCCGGGAGATCCTCGGGAAAGCAGAACGTATCCAGCGCAAATCCGTTCAACAGGACCTGCTGGCCGCCACGGGACACCTGCTGCTCTCCCTGCGAGCCGAACTCAACTCCCTCGAGGACCCCGGCAATTCTCCGCAGATGATCGCCGGGTTGGAGGCCGCGAAGGAACAGGCGAACGAACTGCGGAAGAGGTCGGCGCGTTGGCAGGTGACGCTCAACGACGGAGCCAGCGACCTCATAGCTGACATGGAGCACGATCTGCGGGAGCGTATGCGTGCCATCCAGCGTGAGGCAGAGACCGCGATCGATCAGGGCGACCCGGGGGCAGTGTGGGACCAGTTCTCCGAGTGGCTCGAGCAGCGCGTGTCGGCGGCCGTTTCCGAAACCTTCATCTGGACCAATGAGCGAGCCCAGTGGCTCGCCGAACAGGTAGCCGAACATTTCGCGCAGGATCACATCCCCCTGCCGGCGCTTCGCGTCGACGACACGGAGAACGTCCTCGATCCGGTGGAGCAGATGCCCACGCTCGATCCCGGTCACATCAGCCCGGGCCAGAAGGTGCTCATCGGAATGCGAGGCTCCTACGGAGGCGTCCTGATGTTCGGCCTGTTGACCGGGATCGTGGGCATGGCACTCATCAACCCGCTTTCCGTCGGAGCGGGCCTCATCCTCGGCCGCAAGGCCTACACCGAGGACAAGGAGGCCCGACTCAAGCGACGCCAGGGAGAGGCGAAGGTCCTGGTACGTCGGCAGATCGACGACGTGATCTTCCAGGTCGGGAAGCAGCTGAAGGACCGTCTCCGACTCGTTCAGCGCTCCACCCGGGACCACTTCACCGAGATTGCGGAGGAACACCACCGTTCGCTCGGTGATTCCGTAACCGCGGCCCAGAAGTCTGCCGCTACCCTGGCCGTCGAGCGGGATCAACGAGTGCGCACGATGAACGCCGAGATCAAGCGGGTGACTTTGCTGCGCCAGCAGGCGCAGGCTCTGACCAGGGCGCCCGCGAAGACCGCCGCGGTCTGATGACGTCGGTCCTCGATCAGGCGTCGGACCTCGTACGCCAGGCACTGGATATCTACGAGGACGACCCGATCGGTCGTGACCTGCTGCAAGGTCTTCACAGCCGGCTGGAGGAGCCGCTCCGGGTCGCTGTGGCCGGCATGATCAAGGCCGGCAAGTCGACCCTCATCAATGCGATCATCGGCGAGGAGATCGCTCCTACGGACGCTGGAGAAAGCACGCGGATCGTCACCTGGTACCGCTTCGGGGCCACCCCGAGAATCACCGTGCACCTGCACGACGGCGCGATCGACGCGCTCCCCGTCCGTCGGGTCGGCGGGCGCCTGGTCCTGGACACGGGCGGCCGCCACGCCGCGGATATCGCCCGCCTGGTGGTGGACTGGCCCTCACGACAGCTTCGTGACATCACCATCATCGACACGCCCGGAATCGCGTCCCTGTCCGAGGACGTGTCCCAGCGGTCCCTGACATTCCTCACTCCCGTCGACGCCCCGTCGGAAGCGGACGCGATCGTCTACATGATGCGTCACCTTCACGCCTCCGACCTCAACTTCCTCGAGGCGTTCAAGGACAGCACGGCCGGCCGTTCGGCGACCATCAACGCACTGGCTGTGCTGTCCCGTGCCGACGAGATAGGCTCCGGCCGCATCGACTCCCTTCTATCGGCCGGCAACATAGCCGACCGATACCGCCGCGAGGGCGTCGTGCAGAAACTTGCGCTCGAGATCCTTCCCCTGGCCGGTCTTCTTGCGCAAAGCAGCCGCACCCTACGGCAGTCCGAGTTCTCGGCCCTGCAGAGTCTTTCGTCATTGGAGCGACCCGAGCTGGAACGGCTCCTCTTGTCCGCCGATCGTTTCCTGAGGCCGGACCCTCGCCTCGCCGTAAGTCCCGAGATCCGTGCTGAACTGCTCAACCGATTCGGCCTGTTCGGTGTTCGCCTCGCGTCTGCCCTCATCCGTGCGGGATGTTCCGACGCCAGCACGCTAGCGCGTCAGCTGACTCGGCGCAGCGGACTCGACGAACTGCTCGCCGTCGTGTCCGCACAGTTCCAGGCCCGGGCGGACCACTTGAAGGCGCGATCCGCGCTCCTGGGGATCGGTACACTCCTTCGCCAGAGACCTCGTGCAGGAACCAGCGCAATCACGTCCTCCCTCGAGCGCCTGGAGGCGAGCGATCACGAGTTCCGGGAGCTTCGGCTGCTGGCCGACCTCAGAAGTCAGGCGGTGGTCATGCCGAACGGTCTCAATGCAGAGGCTGAAGCCTTGATCGGCGGTCACGGTGTAGGGCCCTCTGCCCGGCTCGGCGCCCCCGACGACGCTCAGCCCGAGGTTCTGCTCGACACCGCGATGGGCCACCTCCGACGGTGGCGATCCCTGGCACAGAATCCTTTGACCTACCGTGAGACCGCTGAAGCATGCCAGGTCGTGGTGCGGAGTTGCGAAGCCGTGCTGCACTCGCTGCGGTCGCAGGAACTCCTGCCTGCACGCAAGCTTCCCGTCTACGACCGCGAATGAAGCCAGGTTCCGACAGCGGGCGAGAACGCCAAGATGAGCCCGAGTCCCGCGATCGGAATCTGCGCTCCGAGAGCCAGCAGTGTGTACAGACCTTCGGTGCCTGTGGGGACCAGGAACTCGACCGCAAGCAAGATAGCGCCGGCGTGCAGGACGAGCAAGAACACGAGGAACCATCGAGCCGAAGCGTGCTGGCGCATCAATGCGTTCAGGACAAGGAACTGAAGCAGAACGACGGCGACAAGGGCACTGAGGCTGCTCCAGAACAGGATTGCTGCCACCGTCTTGAGGTTCTCCGTACTCTGGCCCGGATCACGGTCGGTGACGTAGGCCAGCAGCCTGTCCCCGTGGGTCTCCCGGTTCAGGAAGATGACCACGGCGAGGATGATCGCGATCAGGCAACTCACCGACAGCAGACGCCGAGCTGCCTTCAGGGACCCTGGTGGTGGCGGGATGGAGTGGATCGGCGCCGGAGTGCGATCGGCCATCCTCGGCTTGGGCGGAGGACCCGAGGCCGTGATCGCCGGTGATCCTTCGGGAGCCGATTCGGTCGCCGAGATCTTCCCGTCGGCGTCGACGTCTTTCCGCTCTTCTCCCATTGCTCCAATGTATCGGGCTTTGTCGCCGCGCCGGTCTCAGATTCACGAACATGTCGGACTCGACCATCGTCGTGCTCAGCCGATCATGCTGGAGCTTCGTTCAACGAGGGTGCGTTGCCGCGCAGCGGCCCGGTGAGACACCGGGCCCGCTGTGCGTTGCAATCTACTCCGAGGCTTCCCGCTTCGTCGGTACGATGCGCTTGATGGCGAGGCCGAGAGCCAGCATGGCGAATCCGGTGAGGACGACCCAGAGGGGCTCGGCGCCAGTCATGGCAAGCGTTCCGGAGCCGGCGACTCCAGCTGCAATGGGGGCAGTCGTATCGTTGTACATGTGATCTACCAAACTTTCTTCTTGTGCGTGAGCGCGTCTAGGTAAGCCTTCGCATGGACCGCCTGCAGGAACAGGTCGATCGTCAGTTCGTACATGGTGGCCGCGGCTAGCTGGTGTCGCCAGCCGCGAAGCCGGAGCGTGACCACCCGTTCGATTACGAAAACGCCGGTTACGGCCAACCAGAACGGCTGTATGACAACCACTCCCACCGTCGCCAGCGCAAAGATAATCGTGCCGAGGTACAGCACCGTCACTACGACGCCGGCGACCGAAAGGGCTTGGCGCGCCCAGTAACCTCGCGTCACTTTGGTCCAGCCGTACTGGACGCAGTTCTCTACTGCCCCGCGCTTCCAGCGCAGCCGCTGGTTCCAGAGCTCCCGCCAGGTCGGCATGACCTCGGTCACGAGTGTGCAGTCGGCGGGCGACTTGATCCGGTAGCCGAGTGTCAGGAGAGCGAACGACAGTTCGTTGTCCTCCGTGAGGACTGTCGTGTCGTACAGGCCGCCCTTGCCATCACCAGGGGGTAGAACGCCTGACAGGCGCGAATCCATGACGTCCCGGACGGTCCGGACACGGAACAGGGCCGCTGTGCCGGTTACCACGAGGCATTTCCCTTTGAGACGGGCTACGTCGCGCGCGTAACGGGCGTATTCGTTACGTTGAAGGTGGCCGACGAATCCGCCACCCTCTCCCCCGCTGAACACGCCTCCGATGGCGCCCATGCCGGGATCTTTCAGCAGGTGCTTCGCGGCCAGTTCGAGGAAGTTCGGAGCAAGCTGCGAGTCGGCGTCCTGCACGAGTATGAGGTCGTCAGGAGCCGATTGCTCGAGCACGCCGGGAAGCGCCCAGTTGAGGGCCCCTGCCTTCTTGTCACGGTTGCCGACAGTCTCTACTACCAGCGCCCCGTGAGCGCGGGCTATGGCAGCTGTATCGTCGGTGCAGTTGTCCGCCACCACAACCACTTCGTCCGGCTGACGGGTCTGATCCCTTAGGGCCTGTATGGTCGCGGCGATATCACCTGCCTCGTTGTGTGCCGGGATCATCACGGTGATGCGTTGTCGCATGACAGTCCTCCTTCGCTGATGGCAGGCGTTTTAGGGCGGGCGGCCTCACGTCAGCCGCGCCTGGGAGCTCCAGAGCTGGATTTGTCAAAGCTTCGACGGAGCCCTGTTTCCATGTCACACCAGCGCTCGGATCAGATCGGGCCCAAGGTTGCAGGTTGGGTAATACCTCCCGGAATTCGGGTGATCATGGGTATCAGGAACGTAGAGGGCGCAGGGGTAGGGGTATCCCCGTGTGAGAGTTAGGTAGCAACTACTCGATTTACGCCCCACGCTCGAACGCACCATCGCCGAGGGGCAGCTGAGTGTTGAGCGAAACTGAAAGACCCGGTCGGAGCAACGCTCCCACCGGGTCTTGTTCGGTCAGGATCCAATCCCCTTGCTAGGTCTGGGGCGAAGCGGTGATGACCACGTTCTTGCCCCAGGGATCCTCCGTGTAACAGCTGATGATGACGAGCCGGTTCGGCATGACAGCCCAGATGTCGCTTTCCCTCAGGGTGTCCTTATCGTGTGTGGTGATCGAATCGATGACGTAGGGGATAGCTTCCTGACCGGTAGTGATGGTGACGGCATCGCCAACAGAGGCATGAGTGCTGAAGCGATCGAACGGAGCTTCTCGCCCCTCCCAGCTGTGTCCGGTGATGTAGGTCGTATCGGTGGAACCGGCACCTGGCGATCCGTAGGAACTGATCCAGTAGCCGTCGTCCGTATAAGGGGGGACGATCGACTGATTCGCGAGATCGTCAGCTGTGGGACTGAGTTGTAGGACGGGGACATCAATCCCTGCGGCGGTGACTGTGATCCTGGTTGGAGCAGAGGTAAGCGTGCCAGCCGCAGGAGTTGTGGTCCCATCAGGACCCGAATCGGTATCGGGAGGGCTGGCTGGATCCTGGATCTCGCCTGCGTTCCGGGCGTCGACTGCTTTACCCGAGGCAGCACCGTCTTCTGGAAATTCCCGCGGACTCACGTCTGGTTCCGTCGGCACGGGATCAGTCAGCGCAGGGGCGCGGACTTCCGCTGGTGCGGCATCTCCACTGGGCGGTGCGAGGGAGGACGGCGGCTGGTCGAGCGAGATGACCATCAGCAATGCAAGTCCGAGGACCGACAGAAAAGGCGATGCACTCCTGCGAATAGGCCCGGGACGTACGGCATGCGCCGTTGTCCGTGTGCTTCGTGGATTCAGATTCATTGTCCGTGACCTTTCACGGTTGTAGGGACACCGGCTTGGCCTGGCCGGTGCCCCCACAATCGATCTGTTCGCGAGCCCTCCTAGTGAAGGCGGACCCACTTGGCGGAACTAACTCCCGTGCTTCGAATCCCGACGGCTACCGAAGACGGCCACCGCTATGGTCAGACCGCCAGCCATCAGTCCGACGAGGCTGAAGTACTGAGTAGGGGAGGTAGGATTCTCGGCCACGGCTGCGGACTGGATGTTGAGGCCGCGCTGGCTGCGAACTCCTTCCCTGACTCCGACAACAGCGGCTCCGCGCCTGATGTTCGTGCCGACGACTGCGCCAACGGTGTTACCCGGGGCACCCTGTACGCCTGGGGCGCTTGGCATACCCGGCGCGCCCGGGGTACCTGGCATACCCGGCGCGCCCGGGGTACCCGGCATTCCCGGAGCGCCCGGCGTACCTGGGTTGCCTGGGTTGCCTGGGTTGCCCGGGTTGCCCGGGTTGCCCGGGTTGCCCGGGTTGCCCGGGTTGCCCGGGTTGCCCGGGTTGCCCGGGTTGCCTGGGTTGCCTGGGTTGCCTGGGTTGCCTGGGTTGCCTGGATCAGTCGGGCAGACCCCGTTCGGAGGATTCACGATGTCACCCGCGTGACCACCATGACCGTTCAGACCGTTCTTGTTCACTTCGATCCGAACGTACGGGTTCGTCGCCGAGCCCGTCGCATGACAGATCACGACCTTCTCATTGCCATTGCCCGGGTTGCCTGGACCAGTCGGGCAGACCCCGTTCGGAGGATTCACGATGTCACCCGCGTGACCACCATGACCGTTCAGACCGTTCTTGTTCACTTCGATCCGGACGTACGGGTTCGTCGCCGAGCCCGTCGCATGACAGATCACGACCTTCTCGTTGCCATTGCCCGGGTTGCCGTTGCCCGGGTTGCCGTTGCCCGGGTTGCCGTTGCCCGGGTTGCCATTGCCCGGGTTGCCATTGCCCGGGTTGCCATTGCCCGGG
>NZ_SZWI01000004.1:0-290490 GCF_005281365.1 Arthrobacter sp. NamB2 | reverse complement strand
CACCCGCAGCAGCTGCACGCAACGCCTAGAGTTGCACGTCCGCGATCAGCCGGTTGTTGAACGAGTGGGCCCTGGTGGAGCTATCCATCACATTCCTCCGCATGCCGAGTGCGCGATGCTTCGGGCGACCGGGCTTCGTGGTTCCATAGATGGAGAGTACCCACAGCAAAATAGAGACCAGCCGGCGATGATGAGCCGGCACCTGACGAGAGGACCGCGCTGCCATGGCTGAGCAGGAGCACACCGCTGGACGAGACGGGGAGCCCCGCCGGGCGCAAAGCGCAGGCAGCGATCGTCAGGAAGGGTCCAGCCACACCGGTCGTCGTCATTCCTGGGGTTCGAAGTCAGGGCGGCAGTCCGCTGCGCCGGACTCCTCTGCTCCCCGGAGGGATTCTGAGGAGCGCGGCGATCGTGCCGACCGATTCTCCGGGGGTGGTCGTACGGGAAGCCAGACCGGTGGCGAGCGTGGGACGTCCACCGATGGGCGGCCCGGTGCTCGCTCGGAAGGGCCTTTCCGGGGGTCGAGCACCGGAGGGCGCCCCGCAAGCGGTCGCACGGCCCGTAGGGATGGGCAGTCCGATGTTCGTGGTGGGGGTCGTGACGAGGCACGTTCTGAGCAGGAGGGACGGAGCGGCGAGCGTGGGCGCTCGTCCTCCGCTCGCGGTGAACGGTTCGGTGACAAGCGAGATGGCGGTACTGGCCAGCGTCGGACTGGTCAATCAGGCCGGGACGGCGGCCGGCCGGCATCTGGGTCGACGGAACGGCCGGTGCGAGGCGGAGAGGGCAGCCGCGGTGCCCAGTTGCGCGGCTCCGCGTCTCGTGGAGGCTCGGCATCTGGTTCCGCTTCGGACAAACAGTCCAGGTTCCCCGGTCGAAACGCGACGGCCTCAGGCGGCGCCGATGGTGGCCGCGAGCGTCCTTGGCAGTCCCGCTCCGCATCCGTTGAGGGGCGATCGGGAAGTGAACGGCGTGCACCGAAGCGTAGTGGCTCCTTCCGTCGTCCCACGGAACGTCGGGACGGGGCATCCGGCGGTGACAGCAGGACGAGTGATCGCGGATACGGAAGCCGCCGGGACGACACTGCGGCAGCAGCGGAGCGTCCGCACAATGCCCGCGACCTCCGGAGCGCGAATCGGCCGGACCGGGAGCGGTCCCCGGAGATCGACGAGGACGTCAAGGGTGACGAGCTCGACCGGGTCACGCGCGCGCAGGTCCGCAACCTGGAGGAGCGAAGCGCCGTATGGGTCGCGAAGCACCTCGTCATGGCGGGTCGGCTCATCGACCTCGATCCCGAGTTGGCGTTCCAGCATGCCCTCGCGGCAAGCCGTCGCGGGGGGCGCCTCGCGGCGGTCCGCGAAGCGGTGGGCCTGACCGCCTATGCAGCGGGCCACTACGGCGAAGCCTTGCGTGAGTTCCGGACTTTCCGAAGGATCAGTGGATCGAATGTGCACCTGCCGGTGATGGCGGATTGCGAGCGAGGGCTCGGCCGGCCAGACAGGGCACTTGACCTGGCACGTAGCGAAGAAGCAGAGTCGCTGGACGCTGCAGGGAAAGCAGAGCTGGCAATGGTCGTCTCCGGTGCACGGGCCGATCTCGGGCAGCTTGACGCCGCCGTCGCCGCTCTCGAGATTCCACAACTGGACCTGCATCGAGCATTCACGTTCAGCCCGCGCTTGTTCCGTGCATACGCCGATGCGCTGGACGCCGTCGGGCGGTCGGACGAGTCGGACAAGTGGCGTCGTCAGGCTCTGGTAGCGGAGAAGGCGCTCGGGATCGACGACGATCTGGAGCCGGACATCATCGACCTCGGCGAGGACGAGGACCCAGCTCCGGTCCAGGTGCCCAAGGTCGCCGACCTCCTCGGCGCACAGGCGGCTCCGACCGCGAGTTCGTCCGCCGCTGCGGAATCGGGGTCGAGCTCCGAGGTGAGCTCCGAGGCCGGATCAGGTTCGACGGCAGAGTCGAAGGAGGGTTCGGGGGACGTGCGCGAGGAATCCAAGCCTGAAGGCGCGGACGTAGACGCGGTGGATGCAGCGACGAAGCCTGTGGCCGACTCCGTCGTCCTCGGGCTCGAGGGTGACGCAAGCGCGCCTGATGTGACCACGTCCGAGAAGGCGCAGTCAGGCGCCGTGTCTGAAGGCGAAGCGCCTGAGGCGTCTGCGGCACCGGGTATTCCCGCTGAAGGAGCGGTGTCTGAAGGAGCGGTGTCTGAAGGAGCCGCGCCTGATGAAGCTGAGCCTGTCGCGGAGTCCTCGGCGCAGGTTGAGCCGCTCCAGACGGAGATGCTCTTCAGCATGAACGAGGCCGGCGCGGCCGACATCGAGCCCGGGGATGCGGAGGCAGGGAGCGCCGCGGGCGCTGAGGACACGAAGGACGAAGCAGCTCCGCCGGCTCCGAAGCGCACCCGGATCAGCAAGGCCAAGGCCAGCAAGGAAGAACCCGCTGATGACTGAGCGATTGATCGATCGTTTCGACGGCGTGCTCGCGGACCTCGACGGCGTGGTCTATGCCGGCCCGCGTGCCATCGACGGCGCAACCGCCGCCCTCGATAAACTTGCAGGTGAGGGTAAGAGCCTGGCCTACGTGACGAACAACGCGTCGCGTTCCTCGGCGCAGGTCGCGGCCCACCTTCGCGAGCTCGGGGCGCCGGCCAGCGCGGCGCAGGTCTTCGGATCCGCACTGGCCGGGGCGGAGTTGCTCGCAGGACAGGTTGACCCCGGTTCTTCGGTGCTCGTCGTCGGGAGTGAGACCCTTGCGGACGTCGTCAGGGAGCAGGGGCTCGTCGTCGTCCCCTCCGCGGACGAACGGCCGAACGCCGTCATCCAGGGATTCTCTCCTTCTCTCGGCTGGAAGGATCTCGCCGAGGCCGCCTACGCCGTCACCGCTGGTGCGGTCTGGGTAGCGACGAACACCGACATGTCGATTCCGCAGGAGCGCGGGATCGCTCCGGGGAACGGGACGCTCGTCGCGGCTGTCGCAGCAGCCACAGGCAAGTCGCCGCTGGTTGCCGGAAAGCCGGAAGCGGCGCTGTTCGAGACAGCGGCACGACACTCGGGTGTAACCCGTGCCCTGGTCGTCGGGGACCGCCTCGACACGGATATCCTCGGCGGCAACCGCGCGGGCATGGCGACGGCGCTCGTCCTCACGGGCGTCGACACGGTCCGCACGGCCCTGGTCGCCCGGGTCGACGAGCGGCCGGATTACCTCATCGGCTCACTGGCGGAGCTCTACGAGTGCTACCCGTCGGTGACGGCCGACGGCGGAACCTTCACCTGCGGTGCCGCGGATGCGCGGGTGTCCGGGTCGACGGTGACCATCAGCGGTCGCGAGGACTCCCTGGACAGCTGGCGTGCGGCCTGCGCCGCGTGGTGGGACGCGAACCCCGCCCCGGCGCAGGACAGCACGCCGGAGATCGTGTTCGAAACGGCTGGATAAGCTGTGCAAGGACTCAGGGAGCGTCGGTAGATCAGGAAGGACAAACGGTGATGGACGAGTTGGAGGGCGAAGCGGCCGAGCCCGGAACGGCTGCGTCCTCGACGGGGGATGCCCGGATCGATTCCATCCTCGCGGTCCTCGACGCTCTCGACACTCTTCCGGTTCCGGAACACGCCGGTGTGTACGCTGCCGTCCATGAACGCCTGAGCGGCGAACTGAACCCGGAGCAGAAGCTCCGACAGGCAGGAGCCCATGCCGCGTCTTGATCAGGAGCTCGTCGCCCGCGGGCTCGCACGGTCCCGTTCCCACGCTGCCCAGCTGATCGCGGCCGGGCGGGTCCTCCGGGAAGGGGCGGTGGCACGGAAAGCTTCCGCTCCGGTCACCCAGGAGGACAGGCTGGACATCGAGGATCGCGGCGAGGACTACGTGAGCCGCGCAGGAACGAAGCTCGACGGCGCCCTCCGTGCCTTTCCCCAGGTGGATCCCACCGACAAGCGGTGCCTCGACGCGGGCGCGTCGACCGGGGGCTTCACGGATGTACTGCTCAGGAGGGGGGCGAGGGAGGTCGCGGCAGTGGACGTCGGACACGGCCAGCTCGTGCAGCAGTTGCGCGAGGACCCGCGGGTACACGTCTTCGAGGGGATGAACGTGCGCCATCTCGAGGCCGCCGACGTCGGCGGGCAGGTCGAGCTCACTGTCGCTGACTTGTCCTTCATCTCCCTGCGGCTGGTCATGGGTGCCCTCGCTTCGGTCACGCAGCCCGGCGGGAACCTGCTGCTAATGGTCAAACCCCAGTTCGAGGTCGGGCGGAGCGGCCTGAACCGGCTCGGCGTCGTCACGTCGCCCGAGGCCCGCCGGCGAGCCGTCGCCGGTGTGCTCCGCAGCGCGTTCGGGTGTGGACTGGACGTCGTCGGGCTTGCCCTGAGCGAGTTGCCGGGCCAGGACGGCAACCTGGAGTACTTCGTGTGGATAAGGGTGCCGAGGGCGGGATTGATGCCTAGGATCGAAGGGGAGCTGGACCGGTTGACGGATCAGGTACTCGACGAGGGCGCCCTCTTCCCTCCGCTACGCCGCCCAACCGATCAGACGGAGCTTGATGAGTAGAAGAATCTTGGTGCTCGCGCACACCGGCCGCAGGAACGCGATGATCGCCGCGCAGGAAGCGTGCACACGCCTCCATGACCTCGGGCTCCAGCCGGTCATGCGTCAGGAGGAGCTCGCGGACATCCAGGGGGAGTACGGGGCGCTCGCCGCGCCTGCCGAAGTGCTGGGTGACGGTGTCGGGTTCGGCGACGTCGAACTCGTCATGGTCCTCGGCGGCGACGGCACCATCCTGCGCGCGGCCGAGCTCGTGCGGGAAGCTGATATTCCCCTGCTCGGTGTCAACCTCGGGCACGTGGGATTCCTCGCGGAGAGCGAGCGTGCCGATCTCGAGGAGACCGTGCGCTGGGTCGCGGACCGCAGCTACACCGTCGAGGAGAGGACGACCATCGACGTCCTCGTCTGGCACGGGGGAGCGTTGCTCGGGCAGAGCTGGGCCCTCAACGAGGCCGCCGTCGAGAAGGCGAATCGTGAGCGCATGATCGAGGTGGTCATCGAAGTGGACGGCCGTCCCGTCAGTTCCTTCGGGTGCGACGGTGTGGTCCTCGCGACTCCGACAGGGTCGACGGCGTACGCGTTCTCGGCCAGCGGTCCTGTCGTCTGGCCCGAGGTGGAGGCGCTGCTCATGGTGCCCATCAGCGCCCACGCCCTGTTCGCGAAGCCCCTCGTCGTCGCACCCACCTCAGTGCTCGCCGTCGAACTCCTGACTCGCACCGACGCCTCGGGCGTGCTCTGGTGCGACGGACGCAGGAGCATCGACCTGCCACCCGGTGCGCGGGTCGAAGTCCGTCGTTCGGAGCACCCGGTGCGTCTGGCCCGCACCCACCAGACGCCGTTCTCGGAACGGCTCGTGCGGAAGTTCGAACTACCCATCCAAGGCTGGCGCGGACCCGTGAAACACCAGGACGGTCGGTCGCTGTGATCGAGGAGATGCGCATCCGCGACCTCGGGGTCATCACCGACGCCACGCTCAGCCTCGGCCCGGGACTGACGGTCGTCACCGGCGAGACCGGCGCGGGCAAGACCATGGTCATCACGGCACTGGGGCTCCTGCGCGGTGCGCGGTCGGATGCCGGAGCCGTCCGTCTCGATGCCAAATCGGCGTCCGCGGAGGCGGTTCTGCGCCTCGACCCGAGAAGTCCGGCGGCCATCAGGGCCGCGGAGGCGGGGGCGACCCTCGAGGAGTACGACGGCGTCGCCGAGCTGATCCTCGCACGCACCGTGACGAGCGAGGGCCGCAGCCGCGCCTATGTCGGTGGTCGCGCAGCTCCCGTGGGCGTCCTCGCCGAACTGGGTGACGAACTCGTCGTCGTGCACGGGCAATCGGACCAGCTGCGCCTCAAGGGCGCGCCCGCCCAGCGGCAGGCGCTCGACAAGTTCGGCGGCAAGGCCGTCGAGGAGGCCCTGGGGGCGTATGAGGACGCTTTTCACCGATGGCGCGATGCGCTTGCCGAGCGCGACCGGCTGAGGAGCGAGGCCCGCGAGCGGCTACGCGAGGCCGAGGGCCTCGAGGCTGCGCTCACGGAGATCGGGGAGATCGACCCACAACCGGGGGAGGACGCGGTACTCAAGGCGGAGTCGATGCGCCTGGGCAACCTGGAGGAGCTCCGCACGGCCACCCTCGTCGCCCATCAGGCGCTCGTCTCCGAGGACATCGGTACCAGTGCGGATGCCGTGTCGCTCGTCGACGAGGCGAAGCGACAGCTCGAGGCCGTGGCCGAGCACGACGCCGACCTCGGCACGCTCGCTGGACGCCTTGCGGAGGTCGGATACCTTCTGGCCGACATCTCGGCCGACCTGGCCGGCTACGGCGCAGCACTCGACGGAGAGGGCGCGGGCCGGCTCGAGGAGGTCGAGTCCCGACGCGCGGCCCTGTCCGTCCTCGTGCGCAAGTACGCACCCTCCATCGATGAGGTGCTGGCCTGGCAGGAGGATGCCGTCAAGCGCCTGCTCGAGCTGAGCAGCGATTCGTCCAGGGTGGAGGAGCTCGACGAGGTCATCGAGGACCTGGACCGGCAGGTGCACGAACGGGCCGACGCGCTGTCCTCGCTGCGGCGTGCGGCGGCGGGAAGCCTGGCGGAAAGAGTCAGCGACGAGCTCACCGCGCTCGCGATGCCGGACGCCCAGCTCCTGATCGAGGTCACGCCGGCGGAGTCGCTGACACTCCACGGCGCCGACGACATCGCCTTCAACCTGCAGCCGCATCCGGGCTCCGCGCCACGCGCGCTGGGCAAGGGAGCCTCCGGCGGTGAGCTCTCCCGAGTGATGCTCGCCATCGAGGTCGTGCTCGCGGCAGTCGATCCCGTACCCACCTTCGTCTTCGACGAAGTGGACGCCGGTGTCGGCGGCAAGGCCGCCGTCGAGATCGGCCGTCGGCTCGCCATGCTGGCCGAGCACGTCCAGGTCATCGTGGTGACCCATCTGCCGCAGGTCGCGGCTTTCGCTGCGCGGCACATCCGTGTCACCAAGAACGTGTCCAGGGACGGCGACGGAGGGGGAGTGACCGCCAGCGACGTCGAGGTCCTGCCTGATGACGAGCGCGTGCGCGAGCTGGCGAGGATGCTCGCGGGCCAGGAGGACTCCGCCTCGGCCCGTGCCCACGCGGAGGAACTCCTCGCCGATGCGGCCCGCACCCGCGCTCGGTGATAAGCTCGAATTCCGTGGCGCAGCAACT
This sequence comes from Arthrobacter sp. NamB2, assembly GCF_005281365.1. Taxonomy (NCBI): domain Bacteria; kingdom Bacillati; phylum Actinomycetota; class Actinomycetes; order Micrococcales; family Micrococcaceae; genus Arthrobacter; species Arthrobacter sp. NamB2. The sequence continues at coordinate 283,280 of NZ_SZWI01000004.1, read as the reverse complement.
AAACTCCCGGTTCCTTAAATCCGCAACGACCAAGCACATCTTCGTGACTGGCGGCGTGGCCTCCTCACTCGGCAAGGGACTGACGGCATCCAGCCTGGGTCACCTCCTGAGGGCGCGCGGCCTCTCCGTGACGATGCAGAAGCTTGATCCCTACCTCAATGTCGATCCCGGCACCATGAACCCCTTCCAGCACGGTGAAGTATTCGTGACGGACGACGGCGCCGAGACCGACCTCGACATCGGCCACTACGAACGGTTCCTCGATGAGAACCTCGACGGGTCCGCCAACGTGACCACGGGACAGGTCTATTCGACCGTCATCGCCAAGGAGCGCCGCGGCGAGTACCTCGGCGATACCGTCCAGGTCATCCCGCACATCACGGACGAGATCAAGCGGCGCATGCGCCTGCCGGCGGAGCCTTCGCCGGGCAAGAAAGCCCCCGACGTCATCATCACCGAGATCGGCGGAACGGTCGGCGACATCGAGTCGCAGCCCTTCCTCGAATCGGCTCGCCAGGTCCGCCAGGACGTCGGCAGGAACAACGTGTTCTTCCTGCACGTCTCGCTCGTTCCGTACATCGGCCCCTCGCAGGAACTGAAAACCAAGCCCACGCAGCACTCCGTCGCGATGCTGCGCTCCATCGGTATCCAGCCGGACGCCATCGTGATCCGCTCCGACCGCGAGGTCCCGGCGGCGATGCGGGAGAAGATCGGTCGCATGTGCGACGTCGACATCGATGCCGTCGTCAATGCCGCCGATGCGCCGAGCATCTACGACATCCCCAAGACGCTGCACGCCCAGGGCCTCGACGCGTACATCGTCCAGGCGCTCGACCTCCGGTTCAAGGACGTCAACTGGACCAAATGGAACAAACTCCTGGAAGCCGTGCACAACCCGAAGCACCACCTCGAGGTGGCGCTGGTCGGCAAGTACATCGACCTGCCGGACGCGTACCTCTCCGTGACCGAGGCGCTGCGCGCGGGTGGATTCGCGAACAAGGCGAAAGTCACGATCAAGTGGGTGCCGTCGGACGAGTGCCAGACGCCCGAGGGGGCGAAGAAGGCACTCGACGGTGTCGATGCGGTGTGCATCCCGGGCGGCTTCGGTATCCGGGGCCTCGAGGGCAAGCTCGGAGCCCTCACCTATGCGCGCGAGAACAAGATCCCTACCCTCGGCCTCTGCCTCGGACTGCAGTGCATGGTCATCGAGTACGCACGGAACGTCGTCGGACTCGAGGGCGCCTCGTCGAGCGAGTTCGAGCCCGACACCGCCTACCCTGTGATCGCCACGATGGCTGAGCAACTCGAGATCGTCGCCGGCGAGGGCGACATGGGCGGCACGATGCGCCTGGGCCGCTGGGAGGCGAAGCTCCAGGAGGGCTCGGTCATCGCGGGGACGTACGGCAAGACCACCGTGTTCGAGCGCCACCGCCACCGCTACGAGGTGAACAACGAGTACCGTGAGCAGATTGCCGCGGCGGGACTCGTCTTCTCGGGTACGACGACGGACGGCAAGCTCGTCGAATTCGCCGAGCTGCCCAAGGACGTCCACCCCTATTACGTCTCGACCCAGGCACACCCCGAGCTGAGCTCGCGCCCGACCAGGCCGCATCCCCTGTTCGCGGGGCTCGTCAAGGCGGCCCTCGAGCGCCGCGGCGCGAAGGTCTGACGGTGGAGCTGTCCGGGCACGACACCTCCACCCCCCACACCGCCGCCTTCGGTGATGAGCAGAGCCCACGACGGCTCCTCGGGACCACCACGGTCTACGAGGGTCGGGTGTGGGATGTCGTCAGCGAGCAGTTCGTCCTGACGGATGATGGCGAGGCCATCACTCGCGACTTCATCCAGCATCCGGGGGCCGTGGCGGTTCTGGTACTGAACGACGACGGACAGGTCCTGCTGCTGCGGCAGTACCGTCATCCGGTCCGGATGGCGCTGTGGGAGATCCCGGCCGGTCTGCTCGACGAGGAGGGTGAGGACTTCGTCGATGCCGCTGCGCGCGAGCTCGCCGAGGAAGCGGACCTGACGGCACGCCACTGGCACGTCCTCGTGGATCTCTTCCTGTCTCCCGGTTCATCCTCGGAGGCACTGCGCGTGTACCTCGCGCGGGGCGTCGGTCAGGTTCCGGAGGCGGACCGGCACACGCGGACGCACGAGGAGGCGGAGATCGAGCTGAAGTGGGTGGACCTCGACGCCGCCGTGGACGCAGTGCTCGAAGGACGCATCCACAGTCCTTCGGCGGTCGCGGCGATCCTTGCCGCACGCGTGGCCCGCGAGAACGGGTTCGTGGACCTCCGTCCGGCCATGACACCGTGGCCCGAGCACCCCAGCCAGCATTCGTCCTGGCCGCACGGCGCCGTACTCGAGGACTGATCGTCTTGCCGGATCCGGCGCGCACGCAGGAGGACGGACCCCTGGCCGTCCTCCTGCGTGACTACCTGCAGCACATGTCCGTCGAACGGGGGCTGTCGGTGAACACGCTCGCGGCCTATCGGCGCGACCTGCGACGATACGGAGCATTCCTGGCGGCGCGCGGTGTGGAGGAACCCGCTCAGATCTCCCGCCATGACGTGTCGGCCTTCGCGCAGGCCGTCGTGTCCGGAGACGACGGCTCTTCTGCCCTGAGTCCCCGGTCCGCCGCACGAACTGTGGTGGCCGTCCGTGGTCTCCATCGCTTCTGGGCGCTCGAGGGCCTCACGGAGGGCGACCCGGCCCGGGATGTGCATCCGCCCATGGCCGGCCGGCGCCTGCCGAAGGCGATCCCGGTTCCCGAGGTGGTGCGAATCCTCGAATCGGTGGACACCGCAACGCCGTCGGGACTGCGTGACCGTGCGCTGCTGGAGTTCCTCTACTCCACCGGAGCCAGGATCAGTGAAGCCGTTGGCCTCGACGTCGACGACATCGCAGGCGGTGATCCCGACGGTCCCGCTGTCGTCCGCCTTACCGGGAAAGGGTCGAAGGAGCGGCTCGTCCCGGTCGGATCCTTCGCGGCGCGGGCTGTGGATGCGTACCTGGTGCAGGGCCGCCCGGCGCTCGCGTCGAAAGGCAAGGGCGGTCCGGCTCTCTTCCTCAACATGCGCGGGGGACGCCTCAGCCGACAGAGCGCGTGGACCATCCTCAAGACGGCGACGGAGCGGGCGGGTGTGTCGCGGGAGGTTTCTCCGCATACGCTCAGGCACTCCTTCGCGACGCACCTGCTCGAAGGCGGTGCCGACGTGCGGGTGGTGCAGGAACTGCTCGGGCATGCGTCCGTCACGACCACACAGGTCTACACGCTCGTCACGGCGGACACGCTGCGCGAAGTGTATGCGGCGGCTCACCCGAGGGCGCGTGCCTGACGTGTCCTCAAAGCCCGGCGCGCCCGAGCCTGCGCCCGAGCTGAATCCCGGGCCGAATCCCGAGTCGAATCCCGAGTCGAATCCCGAGCCGAATCCGGAGCCGAGTCTGGAGCGTCCGGGGGAGTGGATGACCATCGACGGCACCGCATACCGGTGCGTGGTCCTGTGCTTCCTCTTCCGCAGCAGGAGGCGCGTCGACGAGGAGCCGGAGAGGAGCGTGCTCCTGGGGCTGAAGAGGACGGGTTTCGGAACCGGCAGGGTCGTAGCACTGGGCGGGAAGATCGACGGGCGGGAATCAGCGGTCGAAGCTGCAGTGCGCGAGGTCGCGGAGGAGAGCGGGATCGAACTCGTTCCGGACGCACTGCACCACGCCGGCCGTGTCAGCTGGTCCTTCCCTGATCAGCCGAGTTGGAACATGACGGCATTCCTCTTCACGGCCGACGCGGGTTCCGCGGATCCTACGGCGAGCGAGGAGATCGAACCGCACTGGTACGGTGTCGGGGCGATCCCCTGGGATGCCATGTGGAGGGACGCCCCCTACTGGCTCCCGACACTGCTGGACGGTCGACCGGTCGACGCGCACATCGAGATGGAGCGGGACAACGAGGGTGTCGCGAGCGCCGTCCTGCGCTGATGGCACGGGGCGACACGACGAGGCACGGCAGCCGCTTCGGCCTCAGTCGCCGACGTGCCGTTCGTCGGGACCGTTGTAGAGGCTGAGCGGCCTGATGAGCGAGTTCGACGCCACCTGCTCCATGATGTGCGCCGTCCAGCCCGTGATCCGCGCGGCGATGAAGAGCGGTGTGAACATCTCCGTGTCGAACCCCATGAGGTGATAGGTAGGACCGGCAGGGTAATCGAGGTTCGGCTTGATGCCCTTCGCCTCGTCCATGGCGGTCTCCAGCCCTGAGTACAGGCCGAGAATCTCGCTGCGCCCGTAGTACTCGATCATGGCGTCGAGCGCGGACTTCATGGTCGGCACACGGGAGTCGCCGTTCTTGTAGACACGGTGGCCGAATCCCATCACTTTCTTCTTGGACGCGAGTGCGTCCTTCATCCAGGCCTTTGCACGGGCGGCAGCCTCCTCGGAGGTCTCGTCCTTCCGGATGCCGATCTCCTCGAAGGTGTGCATGACGGCCTCGTTCGCACCGCCGTGCAGGGCGCCCTTGAGCGCTCCGATCGCGCCGGTGACGGCGGAGTGCAGGTCGGAGAGGGTCGATGTGATGACCCTCGCGGTGAAGGTCGACGCGTTGAACGAGTGCTCGGCGTACAGGACCATCGAGATGTCGAAGGCCCGGACCACCTCGACCGGTGCCTCCTCGCCGAAGGTCATCCATAGGAAGTTGGCCGAGTAGCCGAGATCGCCCCGGGGCTCCACGAGCGCCTGGCCGCGGCGTCGTCGCTGGTCGTAGGCGACGACGGCGGGGAACGTGGCGAACAGCGTCGCGGCCTTCTCCATGTTCGCCTCGACCGAGTTGTCCCCCGCGAGAGGGTGGCTCGCGCCGAGCACGGAGACGGCGGTACGGGCGACGTCCATGGGATGCGCGGTCACGGGGAGCAGGTCGATCGCGGCTACCACGTGCCCGGGAAGCGCACGGTGCGCGCGCTCGAAGGCATCGAAGCCGCGGCGCTGGGAGTCATCGGGCAACTCGCCGTTCCACAGCAGGTAGGCGACGTCCTCGACGTCGCGGTGCCCGGCCAGCTCCTGCACGGGGTACCCCCGGTAGAGCAGTGAGTTGGTGTCGGGGTTGACCTTCGAGATGGCGGTGTAGTCCACCACGACTCCCGCCAGGCCCTTGTGGATCGCTGGTTCTGTCACGGCTGTTCCTCCTGGAGATCGTCCTGCGGATGGGGTCCGAGCGGGGGGAACCTAGCGCTCACCCCCGTGGTCGCGCCGACGGCCGTCGGGCACCTCGAAGTCGAAGACGGAGGAGTCGAAGCGGTTGTACCCCTCGTAGTCCACCAACTCGTACAACCGGCTGCGCGTCTGCATCTCACCCACGGCCGGTTCCTGCGTCCCGTGGGCCCTGATCGAGTCCAGCGTACGCTCGGCGGCGCCCATCGCGCTGCGCAGGAGGGTGACCGGATAGATCACCAGGGTGACCCCCACCGCCTCGAGCTGGTCCACGGTGAAGAGCTCGCTCTTGCCGAATTCGGTCATGTTGGCGAGGATCGGCACGTCGACGGCGTCCCGGATGGCCCGGAACTCGTCCAGGCTCCGCATCGCCTCGGGGAAGATCGCGTCTGCACCCGCGTCGACCAGGGCGCGGGACCGCTCCTGTGCCGCTTCGAGCGAGTCGGTACCCCGGATGTCGGTGCGGGCCATGATGAGGAAGTTCGGATCACGGCGGGCATCGGCAGCCGCGCGTATACGCTTCGCCGCGGTATCGAGGTCGACGACGTTCTTGCCGTCGAGGTGGCCACAGCGCTTCGGATTGAACTGGTCCTCGATGTGGCACCCGGCCAGCCCGGCGTTCTCGAGTTCCTGCACGCTGCGGGCGACGTTCATGGGCTCGCCGAACCCGGTGTCGGCGTCGACGACGCACGGCAGGTCCGTCATACGGGCTATCTGTCCGGCTCGGTGCGCCACCTCCGTCAGGGTCGTCAGGCCGATGTCCGGCAGACCGAGGTCCGCCGCGATCACGGCACCGGAGATGTACACGCCGTCGAAGCCCTTGTCACCGATGAGGCGGGCGGACAGAGGATTGAAGGCGCCCGGGAACTGCTGGAGGCGCCCGGATGCGAGCCCGTTCCTGAGGTCACGGCGCTTCTGTTCGGGAGTGACGCTCGAATACAGCACGGCGCGCCCCTACAGGAGTCCCTGCGGCGCGGCGGCCGCATCGATGACGCCGGGGCGGGCAACGATGTTCAGTTGTCCGAGCGAGCCCGCGGGCAGGTCCGGCAATCGCTCGACGGCACCGAGGAAGCGGTCCAGCTCGGCGTCGTCGACCACACCCTTCGCCAGCATCCGCAGCTTGGCGACGTAATCGGCCCGGGCGAACGGTCGCGCGCCGAGCGGGTGGGCATCCGCGACGGCTATCTCGTCGGTGATGACCGAGCCATCCGTGAGGGTGATCTCGACCCTGCCGCCGAACGCCTTCTCCGCGACATCGAGGGAGTGGTAGCGGCGCGTCCACTCCGGGTCCTCGACGGTGGTCACCTTCCGCCAGAGCGCGACGGTGTCCGGGCGGGCCGCCCGCGCCGGGGCATACGAGTCCTCGTGGTGCCAGCGGCCGTCCTGGAGAGCCACCGTGAAGATGTAGGGGATCGAGTGGTCGAGGGTTTCGCGCGAAGCCGTCGGATCGTACTTCTGGGGATCGTTCGCGCCCGACCCGATGACGAAGTGCGTGTGGTGGGAGGTGTGGATGACGATGGACACGACGTCGTCCGGGTTCGTGGCCTCGGGGTGCGCGCTGTTGAGACGGCGCGCGAGGTCGATCCACGCCTGCGCCTGGTACTCGGCCGAGTGCTCCTTGGTGTAGGTGTCGAGGATGGCGCGCTTGGGCTCTCCCTTTGCCGGCAGGGGCACGTGGTAGGTGACCTCGGGACCGTCGAGGAGCCAGGCGATGACTCCGTCCTCGCCCTCGTAGATGGGTGTGGGGGACGTCTGTCCGCGCATCGCCCGATCGACCGCTTCCACGGCCATCTTCCCCGCGAAGGCGGGGGCGTGGGCCTTCCAGGTCGAGATCTCGCCCTTGCGGGACTGCCGGGTCGCCGTCGTCGTGTGCAGGGCCTGCCCGACGGCGTGGAAGATGACGTTCGGGTCCAGACCGAGCAGCGTGCCGATGCCGGCGGCGGCGGACGGGCCGAGGTGTGCAACGTGGTCGATCTTGTGCTTGTGCAGGCAGATGGCCTTGACGAGATCCACCTGGACCTCGTAGCCCGTCGCGATCGCCCGCACGAGATCCCTGCCGGACGCGCCGGCATGCTGCGCAGCAGCGAGGATCGGCGGGATGTTGTCGCCCGGGTGGGAATAGTCCGCGGCGAGGAACGTGTCGTGGTAGTCGAGCTCACGAACAGCGACCCCGTTAGCCCATGCTGCCCATTCCGCCGAGACGAGGGAGTCGACGCCGATCACCGAGGCACCTGCACCGTGCGCGGAGACCGGGTGGCTTAGGGCCTGGGCCCGGGCAGCGACGACGGGTGCCCGGTTGAGCGAGGCGATGGCCACCGATGCGTTGTCGATGATGCGGTTGACGACCATGTCGATGACGTCGGCCGGGACCTCGACGGGATCGGTGGCGACCTCCGCGATCTTCCAGGCGAGCTGGCCGGTCCTCGGCAGGTTCTCCTCGCTCCGGTGCACGCGGACGGGATGGTGTTCAACCATGGTGTTCCTCTCGATGGTTCGGTGGCGGGTGGTGCCCGTGATGGGGGGCGAGCAGATGCTGCAGGCTGTTGAGCAGGTGTACCCGCATGGCGGCTTCGGCGAGTTCGGTGTTCGACGCAGCCAGGGCGAGGGCGATCTGCTCATGCTCCCGGGCGGAGGCGAGAAGGCGGTCCTGGTCGTTCCGGGCGAGCCTCCGCACGCGCGCCAGATGGGTGCGGATCGGTTTCTGTGCCTGAAGGAGGTACGCGTTGCGGGCGGCGTCGTCGATCTCCTGGTCCAGCCGAGCGACGAGCGCGTAGTACGCGTCCTGTCCACCGTCGTCGTCCTCGATGAGGCGGCCGGCGGCAGCGAATTCCTCGGCGAGGGCGGCGAAGGCGCCCCCGTTCCCGCGCACGGCCGCGAGCCGGACCGCTGCGCATTCGAGCGGAAGTCGCACGTGGAACAGGTCGGTGACCGCTTCGAGCGAGATCGGCGAGACGACCACCCCGCGCCCCGCGTGGGGAGCGGCGAGTCCTTCGGCCATCAGTCGTGACAGCGCCTCGCGCAGGGGGGTCCGCGACACGCCGAGCCGGGCCGACTGTTCGACCTCGCCCAGCAGCTCGCCGGGCGCCAGGCGCCACTCGACGATGTCGGAGCGGAGGAGGAAGTACGCGCGGTCGCTGGCTCGCATGCCTCTTCCTCCCGGCCCCCGTCGACGACTGTGCCGGTCGGCACTGATCACGGAGATCAGTGTATACAGAGGATGGGTGGTGGCAAGCGGAACAGCGCTCTTCGCTCGCCGAAGGTGGGTCACGCTGGCATGAGTGTATACAAACGAGCGCTGAACGACGGCGCCCGCTACTGGTGCTCGGAGCTCCGCGCCCAGCTGTATTCGAACTCGGGCCGCCCCCTGGTGCCGTACCGCGGGGTGCGCAGGGCCGACTGCTGGTCGGCGAGGTACTCGAGGTAGCGCCGGGCTGTCACGCGGGACATCGCCAGCGCTTCGGACACCTCGACGGCGGATGTCGGCGCCTGGAGCTCCTTCAGCAGGCGCGAGACCGCCCGCAGGGTCTCGGCCGACAGACCCTTGGGGAGCGCGGGAGCCGTGAGGGGACGGAGGGACGCGAACGCCTGGTCCACTTCGGCCTGGGTGGTGGCGGACGCCTGCCCGACCATGTTCCGTCGGAACTCCTCGTACGCGCCCAGCTTCTCCCTGAACGCGGAGTAGGTGAACGGTTTGATCAGGTACTGCACGATGCCCGACGAAATGGCCGAGCGCACCACGTGCAGGTCCCTGACGGCGGTGATGGCGATGATGTCGAGTGGCAGGCCGAGCCCGCGCACACGGCGGATGATGTCCAGTCCATGCGCATCCGGCAGGTTCATGTCGAGCAGCATGAGGTCGACAGCCGGTTCGGACCGTCCCGTCGCTCCACCCCCGAGGTGGAGGAAGGCCGCGAGCTCGGCACCGCTGCGGGCGACTCCGGCGAGTTCGAAGCCGTCCAGCCGTCGGACGTATTCGGCGTGCGCGTCGGCGGCCACCGGGTCGTCCTCGACGACGAGGACACGGATGGCGCTCACGTCCTGCTCCCGAGTCCTGTGCCGACGGCACGGGGCGCAGCGTCGCCGTCGACCGCCCCGGTCGTTCCTCGACCGCTCGAGTAGGGGAGCCGGACGGTGAACCGGGCTCCTCCGTGGTCCGCGTCCGTCACCTCCAGGGTGCCGGCGAAGCGTTGCACGGCCTGGCGGACGAGGGCCAGGCCGATGCCGCGGGCGCCGCCCGGTCTGTCGTCGGACTTCTTCGTGCTGTAGCCGAACTCGAACACCTTCGCCTTCTCCGAGTCGGGCAGGCCGTTCCCGCTGTCCTCGACGACGATCTCCAGCTGAGGCGGCGCGTTGCCGGTCGTTACGCGGCGCACGCCGAGGAGCACGCGCGGTTCCTCCGACCCGGCAGCTTCATCGAAGGCGTTGTCCAGGAGATTCCCGATGATCGTCACGAGGTCCATGGGATTCAGCGAGCCTGCCTGCGCGTCGGCTGCGATGTCCGAAACGAGCTCGATGCCGCGCTCGTTCGCCTGCGCGGCCTTGCCGAGCAACAGCGCGGAGATGAAGGGCTCGTCGATGGCCTGAACCACCTCGTCCGTCAGCCGCTGCGACTGCTGCAGATCCCGCGTCGCGAAGGCGAGGGCGTCAGCATTCCGCCCGAGTTCGACCAACGAGACGATGGTGTGCAGGCGATTGGCGTGTTCATGGGTCTGCGAGCGCAGCGCGTCCGTCAGGGTTCGCATCGTCTCGACCTGGCCGGTGAGCGCCTCGATCTCGGTGTGGTCCCGCAGGGTCGTCACCGTGCCAAGCACCCCCTGCGCGTGGTTGCCCCGCCCAGCGGGAGCGGGCGGGACCGCGGGCTCCTGGTTGACCACCAGCACCCGGTCGTCGGTGAGGTGCACTTCGTCCCGCGCGCGTCGTCCCGACGACAGGAGGTCACGCAGGGAAGGCGGAACGGCAAGGCGCGACGCCGCAACGGGCTCCTGCGAGCCGTCGAGTCCGAGGAGGCGGGCCGCCTGGTCGTTGTAGAGGACGAGCCGCCCCGCCGCATCGGTCAGGAGAAGCCCCTCCCGGACGGAGTGGAGGACCGAGTCGTAGAACACGAAGGTGCGGGCGAGCTCGGCTGGTCCCATGCCGAGGGTCGCGACGCGCAGGCGCCTGCTGAGCAGGAAGGAGACGAGGGCTCCCAACGCCAGGGCGCCCAGGGCGATGAGGGCCACGAGGGGAAGTTGTGCGTTGCGCGCGATGGCGGCGCGATCGACGGTGATGCCGGCGGCGACCATCGCCCGCACGGTTCCGCTGTCGTCGACGATCGGCACGATCGAGCGGATCGACGGACCGAGCGTCCCGGCATAGGTCTCCGTCTGGGTCCGGCCCGCGAGGGCTTCGGACACCGATCCCAGGTAGGGCTTGCCGATCTGCGCCGGGTTGCGGTGCGTGTACCGCGTCCGGTCCGTGGCCATGATGGTGATGAAGTCCACACCCAGGCTGTCCATGACCTCGACGGCGTAGGGCTGCAGCGCCGCGGAAGGGTCGGGCCCCTCGACCGCTTCGAGGACGGCCGGTTCGAGGGCGATGGCGGTGGCGACGGCGACCATGCGCTCTGCAGCCGCGTCGTTCACGCCCCGCGCCGCGTCGACGTACAGGATCACCGACAGGGACGTCGACAGGACGAGGATGAACACGAGTTGGGCCAGGAAGAACTGCCGGGCGAGGCTCCATCGACTCACGCCGTGATCCTGCTCCTTCCGGGTTCCGTCGGCCCTGTGCGACTGTCGGTACGTCCCTCGCGCCGGGCCACGACCAGTATGAACTCAATCGTGAGCCCGGTCACTCCCGGTGCCATGATGAGGGGGAAACACTCAACAGTACGCTTCCTGGACCGACCCCCGCGGACGAAGAACGAACTTCCCCGCCGGCGCCTCCGGGCGGCTGGACATCAAGGGAGAACAGCATGGCTATGGCGCCATCGCGGTCCGACAGCGGACCAGCGCAACCCCGCAAGCGGGTCGACAAGACCCACTTCCTCTACATCGCGGTCATCGCCGCCGTGATCCTCGGGGCGATCCTCGGCCTCGCAGCACCCGAGTTCGCCAAGTCCCTCAAGCCGCTCGGAACCGGCTTCATCAACCTCATCAAGATGATGATCGCCCCCATCATCTTCTGCACCATCGTGCTCGGTATCGGCTCCATCGCGAAAGCAGCGACGGTCGGCAAGGTGGGTGGTCTCGCACTCGGCTACTTCATGCTCATGTCGACCTTCGCGCTCGCGATCGGCCTCGTGGTCGGCAACCTCATCCAGCCGGGCGAGGGACTCGACATCTCGTCGTCGACGTACACGGTCCCGGAGGCCGCAGAAGGCGGCGAGGGCGGAACCGTCGGGTTCCTGCTCGGCATCATCCCCACGACGCTCCTGTCGGCGCTGACCGGTCCCAGCATCCTGCAAACACTGTTCGTGGCACTGCTCGTCGGCTTCGCGCTACAGAAGATGGGCTCGGCCGGGAAGCCCGTCCTGCGCGGCATCGGCCACATCCAGGCACTCGTCTTCCGCATCCTGGTCATGATCATGTGGCTCGCCCCCATCGGCGCCTTCGGTGCCATCGCCGCGGTGGTCGGAGAGACCGGCGTGCAGGCGATCGTCAGCATGGCCACCCTGATGATCGCGTTCTACATCACCTGCATCCTCTTCATCGTCATCATCCTCGGCGGACTGCTGAAGCTCGTGACGGGCGTCAACATCCTGAAGCTGATGAAGTACCTCGGCCGTGAGTACCTGCTCATCTTCAGCACCTCCTCGTCCGAGGCCGCCCTGCCCCGGCTGATCGCGAAGATGGAGCACCTGGGCATCTCCAAGCCCGTCGTCGGCGTCACCGTCCCCACGGGGTACTCCTTCAACCTGGACGGCACGGCGATCTACCTGACGATGGCCGCCCTGTTCGTCGCGGAAGCCCTCGGCAAGCCGCTGGCACTCGGCGAGCAGATCTCCCTCCTGATCTTCATGATCATCGCGTCCAAGGGTGCGGCAGGCGTCACGGGAGCAGGCCTCGCGACCCTCGCGGGCGGGCTGCAGTCGCACCGCCCCGACCTGGTCGACGGCGTCGGACTCATCGTCGGCATCGACCGCTTCATGTCGGAGGCGCGGGCCCTGACGAACTTCACCGGCAACGCCGTCGCCACGGTCCTGATCGGTACCTGGACCAAGGAGATCGATCGTGCACGTGTCGACGAGGTCCTCGAGGGACGCCTTCCCTTCGACGAGACCACGATGAGCACGGATCACCGGTTCGAGAACAACGACGACGTCGAGGAAGGATCGGCCGTCACCACGGACGCTGCCGTGCGGGGAACGTCGGCGCGCTGACACCTCTGCGGCGCGGGGCCAGGCGCCCTACGACGAACGACGGCGACGACCCGGGAAGCTCCGGGTCGTCGCCGTCGTCGTTCCCGCCATCCTGGCCAACATTCGACCTCAGGTTGAGGATCAAGGCTCGCGTCCCGGCGGAGCAGGCCTCCACGACCGGCGCCGCAGGCGTTGTACCGTGGGAGTAGAAGAAAGCCGCTCGGATCCGAGGACCGGCGGCCTGCACCGATACTGATGGAAGCGTGGAGAAATACGTGAGTAGCGAACAGGGTTCCACCACTCTGCCCAGCGCAGCGGACGCGGAACTGGGCCCGACAGGCCGCCCTGTGACCGAGTTCCCCGAGCCCCGGGTCCTCGACTCGCACGGGCCGGCACGCGTCATCGCGATGGTGAACCAGAAGGGCGGCGTCGGCAAGACGACGTCGACCATCAACCTGGGCGCGGCGCTCGCAGAGGCCGGACGCAAGGTGCTCCTGGTGGACTTCGACCCGCAGGGTGCGCTCTCCGCCGGTCTCGGCACCAACCCGCACGAACTCGACGTCACCGTCTACAACGTCCTCATGGACCGCAAGGTGACCATCCACGATGCCATCCAGCACACGGCGATCGAGAACATCGACCTCCTACCGGCGAACATCGACCTGTCCGCGGCAGAGGTCCAGCTGGTCAACGAGGTGGCGCGCGAGCAGGTGCTCGACAGGGCCCTGCGCAAGGTGTCCGACGACTACGACGTCATCCTCATCGACTGCCAGCCGTCGCTGGGACTGTTGACGGTCAATGCCCTCACGGCAGCGCACGGCGTGATCATCCCGCTCATCTGCGAATTCTTCGCCCTGCGAGCGGTGGCACTGCTCGTCGAGACCATCGAGAAGGTGCAGGACCGCCTGAACCCGCGCCTGCAGATCGACGGCGTGCTGGCGACGATGTACGACGCGCGGACGCTGCACAGCCGCGAGGTCATCGCACGGCTCGTGGAAGCGTTCGGGGACAAGGTCTTCGAGACGGTCATCAAGCGCACGATCAAGTTCGCGGACGCGACCGTCGCCGCCGAGCCGATCACGACCTACGCCGCGAACCACTCGGGAGCGGACGCCTACCGCAGGCTCGCCAAGGAACTGATCAGCAGGGGCGGAGCCCCCTAGTGCCCGGGCACGTACGGTTCGCCCGGGAGCACTAGGTGGCGCCCGCGCCGGCCACGCACCAGGGTCGGCAGGCCCACGCGTCGCGTGCTGCCATATCGCGCAGAGCTGCCGCGGGCCGGACTGCGAGCGACCGGGTCGCTGGAGGTTCCGGCAGCGTCGGGGACGACGGCGACCGCCGGCACAGCACCACCGGCCCGAGGGTGTTCGAGGTGCAGCTGACCAACTTCAGCGGCCCCTTCGATCTGTTGCTGAACCTGATCTCCCGGCGCGAACTGGACATCACCGAGATCGCCCTGGCGCAGGTGACGGACGAGTTCATCGGGCACATCCGCCGTATCCAGGCTGCCGAGGGGGAATGGAAGCTCGATGAAGCAAGCGAGTTCCTCGTCGTCGCGGCAACCCTCCTCGACCTGAAGGCGGCCCGGCTTCTTCCCGCCGGCAGCGTCGAGGACGAGGAGGACATCGCACTGCTCGAGGCACGTGACCTCCTGTTCGCCAGGCTCCTGCAGTACAAGGCGTTCAAGGAGATGGCCCGGCACCTGGCGGGGCGGCTCGAGGAAGAGGACGCCCGGCATCCTCGGATGGTACCCCTGGAGCCGGAGTTCACCCGACTCCTGCCGGAGCTGATCTGGAGACATTCTCCGGAGGAGTTCGCGGCACTCGCCGCGAAGGTGCTCGCCCCACGCCGGCAGGAACCGAGCGAGGTCAGTATCGAGCACCTGCACTCCCCGCCGGTCAGCGTGCGGGACCAAGCGGTGGTGCTGCAGGATCTCCTGCGGGAGAGAGGGCCGCTGTCCTTCCGGCAGCTCACCGAGGACGTGGGCTCGCGGATGGTGCTGGTGGTGCGCTTCCTCGCATTGCTCGAGTTGTTCCGGGATGGCGCAATCACCTTCGAGCAGGGTGCGCCGCTGTCCGAACTGCTGGTGACCTGGAGTACGCAGGACGAGCAATGGTCCGCAGACCGACTCGCCAGCGACTTCGAGGACGACGGCAGCCAGGGGGCCGCCGGGCTGGAGCACGGCGGTGGAACGGGTGGTGCTCCCGAGGGCGGCCATGACATCGGCACCGCGGGATCAGATGCGCAGGAGAAGGGAGCACGGGTTGGCTGAGGAAGCCGAAGCCGTCGTGGACGGCGACGGGATACCCGTCGAACAGCGTCCGGGCGGACTGCGCGGGGCGATCGAAGCGATCCTGATGGTGGCGGAGCGGCCCGTGACGGACGAGCAGCTGGCAGCGGTCCTGGAGCGGCCGACGGCGCGGGTGCACGAGGTGCTGGTGGAACTGCAGCGTGAGTACGACGGCTATACTGGGGTCGGCCCCCAGAGCACCGAACCACCCTCGGCGCGCGGTTTCGAACTGCGAAATATCGCTGGCGGGTGGCGTATCTTCTCCCGGAAGCACTTCGCTTCCGTCGTTGCCGCCTTCGTGCTCGATGGCCAATCTGCCCGGCTTTCACAAGCTGCACTCGAGACTTTGGCGGTCATCGCATACCGCCAGCCCGTGTCCCGTGCCCGGGTTTCTGCAATTCGGGGCGTCAACGTCGATTCCGTGGTCCGTACGCTGCTGCAGCGTGGGCTGGTTGTCGAGATGGAGACCGATCCGGAGACCGGCGCGGTCCTCTATGGGACCACTACCGTCTTTCTGGAAAGATTGGGACTGGGCAGCGTCGACGAATTGCCCCGGATAGCTCCCCATCTGCCGGGCCTCGAGAGCCTCGGGGAGTATGACGAAACGACGTATTGAGCACGACCAACGAGAAGGACTTTGTACATGACACAGCCGCCAGGATCCGGTTCCGGACGCAATACGCCCCGCCGCGGCGGGTCGGCCGGACGCCCATCCGACGCTGCGCGCTCCCGTGGAAAGTCCTCGCCGCGCGGTGCCTCACAGGGCAGGCCGAACGAGGGGCGCCCGTTCCAGGAGCGCGGTGAGCGTGGTGCCGGTCGCCCGAGTGAGGGGCGCCCGTTCCAGGACCGTGGTGAGCGTGGTGCCGGTCGCCCGAGTGAGGGGCGTCCGTTCCAGGAGCGCGGTGAGCGTGGCCGGCCGGCTGCGGGACGCTCGTCGGAAGGCCGCTCGGCCGGTTCCGATCGGCGCGAATCGGCCGACGGCCGAGCTCGCTCGGCCGCGGGCCGTCCCTCTGCCGGCACTCCGTCGAGCCGTTTCGGCGCCAAGGCCGGAGGACGCGCGGGAGGCAGACCGGGCCGTCCCGGGACCGGAACCGGTACGGGCGCCAGGACCGGTGCGCGGTCGTTCGGGCAGGACGGCGGCGGACGCCAGAAGCCGGCCGGGGCACAGGCTTTCGGGCGGGAGCGCTTCGGGCAGAACCTCGGACCGGTACGCGCGGCGCAGCCGAAGCGTGCCAGCCGCCCCGCTGACGAGATCGACGTGCACAACCCGGAGGGCGTACGCCTCCAGAAGGTGATGGCGCTCGCCGGCGTCGCGTCCCGCCGCGTGTGCGAGGAGATGATCCTCGACGGTCGCGTCGAGGTGGACGGCACCGTGGTGACCGAACTCGGTGTCCGCGTCGACCCCGAACAGGTGGCCATCCATGTCGACGGCATCCGACTCCAGCTGAACGAGCACCTCAAGTACTACGTCTTCAACAAGCCGCGCGGCGTCGTCTCCACCATGGAGGATCCCGAGGGCCGCCCCTGCATCAGCGACTTCCTGAAGAACAAGAACAAGAACGAGCGGCTCTTCCACGTCGGCAGGCTCGATGCCGAGACCGAGGGGCTGCTCCTGCTCACGAACGACGGCGAGCTCACCAACCGCCTGACGCATCCGTCCTACGAAGTCCCGAAGACCTACCTCGTGCAGGTCCGCGGACCCATGGCGCAGGGTATCGGTGCGCAGATGAAGGAAGGAATCGAGCTCGAGGACGGCGTGGCGAAGGTGGACTCCTTCAGGCTGGTCGACTCGACGCCGGGCCACATCCTGGTCGAGGTCATCCTGCACTCAGGGCGAAACCGCGTTGTCCGCAGGCTGTTCGACGCCGTGGGCCACCCCGTCGAGCGACTCGTGCGCACGCAGCTCGGACCCATCCGCGTCGGTGACCAGCGCCAGGGCAGCATCCGCGTGCTCGGACGCCAGGAGGTCGGGCACCTGCTGGCGTCGGTGGGCCTCTAGCCGATGACCACGCGCACGGATCAGGGAACGCACCTCACCGGGCCCGTCCTCGTCGTGGGGGCGGGGCTGCTGGGCGCGAGCATCGGATTGGGGTTGCGGGCCCGCGGGCTCGACGTCGTCCTGTCCGACAGCTCGCCGTCGACGGAGGCCGTGGCGCGCGACATCGGCGCGGGCCGGCTCCTCGCCGAAACGCAGGGCCCGGGGGAGGAGTTGTCCCCGGAACTCGTCGTCGTCGCGACGCCGCCGGACGTCACCGCTCGGGTGGTCGCGGATGCGCTGCTGAAGTATCCGGGCGCCATCGTCGTCGATATCTGCAGTGTGAAGGAAGCCATCCTGGCCGAGCTCACCGCGACACCCGACGTTGCTGAGCAGCTGTTCCGCTACGTGGGGACGCACCCGATGGCGGGCCGCGAGAAGTCCGGTCCCGTTGCTGCCCGTGCCGAGCTGTTCACCGGTGCTCCCTGGGTGCTGTGCGCCCATGCCGCCAGCGCCCCGGAAGCAGTCCTGTGCGCCGAGTCACTCGCGGTCGATCTCGGCGCGGTGCCCGCGCGCATGTCCGTCGAGGAGCATGACGAGGCCGTGGCTCTGATCTCGCACCTGCCGCAGGTCGTGTCGTCGCTCGTGGCGAGCCGGCTGCAGGATTCCCCGGTGCAGGCCCTGTCGCTCGCGGGCAACGGGCTGCGCGACGTCACGCGCATCGCTGCAAGCGATCCGCGGCTGTGGGTGCAGATCCTGTCGGCCAACGCCGGTCGCCTCGTCGACATCCTGTACGGGGTGCGCGAGGACCTCAACCGCCTGATAGGTACCCTCGAGGACCCGACGGCCGGTGGTGCCCGCCTCGACATGGCCCAGCTCATGTCGGAGGGAAACGCGGGGCAGGCGCGTGTGCCGGGCAAGCACGGGACACCGCCGAACTCGTTCGCGCGACTGACGGTGCTCGTCGACGACGTGCCCGGCCAGATCGCGAAGCTCCTCACGGAGATCGGACACACCGGTATCAATGTGGAGGATTTCCGCCTGGAGCACTCGCCGGGACGCGAAGTGGGCCTTGCGGAGCTCTCCGTGCTGCCCGGTAAACGCCACGATTTGACGGAGTCCCTGACGCAGCGGGGTTGGAAGGTAGTGCAGTGAGTCAGATTTCAGCAGAGATCGCGCAGGCATCCGAGGCGACGGATCCGACGGGGGAGGCGGTGCCGTCGAGCCCGCATTCCGGTTTCCGCCTCGGCAAGTCGCTCGTCGTCGCCATCGACGGCCCGTCCGGCTCCGGGAAGTCGAGCGTCAGCCGTGAGGTTGCGCGACGCCTCCGGGCGGCCTACCTCGATACGGGAGCGATGTACCGGGCGGTCACGCTGCAGTGCATCGCCACGGGGGTCGACCTGCAGGACAGCGCGGCGGTCGAGGCAGTGGCCCGGTCCATCGAACTCTTCATCAGCACAAGCCCCGACCGCGAGTCCGTGACCATCGCGGGCGACGACGTCACCGCTGCTATCCGCGAACCGCGGGTCTCCTCGGCGGTGAGCGCCGTAGCGACGACGATGGGCGCCCGTGCCGAGCTCATCCGCCGCCAGCGTGCGCTGATCGCGGGCGCCGGTCACCGGATCGTGGCCGAAGGACGCGACATCACCACGGTCGTCGCACCCGACGCCGAGGTCCGCATCCTGCTGACGGCGAGCGAGGAAGCCCGGTTACGACGCCGCGGCGATCAGCTCGGCGGAACACAGTCGGAGGCGCAGCTGAAGCAACAGGTCATCGATCGCGATGCGAAGGACTCGACGGTCGTCAATTTCCGTCAGGCTGCGGACGGCGTCGTCACGCTCGACTCCTCGGATCTGGACTTCGAGCAGACAGTAGCCGCCGTCCTCGGCATCGTGCGCACCGTGGCGCATTAGCCGCAGCACCACCCTGAACTTACGGGCGTGAGCCCACCAGAATCACCGTCGGGAGACGGTGAACACCAACCGAAGGAACAAACGATGAGCGAGAACCTTTCGCCGAACGCGACGGACCAGGGTCCCGCAGCCGACGAGGACTACGTGCCGAGCGGCGAGGACCACGTCAGCGAGCTGCTCGAGAACCTCGACGACGCCGAGGCCGAGCAGCGCGCTGCGTCGCTGCGCGCGGGCCTCGAGGACTACGAGCTCGACGACGAGGACGCTGTGCTTCTCGCCCGGCAGGACGAGGACTACGACGACGACGCGGAGGGCCGGCTCAATCCCGTGCTCGCCATCGTCGGGCGACCGAATGTCGGCAAGTCCACCCTCGTGAACCGCATCCTCGGACGCCGCGAGGCCGTCGTCGAGGACACCCCGGGCGTGACGCGCGACCGGGTGTCGTACCCCGCCCAGTGGACGGGCCGGAACTTCACCCTCGTGGACACGGGCGGCTGGGAGCAGGACGCCAAGGGCATCAACGCACGCGTCGCCGATCAGGCGGAGATCGCTGTCGACATGGCCGATGCCGTCCTGCTGGTCGTGGACGCGACGGTCGGTGCGACGGCGACCGATGAAGCCGTGGTGCGCATGCTGCGACGCAAGAAGAAGCCCGTGATCCTCGTGGCCAACAAGGTCGACGACATCCAGAACGAGGCCGACGCCTCCGTGCTGTGGGGTCTCGGCTTCGGGCAGCCCTGGCCGGTCTCCGCCCTGCACGGTCGCGGTACGGCAGACATGCTGGACAGGGTCCTCGAGGTGCTGCCCGAGTTCTCGGAGCACGGCGGCATCGAGCGATCCGGTGGTCCGCGCCGGATCGCACTCATCGGTCGTCCGAACGTCGGCAAGTCCTCGTTGCTCAACAAGCTCGCCGGTTCCGAACGCGTCGTGGTGGATCCGCTCGCGGGCACCACCCGCGACCCGGTCGACGAGATGATCGAGCTCGGCGGGCGCACCTGGCGCTTCGTCGACACCGCAGGCATCCGCCGCCGCGTGCACATGCAGCAGGGAGCGGACTTCTACGCTTCACTGCGGACGCAGTCGGCACTGGAGAAGGCGGAAGTCGCCGTCGTGCTCCTCGCCGTGGACGAGGTGCTCAGTGAGCAGGACATCCGCATCCTGAACATGGCCATCGAGTCCGGCCGCGCTATCGTGCTGGCCTTCAACAAGTGGGATCTGCTGGACGACGAGCGCCGCCGCTACCTGGAGCGCGAGATCGAGCAGGACCTGGCGCACGTGGAGTGGGCTCCGCGCGTCAACATCTCCGCGCTCACCGGCTGGCACAAGGACCGCCTGGTGCCGGCCCTCGACGTCGCGCTGGAGTCCTGGGACCGACGCATCCCCACGGGACGCCTGAACGCGTTCCTCGGCGAGCTCGTAGCCGCCAACCCGCACCCGGTGCGGGGAGGCAAGCAGCCACGAATCCTCTTCGGCACGCAGGCTTCGAGCCGTCCGCCCAAGTTCGTGCTCTTCACCACCGGCTTCCTCGACCCCGGCTACCGCCGCTTCATCACACGCCGCCTGCGCGAGACCTTCGGGTTCGAGGGCACGCCCATCGAGGTCAGCATGCGCGTCCGCGAGAAGCGGAGCCGCAAGCGCTGACGCCTCCCCGGTGTGCCGACCCGCTCCCGGAATGATGTATTGTTATCCGAGTGGTTTGGCCTGCTGGACAGGCTGATCGGGATGTGGCGCAGCTTGGTAGCGCACTTGACTGGGGGTCAAGGGGTCGCAGGTTCAAATCCTGTCATCCCGACACTGCAGGGCCCGTTTCCACCGGCGATACGCCGGAGGGAGCGGGCTTTTTGCATGTCGCAGGGATTCCTCCGATGAGGGATATTTCCCGTCTGAGAGGTGCGTCACGGCTCTGCCGGTTGTGCCTATACTCGACCAGTACCCGCACCAGGCGGCACGTCCAGCCGCCTCTGCACCCCGCGCGTCCGAGAGGCAAGCATGAGCACGATTCCCGATGGCCTGTACTACACCGCGGAGCACGAGTGGGTCAGTGAGCCCGCCATCGACGGCACCGTGCGCGTCGGTATCACCGACTTCGCCCAGGATGCCCTCGGGGATGTCGTCTACGTCCAGATGCCCGAGGCAGGGACCGGCGTCACCGGTGCCGATGTCATCGGAGAGGTCGAATCGACCAAGAGCGTCAGTGACATCTACGCGCCCGTCACGGGCGAGATCGTAGCCCGGAACGAGGCGCTCGACGACGACCCCTCCCTCATCAACTCGGATCCGTACGGCGAGGGCTGGCTGCTCGAGATCAAGGTCTCCGATCCCTCCGTGGTGCAGGGCCTCCTGAGTTCAGCCGATTACTCCCAGCAGGTAGGCTAGGTCTACCCGGCGAAGGCAGCAGGGGCGGTTCGGTCGGTGACGATCGGACCACGCAGTAGGGGAGGAATACCGATGACGCCCAACGTGAACGCAGCCGTGAATGGAGAAGAGCCGAACATGACGTCTCCTGAGACAACGACGATCGGGATGCCGCCGCAGGCAGCGACGTCGGAGCTGGAACGGCATCTGACGCGCGAGGAGCAGGCGTCCGTCGCTGCCCTGCCTGCGGGATCGGCGCTGCTGATAGCCCACTCCGGGCCGAACGCGGGTGCGCGTTTCCTGCTCGACGAGGACGTCACCAAGGCCGGCCGCCACCCGAACGCGGACATCTTCCTCGATGACGTCACGGTCTCCCGGCAGCACGCCGAGTTCCGTCGCACTGCCAACGGATTCATGGTGGTCGATACCCGGAGCCTCAACGGCACCTACGTCAACAACGACCGCGTGGACAGCGTTGCCCTCCGCAATGGCAACGAGGTGCAGATCGGCAAGTTCCGTTTGACCTTCTACGCAGCACGTACCGCTTCGGGCCACGCCGCGCAGCACTCCTCAGCGCAGGCCTAATCCGGTTCATGCCTGTCTCCCAACCCGCCCGTAGCCCGGCCGGCATCGCTTCCGTCCACCCCGGTGCCGGCGTCCTCACCATCGGTGAGGTGCTGCGCGAGTTGACCGAGGAGTTCCCCCAGGTCACGGCTTCCAAGATCCGGTTCCTGGAGGAGAAGGGGCTGATCACGCCGCAGCGCTCGCGTGCCGGGTACCGCAAGTACGCAGCGCACGACGTCGAGCGTCTCCGCTTCGTCCTGGCGCTGCAGCGCGACCAGTACCTCCCCCTGAAGGTCATCAAGGACTACGTCGACGCGATCGACCGCGGTGAGCGACCCGATTCGCTGCCCGGGGGCATGACGCTGTCCCCGCGCGTGGTCTCCGACCAGTTGTCCCTCGAACTGAATGCGCACTCGCGCAGACTGACGGCGGAGACGCTGGCCGCGGAGGCAGGAGCGCCTCGCAGGCTCGTCGACGACCTCGTGAGCTTCGGGCTGATCACCGCCGTCGACAACCGGTTCGACGAGCACGCGCTCAAGATCACCAAGGCGTGCGTGCAACTCGAGGGACATGGCATAGAGCCGCGCCACCTGCGGCCGTTCCGCGCGGCCGCCGACCGCGAGCTCGGACTCGTAGAGCGCGTCGTCGCACCGGTCGCATCGCGCAAGGATGTCGCGTCGAAGGCCCGCGCGGCGGAGACGGCCCGCGAGATCAGTGAACTCTGCCTCGGTCTCCACAGCGCCCTCGTGCACAGCCACATAGCCCGAATGGACAGTTAGGCGGCTCTCCCGTGATCGAAGTAGAAGTGGTAGGCGTACGAATCGAGCTGCCATCGAACCAGCCGTTGGTGCTGCTCAGGGAGACTGCGGGGGAGAGGCACCTGCCCATCTGGATCGGAGCGCCCGAGGCCAGCGCGATCGCCTTCGTACAGCAGGGCATCGTGCCGCCCAGACCCATGACCCACGACCTCCTGGTCGACGTCGTGGCGGCCGCAGGGAAGGAGATCACGGAGGTGCGCATCACTTCCGTCGAGGACACCGTGTACCACGCACAGCTGGTGTTCAGTGATGGCGTGACGGTGAGTTCCCGCGCCTCCGACGCGCTTGCCGTGGCGCTCCGCGTACCCTGCCCGATCTATTGCGCCGACGAGGTGCTCGCCGTCGCCGGCGTCGAGATCGCGGACGCGGACGCCGAGGACGCCGAGGAGGGCGACACCGAGGAGACCGCGGAGAAAGAGGTGCTCCAGTTCCGCGAATTCCTGGCGGACGTCGAGCCCGAGGACTTCGAGCGCTGAGGCGGTCCTGCAACCGCGCACTCCGGGATCGAGGGGTGCGACACGGGCGACACGCCCATTCTTGGAGTGCTGCATCTTTGACCTCGACCCTCGCGCGGCCTAACGTCGAAGCATACAGTTCCCATTGCGTGTGTGGGGGGCTCGGGGCACCCTGGGTGCGCACCCGACGTTCCGCCCCGAACAGCAGACTTCCCCGGGAACCCGACGAGGAGGCAGCACGTGAGTCCGAAGGGTGACGCCGGCAAGGCAACCAGCCCGGCAGGCGCTGGTATCCCACCTAGCGCCCAGGGCCTACTCTTCACGGAAGACCTGCCCGTCCTCGACGAAGACGCCGGATACCGCGGCCCCACGGCCTGCAAGGCGGCAGGTATCACCTACCGCCAGCTCGACTACTGGGCCCGCACAGGTCTCGTCGAACCGGCCGTGCGGGGCGCCTCCGGCTCGGGCACCCAGCGCCTCTACGGATTCCGGGACATCCTCGTCCTGAAGGTCGTCAAGCGCCTGCTCGACACGGGAGTCTCCCTACAGCAGATCCGCACGGCGGTCGAACACCTGCGTGAGCGGGGCGTCGAGGATCTCGCCCAGATCACCCTCATGAGCGACGGCGCCAGCGTCTACGAATGCACGTCGGCGGACGAAGTCATCGACCTCGTGCAAGGCGGGCAGGGCGTGTTCGGCATCGCTGTCGGGCGCGTGTGGCGCGAGGTCGAGGGAAGCCTTGCGGCCCTCCCCAGCGAGCATGCTGCAGAGCAGGATTTCCCCGGCGACGAACTCAGCAAGCGGCGCGCGACGCGGAAGATCAGCTGACCGAACCCTCCGGGCCGATCAGACGTCGCGCCCGCTACGGAGGTACCGGTTCTCCACAGCTAGGAGTAGCTAGCGCCTCGCGCTACGGCTTCGCATCCTGCCGGAATCCATCACGCTCTTCAGCAGGTCGTCGAAGTAGCCTGCAGCCTGCTGGGCGGACTCGCCCGGCCAGTGGTGCACGGAGTGGGCGGCGCCCTGGATCTGCTGCCAGTTGGCCTGCTCCGGAATCGTCGGGCTCAGCAGCAACTCCCCGAACATCTGCTTCATCTCGTTCAGACGGAACGAGTGTTCGTTGGAGGTGGAGCGCACACGGTTGGCGACGATGCCGGCCGTCTGCAGATTCGGCGCGAACTCCTGGCGGAAGAGCTCCAATGCACGCATGGTGCGCTCCGTGCCCGCAACGGAGAACAGGCCTGGTTCGGCTACGAGGAGGACCTTGTTGCTCGCTGTCCATGCGATGCGCGTCAGCCCGTTGAGCGAAGGCGGGCAGTCGACCAGGACGAGGCTGTAGCCCTCGACGCGGGAGAGCAGCGTCGCCAGACGGCGTTGGTCGCGACGCCCGAGGTCCGGCCTGTCATAGATGCCCGAGTACGCGGAGCCCATGGCGACGTCTAGGGTGGGGGACGCAGTGGTCTGCTTGGACGCGGTCGCAACCCAGCCGCTGGGAACCGTGTTGCCGCCCAGGTCGCCGCGACGTGCGTTCTTGAGGAGGCGTCCGACGTCGATCTGGCCTGACGGCCGCACCCCGAGACCGGTGGTTGCGTCAGCGTGCGGGTCCAGGTCGACCACCAGCGTCGGGATCCCAGCCGCCAATGCTGCCGAGGCGAGCCCCAGAGTGACCGATGTCTTCCCCACGCCGCCCTTGAGGCTGCTGATGCTCACTACCTGCACGTGATAAACCCATACCTATCTGTAGCCGCCGCCGGGCAGGCGGGTCGCATATTGATCCCCGACCATCATAGGGCGATCCGGTGCGGCGCCCCGTTCCGCCGCGGTTCCCCGGCCAACAGCTGCACCCGGGATCGCCCTCCGACGGGTCCGGCAGCGGCCCGACAATGAGCGCGCCCCCGGAATGGCCGGCGGGTAGGATCGACGCAGCGTGAAGAACCCGACCGGCAAGGATGCAGGAGTGCGATGTTCTCGAAGATTCTGGTAGCTAACCGTGGCGAGATCGCCATTCGCGCTTTTCGGGCCGGACATGAGGTGGGAGCGAAGACGGTCGCTGTCTTTCCGCACGAGGACCGCAACTCGATCCATCGGCAGAAAGCGGACGAGGCGTACCTGATCGGCGAGGAGGGCCACCCGGTCAGGGCGTATCTGGATATCGACGAGATCATCCGCGTCGCCACGGAGGCCGGGTGTGATGCGATCTATCCGGGGTACGGGTTCCTGTCGGAGAACCCGGGCCTGGCCCGGGCCGCGGCGGACGCCGGCATCACGTTCGTGGGCCCGCCCGCGGATGTGCTGGAGCTCGCGGGGAACAAGGTCAAGGCATTGGATGCTGCTCGGGCTGCGGGCATACCGGTGTTGGCGTCGTCCCGTCCGAGCGCGGACGCGGCCGAGCTGATCGCGGCGGCGGACGAGATCGGCTTCCCGGTGTTCGCGAAGGCCGTGGCGGGTGGCGGTGGCCGTGGGATGCGGCGGGTCGATACGCGTGAGGCGTTGCCGGAGGCCCTGGAGTCGGCGATGCGGGAGGCGCAGTCGGCGTTCGGGGATCCGACGATGTTCCTGGAGCAGGCGGTCCTACGGCCGCGCCATATCGAGGTGCAGATCCTCGCGGACGCGCAGGGGAATGTGATGCACCTGTTCGAGCGGGACTGCTCCTTGCAGCGCCGCCACCAGAAGGTCATCGAGATCGCCCCTGCCCCGAACCTGGACGAGGGGATCCGCCAGGCGCTGCACAGGGATGCGGTGAAGTTCGCGACGACCCTCGGGTACGTGAACGCGGGAACGGTGGAGTTCCTGGTGGACACGGTCGGGGAGCGCGCGGGGCAGCATGTCTTCATCGAGATGAACCCGCGCATCCAGGTGGAGCACACCGTCACCGAGGAGGTGACCGACGTCGACCTGGTGCAGTCCCAGCTGCGCATCGCTGCGGGCGAGACGCTCGAGGACCTCGGTCTGTCGCAGGACACGGTGACCCTGCGCGGCGCTGCCCTGCAGTCGCGGATCACCACGGAGGACCCGGCCAACGGCTTCCGGCCCGACGTCGGGAGGATCTCCGCGTACCGCTCCGCCGGGGGTGCCGGCGTGCGACTGGACGGCGGCACGGTGTACGCGGGGGCGGAGATCAGCCCGCACTTCGACTCGATGCTCGTCAAGCTCACCTGCCGCGGCCGGGACTATCCGTCGGCCGTGACCCGGGCCAGGCGCGCCCTGGCGGAGTTCCGGGTCCGCGGTGTGTCCACGAACATCTCCTTCCTGCAGGCGGTCCTGGATGACCCGGATTTCATCGCGGGCAATGTGGCGACGTCGTTCATCGACGAACGTCCCGAACTGCTCACCGCCAGGGTTCCGGCGGACCGGGGCACCAAGCTGCTGACCTGGCTCGCCGACGTCACCGTGAACCAGCCCAACGGTGCACGTCCGGCGCACCTGGACCCCCGCCAGAAACTGCCCGCCCTGCCTACCGAACAAGCTGACCGCGACGCCGGGCCGAAGGTCCCCGCGCCGGGGTCGGGGAGCCGCCAGCGTCTGCAGGAGCTCGGGCCGGAGGGCTTCGCGCGTCATCTGCGGGAGCGGACAGCGGTCGCGGTCACGGACACGACCTTCCGGGACGCCCACCAGTCGCTGCTCGCGACCCGAGTGCGGACGTCGGATCTCGTGGCGGCCGGTGCTTCGGTGTCACGACTGACGCCGGAGCTGTTGTCGGTCGAGGCATGGGGTGGAGCGACGTACGACGTCGCGCTCCGTTTCCTGGGTGAGGATCCGTGGGAGCGCCTCGACGCGCTGCGCCGCGAGGTGCCGAACATCTGCCTGCAGATGCTGTTGCGAGGAAGGAACACCGTCGGCTACACCCCGTACCCGGAAGCGGTCACCGCCGCTTTCGTGCACGAGGCGGCCTCGTCGGGGATCGACATCTTCCGGATCTTCGACGCGCTCAACGACGTGTCCCAGATGGAGCCGGCGATCCGGGCGGTCCGGGACACCGGGACCGCGGTCGCCGAAGTAGCGCTCTGCTACACGGCGGACATGCTCGATCCCGCGGAGGACCTCTACACCCTGGACTACTACCTGGAGCTGGCGCAGCGCATCGTCGACGCCGGCGCGCACATCCTCGCGATCAAGGACATGGCAGGGCTCCTCCGTCCGGCCGCGGCCGCGAAACTCGTCGCCGCCCTGCGCGAACGGTTCGACCTGCCGGTGCATCTGCACACCCACGACACCGCGGGAGGTCAGTTGGCCACGCTGCTGGCAGCGGTCGAAGCCGGCGTGGACGCCGTCGACGTCGCCAGCGCACCCCTGGCAGGCACGACGAGCCAGCCCTCGGCGTCAGCCCTGGTTGCCGCCCTGGCCCATACTCCGAGGGACCCCGGACTGGATCTCGGAAACGTGTGCGCGCTCGAACCCTACTGGGAAGCCGTGCGGCGCATGTACGCGCCCTTCGAGTCAGGGCTTCCCGGCCCCACCGGCCGCGTATACCGGCACGAGATCCCGGGCGGGCAGCTGTCCAATCTCAAGCAGCAGGCCATCGCCCTGGGCCTGGGGGAACGCTTCGAGGCCATCGAGGACATGTACACCGCGGCCGACAGGATCCTGGGCAGGCTCGTCAAGGTCACCCCGTCGTCGAAGGTCGTCGGCGACCTCGCCCTGGCCCTGGTCGGCAGGAACGCCGACCCGGCGGAGTTCGAGCAGAATCCCCAGGACTATGACATCCCCGACTCCGTCATCGGGTTCCTGAACGGGGATCTGGGCAACCCTCCGGGTGGCTGGCCCGAGCCCTTCCGGACGAAGGCACTGCAGGGACGGGAACTCAAACCCCGCGACGCCGAGCTGTCCGACGACGACGAGGCGAAGCTCGCAGGCACCTCCTCGGAGCGCCGCACTGTGCTCAATACCCTGCTGTTCGCCGGGCCGACGAAGGAGTTCACGGCCACGCGCGACACCTACGGTGACGTGTCCCTGCTCAGTACGGCTGACTACCTCTACGGCCTGCAGCCCGGGGTTGAGCACGTCATCGAGCTGGAGAAGGGTGTGCGGCTCATCGCGACCCTGGAAGCGGTGTCCGAACCTGACGAGAAGGGCATGCGCACTGTGATGTGCACCCTCAACGGGCAGATGAGGCCCGTCAGTGTCCGTGACCGGAGCATCGCCAGCGACGTCAAGGCGGCGGAGAAGGCCGACCCCGGCACTCCGGGCCATGTCCCCGCGCCTTTCGCCGGATCCGTGACCATCACCGTCACCGAGGGGCAGGCCGTCAACGCCGGCGACACCGTCGCCACCATCGAAGCGATGAAGATGGAAGCCAACATCACCAGTCCCATCAGCGGCACGGTACAACGCGTCGCGCTCGACGGCGCCGGGCCAGCGCAGGGCGGCGATCTCCTCCTGGTGGTGGCCCCCGCGTGAGGTGGACCGGGCCTTCCTGCGGGCAGGGGCCAGCACGCTAGAGTAGGGCGCTGGAATCAGTGCGGCCGCTCCGGTCCGATCGACCGAGTGGCCCGGCCGACGATGTGTGAGGAACCATGGCAAGCGACCCGAATGAGCCCTTGAACGGCGGCACCGACGGCACGACGGGGAACCCGACGCACGGCGTGCCGATCGTGCCGGGCGTCCCCTTCATCGAGCCCACCCCGAACCAGGGGAGGGATGGGGAACCACGCGAAGCCACGGGTGGGAACGGAAGCGTCGATGACGGCGCGGCAGGTGCGGCCGATCCTGCCCTCAGGGACAGCAGGGACAGCAGGGACAGCAGTGCGCCCACCCATGAGCCGGCATCGAAGGACGCAGCCGGTTCCGCTGACCCTGTCGCTTTCCACCTGGACGCCTTCGCTGTACCGGTCACGACCGTCCCCCCAGCCATCCTGCAGGGACCGGCCCTCACCGTTCCGGCCTTCCCGCCGTCCGCTCCGTCCTCTTCGGCCGCTCCGTCCTCTTCGGCCGCTCCGTCCTCTTCGGCCGCTCCGTCCTCTTCGGCCGCTCCGTCCTCTTCGACCGCTCCGTCCTCTTCGACCGCTCCGTCCGATTCGACCTCTTCGACCGCTGCGACCGCTACAGGTGACGACCGCCGGGCCGCCGCCTCGCAGCAGGCAGCTGTGCCGGGAGGCATCGTTCCATCGACCGACGCCGTGGTCCTGACGCACGGAGCGGTTGCGCAGGGAAAGCCGGTGACGGAACGCAGCGCCCGGCGGGAGAAAGAGGTCGGACCGGAGCCCGCGTCGGCGCTCACGGCCGATCGGCTGCTCGTCGCGGCCGACAAGCCTCCGGTTGCCGGCTGGCGGAGGTGGCTCCACGCCATCACGTTCGGCCGCGTCAATGTCGGGGATTCCGACGCCGTGCGCGTCCAGCGTGCGCTCGAGCACCGCATCTCCGTCAGGCTCGGCGGCCGGACGCGCTATGTTCCCGTCCTGTCCCGCAAGGGTGGTGTCGGCAAGACGACCGTGACGACGCTCCTCGGTATGGCACTCGCCGATCTTCGCGAGGACCGCATCATCGCGATGGATGCGAATCCCGACCGCGGCACGCTGTCGGACCGCTCGCCGGGCCGTGCCGACTACACCGCCCGCCAGCTCGTGCAGAACCGCTACACGATCGAATCGTTCGCCCAGCTAGCGGGCTATGTCACCCGCGACGGCTCCCGGCTCCATGTGCTCGCCTCGGACACCGACCCCGCCGTGGCACAGGCCTTCGACGATGCCGACTACCGCGCCGTGACGGACGTCCTGAGCCGCTACTACTCCATCGTCCTGACCGACTCCGGCACCGGCATGGTGCACTCCGTCATGAAGGGCACGCTGGAGAAGGCGGACTCCGTGGTCCTGGTCTCGGGTGGAAGCGTCGACGAGGCGAGGCTTGCGTCCGAGACGCTCAGCTGGCTCGAGGCGCATGGTCGGCAGGACCTGCTGGCGAAGGCGATCGTCGTGATCAACCTGTCCTCGGGCAACGGGACACAGGTCGACATCGACCAGATCGAGCAGCACTTCCGCTCGCGTGTCTCCACCGTCGTCCGGATTCCCTACGACCGTCACCTGGCGGAGGGATCGCGCATCGACCTGGCCAAACTCCGCCCCGCCACCAGGCGGGCGGTGACCGAACTGGCGGCGCTTCTGGTGGACCAGCTCGCGTCCTGACCGGGGCTAGACTGCGTCCTGTGACCCACTACGACCTCGCCATCATCGGCTCCGGCTCCGGCAACACGCTCATCTCACCCGAGTGGGATGACCGGAAGGTCGTGCTCGTCGACGGCGGAACCTTCGGTGGAACGTGCCTGAACGTCGGCTGCATCCCGACGAAGATGTACGTCTACCCGGCGCTCCTTGCATCGGCACCGGCAACCTCGTCGCGGCTCGGCGTGGATCTCTCCCTCGACGGTGTGCGGTGGCGGGATATCCGTGACCGCATCTTCACGCGCATAGACGCGATATCGAGCGGTGGACGGGCCTACCGTGCCGACGAGCTCGAGAACGTCACCCTGATCGAGGAGCACGTCCGGCTGACGGGGGAGAGGTCCTTCCAGACACCAGCCGGCGATCTGATCACGGCCGACCAGCTGGTGATCGCGACCGGGTCCCGAGCCGTCCTGCCGGACATTCCCGGGATATCCCTGCCGCAGGTCCACACCTCGGACACCATCATGCGCGTCGATCAGCGTCCGAGGAGACTGCTGATCGTCGGAGGAGGTTACATCGCGGCGGAGTTCGCCCAGGTCTTCGCCGCCTTCGGTACCAGCGTGACCATCGCGGTCCGCTCCGGCGCCATGCTGCGCCACCTCGACCACACGGTGTCCGAAGCCTTCACGGAGCAGGCGGCGGAGCAATGGGATCTTCGACTGGACACCGACGTCACCGGGATCGCCGCGAACGACGACGGAAGCGTGACCGCCCGCCTCAACGGACCGGCGGGTCCGACCCCTCTCGAGGTCGACATGGTCCTGGTCGCCGTCGGTCGGATTCCGAACACCGACAGGCTGGGAGCGGCGGACGCCGGACTCGACCTGCACGACGACGGACGCCTCGTCGTCGACGAGTACCAGCGGGTCCTCCGCGGCGGGAAGCCCGTGGACGGACTGTGGTCGCTCGGCGACGCGAGCAGCGGGTACCAGCTCAAGCACGTGGCGAATCACGAGGCAAAGGTCGTCGCCCACAATCTGCTGCATCCGCAGGACTTGCGGGCGAGTGACCATCGCTTCGTGCCGTCAGCGGTCTTCTCCCACCCGCAGGTCGCCGCCGTCGGCATGACCGAGGAGCAGGCACTCGGACACGCGGAGGCTACCGACACCGCGATCGTCACGGCGGTGCAGCACTACGGCTCGACGGCGTACGGGTGGGCCATGGAGGACACCCAGGGATTCGTGAAGCTCATCGCGGAGCAGGCGAGCGGACGGATCCTCGGCGCGCACATCATCGGCCATGAGGCATCGATGATCATCCAGCCCGTCATCCAGGCGATGTCCTTCGGGCTCGATGCCCATACGATGGCGCGGGGTCAGTACTGGATCCACCCGGCCCTGACCGAGGTGGTCGAGAACGCGCTGCTGAACCTCAAGACCGGCTGACGTCCGGGGAGACCGCGTCCGGACCTAGACCTTGGCCGTCGAGTAGATCGACTCCACGACGTCCGAGTAGTCCTTCAGGACCTGCGCCCGCTTGATCTTCATCGAGGGCGTCAGGTGACCGGTGGCCTCGGTGAAGTCGGTCGGAACGATGCGGAACACCTTGATCGCCTCCGCACGCGATACGGTCGTGTTGGCGGTATCGACGAGCTCCTGGATCTCGGCGAGGACCGCCGGGTGCTCCGCGGCTTCCGCCGTCGTGGTGGCGGCCGGCAGGTGGTGCCGCTCGAGCCAGCCCGGCAGCGCCTCCTCGTCGAGGGTGACGAGCGCCGATATGAAGGGGCGCTGGTCACCGACCACCACGCACTGCGAGACGAGGGCGTTGGCGCGGATCGCGTCCTCCAGCAACGCCGGGATGACGTTCTTTCCGCTGGCCGTCACGATGATCTCCTTCTTGCGGCCCGTGATGCTCAGGAAGCCGTCCTCATCGAGTTCGCCGATGTCACCTGTCCGGAACCAGCCGTCCACGAAGGCCTCCTCGGTCAGGTCGGGGCGGTTGAAATAGCCCTTCATGACGCAGACACCCTTCGCCAGGATCTCGCCGTCGTCCGCGATCCTGACGGCGTTGCCCGGAAGGGGCGCCCCGACCGTTCCGATCTTGATGCGCTTCGGCGTGTTCACGGTGATCGGTGCAGTCGTCTCGGTCAGGCCATAGCCCTCCAGCACCATGAGCCCGATGCCGTGGAAGAAGTGTCCGAGCCGGTCTCCGAGGGGCGCGCCACCGGAGACTGCGTGCTGGACACGGCCTCCCATCGCGGTCCGGATCTTGCCGTAGAGCAGCCGGTCGAAGAGGGCGTGCTTGACCTTCAGACCCAGTGGGATCTTCCCGGCCTGCTCTGCCTTCGACCAGGCGATGGCGACGTCGGCACCCGCATGGAAGATCTTGCCCTTCCCGCCGTCCTCGGCCTTCAGCATCGAGTTGTTGTAGACCTTCTCGAAGACGCGCGGCACGGCGAGGATGAACGTCGGTTTGTAGCTCTGCAGGTCCGGCAACAGGTTCTTGACGTCGGGCGTATGGGCGACGGTGGCGCCCGCAGCAACGCAGAGCACGGAGATGAAGCGCGCGAAGACGTGGGCCAGGGGGAGGAACATGATGGTCTGGGCGCCCTCGTGGGCGACCTCCGGCAGTGCGGCAGCACCGTTCTCCGACAGCTCCACGAAGTTGCCGTGGGTCAGTTCGCAGCCCTTGGGCTTGCCGGTGGTACCGGAGGTGTAGATGATGGTCGCGATGTCGTCGAGGCCGGCATACGCTCGCCGGTCGGACAGGGTCTGCTCGTCGGTCCCGACACCGGCGGTCCTCAGCGTGTCCAGTCCGTCGCCGTCGAACTGCCAGACGTGCTGGACGGACTCGATGTCCTCGAGCGCGACGGCTTCGCGGACCACGTTCTCGTGACGCGCCGATTCGACGAAGGCTCCGACGGCACCGGAGTCACTGAGGATCCACGCGACCTGCGCCGGGGAGGACGTCTCATAGACGGGCACGGACACGGCGCCAGCGAACCAGATCGCGAAATCCGCCAGGGACCACTCGTAGCGGGTGCGGGCCATGATCGCCACGCGGTCGCCCGGTTGCACGCCCGAAGCGATCAGGCCCTTGGCGACGTCCTCGACCTGACGTCGGAACTCGGTGGCCGAGATGTTCTCCCAATCGCCGGACGCACCTTTGACGGCGAACAACGCGGGATTCGACGGCTTGGCTGCCTGCCGGACGACGAGGTCGGTCGTATTGGTCTGGCGGGGAACGTCCACGAGGACGGGAACGCTGATGTCGCGCACGATAGCTCCTTTGGTATCACTCGACCGTGGGTGGCTTTCAGCCTATAGCTTCGCCTGCTTGAATCACTGTCCAGTAATGTACGAATCGGTAACGGTGGCGGCACACGCTTCCCCCGGGGACGACGAAAGGACCGCATGCCGATCATGCCGGAGGCCGCCGGCCCACGCGCCCGCCGACCCCGGACCGACGCCGGTGCCGCGTGGCGGGGGAACGGCCAGTTGAGCGCGCGGGCCGCCCGCAGCACCTTCCCCAACCCGGCACGTCGCGGCCTCTCGGTCGGCATCGATATCGGCGGGACGAAGGTTGCCGCCGGGGTCGTCGACGTGCGGGGCCGGATCCTCGCCGAGGCACGCCGGGCGACGCCGGGCCAGGATGCGCGCGCGGTCGAGGAGGTCATCGCGGAACTCGTTCGCGAGCTGTCACGCGAGTATCGGATTCGCTCGGTCGGTATCGGCGCGGCCGGGTGGATGGACCTGTCCAACAGCACGGTCCTGTTCAGTCCCCACCTGGCATGGCGCAACGAGCCGCTGCGCCGCAACCTCGAGAAGCTGCTGCGACGCCGCGTCACGGTGGTGAACGACGCGGACGCCGCTGCGTGGGCGGAATGGCGATTCGGTGCGGGGAGGGGCGAGTCCCGCCTGGTCTGCGTCACCCTCGGTACGGGGATCGGCGGCGCCATGATCATGGGTGGGCGCGTGGAGCGGGGCCGGTACGGCGTGGCGGGGGAGTTCGGGCACCAGATCATCGTTCCGCAGGGGCACCGCTGCGAGTGCGGGAACCGCGGCTGCTGGGAACAGTACGCCTCCGGCAACGCACTCGGGCGCGAGGCGCGGGAGCTGGCCGCGGCGAACAGCCCGGTGGCGCAGGCCATCATCGGAGCAGCGCCGGTCGACGGATCGCCCATCACGGGCGCGCTCGTCACCCGGCTGGCCATGGAGGGCGATCCGGCCTCCCGTGAACTGGTCGACGACGTCGGTCAGTGGCTGGGGCTGGGGCTCGCCAACCTGGCGGCCGCCCTCGACCCTGGAACCTTCGTCATCGGCGGTGGGCTCAGCGCAGCCGGTGAACTCCTGCTCGATCCGGCGAGGCGGGCCTTCGGGAGGAACCTGACGGGCCGAGGCTTCCGACCCGCGGCGCGGATAGAGCGCGCGGCGCTGGGGCCGGAAGCGGGGCTCATCGGAGCAGCCGACCTGTCGCGCCTGCTCTCCCGCAGCGGTACGTGAGCGGCGCTCCGGACGACGGCGGAGGGTGGCGCGGGCCCGGCGCTGGACGATCGAGTTGAAGGGTCGCGCTGCGATCGCCGGGCTGGTCGCGCCAGGCTGGTCGCTAGACCTCGGCGCCGTCGTCCCCTATGTCGCGATGCTTCGGCAGCTTCGTGACGAGGTAGCCGGCGCCGGCCAGGAACAGTGCGAGGACCCCCAGCGTGGCGGCCAGCGGCGCGTCACGCCAGAACATGGCGAAGAGGAGCAGCAGGATGGGCCCGCCCGCGGCGCCGATCCAGGCGAGAACCGTCAGCGGATCGCCCGTACCGAGGGGCGGCGGCTCCTCCGGCACGAACCCCTCGTCGTCCTCAGGTCCGTCGGGTGGGCTGTAGTCGCGGGGTCCCGTCGACCGGAACGGCTGATTGCGGAAGATGGCATCCGCCCTCTCCCTGTCCGTGAGGCCGGCACCGCCCGCGCCCGTCTCACCGAGGGGCTCTGCCGCCTCCGGCCTGCGACGGGCCGCTTCATCCTGGTGTGGCCCCTTGGCCGTCACGGGCGAGGCGCCCTGGGCGGGAGGGACGTCCGGCGGACCGGAGTCCGCGGGCGTTCCTTCCAGGCGTGCCACGAGATCCTGCCAGACGGCGTCATCAGTGGATTCGTTCGGTTCCTGACCTCGGGGGCCCATACTTTGCTACCTGCTGTCGCGTGCTGCGGCTGGGGTCGGACGGTATCCGGCCCGGCGTCGTGGAAATCAGAGGGCGTGCTCGTCTAATCGTGGGCACAGCGCGCCGCTACGTCAACCGTCCGTCCGCGTGTCGACAGTGCTCGACAGGCCCGGTACCACGGCATCGCACCTCGGGAGGATACGGGCGGGAGTCGCCCTGCCCGCCGCGGGTCTCCCCGATGCCGGAACCAGCCGACGGCACCGCGTCCTTAGAGTAGGCTTCCACATGAAAAAGCGGGCGGCATGCCACATGCCGCGCCGTCCATGCAGGGAGGCTGGCAGCGTGTTCTATTGGGTGATGAAGCGGATCATCGTCGGTCCGATCCTCAACCTCCTGTTCCGGCCATGGGTCAAGGGGCTCGACAACATCCCGTCGTCAGGCCCGGCGGTGATCGTCAGCAACCACCTGTCGTTCTCCGATTCGATCTTCCTCCCGATCGTCGTCCCGCGGCCGGTCGTCTTCCTTGCCAAGTCCGAGTACTTCACGGGCAAGGGCCTCAAGGGTCGCCTGACGGCGCTCTTTTTCAGGCTGTCGAACCAGTTGCCCATGGATCGTTCGGGTGGCGCGGCGTCGTCGTCGTCACTGTCCGCCGGCATGGACATCCTCAACGAAGGCGGCATCCTCGGCATCTACCCCGAGGGAACCCGCAGCCCCGACGGCCGCCTCTACCGCGGCAAGACCGGCGTCGCCAAACTGGTCCTGGCCACGGGCGTTCCTGTCATCCCGGTCGCGATGATCGGCACCGACAAGGTGCAGCCCATCGGCCGGCGCATCCCGAACATCCGGCGTGTCGGGATCATCATCGGCGAACCCCTCGACTTCTCCCGCTACGAGGGGCTCGAAGACGACCGCTTCGTCCAGCGGTCCGTCACGGACGAGATCATGTACGAGCTCATGCGGCTGTCGGGCCAGGAGTACGTCGACGCCTACGCCAGTACGGTCAAGGAGCGCCTCGCCGCCGAGAAAGCTGCCGGGCGCAAGACGCCGAAGCCCGGAGCGGACACCCGCCGGGCCGCGGTGAGGATGTCGAACGAGGCCGCCGGCCCGGCCCCCGGCACCGTCACGGAGATCGGTCGCACGGCCCCTGCGGAGGGACCCACGGGGACGGACGACGGTCGGAACGCCGGCCCGCCCGCCGGTTAGCGTGACCGCCGTCGGACTGTGAAGCGGCGATGACGGGCCGAATCGGGAGCCCGACGCGCAACCGGTAGAATTTCGGTGTGACTGATTCACTCGCTCCCGTCCTCCCGCGTACAGCGGAACCTGCCTCGTCCACCACCCAGGGCCTCGATGCCTGGCGTTCGATGACCGCAGTCCAGCAGCCTTCGTGGCAGGACCCTGGAGTCTATTCGGCGTCGGTCAAGGAACTCTCGAGCCTGCCTCCACTCGTCTTCGCCGGTGAGGTCGACGTACTGCGTGAACGGCTCGCCGCCGCCGCGCAGGGCAAGGCCTTCCTCCTTCAGGGCGGCGACTGCGCCGAGACCTTCGACGGGGCAACCGCCGACAAGATCAGCGCCCGCGTGCGGACGATCCTCCAGATGGCCGTCGTCCTGACCTACGGCGCGTCGCTGCCCGTGATCAAGATGGGCAGGATGGCGGGCCAGTTCGCCAAGCCCCGCTCTTCCAATGACGAGACACGCGACGGCGTCACACTCCCCGCCTACCGGGGCGACATGGTCAACGGCTACGACTTCACCCCGGAGAGCCGTGGGCACGACGCGTCACGCATGGTGAAGGCATACCACACGTCGGCGTCGACGCTGAACCTGATCAGGGCCTTCACCCAGGGAGGGTTCGCGGACCTGCGGCTCGTCCATCACTGGAACAAGGGCTTCATGGCCAACCCGGCGCACTCCCGCTACGAGTCACTCGCCCGCGAGATCGACCGTGCGGTGCGCTTCATGGATGCCTGCGGTGCCGATTTCGAGGCGCTGAAGCGCGTCGAGTTCTTCGCCAGCCATGAGGCCCTGCTCCTCGACTACGAGCGCGCGCTGACCCGCATCGATTCCCGCACGTCCCTGCCGTACGACACGTCGGCACACTTCCTCTGGATCGGTGAGCGGACCCGCGACATCGACGGCGCGCACGTGGACTTCCTGTCCCGCGTGCGGAACCCGATCGGCGTCAAGCTCGGACCCTCGACGTCGGGGGACGACGCCCTCGCGCTCATCGACAAGCTCGATCCGAACCGCGAACCCGGCAGGCTCACGTTCATCACCCGCATGGGCGCGCAGAACATCCGGGAGAAGTTGCCGAAGCTGGTCGAGCGCGTCACCGGCTCGGGGGCCCAGGTCCTCTGGGTGACGGACCCGATGCACGGCAACACCGTGACGTCACCGAACGGGTACAAGACCCGCAACTTCGACGACGTCATCGACGAGGTACGTGGTTTCTTCGAGGTGCACAACTCGCTGGGAACGTTCCCCGGCGGCCTGCACGTCGAGATGACGGGCGACGACGTGGCCGAATGCCTCGGCGGCGCCGATCCCATCGACCAGGAGGCGTTCGTCGAGCGGTACGAATCGGTGTGCGATCCCCGCCTCAACCACATGCAGTCCCTGGAGATGGCGTTCCTCGTCGCGGGCG
This sequence comes from Arthrobacter sp. NamB2, assembly GCF_005281365.1. Taxonomy (NCBI): domain Bacteria; kingdom Bacillati; phylum Actinomycetota; class Actinomycetes; order Micrococcales; family Micrococcaceae; genus Arthrobacter; species Arthrobacter sp. NamB2. The sequence continues at coordinate 245,489 of NZ_SZWI01000004.1, read as the reverse complement.
CCCTCTCGAAGAGCTGAGGTCCGACGACCAGGGAGAACGACTGAAGGCGGCCACTCCGGTGGCCGCCTTCGGTCGTTCCGCCGGAGCCCGTCCTAGGTGACCGTGATGCGAATGGTCGTACCCTCCGGCTGCTCGCCCGACGGGCTCTGGCCCGCTACCAACCCGAGCACCGCACTGCCGAAGGTGTAGTCGACCTGCACGGTGAACCCGGCCGCCTCGAGGGCGTCGACCGCGCGGCCCTCGGGCAACGAGAAGACGTTCGGCACCTTGACCATGCGCGGCCCCTGCGACAGTGTCAGCGTCACACGCGTTCCGCGCGGAACCCCGACCCCCGAAGGGTCCTGCCCGAGCACGGCGCCCGCCGGTACGGTGCGGCTGTACTCCGGGACATCGCTCACCACCGCTTCGAGTCCGGCATCCGAGAGTGCGGTGACAGCTTCCTGCGCGGTGAGCCCGACGACGTCGGGGACTGCGACGGGCGCGGGTCCGAGGGACACGACAAGGTCCACGGTGGAGTGGCGGCGACGCTCCGCCCCGTGCTCCGGGGTTTGGCGGATGACGTCGCCCGCCGGTACGGACTCGCTGTACTCCTCCTGCAGGCCGCCGACGGCGAGCCCCGCCTCCTGGAGCTCTGCGTCAGCGTCCAATCGTGTCAGACCCAGCAGGTCCGGAACCCGGAACAGCTCTGGGCCCTTCGAGACGATGAGTTCGACGCGCTCGAAGCGTCGCACCTCCGAGAAGGCACCCGGATCGGTAGCGACGACGAGGCCTGGCAGCACCTCCTCGTTGAACACTTCCTCGGTGGACAGCGTCGCCAGCCCCTCCTCACTAAGGGCGGCACGTGCTTCCGCCAGCGGCACATTGGCGACGTCGGGGAGGGAGACCACGCCTGCCGGTCCCGCGCCGAAGAGCCAACCCGCTCCTGCGACGAGGGCTGCGAGGAGCACCAGCAGGACCACGAGCAGGCGCACCGAGCGATGCGCGGCGCGGCTGCGGAGGGTTTTCTGCGGTCGCTGCGCCTGCCGTGCCTGCTGCCTCTTCGACAGTGGAGCGGCACTGCTGCCCCCGTGCCGTGCGGACGGTCCATCGGCCGAAGCGTCGACGAAGCGGGCGTCGGAACGCAGTCCCGGCTCATCGTCGGCTGCGTCGTCGTCGTCCCAGGTGCCGTGCCGGTGGTCGTGCTCGGTTTCGTTCCTACCGAACCGGGAGGTGGCGTTCGGGTCCGGCAGTCCCTGATGCGCGGGCGACGGCGGCCTCGGTGGCATCGCTCCGATCACCCGCGTCGCGTGCCGATCGCCGCTGATGACACGCGTCGTGTCGTCGCCGTTCCCATCCCCGGGCAGCACCTCCGTCCAACCGGACGGAGCGGTCGAGCCGTCGTCGTACCGTGACGCTGCGCGCTTGAACACCTCGGTCCGTGCGTCATCCAGGGGAGGAGGGGGTACGACGGCGACCGTGGGGTGATCCTGGTGCTGTGGCAGCACGCCGGCATCAGCTGCCGTGAAGTCCAGGTCTTCGTCGCTCAGGGTGGTACGGATGTGGCGCAGTTCGCCCAGGAGTGCCGATCCGTCGACCGGCCGGTCCTCCGGATCCCGCGAGGTGCACCACTGGACGAGTTCGTCGATATCGGGCGCAAGTCCGGGTAGCAGTACCGATGGTGCCGGAACGTCGGCCTGCGCGTGCTGCAACGCCACCTGGATGGGAGTCTCGCCCGTGAAGGGCTGCTGTCCCGTGAGGAGCTCGTACAGCATGACGCCGGTGGAATAGATGTCGCTCTGGGCCTCCGCCGGGCGGCCGAGCACCAGCTCGGGCGAGAGGTAGGCGGCGGTCCCGGCCAGCGTCGCCGTCCCGGTAGCGGCAGAGACCGCGCGGGCGAGGCCGAAATCGGCGATCTTCACCTGTCCGCTGTCGGACAGCAGGACGTTCTCGGGCTTGACGTCGCGGTGGATCAACCCGGCCTCGTGGGCTGCGGCCAGACCCTCCACCACGGCGTCCAGCAGCACGAGGGCGTGGCGCGGGGTCAGGCGGCCGTGCTCGCGCAGGACGTCGCGCAGGGTCCTGCCGGCGACGAACTCCATGACGAGGTAGGCGACCGGCTGTCCACCGACGTCGTCCACGCCCTGGTCGAGGACACCGACCACGTGGGGATGGGACAGGCGCGCCGCGGACTTCGCCTCCTGCTCGAAGCGGTCGATGAAGCCGGGCTCCTCGGCAAGGTGGGGGTACAGGACCTTCAACGCCACCCGGCGGTCCAGCCTATGATCCGTAGCCAGATAGACAGTGGACATGCCGCCGCGGGCCAGACGCGAATGGACGAGATAGCGTCCGTCGACGATCGCGCCCTCGAGAGGGTCCTTCCGTTGCTGGTGCACCTCTCGATACTAAGCGGGCACAGCAGGAGGGGGCGGGACCACCACGGGTCCCGCCCCCTCCATTGATGCGGCGTCCGCCGATGCAGGCCTACCGGAAGTTGTTCTGGTGGGCCTTGATCGCGGCGACGTACTGCTTGGTGTCCTCGAACATGCCTCGGTTCTGTACCGAGTACTGACCCTGGTAGTAGGAGGCGATGGCGACGTCGAGCGACGGGCTGGTCCGGATGAGCGACCGGATGATGGCGACGCCTGCCGTTGCGTTGTCGTAGGGGTCCATCAGGTTGAGCTTGCGCCCGACGAGGTCGCCCGCCCACTGCCCGGACGAGGGGATGACCTGCATCGTGCCGATGGCGTTCGCCGGCGACACGGCCCGCTGGTTGAAGCTCGACTCCTGGAAGGCGAAGGCCATGGCGAGGCTCGGGTCCACGCCCATGGACCTCGCGGTGTCGGCGACGATCTGCTTCATCTCCGCCTGCGACGGGGCGGGCAGGGAGTTGAGCAGGGCCTTGTTCGCATTGGCGTCCGCCACCACCTTGTCCGGGTAGCTGTATCCGAGGAAAGTCGACGGAACGAGATCGGTCGGTGCGGGGACGGCTGCCGGTGCGGGAGCAGAACCGGCACCGGGCAGTGCGAGCTTCTGGCCCGGGTAGATGACGGTCGTTCGCGACATGTTGTTCGCCGCCAGGAGATCGCCGAGGCTGACTCCGTGTCGTGAGGCGATGGCGCCGAGGGTATCGCCCGCCTTGACGCTGTAGCTGCCGGGAGCGGGAGCGGGAGCGGGAGCGGGAGCGGGAGCGGCGGGTGCCGCCGTCGCCGGTGGCGTGGACTGCGTGCTGACGGTGGCGCCGAGCGTCAGCTTCTGGCCGGGTCGGATGATCGACGTCATCGACAGGTTGTTCGACGCGAGGACGGTCTGCAGGCTGACGCCGTTGCGGGCTGCGATAGCGCTGAGGGTGTCTCCCGGCTTGACCGTGTACGACGCTCCGGATTCGGGTGCAGCGGGTGCGGGTGCGGGTGCAGCTTTCTCCGGTGTCTGAGCGGGTCCGCCCAGGTTGATCTTCTGGCCCGGGTGGATGATGGACGTCATCGAGAGACCGTTGGACTGGAGAAGGGCCCGCAGGTCCACGCCGTGACGGGCTGCGATGGCTCCGAGCGTGTCGCCCGACCTGACGGTGTAGGAGGCGGCACCGGACGCGGGCGAAGGAGCTGCGGGGGCAGCCGGCCCGGCTGTGGGCGAAGCGGAGCCCGTCAGCTTGATCTTCTGGCCTGGGAAGATGAGGGTGCGCGCGTCCAGAGAGTTGAGCGAGAGGACTTCCTGGGTGACGAGACCGAAACGCTTCGCGATCGCGCCGATCGTGTCGCCCGGCTTGATGGTGTATTCGCTCGGCACGTTCTGCGTCGCGACAGCGATCTTCTGCGCAGGGATCTGGGTGGCGACCAGTGCCGCTGGTACGACCGCACGCTGGGTGGCTGGTGTTACTGTCCCTCCGAGATGCCGTGCAGCCGGTGCCTGCTGACCCGGAGCCGCCGACGCAGGCTGAGCCAGGGCTACGGAGGAGAGGATCACCGCAGGCAGAGCGGCGGTGGTCACGGCGACATTCAGGCCACGCGAGCCGGTGCCGCGTGCCCTCCTGCTGGTGCCGTTCAGCGGTGCGTTCGAACGCTGGGCAGTCATGTTTCGTTCCTCGTCTGTTGGCGGCTGAGTCCGCGCGGACGCACGTGCCCGGGGCAGTTCTTCCTGTCCGGGCGCATGCAGGTGCTGTGATGCTCTTGTGTCACCTGTTGATATTGTTACTTGTGTGACTCCTGTGAATTTACACGAAAAAGGCGTTAGCACAAGAGGTCCCGAAATTAGTGGAGGACCGGTTACGGCGTGTCGCTCCCGTCGGGTGTTTACGGCCCCGGGAGTCCCTGCGCTGATCGCTTCGATCCGGGCCGTCGGGCGGCACCTTCCGCGAGTGGAGTTGTGTGCTGAAGCCGTGGCACCCTTGGACGGTGACTGAACTCGAACAACTCGTTCCCGCCTGGCTCAATCTTCCCGAAGTGGCCGCCACTCTCGGCTTGCCCATCACCAAGGTGCATTCGCTGATCAGCGAACGGTCCCTGGTGAGCGTCAGGGTCGGTGAGCGGAAGATCAGGAGCGTTCCCGCCGAGTTCCTCGCGGACGGTGAGGTGCTCGACAGTCTGAAGGGCACCGTCGTGGTCCTCGCGGACTCGGGCTACGGCGACGAGGACATCATCCGGTGGCTCTACACCGAGGACGAGTCGCTACCCGGCCGGCCGATCGACGCGCTCCGTGCGGGGCGGAAGACCGAGATACGTCGTCGGGCACAAGCCGCCGCCTGGTAGCTGCGCAGGTCGAACCGCGCGGCGTTGGGGCCCGTGCCTGAGCCGGTACCGTCCCGGGCTGTAGGAGGAGCGGCCGTACCGGGGACCATTCCAGTCTGCTTGCTGATGCCGGCCGGCGTGTCAAGACTCCGTCGGGCCGTGCTGGTGACGGCGTGGTCCGGTCAGGCCGTGCGGGTGACGGCCGCCTCGGCGAGCAGTTGCAGAGCCTGACGTGAGACCGGATCGACCGGCAGCGTGGACAGCGCGGCGAACGCCTCCCCGGACTTCTCCTCGATGAGCTGTTCAGTGTGGGCCAGCGCGCCGCTGGCCGTGATGAGCGACCGCAGCCTCTCGACAGCGCCGGCGTCCATGTCCGTGTCGCCCAGCATCGCATTGATCTCGGCACAGGCCCGATCGTCGCTCGCGCCGGTGGCGCGCGCGATGAGGAAGGTCCGCTTGCCCTCGCGGAGGTCGTCGCCCGCCGGTTTCCCCGTGACCTCGGGATCGCCGAACACGCCCAGGACGTCGTCGCGCAGCTGGAACGCCTCCCCGAGGGGCAGCGCAAAGGCCGAGTAGGCCGCGAGCAGGGCGCCGTCCGCACCTGCCAGAGCACCGCCGAGCATGAGTGGACGTTCCATCGAGTACTTCGCCGACTTGAAGCGCAGGATGTTCAGGGCGCGCTGTTCAGCCACCGCCGGTGCCTGATCAGGGCCGACAGCCTCCTCCAGGAGATCGAGGTACTGGCCCGCCATGACCTCCGTCCGCATGCGGTTGAAGATCGTCCTCGCCGCACTGCCACCCGTACCGGAGCAAGACGCAGTGAACAGTTCCTCGCTGAACGCGAGGCAGAGGTCGCCCGCCAGGATCGCCGCCGAGACGCCGAAGCGCTCGGGGTCGAGGTGCCAGCCCGCGTCGGCGTGCTGTGTCGTGAACTCCCGATGGACACTGGGGCGTCCTCGCCGCGTATCCGAACGGTCGATGATGTCGTCATGGATCAGGGCAGCCGCCTGGAAGAACTCGAGGGCCGTCCCCGCCATCACGGGAGCAGGTGCTGCTGGTGAGCCGCCGGCCGCCCGCCACCCCCAATAGCACAGGAGGGCGCGCATCCGCTTGCCCCCGCTCGTCAGGGCCGCGATGCTCGTGATCAGGGGAAGCGACTCGACGGAGATGGCTGCGAGGACATCCCGCTGGTTCGTGAGGAAGTCGTCGATGCTGCTCGTGAGTGCGGCCCGGAACACGTCCTGCTCCGCCGCTATGGTCTCGGGAGTGGAGCCGCCCTGGTCGGGGGTGGCGGGTGCGGACAGCATGGGTCTCCCGGGCAGCTCGGCTGGTCGTGGTGATCCCACTCTATCCGGAGGGCGGTGCGCCCTCTGCCCGCCCTTCCGCCGGACGCCGCGCCCGCGTGTCAGTGGCACTGCGTACGATGACTGCGTGTCAAAGGACGAGCGCCCGACGGCGATTGAGCATGCGGAGTGCCACATCCTGCATATCGACATGGATGCCTTTTTCGTCTCCGTCGAACTGCTGGATCATCCTCACCTCCACGGTGTCCCGGTGATCGTCGGCTCACCGTCCGGACGGTCCGTCGTACTCTCGGCCTCCTATGAGGCTCGCCGGTTCGGAGTCCGCTCAGCGATGCCCATGTCGGTGGCGATGCGTCAGTGCCCGACGGCCGTGATCCTTCCTCCTCACCAGCGGCGCTACGCCGAGGTCTCCGCCCGGGTGATGGGTATCTTCCGCTCCGTCACGCCCGACGTTGAGCAGCTGAGCGTCGATGAGGCCTTCCTCGACGTCGCCGGCTCGATGCGCAGGCTCGGCGGCCCCCGCGAGATCGGCGAACAGGTCCGTGCAGAGATCAGCTCCACTCTCGGCATCACGGCCAGTGTCGGGGCCGCCAGCACCAAGTTCGTCGCGAAGATCGCGTCGACCAGGGCGAAGCCCGACGGCCTCCTGCTCATCCCGGGCGACCAGACGGTCGCCTACCTCCATACCCTGCCGGTGTCCGCGCTGTGGGGCGTCGGAGCGAAGACCCAGGAAGTCCTGGCCCGCATCGGCATCCGGACCGTCGAGGATGTCGCCCGTACGCCGCTCTCGACCCTCCGGAGCCTGCTGGGAGCGTCGGGGGAGCACGTACACCACCTCGCCTGGGGCCGGGACCCGAGGCGCGTGGTGGTCTCCAGGCCCGAGAAGAGCATCGGTGCGGAAGAGACCTTCTCGAGCGATGTGGACGATACGGACGTCTTGCGCAGGGAACTCCTGAGGCTCGCGCACAGGACCGCCACGCGGCTGCGGTCCTCCGGCTACCGTGCCGGGGGAGTAGCCCTGAAGCTCCGCTATGCCGACTTCTCGACTCTCACGCGGTCCCGGAAGCTGGACGAGCCGGTGGACAGCGCTCACGCCCTCTACAGTGCCGCCACCGCGCTGCTCGCAGCGCTGGGGGACCGGCCGATGGCCGTCCGGTTGATCGGTCTGCGCGCCGAATCGCTCGAGCCGGGCGGAGACGGGTCCACACAGCTGACGATCGATCGCCGGGACGACAACTGGAGGATAGCGGAGCGCGCGCTGGACGACGTGAACCGCAAATTCGGTGACGCCGGTGTCGTGCCGGCGGGTCTGCTCATTCCGAGGGGGCGAGCGAACTCGACGGACGGACCACGTGATGGACAGGACGAGCAGCTGGAGGGAGAGCAGCCGGCGCGGCTTTGGGCCGGGAAGCGGGACGTGCCAGGAGCGCGGCTGCGTCCCCCTGCCGTCCAGTCGCGAAAACCGCGTGACTGAGCGGGAATCACGGGCAGATAGCACCGCCCTCACACCCGATCAACACCGCATTGTGACTTTGCACCCACCCCGTAGCAAACTAGTCTTGGATCAGGTAGTCCAGCTGCCGTCCGACACGCACAATCCACTTTCCGGAACCCGAGGCCGTCGATCCCTCCGCCGGGAACCCGGTCCGCGTCCGGGACGTTAGTTGGATGCAGGAACGTTGGTACCGACATCAAGGAGGCGGTCATGGCACTCTCGGAACACGAGCAGAGGCTGCTTGATCAGCTTGAACAGCAGTTGCACGCCGACGATCCGAAGTTCGCGCACTCGATGGCTTCCGATACTCGCAGGTCTATGTCGACCAGGCGCCTGGTCATCGGGTCCCTCATCACGATCGCCGGCATCCTCGTCCTGCTTGCCGGCATCGTGTACCAGAACATCTTCATCGGGGTAGCGGGATTCCTGATCATGGGTGGCGGCGTCTACTTCGCGACGACGAAGTCGAAGCAGGTTGAAGCGGGTCAGCCACTCGGGAGGCCCACGAAGGCGACCTCGGGCGGCAAGAGCGGCTTCATGTCGAGCCTCGAGGACAAATGGGATGAGCGGAAGCGCGACCAGACGTAGCAGGAGCTGCCCGTGCGGCAGCATCTGATCCTCGGGTCGCAGTAACCGAAGAGATCGTCACGATGGAGAAGAACCCGCCACGGCGGGTTCTTCTCCATTTAAAGCCTGGAACAACTGCTTCGAGCTCTGGTGTGCCGTTTTCCCTCCACTTGTCCTCCACTTCCCTCCCCCATCGAAGCGGACCCCGGAATCTGCAGATTCTCACGGGCCGCTTTCTCCTCCCAAGGGAGCACGAGGGGCGCGCCACGCCCCGCAAGCATTGACGGTGGAGAGTTGTGGAGTAAAGTGGGGGACATAAGAGCAAGACGGCAACGAGCTGGGCTTGGCGGACTCAGAACAGGCGGTCAGGGATGTTCCTCGGAACTCACACCCCGCGCCTCGACGAGAAAGGCAGGCTCATCCTTCCTGCGAAGTTCCGGGAGGAACTGAGCGAAGGGCTGGTCCTCACGAGGGGCCAGGAGCGGTGCATCTACGTCTTCAGCATGAGTGAGTTCGAAAGGGTTCACGAGCAGATGCGGGCGGCGCCCATCTCGTCACGCCAGGCGAGGGACTACAACCGCATCTTCCTGTCGGGGGCCTCGGACGAGGTGCCGGACAAGCAGGGCAGGATCACCATCCCAGCTGCACTCAGGACGTACGCCGGACTGGACCGGGACCTCGCGGTCATCGGCGCAGGAAGTCGAGCGGAGATCTGGGCGGCGGAGGCTTGGGAGTCCTACCTCTCGGAGAAGGAGACCGCCTTCTCCGAAACGGATGAGGATGCCTTCCCGGGCATCATCTGATCCGAGCAGCAGGACAGGCAGCACCAGCAGGACAGGCAGCACCAGCAGGACCAGGACGCAGCAATCACAACGCGGACGGCACCATCCCTTGGATGAGATCTCCAGCCGCCGGACATGGATCGCCACCTGGCTTCACTTCCCCGGAGCCAGGCGACGACTATCCGGCCGGATGGGGGTCTGATTCAAGAGGGCGGCGCCTCCTTCCGGCAGCCTGCAGACCACACCGAGACGATGGACGAACAGCTGCAGGAAGGAGAGGACGCATGAGCGGTGACCGGCCGACGGGCGAGCGACACATACCCGTCCTCCGCGACCGTTGCGTCTCCCTCATCGCTCCCTCGGTCGCCTCCGCCGAAGCGGCCGGACGCCGCCCCGTCGTCGTCGACGCCACCCTGGGCATGGGCGGGCACTCGGAGGCGATGCTCCAGCGCTTCCCGACCGCCCACCTCGTCGGCATCGATCGCGACACCGAAGCGCTCGACCTCGCCGGGGAGCGGCTCGAGCCCTTTGCCGACCGCACCGACCTCGTGCACGCCGTCTACGACGAACTGCCCGAGGTCCTGGCCGACCTCGGGATCGACGGAGTGGACGGCGTCCTGTTCGACCTGGGCGTCTCCTCCCTGCAGTTGGACGAGCGCGACCGGGGTTTCGCCTACTCCTACGATGCGCCGCTCGATATGCGGATGGATACCAGCAGGGGCATCACGGCGGCCGAGGTCGTCAATACCTACTCCGCCGAGGACCTGTTGCGCATCATCCGTTCCTGGGGCGAGGAGAGGTTCGCCGGGCGGATCGCGACGGCCATCGTCCAGGCCCGGGCAGCAGAACCGTTCCGGACGACGTCGCAGCTCGTCGAGGTGATCCGAGCGGTGGTGCCCGCATCCGCCGCGCGCACCGGGGGTCACCCGGCGAAGCGCACCTTCCAGGCTCTGCGCATCGAGGTCAACGAGGAATTGTCCGTCCTCGAGCGCGCGATACCCGCAGCCGTGGATGCGATCCTGACCGGTGGGCGCATCGTCGCCATGTCCTACCACTCGCTCGAGGACCGCATCGTCAAGAGCGCCTTCTCCGCCGGTGCGAAATCGTCGGCGCCCGTCGGTTTCCCCGTGGAACTCGAGCAGCACAAGGCCTACCTCCGTTCGCTGACCCGCGGCACCGAGGCACCTACTGAGGCCGAAATCGGGGAGAACCCCCGGGCGGCTTCGGCCAAACTCCGGGCCGTGGAACGAATCAAAGCAGGACCAGTCGACAGGAACAGCAGATGAGCCAGGCATTGACTGTTGAGAAGCCACACACCGCTGCCGCCTACTCCGACAACGGCGCTCTCGCCGTCGCTCGCGGCAGGCTCAGCGGGGGAGCGCCGGACGTCGCCCAGAAGCCGCGGACACCCCTGTCGGTCGTCCCGGCCCCACCTGCACGCCGGAGGGTGCCCTTCGCGGTGTTCAGCCTGCTCGTGCTGGGTGCGGCCCTGACCGCCGTCCTCATGCTCAACATCTCCGTCTCCGGCACGCAGTACGACCTCGTGCAGCTCCGGAACCAGCAGGTCGCGCTGAGTCAGCAGAACGAGGCGCTGGTCCTCGAGATCGAGAGCAGGGAGACGCCCCAGAACCTGGCGGCGGCAGCGACGGAACTCGGCATGGTTTCCTCCCCGACCTTCGGAACGGTTGAGTTAGATTCGAAGAAGGTGACGGGCACTCCCGAACCCGCGAAGGAAGGCCCCGAGCCGGAGGTGCTGATCGCCGCGCCGAACCTCGCCGTGCAGCCGGCTCCGCCGGTGGTGGAGGCGCCGTCCGATCCTGTCGCTGAGGAGCCCGCGCCGGTCCAGGCGATCGAACCGGTGGAGGGTGCTGCCACAGCCGGTGACCTCCCGGCCGTCGAGAGCTACGACGGCAGCGATATCCCCGGAACCATTCCGGCGCCCCTGCAGCTCGGCTCCGACCGGTAGCGGGGTCCGCGTCCGCCGCTCCCCGCACTGCACGTACCGACCGACAAGGATTGCTCGTGACCCCTGCACGCACCGGTAGCCCGGACAGCCTCCGACTGGCCCTCGGGTCGACGCGGCTCCGCGTGGGGCTCGCCTTCGTCCTCGTGCTGCTCCTGGTGCTGGGAGTGCGGCTGTTCCAGTTGCAGGCACTCGACCTGAACGGGATGGCGCAGACCGGCTTGTCGAAGCGGCTCACCAATACCGCGGTGCAGCCCATCCGCGGGTCGATCGTCGACATGAACGGCAAGTACTTCGCCCGCAGCGTGGAACGCTACGACATCGTCGTCGACCAGCGTCTGAGCGCCGTGGACGATTTCACCAGGACCATCCCCGATTCCGACCAGCGCGAGACCGGCGTCCCCATCGACCAGGGTGTCTACGAGCTGTCGGCGGTCCTCGGCATCGACGCGGAGACGCTGAGGGCCTCGATCATGGGGGACATGCCCTTCAACTACGTCGCGAGATCGGTGACGCCGGAGGTCAAGAACCGGGCTCTCGCGGTCGGCATACCGGGCGTCTACGCCGACAAGACGAGCGTACGGACCTATCCCGCGGGTCCCGTCGCCGGGTCGATCATCGGCTTCGTGTCCGAGAACGGCAAGCCGCAGGAGGGCCTCGAGTACTCGCTCAACGACGCCCTGGAAGGCACCCCTGGCAGCCGGACGTTCGAGATCGGCGGAGACGGCATCCGCATCCCCTACGCCACGAACGAGGACGATCCCGCCGTCGACGGCCAGGACGTCAGGCTCACGATCGACCAGGACCTGCAGTGGTTCGCCCAGCAGACCATCGCCTCGCAGGTCGAGGACTACAACGCAGAGTGGGGCAACATCGTCGTCGTCGAGGCGAAGACCGGCGCGATCCGGGCGATGGCCGAATCGACGACCCCTGACCCGAATGATCCGGGTGCGACCCCGCCGGAGAAGCGCACGCCCAACTCGGTGAGCGCCTCCTTCGAGCCTGGCTCGACGACGAAGGTGATCACCATGGCGGCGGCGCTGGAAGGGGGGCTGATCGAACCCACCTCGCAATTCACCCTCGAGAACCGGTACACGGTCGGCGCCCAGACGTTCAAGGATGCCTTCGAGCACGGCACGGAGAAGCGCACGACCGCCGGCATCCTGGCCAAGTCCATGAACACCGGGACGGTGCAGATCGGCGAGAAGCTGACGAAGCAGGAGCGTTACGACTGGCTGAAGAAGTTCGGGATCGGCGAGCCTCTCGGAACCGGACTCAACGAGGAGAACCAGGGCCTCCTCACGACCCCCGACAACTGGGACGACCGGCAGCAGTACACCGTCCTCTTCGGTCAGGGCATGACGCAGACCGCCCTGCACACCGCGATGGTGTACCAGACCCTCGCCAACGACGGCGTTCGGCTGCAGCCACGGCTGATCGACGCGTACATCGACCCGGACGGTACCGAACACGTCGTGCCCGAGGACGAGGGCACGAGGGTCGTCTCCGAGGAGACAGCCCTCACGATGCGCAAGATGCTCGAGACGGTGACGGAGGAGGGCTCCGGGAAGTCGGGCGAACTGGAGCAGTACCGGGTGGGGTCGAAGACCGGCACGGCCGAGGCGCCGAGCGCGACCGGCGGTTACGACGGCTACACTCTCTCCTATGCCGGCATCGCGCCGATCGAGGATCCCCAGTACGTCGTCGTCATCACGCTCCAGAAGCCCCAGGGCGACCTGTACTACCTCATCCCGGGCGAGTCCTTCCAGAAGGTCATGAAGCAGGTCCTCAACTCCAGGAACGTCCCGGCATCGACAACGCAACCGGACATCTACCCGGTCGAATTCTGACCCGGAGGACACAGCACCGTGCAATCGAACACTCCCCGGGGGAGCACCGCTTCCCTGATGCGGCCGCGAGTTCCGCGCCCTATCAGCCTCTCGACCGCTTTGGCGGTCCTCGGTCCCCTCGCAGGCACACCTGACGCCGGCTCGCTGCCAACCGTCAGCGGCGTCACGCTCGACTCCCGGTCCGTCCTTCCGGGAGATGTCTACGCGGCCCTTCCGGGAGCGTCGCGCCACGGCGCCGAGTTCGCAGCGCAGGCCGTCCTCAGCGGTGCATCGGCGATCATGACGGATGAGGCAGGAGCAGCCATCGCGGCTCGCTCGGCCGCTGCCGCCGGCATCGACCTGCCTCCGGTCGTCGTCGTACCCGATCCGCGGCGCGCCGTCGGGCCCCTCGCGCGCGAGGTCTTCCAGAGCCGGCAGCAGGGCTCCGCGCCGACGCTCTTCGGCATCACTGGGACGAACGGGAAGACCACGTCCACCTACTTCCTCAACGCGCTGCTCGAAGCGCTCGGCAGGACCACCGGACTGATCGGCACGATCGAGATCCGCGCGGGCGAGAAAGCGATCCCCAGTCTGCTGACCACGCCGGAGTCCCCGCAGGTCCACTCCCTGCTCGCCCTGATGGGAGAGCGCGGGCTCGACGCGGCATCGATGGAGGTCTCCTCCCACGCCCTCGAGTTCGGTCGCGTGGACGGAGTGCGCTTCGACGTCGCGGGCTTCACGAACCTGACGCAGGACCACCTCGACCTCCACGGGACGATGGAGGACTACTTCGCGGTCAAGGCTTCACTGTTCACGCACGAGCGGTGCGGGAGTGCGGTCGTGCTGGTCGACGATGCGTGGGGGCGGAAGCTCGCCGAGACGGCGGACGTCCCCGTGCTGACGCTTCGCACCGACCGCTCGCGAGACGGCGGCACCGTCGACGCCGACTGGGTGGTGGCCTCGGTCGAGCCGAGCGGGCTGGGTCATGCCTTCGTGCTGGAGAACCGCTCGGGCGAGCGGCTCCGGGTCCGTACCGGACTGCCGGGAACCTTCAACATCTCGAACGCGGCGCTCGCGACGATCATGGTCCTCGCATCAGGCGTCGCCCTGGAGGACATTCAGCGTGCCCTCGACGCGCACGATCCCTTCACCACCGAGGTACCGGGCCGGATGCAGCTCATCGGCGAGGAGCCCGCCTCCATCGTCGACTTCGCGCACAACCCCGACGCGCTGGAGCGCACGTTGTCCTCGGTCCGCCGTCCCACCGGACGCGTCATCGCCGTCTTCGGGGCCACCGGGCAGCGTGACGAGTCCAAGCGCCCCGTGATGGGGGCCGTGGGAGCCCGGCTTTCGGACATCCTCATCGTGACCGACGACGACCCGCACGATGAGGACGAGGCCGTCATCCGCAGTGCCGTGCTGGCGGGGGCCAGGGACGCCGTGCGGAACGAGGGGCTCTCGTGCCAGGTGCTGGAGGTGTTCCCCCGCGCCGATGCGATCGATCGTGCGGTGGCGCTGGCGACCCCTTCCGACACCATCGTGATCGCGGGCCGCGGCCACGAAGTGTGGCAGGAGGTGAAGGGCGTCAATCTGTCCCTGGACGACCGCGTGGAACTGCGCACCGCGTTGACAAGGCACGGATTCTCTGGGCTTTCCACCTCCGGGATAGAGTCCTGAACCGTCATGATTGAATTCACCGCAGCCGAGATCGCGGCACTCACAGGGGGTGTCCTGACCGGTACAGACCCCACCGGTCCCGCCATCACCGTCACCTCCGCAGCAACCGATTCGCGCGAATGCGTGCCCGGATCCCTGTTCGTCGCAAAGCCCGGCGAGGAGTCGGACGGACACCTGTTCATCGCATCGGCGTTCGAGTGCGGTGCCGTCCTGGCCCTGGCGCAGCGCGCGGTGGCCGGTCCGGACGGTCCGTTCCCCGCCGTCATCGTGGCCGATGCCGTCCTCGCGATGGGTCAGCTCGCCGCCGAAGCCGTGCGACGGCTGCGTGCGCACGGCGACCTCACGGTCATCGGCATCACGGGGTCGGCAGGCAAGACCACCACCAAGGACCTGCTGGCGGGTATCCTCGCCGCCGACGCTCCGACCGTCGCCCCGCGCGGTTCCTACAACGGAGAGGTCGGCGTCCCGCTGACCGTTTTCGAGGCGGGATGGGACACGCGGTACCTCGTGATCGAGATGGGCGCGACGAAGCCCGGCCACATCGCATACCTCGCCTCGCTCGTGCAGCCGGACGTCGGCGTGGTACTCGGCGTGGGATCGGCCCATGCAGGGGAATTCGGAGGCGTCGAGAACATCGCCCGGGCGAAGGGCGAACTGTTCGAGGCGCTCGGCCCGTCCGGGACCGCGATCATCAACGCCGATGACGAACGGGTGCTCGCCATGCAGGAGCGCACCCGCGCGACAACGGTGTTCTTCACGTCGTCCGAGGACTTCTCAGCGACCGGGCACGTCGTGCGCGCACGCAACAGCACGACGACCCCGGAGGGCAATCCGTCCTTCACGCTGGTCTTTCCCGACGGCAGCGAGCACGACGTCGTCTCGCCGCTGCTCGGCCTGCACCACACCGCGAACCTGCTCGCGGCGGCAACGGCGGCCTACGAGGTCGGTTGCCCCCCGGAGCTCATCGTCGCGGGGCTGCGGAGCCAGGCGGCCGCGAGCCGCTGGCGCATGGAGCGGACCGAGCGCGCCGACGGCGTCACGGTCATCAACGACGCCTACAACGCCAATCCCGAATCCATGCGGGCGGCACTCCGCACACTCGCGGAACTCGGTCGCGGCCGGCGGCGTACCTGGGCGGTCCTGGGGGAGATGCTGGAGCTGGGGGACCGGTCCATCGAGGAGCACGACCTCCTCGGGAGAGTCGTCGTGCGGCTCAACATCTCGAAGCTCGTGTGCGTGGGGCCGAACACGCGTGCGCTGTACAACGGCGCCGTGCTCGAGGGCTCCTGGGGCAGCGAGGCCGTCCATGTCGATGACGTCGCAGCGGCGGAGCGTCTGCTCACCGCCGAGATGGAACCGGGGGACCTCGTGCTCTTCAAGTCCTCCAACGGAGCCGGATTGCGCTTCCTGGGCGACCGGATCGCCCAGGCCGTGCCGGCAGCCGCGACCTCCACCAACCAACCCCACCGCTCCCATGAAGCTGGCGCTTCCGGAAAGGCCCAGCAGCCGTGATAGCACTCCTCATAGGATCGGCCTCAGCGCTCATCTTCGCCTTCGTGGGCACGCCACTGTTCATCAGGCTCCTGGTGCGCAAGAGCTACGGCCAGTTCATCCGGGACGACGGTCCGACTGCGCACCACACCAAGCGTGGTACGCCGACGATGGGTGGAGCCGTGATCGTCGCGTCGGTCCTGCTGGCCTACTTCCTGACGCACCTGCTGATGGTGGCGGTCGGTTCCCCGGTCGGAGGCCCCACCGCCTCCGGCCTGCTGCTGCTGTTCCTGGCCGCCGGCATGGGTTTGGTCGGCTTCGCCGACGACTACATCAAGATCTCGAAGCAGCGCAGCCTCGGCCTGAGTGCGCCCGCCAAGATCATCGGGCAGTCTGCTGTCGGCGTGACCTTCGGGGTCCTCGCGCTGATGTTCCCGAACGAGCAGGGCAGGACCCCGGCGTCCACCGCGATCTCCTTCATCCGGGACACCCCGCTCGACCTCGCCTTCGCGGGCACGGTCGTCGGTGCCATCCTCTTCGTCATCTGGTCCAACCTGATCATCACGGGAGCGAGCAACGGCGTGAACCTCGCCGACGGACTCGACGGTCTCGCCGCGGGCGCATCCATCCTCGTGTTCGGCGCCTACATGCTCATCGGGATCTGGCAGAGCAACCAGAGCTGTGGTTCACCCGGTGCCGGAAGTGTCTGCTACGAGGTCCGCGATCCTCTGGACCTTGCGCTCATCGCAGGGGCGATGTGCGGTGCGCTGGTGGGCTTCCTGTGGTGGAACACGTCGCCGGCGAAGATCTTCATGGGTGACACGGGTTCCCTCGCCATCGGCGGGGCGATCGCCGGTTTCGCCATCCTCTCCCGGACCGAACTCCTCCTCGTGATCCTGGCGGGCCTGTTCGTCATGATCACGCTGTCCGTCATCATCCAGGTGGGCTACTTCAAGTTGTCGGGCGGCAAGCGCGTCTTCAAGATGGCTCCGTTGCAGCACCACTTCGAGCTCAAGGGCTGGCAGGAGGTCACGGTGGTCGTCCGGTTCTGGATCCTCGCCGGACTGTTCGTGGCGACGGCACTCGGGATCTTCTACGCGGAATGGGTTGTGGGATGAGCGGAACGGACGCGACCTCTGACGTGGCTGCCGGCGTCGCCGTGAGCTGGGAGACCCCGCGGCTGAAGGGCCTTACCACGTGGGACGCCGACTGGGCGGGCCTCAAGGTCGTCGTCGCGGGCATCGGAGCGTCGGGCTTCTCCGCCGCGGACACCCTGATCGAACTCGGTGCCGTGGTGGTCGTCGTCGACGGCGGAGCGACCGCGGAGAACGAAGCCAAGGCAGACACGCTGCGCATCGTCGGTGCCCGCGCGGTGCTGCTCGGTGCCGAGCACACCGTCGAACTGCCGCTCGTCGACGGTCAGCCGGCCGACCTCGTGGTGACCTCGCCCGGGTGGCGGCCCACCCAGTCGCTGCTCGCCGACGCGGCGCGTGCGGGCGTGCCCATCTGGGGCGACGTCGAACTGGCCTGGCGTGTCCGCATCCGTGAGGGCCGTCGGACCGCCGAGTGGCTGACGATCACCGGGACCAATGGCAAGACCACGACCGTCGGCCTGACGGAGTCGATGCTCCTTGCCGGCGGGAAGCGCGCGATCGCGGCAGGCAATGTCGGCACGCCGATCCTCGACGTGATCCGGGACCCGCAGGGGTACGAGTTCCTCGCGGTAGAACTGTCCAGCTTCCAGCTCCACTGGGCGCACTCGGTGTCCCCGCTCGCGAGCGTCTGCCTCAACATCGCCGAGGACCACGTCGACTGGCACGGCAGCTACGAGGCCTACCGCGCGGCGAAGGCATCGATCTACGACCGGACGAGGATCGCCTGCATCTACAACGTCGAACAGCGCGAGACGGAGACGATGGTCGAGGATGCCGACGTCATCGAGGGGTGCAGGGCCGTCGGATTCACGACGGGAATGCCCTCGATCAGCATGATGGGTGTCGTCGAGGATCTGCTGGTGGACCGTGCGTTCATCGAGCAGCGCAAGGACTCGGCCGCCGAGCTGGCGTCGATCAGCGAGTTGGGCGACGTCGTGCCGCGGCACCTGGTGGCCAACGCACTGGCCGCTGCGGCGCTTGTGCGCGCTGCCGGACTCCCGACCTCGGCGGTTCGCGACGGCATCCGGGCCTACCAGCCGGGCGAGCACCGTATCCAGGTGGTCGCCAATGAGCACGGAGTGCTCTGGATCAACGATTCGAAGGCCACCAACCCCCACGCCGCCTCGGCCTCCCTGGCCTCGTTCCAGTCCGTGGTCTGGATCGCGGGAGGCCTGTCCAAGGGCGTCTCCTACGACGACCTCGTGCGGGAACACGCCAAGCGGCTCCGGGCGGTCGTCCTCCTCGGTGCGGATCCGGCGCCGCTCGAGAGTGCTCTGAGCCGACACGCTCCCGACGTTCCCGTCTCCCTCCACCCGAGCCTTCACACTGGACAGGGGTACGACGGCGGGTCCCCCGACCCGGTGACCGGCGCCACCCTGATGCAGTGGGCCGTCACCGAAGCAGCGCGCCTCGCGCAGGACGGCGACACGGTGTTGATGGCGCCGGCCGCTGCATCGATGGATCAGTTCTCCTCCTATGCGCACCGGGGAGCCGCCTTCATGGCGGCCGTCCATGCACGTGGCGGACAGGGGACAACCGCGAAGGAGTCTTGATGGTGGCCACGCCGACCCGTCCGGGAGGACGCAAGCCCTCCGTCCGGCCAGTCCGGGCCAAGGAAGGGGTGCGGCAGGCCACCTCGCCAGGGGTCCCCGCGCAGGCTACGGCGGGCCCTGCCAAGGGCCGCGCCAAGCAATCCGCAGCACTGGCGGACCCGGCCGCGGAACGTGGTGCGGGCGCAGGCGGACAACCGGCCAAGGGGATCCGAGGACGCCTGCGCCGCGCCTGGGTCTTCCTCGAGGGCTCTGCCCACGCCCCTTCCGGGTCCAGCTACTACCTGATCCTCGGCTCTGCCCTCGCGCTGACCGCCATCGGGCTCATGATGGTGCTCTCGGCCTCGTCGGTCGAGGCGATCTCGGACGGGAAGGACACCTTCGACCTCTTCCTGAAGCAGGCCGTCTGGGCCGGTGCAGGCCTCGTCCTGATGCTCGTGCTGTCGCGGCTGGGTCCCCGGTCCTACAAGTTCCTCGCGTGGCCCAGCCTGGCCATCGCCGTCGTGCTGCTGATCCTCGTCCTCGTCATCGGGATCGAGGTCAACGGCAACAAGAACTGGATCAGGATCGGTAGCCAGACGTTCCAGCCGTCCGAACCGACGAAGCTCGCCCTTGCCCTGTGGTTCGCGGCCGTGCTCGAGCGGAAGAAAGCGTTGATCCGGGACTGGAAACACGCGATGATCCCGGCGTTGCCCTTCGGCGGGCTGCCGATCGGGCTCGTGCTGATCGGCGGAGACCTCGGCACGGGGCTCGTGCTCATGATGATCGCCGGTGCCGCGTTGTTCTTCGCCGGAGCGCCGCTCAAGCTGTTCACCCTCGCAGGCGCGGCAGCAGTAGCCGGTTCCCTCCTGATGGTGGCCACGAGCTCCAACCGGGGTGGTCGCATCAGCGCCTGGCTGCGACTGAACTGCGACGACGGGGCGGACCTCTGCCTGCAGTCCGACAACGGGCTGTTCGCCATGGCGTCGGGCGGCTGGTTCGGAGTAGGGATCGGGCAGAGCCGGCAGAAATGGAACTGGATCCCGGAAGCCCACAACGACTTCATCTTCGCCATCATCGGCGAGGAGTTCGGGCTCATCGGAACCCTCGTCGTCGTGGTCCTGTTCGGCATCCTCGCCGTCGCGACCATCCGGGTCGCCCTGCGCTACACCGATCCGTTCGTGCGGATCCTCATGGGCTCGATCCTCGTCTGGCTGATCGGTCAGGCCTTCGTGAACATCGGGATGGTCACGGGCCTGCTCCCCGTGATCGGCGTGCCGCTGCCCTTCATCTCCTACGGAGGCTCCGCACTGACCTTCACGCTCGCCGCCGTGGGCGTCCTGCTGTCCTTCGCAAGGAAGACACCTCACCCTCCGCTCCCGGCGCCGGGCACCTCCTCAACGTCCTCACCAGCAACCACCTCCGAAAGAGATCACGCACTTTCATGACACAGCCCCCCACCCCTGAGCGCACGGTGTCGGTCCTCCTGGCCGGCGGCGGAACGGCCGGCCACATCAGCCCCCTGCTCGCAATCGCCGGAGCAGTCGTCGAGCGGCAGCCGCGCGCCCGGATCACCGCCGTCGGAACCGAGGCCGGTATGGAGACGCGGCTCGTTCCCGCCGCGGGCTTCGACCTGCGGACCATCGACCGCGTGCCGATGCCGCGGCGCCCGTCCATCGACCTCGTCAAGCTTCCGGTGCGCCTCGTCCGGGCCGTCCGCCAGACGAGGGCGATCGTGGCGGATGCCGCAGCCGACGTCGTCGTCGGCGTGGGCGGCTACGTATCGACACCTGTCTACCTCGCGGCGTGGACGCTGCGCGTGCCCGTCGTCATCCATGAGGCGAATGCCCGCCCCGGTATCGCCAACAGGGTGGGTGCCCGTCTCGCTGCGCGGGTGGCCGTCGCCTTCGAGGGGACAGGGCTCCGGGACGCCGTGCTGGTCGGCATGCCCATGCGCAGGAGCATCGCCGACCTCGACCGGAGAGCGAACCGCAGGAGTGCCCGTGCCTCGCTCGGGCTCGATCCGGACCGGGCCACCCTCATCGTGACCGGCGGATCCTCCGGTGCGGTGAGCCTCAACCGGTCGCTCGCCTCTGCGGTCCCGGAGCTCACCGCCGCCGGCATCCAGGTACTCCACATCACGGGACGGGGCAAGCAGGTGCTCGGGAATGACGGCGCCCCGCTTGCGGTGCCCGGATACCACCAGGTCGAGTTCGTCGACGGCATGGAGAGCGTCTACGCCGCCGCCGACCTGCTCATCGCCCGAGCCGGCGCAGCAACGGTGAGCGAGATCAGTGCGGTGGGCCTTCCGGCAGTGCTCGTGCCGCTGCCCCACGGCAACGGCGAGCAGCGGCTGAACGCCGCAGGGCTGGTCGCTGCCGGCGGGGCCGTCCTGGTCGAGGACGAGGCTTTCACGCCGGAATGGATCCGCGAGAACATCCTGACGCTGGTGACGGACACCGCCCGGCTCGACGCGATGTCCTCGGCATCCTACGCACAGGGCGTGCGGGACGCCGATCGGCGCATGGCCGAGCTCGTCCTGGCCGCGGCCGGAGGGACGCGATGAGCACCGACGACGCAGCTGCGGCCGGGGCTGTCGACGCACCAGGGGAGCGCCCTGCAGTGGAGACGACGAAAGGCAACACCATTACAACGATCACCACAGCGCCGGCCGTCGCGGCCGGACTGCGCGAACCCGTGCACTTCATCGGACTGGGAGGTGCAGGCATGTCGGCCGTCGCGCGCGTGCTCATCGGACAGGGACTGACAGTGTCCGGATCCGATGCCGCCGAGTCGAAGGGCCTTCGCGCCCTGGCTGCGCTCGGGGCCGATGTCCATGTAGGGCACGAGGCTGCTGCCGTCTCCGGTGCCGGGACCGTCGTCGTCTCCTCGGCCATCCGCGAGACGAACCCGGAACTGGTCGAGGCGCGGCGCCGCGGGCTGCCCATCCTGCACCGGTCGCAAGCACTCGCCGCGGCGATGACCGGACAGCAGGCCGTCGCCGTCGCCGGAACGCACGGCAAGACCACGACGACGGCGATGATCACCGTCCTGCTGCGCGAAGCCGGGCGCAACCCCTCATTCGCCATCGGCGGCGACGTCGCAGCCCTCGGCGTCAATGCCGAATGGACAGGCGGGGACATCTTCGTTGCGGAAGCGGACGAGTCCGATGGCTCCTTCCTGAACTACGCACCCCGGATCGCCGTCGTCACCAACGCGGAAGCGGACCACCTCGACCACTACGGAAGCGCCGACGCCGTCCACGCCGCCTTCCGTCGTTTCGCGGAGACGCTGCCGGATGACGGCCTCCTGGTGACGTGCGCCGACGACCCCGGTTCAGCCGCGCTCGGCGCAAGCGTGCCGGAATCCCGCCGGGTGCGCACCTACGGCTATTCGGAGGCGGCCGACATCAGGATCAGCGGCACGAGGTCCGTCGGGAGCACCACCAACAGCGTGTTGTCCTTCGCGGTCGACGGCCTGGACGCCCAGCAGGAGCTGCAGCTGAGTGTTCCCGGACGACACAACATCCTGAATGCAGCAGCGGCTTTCACCGTCGCGCTCGAACTCGGCGTGGATCCGGCGGTCGCCGCCGCGGGCCTGGCGCTGTTCTCCGGAGCAGCGCGCCGTTTCGAAGCGCGGGGGGAGGGCGACGGCGTACGGGTCTTCGACGACTACGCCCACCACCCGACCGAGGTCCACGCCGCGTTGACGGCCGCACGCACGGTGGCGGGCGAGCACCGCGTGCACGTCCTGTTCCAGCCGCACCTCTTCTCCCGCACGCGGGAATTCGCGGCAGGGTTCGCCGAGGCACTGTCGCTGGCGGACACCGCAACCGTGCTCCCGGTCTACGCGGCACGGGAGGACCCGGTGGACGACGTCGGGGGCTGGACGATCACCGATCTCATGCGCAGTGGTGACACCGCATATGTCGATGATGCGTTCGAGGCACTCCGCGTGGTCACCGGCCACGCACGCCCGGGAGACATCATCCTCACGATCGGCGCCGGCGACGTCACGCAGTACGGGGTGCCGCTCGTCGGCCTCCTCAGGGACCGCGCTCCGGGGCCCCGGTCGATGGAGGTCGAGGAATGACGCAGAGGAAGCCTCCTTCCCGGCCACGCGCCACACCGGGCGCGACGACCGGCAAGGTGACGCTGCTCGAACGGCCGGAGGTCGCGGCGTCGGGCAAGGTACTCGACTTCCCGACCCCCCGCCGGTCCCATCGAGTGCGGAACGCCATCCTCTGGATCAGTGCGGTGGTCCTGGTCCTCGGTGGCGTCATGGCGTACGCGGTGTTCTCGCCGGCCCTCGCGCTGCGGACAGTCGTCGTCGAAGGGAACTCGCTCGTCGCCACGCCCGAGGTGGATGCGGCACTCGCTCCCCTCATGGGGACGTCGCTCACCCGTATCTCGCCTGATCAGGTCCGCGGGCTGCTGGCGGACAAGGCGCCCATCGAGGACGTGCAGATCGCCGCCGAGCCGCCCTCGACCCTCGTGGTCACGGTCCGGGAACGGGTTCCCGTCGCGGTGCTGCAGAATGGTGAGGAGTTCGTGCTCATCGACTCCGAGGGCAGGCAGCTCGCCGTCGTGGCGCAGCGCGACCAGGTCAAGCTGCCACTGATCGACGGCGGGACCAACGCGGTCAACTCCGAGGTGTTCTCCTCGATCACCTCGGTGCTGGCCGAACTGCCCGCCCCCGTCCTGTCCCGCCTGGTCCACGCCTCGGCGTCGAGCGTCGACTCGATCCAGCTGTCACTCTCGGGTGACCAGAAGATCTTCTGGGGGAGCGCGGAGCGGAGTGCGCGGAAAGCAGAGGTGCTGGAGGCGATGCTGGCGATTCCGGCGACCGATCCGCCGGTCAGGGAATTCGATGTCAGCACTCCCGACCGTCCGGTCACACGGTGAGCTTCCCTGCAGCGGGCGCGGCCATCGCCGGACGCGGCGTGTTGGCGAGCGACAGGGACGCGAGGCGAGCGACATGCCCGACACGCGGCGCCCGGTCATTGCAACGCGGAACGCATGCACCTAGCGTCAACCATAGAAGTTACTTGACATAACGTTAACTTTCAACCTGAACGTTAACGTTTCCTTCAGGTGAAGATCGAAGCCGGACCATCGGCAGCCCCCGTACAGCACACAGATTCGAACAAGGGACACAGGACGTGGCAGCACCTCAGAATTACTTGGCCGTCATCAAGGTCGTCGGCATCGGCGGCGGCGGCGTCAACGCCGTCAACCGCATGATCGAGGTCGGGCTCCGTGGCGTGGAGTTCATTGCCATCAACACGGATGCCCAGGCGCTGCTGATGAGTGACGCCGACGTCAAGCTCGACGTCGGACGCGAACTCACCCGTGGGCTCGGTGCTGGGGCGGACCCCGAGGTCGGCCGCCGCGCGGCCGAGGACCACTCGGAGGAGATCGAGGAGGTCATCCGCGGGGCCGACATGGTCTTCGTCACGGCGGGTGAGGGTGGCGGCACCGGGACCGGCGGCGCTCCCGTCGTCGCCCGGATCGCCCGCTCCCTCGGCGCCCTCACGATCGGCGTCGTGACCCGGCCGTTCACCTTCGAGGGACGCCGTCGGTCGAACCAGGCCGAAAGTGGCATCGATACCCTCCGCGAGGAGGTCGACACCCTGATCGTCATTCCGAACGACCGCCTGTTGTCCATCAGCGACCGCAACGTCTCGATGCTCGATGCCTTCCGCTCGGCGGATCAGGTGCTGCTCTCCGGCGTCCAGGGCATCACCGACCTCATCACGACTCCGGGCCTGATCAACCTCGACTTCGCCGACGTGAAGTCGGTCATGCAGGGCGCAGGCTCCGCCCTGATGGGCATCGGCTCCGCTCGCGGCGAGGACCGCGCCGTTAAGGCTGCCGAACTCGCCATCGCGTCGCCGCTGCTCGAAGCGTCCATCGACGGAGCGCACGGCGTCCTGCTGTCGATCCAGGGTGGCTCCGATCTCGGTCTGTTCGAGATCAACGAGGCAGCACGCCTCGTGCAGGAGGTCGCGCACCCGGAGGCGAACATCATCTTCGGTGCGGTCATCGACGACGCCCTCGGCGACGAGGCGCGCGTCACGGTCATCGCGGCAGGCTTCGATCAGGTTGATGCGACCTCGCAGCCCGCAGCCGCTCCGGCGGCACGGCCGGTCGTCGCGCCGAGCGTCGGCGGGAACCAGCAGCGTGCCGCGGGTGCAGCCAGCGCCGGCCTCGGCGCCTGGTCCCAGCAGCGGGCACAGAGCGTCCAGACCGTGCCTGCCGACTCGGGCTTCGACGTCGACCTGCCCGCGATCGTGGAGCCCGACCTCTCGGCCGGACGTTCCGACGACCTCGACGTGCCCGACTTCCTGAAGTAGTCGGTGCGCTCATCCATCGGTCCGGAGCGGACCTCCCCGTTCTACTGGAACGAGGAGGTCCGTCCTGGTCTCCGGGTCGCCTTCACCTCCATTGAGGCGGGCAACCTCGCCCTGCATGTCGGCGATGATTCGGCTGGGGTCCGGAACAACCGCCGTCTGCTCGAGGCTGCGATGGGAATCGCCCCGGGCTCGCTGCGCTTCATGAGCCAGACGCATTCCAACAGGGTGGCGACGCTCGGGGACGGCGCTGCAGACGCGCCCGACGCGGACGGGCTCGTGTCCCGGAGCGGGTGTGAGCCACTGGCCGTCCTCGTGGCCGACTGCGTGCCGATCGTGCTCGCGGATGCCTCCGTCGACGACGGCGGTACGGGCGCCACGGCCGTGGTGCACGCGGGTCGCGCCGGCGTCGGCAACGGGGTGATTGCACAGGCCATCCACGTGCTGCGTGCCGGCGGTGCGCGGGACCTGTCAGGCTGGATCGGTCCCTCGGTGTGCGGTTCCTGCTACGAGGTTCCCGAGGCGATGATGCTCGAGATGGCGCAGGGGATCCCCGCAGCCGCGTCGAGAACGACCACCGGGACTGCGGCCCTCGACCTTCCGGCAGCCGCCCGATGCCAGCTCGAGGAGGGCGGAGTGAAGGTCGGTGAGGTGCGCGGGGCAGACGCTCTGTGCACCGTCGAGAACAGCGCGCTGTACTCGCACCGCCGCGCACCGGGCGCCGGCCGCACCGCCGGTCTTGTATGGCGGACATGAGCTCCGGCACGGGAGACCCGGCGCCGGACCTCGCACGTGCGCGCGACCTCGACGAGCGGCTTCGCGGCGTGCGCGCTCGGATCTCCCGGGCGGCGGCGGTGGCAGGGCGGCCCGAACCGGAGCTGATCGTCGTGACCAAGTATTTCCCGGCTTCCGATATCCGCATCCTGGTGGACCTCGGCGTGCGGGACGTGGGGGAGAACCGGGACCAGGAAGCAGCGGCGAAAGCGACCGAGCTCAGTGACCTCGCCCTGACCTGGCACTTCATCGGGCAACTGCAGACCAATAAGGCGAAATCGGTTGTCCGCTACGCGCACAGTGTGCATTCGGTCGACCGGAACGCCCTCATCGGGGCGCTGGGGAAGGCGATGGCGAACGAACAGGCGAGGAGGGCAGGGGCCGGTCTCGGCGCGCGGCCCGATCTCGACTGCTTCCTGCAGTTCGCGCTCGATTCCGGCGCCCAGCCGGACCAGCGGGGCGGTGCGCTTCCCCGGGACGCCGCTGAACTCGCCGAAGCTGTCGTGGGAACGGCCGGCCTCCGCCTCGCCGGTGTCATGGCGGTAGCGCCGCTGGGGGCACCGCCGGCCGCAGCGTTCCAGCAGCTCCTGACGATCTCGGCCGCCGTGCGCGCCGTCGAGCCCTCGGCGACGGCCGTGTCGGCCGGGATGAGCGGCGACCTCGAGGAGGCCGTTGCCGCCGGTGCGACACACCTGAGGATTGGTTCTGATGTCCTCGGTCCGCGTCCGGCCGTGGGGTAGCGTCTGAGCTGTAACGGCGGCACGACGGGCGGCCGGGCTGGCCCGTGCGGCACGCCCTGGATCCCACCAATCCACTCTCTTATGACAGGAGTCACCATGGCTGGCGCACTGCGCAAGACAATGATCTACCTTGGGCTCGCCGATGGTGACGAGCACTACGAGCCCGAAGCGAAAAGCGCGCACAGCAGGAACGAGGATTACACAGTGGACTACGACCGCGACGAACGCCACCTCGAGGCGGCTCCCGCAGTGGCCCGGGTTGCTCCCGCAGAGGAGTACCGCGCACCGGTGACGCCGATCAAGCGCGCGCCGTCGTCGCGCGAGGATTCCGCCGCGCTGCGCCAGATCACCACCATCCACCCCAGGTCGTACAACGACGCCAAGTTGATCGGTGAGAGCTTCCGCGACGGAATCCCCGTGATCATGAACGTCACCGACATGGGCGAAGCCGATGCGAAGCGGCTCGTCGACTTCTCGGCGGGGCTCGTCTTCGGCCTCCACGGCAGCATCGAGCGGGTCACCAATAAGGTGTTCCTGCTCTCGCCGTCGTATATTGAAGTCCTCGGCGAGGACCTGAAGGCAAGCGAAGCACAGACCAGCTTCTTCAACCAGAGCTGAGCCCTGCGGCCTCCACGGTCGCCACCGACCACCAAGGCCCCAAGGACTGGAACTGCTCCGTGAGTTTGGTATTCGCCCTGTTCTACCTGGTACTGATGCTGTTCCAGCTAGCCCTGATCCTGCGGATCGTGTACGACGCCGTCCAGGGATTCGCTCGTGACTGGCGTCCCCAGAAGCTCGCCCTGGTTGTCGCCTCCGGCGTGTACTCGGTGACGGATCCGCCCATCAAGGCCCTTCGCCGGCTCATACCGCCGCTCCGTCTGGGCGGAATACAACTCGACCTGGCGTTCCTCGTGCTCTTCATCGTGGTGTTGATCCTGATGTCGGTCTCTGCGCGTCTCGCCGCCTAGCGTTCGAGTCCGTTTCGTGATGCAGTTCCAGAAGATATACGCTGATTCACAGTTCGACGTGAGTCCAGTGGTTCATGTCCACAATTCGGTACCGCAGTCATGCCCGCTCTTCCGGTGGGCCGGCTTCTATCAGTATGAGGTGACCAGATGGCTTTGACGCCAGAAGACGTTGTCAACAAGAGGTTCCAGCCGACGAAGTTCCGCGAGGGCTACGACCAGGACGAGGTGGACGACTTCCTCGACGAGATCGTCGTCGAGCTCCGCCGCCTGAACCAGGAGAACGAGGAACTGCGCCGCAGGCTTGCGGACGGTTCCTCCGACACCTCGCAGACCTCTGCGGTGCCCGCTCCGGTCGCCGCCAGCACGCACACCGAGGACGTCCCCGTCGAGGAGAAGGCGCCCGAGCCCGCTCCGGCCGTTCAGGAGCCCACCCCGGCCCCCGCGCCTGCAGCTCCCGCACCGGTTGCACCCGCGGCCTCCGTCGGTACCGCCGAATCCGCTGCCGGCGTCCTCGCCATGGCGCAGCGCCTGCATGACGAGTACGTCAATGCGGGTGTCGAGCAGCGCGATAAGATCATCGCCGAAGCGCAGATCGAAGCCAGCGGCCTCGTCAACGACGCGCAGGAGAAGAGCCGCAAGACCCTCGGCGACCTCGAGCAGCAGAAGGCAGTGCTCGAGCGCAAGGTCGAACAGCTCCGCAGCTTCGAGCGGGACTACCGCTCGCGCCTGAAGGCCTACATCGAGGGTCAGCTTCGCGACCTGGACGCCCGCGGTTCGCTGGCCTCCGACACCTCGGCCTCCTAGCAGGACGTTCGGTCCGACACCCGTCGGGCCAGTGGAAGGGCCGGTTGCCGGGGTGGAACCCCGGGAGCCGGCCCTTCCGTCGTCGATCTCCCTGGCCACCCACCCGCGCCTACACCTTGGATGGACCGTGAACGAGCACCAGCCAGCCGACTCCACGCCCGAGCCGGACACCGCGAGCAACCCGTCCCAGGCGCCTGGCGCTGCTGCGCACAGAACCGAAGGTGCCGGTGCCGACGGTGGCTGGCGCCTCGCTCCTGCCGGCGAGCCCGGTCACGTGCGCAGGCCCGCGGCACGCTACGGCGTCGTCATGCTCCTGTGCACGCTCGTCGCGTACATCTTCGACCAGCTCACGAAATGGTGGGTCGTGGCGACGATGACCGAGGGACAGGTGACGCCGGTTCTTCCACCGCTGCTCACGTGGCGCTTCATCCGTAATCCCGGAGCGGCGTTCTCGATCGGCACCGACTACACCTGGGTCTTCACGATCATCATGGTGGTCGTCGCGACTGCCATCGTGCTACAGGTGCGGAAGGTCGCGTCCTGGGGATGGTCCGTCGCGCTCGGACTGGTCCTCGGAGGTGCTCTCGGCAACCTGACCGACCGGCTGTTCAGGGAACCTTCCTTCGGTCAGGGGCATGTCGTGGATTTCATCGCCCTACCCAACTTCGCGATCTTCAACATTGCCGACTCGGCCGTCGTCAGCGGCGTCGGACTCATCTGCCTGCTGACCCTGCGCGGCATCGGCATGGACGGCAAGCGCAGCACAGAGGGAGATACCGCGGAAACCTCCACAGCCGGTTCGGCGACGGACGATGTTCCACCGGGCACGCGGGGCGAGGGCACGGACGACGATGGCAGGTGAACCACAGCACCTCGTGATCCCGGAGGCCGACGGCGGTAGCCGTGTCGACGCGGCCCTGGCGCGCCTGCTCGAGGTGTCCCGATCGGCAGTCGCCCAGTGGTGCGCCGACGGTCGCGTCCTGAGGAGCGGTTCCCGCCTGGCGAAGTCCGATCGGGTCCAGGCCGGCGAGCGGATCGATGTGGACCTGCCTGACCCCGAGGACAAGCACCGGATCATCCCGGAAGCGGTCGACGGCATGGGCATCCTCCTCGATGACGACGATTTCGTCGTCGTCGACAAGCCTGTCGGCGTCGCCGCGCACCCCTCGCCGGGGTGGGTGGGACCGACGGTCGTCGGTGCCCTCGCCGCTGCCGGGTACCGCATCTCGACCTCCGGCGCCCCCGAGCGCGTCGGGATCGTGCATCGGCTCGACGTCGGCACGTCGGGGGCGATGGTGGTCGCGAAGACCGAGCCCGCCTACACCGCCCTGAAACGCGCCTTCAAGGAGCGCACCGTGGAGAAGGTCTACCATGCCGTCGTGCAGGGTCTCCCCGAGCCGCTCAAGGGCACGATCGACGCCCCCATCGGGCGCCACCCCCATCACGAGTGGCGATTCGCCGTCATGGAGGGCGGCCGTGACTCGGTGACCCATTACGAGGTACTCGAGGCGTTCGGCCGCGCCAGTCTCGTCGAGGTCCACCTCGAGACCGGCAGGACGCACCAGATCCGCGTGCACTTCTCGGCGCTCCGGCATCCCTGCGCTGGTGACCTGACCTACGGGGCAGACCCCCGACTGGCCGCGGAGCTCGGCCTGACCCGGCAGTGGCTGCACGCCCATCGACTGGGCTTCAGCCACCCCCGGACGGGGGAGCCGGTCTCGGTCTCGAGCCCTTACCCGGTCGATCTCGCCTACGCCCTGACGGCCCTGTCCAACGGTCTCGTGTGACACGCCGGAGCGACGTCGGGGGATGGTCCCGCGACGGCCGGCCGGGTGCAGGAGCACTAGACTTGGGGGGTGGCTATCCCTGCATCAACAGACTCGTTCGTCCATCTTCACAACCACACCGAGTACTCGATGCTCGACGGAGCAGCGCGACTGACGGACCTGTTCAGCCACACCGAGGAACTCGGGATGAAGGCCCTCGCGACGACGGACCACGGGTTCGTCTTCGGGGCCTTCGACTTCTGGAGCAAGGCCAACAGTGCCGGTATCAAGCCGATCATCGGGGTCGAGGCCTACCTCACCCCGGGTACCGCCCGCAATGACCGCACGCGCGTGCAGTGGGGCGGTGGTGGGCGCGACGACGTGTCCGGTGCCGGCGCCTACACCCACATGACCCTCTGGTCCGAGACGACCGAGGGGATGCACAACCTCTTCCGGATGTCCTCCCTCGCCTCCCTCGAGGGCTACCTGTACAAGCCCCGCATGGACCGCGACCTCCTGCAGACCTATGGGAAGGGCCTGATCGCGACCACGGGCTGCCCCTCGGGCGAAGTGCAGACGAAGCTCCGGCTCGGTCTCTACAACGAGGCGAAGCAGGCGGCATCGGACTTCCGGGACATCTTCGGGGCGGAGAACTACTTCTGCGAGCTGATGGACCACGGGCTCGACATCGAGCGGAACGTGAAGGCGGACCTGATCAAGCTCGCGAGGGAGCTCGGGCTGCCGCTCGTCGCCACGAACGACCTCCACTACACGCACGCCGAGGACTCGAAGGCCCACGCCGCGCTTCTCTGCGTCCAGTCCGGTTCCACCCTCGCCGACCCCAAGCGCTTCAAGTTTGACGCCGACGAGTTCTACCTGAAGTCCCCGGCCGAGATGCGCGCGATCTTCCGCGACTATCCCGAGGCCTGCGACAACACGCTGCTCATCGCCGAGCGGTGCGATGTCGAATTCAACACCAAGGCCAACTACATGCCGCGCTTCCCGGTGCCCGAGGGGGAGAACGAGCAGTCCTGGTTCGTCAAGGAAGTCGAGACGGGCCTGCAGTACCGCTATCCGGCAGGCGTGCCCGACGACGTCCGCAAGCAGGCGGAGTTCGAGGTGGGCGTCATCACGCAGATGGGTTTCCCGGGCTACTTCCTCGTGGTTGCCGACTTCATCAACTGGGCCAAGAACAACGGGATCCGCGTGGGTCCGGGCCGAGGCTCGGGCGCCGGCTCCATGGTGGCGTACGCGATGCGCATCACCGACCTGGACCCGCTCAAGCACGGGCTCATCTTTGAGCGCTTCCTCAACCCCGAGCGCGTGTCCATGCCCGACTTCGACGTCGACTTCGATGATCGCCGCCGGTCCGAGGTCATCCGGTACGTGACGGAAAAGTACGGCGACGAGCGCGTGGCGATGATCGTCACCTACGGCACGATCAAGGCCAAGCAGGCCCTCAAGGACTCCTCGCGTGTCATGGGCTATCCGTTTTCGACGGGCGAGCGGCTCACCAAGGCCATGCCGCCGGACGTGATGGGCAAGGGCCTCGCGTTGGCCGACGTCCACAACAAGGACGCCAAGCGCTACTCGGAGGCCGAGGAGCTGCGCGAGCTGCTGAAGACCGACGCGGACTCCGCGAAGGTCTTCGAGACGGCGCTGGGGCTCGAGGGCCTGAAGCGGCAGTGGGGCGTGCACGCCGCGGGCGTCATCATGTCGTCCGACCCGCTGATCGACATCATCCCGATTATGCGCCGCGAGCAGGACGGCCAGGTCATCACGCAGTTCGACTACCCCACCTGCGAGGGGCTCGGACTGATCAAGATGGACTTCCTCGGCCTGAGGAACCTGACGATCATCACGGACGCCGTCGAGAACATCAAGGCGAACAAGGACACGGACCTCGTGCTCGAGGAGCTCGAGCTGGACGACAAGGAGTCCTACGAGCTGCTCGCCCGCGGCGACACCCTGGGTGTCTTCCAGCTCGACGGCGGACCCATGCGGTCCCTGCTGAAGCTCATGCGCCCCGACAACTTCGAGGACATCTCCGCCGTCCTGGCGCTGTACCGCCCGGGGCCCATGGGCGTGAACTCGCACACGAACTACGCCCTGCGCAAGAACGGGCTGCAGGACATCGAGCCGATCCACCCCGAGCTCGAGGGCCCGCTCGAGGAGATCCTCGGCGGGACCTACGGACTCATCGTCTACCAGGAGCAGGTGATGTCCGCCGCGCAGAAGCTGGCGAACTTCACGCTCGGCCAGGCGGACATGCTCCGGCGGGCCATGGGCAAGAAGAAGAAGTCCGAGCTCGACAAGCAGCAGGCCGACTTCTTCGCCGGCATGAAGGCCAACGGCTACTCGCAGGCCGCCATGGACAAGCTCTGGACCGTCCTTGAGTCCTTCTCTGACTACGCGTTCAATAAGGCGCACACGGCTGCCTACGGTCTCGTGTCCTACTGGACGGCGTACCTCAAGGCCCACTATCCCGCCGAGTACATGGCGGCCCTGCTCACCAGCGTGGGCGACGACAAGGACAAGCTCGCCATCTACCTCAACGAGTGCCGCCGCATGGGCATCACCGTCCTGCCGCCCGACGTCAACGAGTCCAGCGTCAACTTCACCCCTGTCGGCAAGGACATCCGGTTCGGCATGGGCGCCATCCGCAACGTCGGTGCGAACGTCGTGGGTGCGATGGTGGGCGCCCGTGAGGAGAAGGGCGCGTTCACGTCCTTCTCCGACTTCCTGCAGAAGGTGCCCGCCGTCGTCTGCAACAAGCGGACCATCGAGTCGCTCATCAAGGCCGGCGCCTTCGACTCCCTACGGCACCCGCGCCGCGCCCTCGCCATGATCCACGAGGAGGCCGTCGACTCCGTGATCGTCCTCAAGCGCAACGAGGCGGCGAACCAGTTCGACCTCTTCAGCGCGTTCGACGACGACGGCGGCATGGGCGCCGGCGGACTGTCGGTGGAGGTCCCCGATCTGCCGGAATGGGACAAGAAGGACAAGCTGTCCTTCGAGCGCGACATGCTCGGGCTCTATGTCTCGGACCACCCGCTGCAGGGACTCGAGGGCATCCTCAGCCAGCACGCGGATTCGTCCATCCCGTCGATCATCAGCGAGGAGGGCCCGGCCGACGGCGCGATCGTCACCATCGCCGGCATGATCACGTCCCTCCAGCGAAGGATCGCGAAGAACAGCGGCAATGCGTATGCACGAGCCGAGATCGAGGACCTCGCCGGGTCGATGGAGGTGATGTTCTTCGGGCAGGTCTACGGTCCCATCTCGGCAGTCCTGGCGGAGGATCTGATCGTGGTGGTGCGCGGCCGCCTGCAGCGCCGGGACGACGGTGCCGTGATGCTCAACGCGCAGGAACTGACGGTGCCGGACCTCAGCGAGGGGCACTCGGGGCCCGTCGTGATCTCGATGCTGCAGCACAAGGCCACGGAGACCGCCGTGACTGCGCTGGGCGACGTGCTGCGGACCCATCCCGGCACGAGTGAGGTGCTGATCAGACTCAACGGTTCCCGCAAGGTCGAGATCATGAAGCTCGGCGTCGACCTGCGCGTCAATCCGACGCCCAGCCTGTTCGGGGACCTCAAGGTACTGCTCGGGCCCGCCTGCCTCGACGCCTGACGGCGCCGAGCCGAGCAACGCCCGACGGCGGAGGGCCGAGCAACGCCCGACGGCGGCGGATTGGGGATCGGCTCGTCGCCGCGGGCCTACGGGTCGGGCGGCAGCGGGACGGAGGTGCCGCGGGACGGGAGGTACCGGGGCCCGCCCGGCCGAGCGCGTCAGATGACGTAGTCGGTTGACGTGGGCGTGCCGTAGCTGCCGCCGTGGTAGAGCAGGGGGGCGCCGTCGGGCCCGACGTTCCCGGCTACGACCTCGGCGACGACTACCGCGTTGTTCTCGAAGGACAGGCGCATGCTGATGCGGCCCACCAGCCAGCCGGCGACGTCCTTCAGGATGGGCACGCCCTCCGGCCCCGGCTCCCAGTGATCGCCGGTGAAGCGGTCCTTCGTGCGTGCGAAGCGGTTCGCGATGCCCTCGTTCTCCGTGCTGAGCATGTGGACCCCCACGAAGTTCGTATTCGCGACGGCAGGCCAGGAGGACGACGTGCGCGCCATGTTGAACGAGAAGCGGGGCGGTTCGGCGGACAGCGAGGCAACCGATGTGGCCGTGAATCCGAAGGGGACGTCCTCGTAGGTCGCCGTGATGATGGCCACTCCGGCAGCATGGCGCCGGAAGACCTCGCGGAAGGATTCGCCGTGGAGCTCGGGTGCGGGCTGCGGTGCCGGCGCAGTGCTCGGTTCGTTCACGTGGTTCCTCCGGGGGATAGACGGCAAGGGACGACGCGGTGGCGGGCGGCCCGCCGGATGACGAGCTGCCGCTCACGCTGCCACGACCACACTAGGCGCGGGGCCCGAACCATGAGCGGTTTGTTAATGTAGAAGTCATGCGCGCTAGCCAGGAGCCGGACACCGGTTCGACCAACTACCCGCCTCCTGTGTACGCAGTCGCCGAAGACCGGCGCTCCGTACCGCCTGCGGGGGTGTTCTGGTGGCTGGGTTCCACGGTCCTGCTGGGAGCGGTCCTCGGAGTGGCCTGGTGGCTGCTCGCCCCGACCGGACGGCTTTTCGGCGATCCCGTCGTCGCGACGGAGTGGGTTCTCCGGGATCTCACTTTCGCGGGCCTCGAACTCCTCGCCGGCATCGCGGTCGGCACCGTCGTCGCGCTCCGGCTGAAACTGCCGGGGGTCGTGGCGCGGATCCTGGCTGCTGTCGGCGGGTCGGTCCTGGGGTCCGTCCTGGCGCTCGGCGTGGGGGAGGGCCTGGCCTACCTGCTCGGGCCGCACGGGCGCGACGAGTTGCCGGGGTCGGACTTCGTCCTGCAGTCCTACGGCGCGCTCGCGATCTGGCCCGCGGTCGCGGCTGTGATCATCTTCGTCACCGCCCTGATAGGTCTCGCTCGTCGGCAGGCCTGACGGCGTCCTGGAGGATCCCGCCCGCGGTGGTCCTGCCCGGTAGTCCGCATGGCGCCCTCGTGGGTACGTTGATCCGCGCCTCGAGCCCGCGCACGGAGCGTCATGCCGGCATCGGCCGGACGCCCGGTCCCGATAGACTCTCAGGGTGAATCCAGCGCCCAGCACCTTCCCTCCCGTGGAATTCCGCACGATCGACCTGCGAGGACGCATGCTGTCGCCGGGCGAATTGAAGAGCGTGATGCCCCGGGCAGCAGCGAGTGCACAGTCCTCCGAATCTGCGGTGCAGGCCATCATCGATGACGTCCGGTCACGCGGTTTCGACGCGCTGGGCGACCTGGCGCGTCGGTTCGACGGCGTCGAACTGGAGCATCCCCGCGTGCCGGCCGAGGTCATCCGGGCTGCGGTTGCCGGTCTCGACGACGACGTCCGCGCCGCGCTCGACGAGTCCATCCGACGAGCGCGGCTGTTCGCGCAGGCGCAGGTCCCGGCGGATGTCGAGGTGGAGGTGGCGCCCGGCGCGCACCTCACCCACAAGTGGGTCGCCGTCGACCGCGTGGGCCTGTACGTTCCGGGCGGCCTGGCCGTCTATCCGTCGTCCGTGGTCATGAACGTGGTGCCCGCGCAGGTGGCCGGCGTCGGCTCCATCGCTCTCGCATCGCCTCCGCAGAAGGAGTTCGGCGGCTGGCCGCACCCCGTGATCCTCGCCGCGGCGTCGATGCTCGGGATCACCGAGGTGTATGCGATGGGCGGAGCGCAGGCCGTTGCGGCTCTCGCATACGGCATCGACGGCGGGTCCGCCCAGGAAGCCATCGACCCGGTGAACGTCATCACGGGCCCTGGCAATGTCTTCGTCGCCACGGCCAAGCGGCTCGTACGCGGCAGCGTGGGCATCGACTCGGAGGCCGGCACCACCGAGATCGCCGTCCTGGCGGATGCGACAGCCGACGCCGAGCTCGTCGCCGCAGACCTCGTGAGCCAGGCCGAGCACGACCCGCAGGCAGCCTCCGTGCTGGTGACCGACTCCGACGCCCTCGCCCTGGCCGTCGTCGATGCCCTGCGGGTGCGTGCAGCAGCGACGCGCCACACGGACCGAGTGAGGACGGCCCTGGCCGGTCCGCAGTCGGGTGTGATCCTGGTGGACGACATCGAGCACGGTATCGCCGTGTGCGACGCCTACGCTGCGGAGCACCTGGAGATCCAGACGGCCGATGCGGCCGGTGTCGCCGGCCGTATCCGCAACGCCGGCGCCATCTTCGTCGGCGCCCACAGTCCTGTCAGCCTCGGCGACTACTGTGCCGGATCGAACCATGTCCTGCCGACGAGTGGAACGGCGGCGTTTGCCTCCGGTCTGAACGTCACCACGTTCCTGCGCGCAGTGCAGCTCGTGAACTATGGACGCGAAGCACTTCGTGAGGTGTCGTCGTTCATCGTCTCCCTGTCGGAGGCGGAGAACCTGCCCGCGCACGGGGAGGCCGTCACGGCCAGGTTCGACAGCGTCGGCCTCTGAGCTCTCCCGAGGGCCCCTGCCACTACATCTGGTAATTACAGTGTTGTTGTTTCCCCACATGTAGTTCTAGACTGGGATTCGATCACGCTGGTGGAAGGGGAACCGTGTACTGTCCGTACTGCCGCAACCCCGACTCCCGCGTCGTCGATTCCCGCCTCGCCGACGACGGCTCCGCGATCCGCCGTCGCCGCCAGTGCCCCCAGTGCGGCCGACGCTTCAGCACCGTCGAGACGACGAGCCTCAGTGTCATCAAGCGCTCGGGCGCGGGCGAGCCGTTCAGCCGCTCGAAGATCATCAACGGAGTCCGCAAGGCGTGTCAGGGCCGACCGGTGACCGAGGACGATCTTGCGCTCCTTGCACAGGAGGTCGAGGAGACCGTCCGGGCGAGCGGTGTCGCCGAGATCGATGCGCACGAGGTGGGTCTGGCTATCCTCGAGCCACTGCGCAAGCTCGACCAGATCGCCTATCTGCGCTTCGCCAGCGTCTACCAGGGCTTCGAGTCGCTCGAGGATTTCGAGGAGGCCATCCAGACCCTGCGCCAGCAGACGAAGGACAACGAGCGTGTCCCGACCGGGGCACAGAGGCCGTTGACCGCGCAGTAGGCGCACATGAGACCCCGGTGGTGGCTGCGGAGGGGAAGCCGACGCCACCACCGGCACCACGCCCGGCCCCTCGGGCCGTCGCAGGCGCAGGAAGCCCGGTACGGAGGATCCGTACCGGGCTTCCTGCTCTTTCCGGGTTCAGGCCCTTGGACTGAAGAACAGCGCCGCCTGCAGCGCCCCGCCGACGATACCGGCGTGGTTCTTCAACTGGGCAGGGATGATCGGCGTGCGTAGCTGCAGCGACGGAAGGTACTCGCTGCTCCTCTTGGAGATTCCTCCGCCCACGATGAACAGCTCGGGAGAGAAGAGGAACTCCACGTGCGAGAAATAGCGCTGGAGGCGGATGGCGTACTCGTCCCAGTCGATGCCGTCCCGCTCGCGCGCGACGGCCGACGCCCTGGTCTCCGCGTCGTGGCCGTCGATCTCCAGGTGGCCGAGCTCCGCGTTGGGGACCAGTATGCCGTCGAAGATGAACGCGGAGCCGATGCCGGTCCCGAGCGTGATGACGAGCACCGTGCCCATCTTGCCCTTGCCTGCTCCGTAGCGGACCTCGGCGAGTCCGGCGGCGTCGGCGTCGTTGATGACGTGGACGTCGCGGCCGAGGACCCTCGTGAACAGCGCGTCCACATCGGTGTTGACCCAGCTCTTGTCGACATTGGCGGCGGAGCGGGCGACCCCGTGCTGGATGATCGCGGGAAAGGTGACGCCGACGGGGACATCGGCGGCCGGACCCTCGGGCCGCGACGAGAGTTCCGTGACGATCTGGGCGACGACCTCTGCGACAGCCTCCGGCGTCGAAGGCTTCGGGGTCGGGATGCGGTAGCGCTCACCGACGATGACGCCCTTCTCGAGGTCGACGATGCCGCCCTTGATTCCGGTACCGCCGATATCGACGCCGATGACGGTTGCCGGGAGCTTCTTCGATTTCTTCTTCTCGGTGTCCTTGGCCATGATTCTC
Organism: Arthrobacter sp. NamB2; assembly: GCF_005281365.1. Classification (NCBI taxonomy): domain Bacteria; kingdom Bacillati; phylum Actinomycetota; class Actinomycetes; order Micrococcales; family Micrococcaceae; genus Arthrobacter; species Arthrobacter sp. NamB2. The sequence goes on along the minus strand of NZ_SZWI01000004.1, from coordinate 207,543 downwards.
CGTTGAAGTGCGGGCCGGCGTGAGCCGGGATGGGGGCGTAGCAGTATGCAGGGCGCGGTGGCGGTGATGCTCAGGGCAGTGTGAGGATCTCCGCACCGCGGTCGGTGACAACGAGTGTGTGCTCGAACTGCGCTGTCCTCTTCCGGTCCTTCGTGACGACGGTCCAGTCGTCCGCCCACATGGTCCAGTCGATGGTCCCGAGCGTCAGCATCGGCTCGATGGTGAAGACCATCCCCGGCTCGATGACGCGGTTGTAGGCGGGAGCGGCGTCGTAGTGGGGGATGATCAGTCCCGTGTGGAACGCTTCTCCGACGCCGTGCCCGGTGAAGTCACGGACAACACCATAACCGAAGCGCTTGGCGTAGGACTCGATGGTACGTCCGATGACATTGATCTCCCGCCCTGGCGCGACGGCACGGATGGCGCGGTTCAGGGACTCCTGGGTGCGCTCTACGAGCAACCGCGATTCCTCGTCGACGTCGCCGATGCAGAAGGTGTAGTTCGTGTCGCCGTGGACGCCGTCCTTGTACGCGGTGATGTCGATGTTCAGGATGTCGCCGTCCTTGATCACCGTGTCGTCCGGGATGCCGTGGCAGATGACCTCGTTGAGCGACGAGCAGAGCGATTTTGGGAAGCCTCGGTACCCCAGGGTCGACGGATACGCCCCATGGTCGAGCAGGAAGGTGTGGCCGATCCGGTCGAGCTCGTCCGTCGTGACGCCGGGCCTCGCGTGGTTGCCGACCTCGACGATGGCCTGCGCGGCGATCCTGCTGGCGACGCGGATCTTCTCGATGGTCTCCGGCGTCTTCACCTCGGAACCGGTGAAGGGTGCGGGAGCCTTGCGGCCCACGTATTCGGGGCGGGGGATGCTCGGCGGAACGGGGCGGCGGGGCGAGATCGTGCCGGGTGTCAAGGTCCCGAGGGGAGCGGCGGCGGAAGGCAGGGGCATACCCTTGATCCTATAGCGGGCGGAGTCGGCGCCTGAATGTCGACGCCGTCCGGATCGCCGGGTGACACGGCCCGTGCCCTGGATCGAGGAGGTCGGTATGACGGAGTACTGGTTCAATGTGCGCACGCACGAGGTCGAGGAGGACCGCCAGTCGGACTGGTCGCAGCTGATCGGGCCGTATGCCACACGGGCGGAGGCGGAGAAGGCGCTGGAGAAGGTCCAGCAGCGCAACGAGGCCTGGGACAAGGACGACGACTAGCCAGCCGCCCCCGTTTCTTTCCGGAGTACTCGCCGGCTAGAAGGCGTGCCCCGGACCCGGGAAGGTACCCGCGCGGACATCATCCGCATATGCCTTCGCTGCGTCCTTGAGGACAGTGCGGAGGTCGGCGTACTGCTTGACGAACCTCGCCTGCCGGCCGCCCCGAAGGCCCGCCATGTCCTGCCAGACGAGCACCTGGCCCGTCGTGCCGGAGCCCGCGCCGATCCCGATCGTGGGCACGCGGACGGCTGCCTCGACGGCGTCGGCCGTCTCCGCGGGGACCATCTCCATCAGCACGCAGAAGGCGCCTGCGTCCGCAAGGGCGACGGCGTCGTCGACGACGCGCTGGGAGGCGTCTCCCCGGCCCTGCACGCGGTAGCCGCCGAGGGCGTGCTCGCTCTGGGGGGTGAACCCGATGTGCGCCATGACGGGGATACCTGCCCGGACGAGGGCGCGGACGGTGTCGGCGTAGTCTGCTCCGCCCTCCATCTTCACGGCATGCACCAGGCCCTCCTTGAGCAGCCGGACGGAGGACTCCACTGCCTGCGCAGGGGAGACCTCGTAGCTGCCGAAGGGCAGGTCCGCGACGACGAGCGCCCGGGTCGCGGCCCTGCTCACCGCTCGACTGAAGAGGATCATCTCGTCGAGGGTGATCGGCAGGGTCGTGGTGTGCCCCAGGACGTTGTTGGCCGCGGAGTCGCCGACGAGGAGGACATCGATGCCGGCCTCGTCGAACACCTGCGCCGCGTACTGGTCGTAGGCCGTCAGCATCGCGAAGCGGGTGCCCTGGTCCTTGGCCTGCTGCAGGTGGTGGATGCGGACCCTGCCGGTCGGTTTCGCAGCGGCAGGAGCACCCACGGGCGGAGCCGGCGTCGGGGCCGGTCCCTCTCCGTAGGGAGCAGGCAGTTCAGCGGAAGTCATGCCACGAGACTATCGGACCGTATGCAGGCGCCTTCCGGTGATAGCAGGTGGAGCGTTGCCGGCGGTGGGCGGGTCCTTCCGTCGGCCGGGCCTGCGTAACTGCCCGTTAACATGGGCACGCCAGAATGGGCAGGGCCGCCAGCCGCGAACTGCCCGTACGGGTCAGTAGAGTGTTGACGGCAGGCGCTCGCGTGCCCGGCGTACCGTGGGTGCGCCGGCAGCGTGGTGTGCCTCGATCGACGGTGCCGAACGCGCACGATGTCGGGCATGGACAGCCCGCCGCCCGCCAGGGCGGCCTGGGCGACGATTCAAGGAATGAGGGTGGTCATGGACCGGCAGCAGGAGTTCGTACTGCGAACGATCGAGGAGCGTGACGTCCGTTATGTGCGCCTGTGGTTCACCGACGTCGTCGGTTCCCTGAAGTCCGTCGCCCTTGCACCCGCGGAAGTAGAGGGAGCCTTCGAGGAGGGTCTCGGGTTCGACGGTTCGTCCATCGAGGGCCTCGCACGCGTGTACGAGTCGGATATGCTGGCACAGCCGGATCCCTCGACCTTCCAGATCCTGCCGTGGCGCGGTGACAAGGAACAGACCTCCCGGATGTTCTGCGACATCCTCACCCCGGACGGTCAGCCGTCGAATGCCGATCCCCGCGGCGTCCTCAAGAAGACACTGGCGAAAGCCGCCGACATGGGCTTCACGTGCTACACGCACCCCGAGATCGAGTTCTATCTGCTGAAGTCGGCCGAACTGGGCGCGGACGGCCAGCCGGTGCCGGTCGACCAGGCCGGCTACTTCGACCACGTCCCGGGCGGTGTTGCCCAGGATTTCCGCCGCACCGCCGTGGCCATGCTCGAATCGGTGGGTATCTCGGTCGAGTTCAGCCACCACGAGGCCGGCCCCGGCCAGAACGAGATCGACCTCCGGTACGCCGACGCGCTGCAGACGGCAGACAACATCATGACCTTCCGGACGATCATCAAGGAGGTCGCCCTCACCTCGGGCAGCTACGCGACCTTCATGCCCAAGCCGTTCTCCGAACACCCGGGCTCGGGGATGCACACCCACTTCTCCCTGTTCGAGGGCGACACCAACGCCTTCTTCGAGGCCGGCGCCGAGTTCCAGTTGTCGAAGACAGCCCGCCAGTTCATCGCGGGCATCCTTCGGCACGCACCCGAGTTCACCGCCGTGACGAACCAGTTCGTCAACTCGTTCAAGCGTCTGTGGGGCGGGGGCGAGGCCCCCAGCTACCTGTCCTGGGGCCACAACAACCGCTCGGCCCTGGTTCGCGTGCCGCTCTACAAGCCCAACAAGGGCCAGTCCGCACGTATCGAGTACCGAGGCATCGACTCCGCCAGCAACCCGTACCTCGCCTACTCGGTGCTGTTGGGCGCGGGGCTGAAGGGCATTGAGGAGGGCTACGAGCTGCCTGCCGCCGCCGAGGACGACGTCTGGAGCCTGACCGCCGCCGAGCGCCGCGCCATGGGACACGATCCGCTTCCCGCGAGCCTGCACGACGCGATCAGGGTCATGGAGGACTCGGAGCTGGTGGCGGACATCCTCGGGGAGCAGGTCTTCGAGAACTTCCTGCGGAACAAGCGCGCGGAGTGGCACGACTACCGGATCCAGGTGACCCCGTACGAACTGCGCCGCAACCTCAATATCCTCTGACCCCGCTGACCGTTCTCCTGCTTGGCTAGTGTTGACGCATGAGCCTTAACCGCAAGCTGATCAGTTATGGCTTCACCGACCTCGAGAAGAGCAGGCGCTTCCTCGACGCGCCGGAGCTGCAGGGGCTGAACGACGACGACCTGTTCGCAGGGCTTTCTGCAGCCGCCAATCCGGACCTGGCGCTGCAGTCCTTCGTGCGGCTGCTCGCGGTCAGTCGGAAGGCTGCGTCCGCCGCCTTCTCCGACGACGGCCGGCGAAGGGCGCTGTTCAGGCTCCTGGGCGCCTCCGAGGCCCTCGGCGAGTTCCTCATGCGCCATCCCGAGCACCTCGACGTCGTCCGTCCTGGGCCGGCGTCGCCCGCGGTGGTGACGCCGGGGGAGCTGCGGGCCGCGTTGCTGCGCTCCGTCGACGCGGATCCGGACGAGGACAACCCGGTGGCGCGCGTGGGCGGGGTGGACGCGTACAAGAGCCTGCGGGTGGCGTACCGGCGGCACCTGACCGACCTCGCTGTCCGGGACCTCGGCCACTGCTCGCCCGTGGACTACCTCCCGGTCGTTGCGCGGGAGCTCGCTGACCTGGCCGCCGCAGCGCTCGAGGCATCACTCGCCGTCGCACGTGCCGAACTCGGTGAGGTGTACGAACCCGATGTCCTCGCGCGGGTCAAGCTCGCCGTGATCGCGATGGGTAAGTGCGGAGCGCGGGAGCTGAACTACATCTCCGACGTCGACGTGGTCTACGTGGTGGAAGGGGAGGACCTCGACGACACGACCACGACGAGGATCGGGACGGGACTGGCCTCCGGGATGTCCCGGGGCGTGTACTCGCCCGGCCCGGAACCGGCGCTGTGGGAGGTCGACGCGAACCTCCGGCCCGAGGGTAAGGACGGACAGCTCGTCCGGACGCTTCAGTCGCACGTGTCCTACTACGAGCGGTGGGCGAAGACGTGGGAGTTCCAGGCGCTCCTGAAGGCGCGGGCCGCGGCGGGGGATCCGCAGCTCGGCCGGCGCTACGAGGAGGCCATCGCCCCCTTCGTCTGGGCGTCCTCGCAGCGCGAGGGGTTCGTGGAGGCGGTCAGGGCGATGCGGCGACGAGTCACCGACAACATTCCGCGCGACGAGGAGGCACGCCAGCTCAAGCTCGGACCAGGCGGCCTGCGCGACGTCGAGTTCACGGTACAGCTGCTCCAACTCGTCCACGGGCGCCTGGACGAGTCGCTGCGAGTGCGGGATACCGTCGCCGCCATCGCTGCGCTCAGCTCGGCCGGGTACATCGGACGCTCGGACGCCCTCGACCTCGATGACGCCTACCGCTACCTTCGTGTCCTCGAGCACCGGATCCAGCTCATGCAGATGCGCCGGACGCACCTCATGCCGGAGGACGAGAGCGCCCTGCGCGCGCTGGCCCGGTCCTCCGAGGGATGCATGGTGACCGTGCGCCCCAGTGCGCAGAGCCTGCACGAGAAGTGGCAGCGGACCCGGCGGCTCGTCAAGCGCCTCCATGAGGCGATCTTCTACCGCCCCCTGCTCAACAACGCGGCGACCCTGCAGCCCGAGGACGTCCAGCTGACAGCAGAGGCTGCGCAGGCCCGGCTGGCGGCTCTCGGCTACCAGGACCCCCGCGGTGCCATGCGCCATATCGAGGCACTCACGGGAGGGCTGCGGCGCCGGGCATTGCTGCAGAAGCAACTGCTGCCCATCCTCCTGGCCTGGTTCGCCGACGGCGTCGATCCCGACGCCGGCCTGCTGGGGTTCCGCCGCCTCAGCGAGTCCCTCGGCGAGAGCCACTGGTACCTCGGAATGCTCCGCGATTCCAACGCGGCAGCCGAACGTCTCTGCGCCGTCCTGTCCAGCAGCCGTTTCATCACCGACCTGCTGGAGGTCTCGCCCGAGTCCACGCAGTGGCTCGGTTCCGACGCGGCGCTGGTGCCCGAGACCTTCGACGAACAGTGGCAGGAGATCCAGTCGAAGATGTCCCGGCACCCCGAGCCGGGTGAGGCGATCCGGCTGATCCGGCTCATCCGCCGCCGTGAGCTCCTGCGTATCGCCATTGCCGACAGCTCGAACCTGCTCTCGCAGGCGGAGGTCGGAGCGGCCCTTGCGGACACCGATCGTGCTGCTGTCCTCGGAGCCCTGCACGTAGCGGAGAAGCAGGTCTTCTCGCAGGAGGAGCAGCTCACCGACGTCGTCGTCATGGCGATGGGTCGGCAGGGAGGCAGGGAGATCACGTACGGTTCCGACGCCGACGTGATCTACGTGCACCGGCCCTTCCCCGGCGTCGACGAGTCGGCCGCGCAGAAGCAGGCCGAAACGATCGTGGCGCGCCTGGCCGCCCTGCTGACCCAGCCGTGCAAGCCGCCGGTCCTCGCCGAGCGCGTGCTGGAGATCGACGCAGCCCTCCGGCCCGAGGGCAAACAGGGTGCGATGGTGCGCTCCATCGATTCCTACCGGGAGTACTACCGCCGCTGGTCGCTCGTCTGGGAGGCGCAGGCGCTCCTCCGGGCGCGGCCGCTGGCCGGCGACGACGACCTGGCGGCCGAGTTCCTGGACCTGATCGGACCCGTGCGATATCCGCAGGAGCTCGGCGAGTCCGACGTCCGCGAGATCCGCCGCATCAAGGCCCGGGTGGAGGCGGAGAGGCTACCCCGTGGTGCCGATCCGTCACGCCACCTGAAGCTCGGTCGCGGTGCCCTCAGCGACGTCGAATGGCTCGTGCAGCTCCTCCAATTGCGGCACGCGCATTCGATCCCTGCCCTGCGCGTGCAGTCCACGCTCGCGGCTCTCGAGGTGATCGAGGCAGAGGGCCTGCTGCCGACGGAGGACGTGGCCACGCTGCGCGAGAGCTGGAACCTCGCTACGCGGATCCGGGCGGCGAACGTCATCTGGACCGGGCGCGGATCCGACCTGCTGCCGTCCCCCCGCCGGGACCTCGAAGCGGTGGCGCGGTGGTGCGGTTACGGACCGGGCAGTGGCTCCGAGCTCGAGGAGGACTACCTGCGGGCGACCCGCCGCAGCCGTGCGGTCTTCGAACGGCACTTCTACGGGTACTAGCTCCGCGGGCTCCGCTCTCGGCCCCGCTGACCGATTCCTATACAGACCTCGCCGGTGGACATAGAGTTGCGGAACCGGATCAACGCTCGATCGAGGAGTGGCAGTGGCTGGACGACGCGCGGGCCCTCCGACAGCCGGCCGCCTCAGGTCCCTGACACTGATTGCGGCCGCCCTGCTGTTCTGCGCCGGGGTCGTCGTCGCCGGCATCACGCTCGCGGGGACCATGCGGGGACCTGCCGCCTCTGCTCCGGCACCTGCCGCCCCTGCCCCGGCACCTGCCGAGGCCCCGGCAGCGGAACCGGCCCCCGAAAGCCCCCCGGCTCCACAGGCAGGCGAAGCCGGGGAACAGAACGACGGCGCCGTCGGGATCCCCGACCCTGTCGAGGATCCGTCGTCCGACCGTGCGGCCGCGTGGGAACGCACCGCCCTGGCGCGTCTGGGAGTCCCGGACTGGGAGGAAGCCTGCGGAAGTACGGAGGCACGCTGGGCCTGCTCCGTCGCAACGATCGAATCCCCTGCCGAGGGCGAACTGGTCGCCGTCCTCCGTGACGACCAGAACGACGCCGAGCTGGGCGAGACATCCGCCGAGGCGCTGATGCACCTCATCGGTTTCACCGACCCGACGCTCCAACTCGTCACCACCACCGATGCGGACGGCAGCTGGAGCCACGCATTCACTCGTAGCGCCTCCAGCCTGCTCAACCCCCGGATCTGAAACCAGGAAGGTCCAAGGGGGGCGGACTCTTCCGGACCTGGGGCCCGGGCCACCCGGCCTGTTCAGCCACAGGACCCAGCCTGTTCCGCCACCGGGCCCCCGGCCTGTTCCGCCACCGGCCTCACGTGGAGTGCTACTACAACGCAAAGGTCCCTCCCGTCATCGGACGGGAGGGACCTTCGGAACAGCTTGAGCAGGTCGTGCGGACGGTCGACGGCTCAACTCCGCCTCCGACCCGTCAGCTGCTAGACGCCGTAGTAGAGCTCGAACTCGTAGGGGTTCGGGCGCAGTGAGAGCGGTTTGATCTCCATCTCGCGCTTGTACTCGATCCAGGTGTCGATCAGGTCCTGCGTGAAGACGTCGCCGGCCTGCAGGAACTCGTTGTCCGCTTCGAGGGCAAGGAGGGCTTCTTCGAGCGATCCGGGCGCCTTCTGGATGTCCTTGGCTTCCTCGGCGGGCAGCTCGTAGAGGTCCTTGTCGATGGGCTCAGCCGGCTCGATGCGGTTCTTGATGCCGTCCAGGCCCGCCATGAGCTGCGCGGCGAAGGCGAGGTAGGGGTTCGACGAGGGGTCCGGCGCGCGGAACTCGATGCGCTTGGCCTTCGGGTTGGACCCCGTGATGGGGATGCGGATTCCTGCGGAGCGGTTGCCCTGCGAGTAGACCATGTTAACAGGAGCTTCGAAGCCCTTGACCAGTCGGCGGTAGGAGTTCACCGTCGGGTTCGTGAAAGCGAGCACAGCGGATGCGTGCTTCAGGAGGCCGCCGATGTACCAGCGCGCCATGTCGGACAGGCCGGCGTAGCCGCGCTCGTCATAGAACAGGGGCTGTCCGTCGCTCCACAGCGACTGGTGGCAGTGCATGCCCGACCCGTTGTCGCCGAAGATGGGCTTGGGCATGAAGGTGGCCGACTTGCCCCAGGCGTTGGAGACGTTCTTGACGATGTACTTGAACTTCTGGAGGTCGTCCGCCGCGTGGGTCATGGTGGTGAACTTGTAGTTGATCTCCGCCTGACCGGCACCGCCGACCTCGTGGTGCGAGCGCTCCACCTCCAGGCCGGCCTTGTCCAGCTCGACGCAGATCGCGTCGCGGAGATCGGCCTGCTTGTCGACGGGCGAGACCGGGAAGTATCCGCCCTTGAACGGCGTCTTGTTGCCGAGGTTGCCGCCCACTTCCTCGCGGCCGCTGTTCCAGGGCGCCTCGATCGAGTCCACCTTGTAGAAGCTGCCCTGCGGGGACGACTCGTACTGGACGTTGTCGAAGATGAAGAACTCGGCCTCGGGAGCGAAGAACGCGGTGTCCGCGATGCCGGTGGAGGAGAGATATGCCTCAGCGCGCTCGGCGACGCTGCGGGGGTCACGGTGGTAGGGATCACCGGTGCGTGGGTTGACGATCGAGAAGTTGAGGGCGAGGGTCTTCTCCGTCCGGAACGGGTCGACGAACGCCGTCGTCACGTCCGGGATGAGCTGCATGTCCGACTCCGCAATGCCCTGGAAACCGCGGATCGAGGATCCGTCGAAGAGCTGCCCGTGGACGAAGAAGCCGGCATCGACAGACTTGGCGGGAACGTTGAAGTGCTGCTGCACCCCCGGGAGGTCGGTGAACCGGACATCGACAAACCTGATGTCTTCGTCGGCGATGAACTTGAGGACCTCGTCCGCATTCTTAAACATCGATTCATGCTCCTAACGCATGGCTGGGGAAAGACCCGGCGCCAGCGCGTGTCCCTGCACCGCACGGGATGTCACGAGCTATGGCAGGGACGCTGCCGCCGACTCGTCCCAACTGTAGGAGCGGGCAGTTTCTCGCTGGTGTCGTCTTTGTTTCCGGGACGTTACATGAGGGCAACTGCGCCTCCCAGCCTAGCGCCCTCAACTCCGCGCGGGCATAATGCGCCCGCTCGCCGGTAGGCTGACAGCGTGGTGAACAGACGTGATATCGGCTCGTGGATGGAAGGCCCGTCGCCGTCGGGCAGCCAGCAGTGGCCCGGCCAGAGGCTCGGGCGGCCCGAGTCGGGTCCGGGGTCGATCGCCCGGTTCGGCCCCAGGGCGGGCGCGCTCCTCATCGACTGGGTGATCTGTTCGCTCCTCTCCGCCGCCTTCTTCGGTTACGACGGATTCGCGACGCTCTCGATCTTCCTGGTGGAGCAGATCCTGTTCGTCGGCTTCTTCGGCTACAGCATCGGGCACCGCCTCCTCCGTCTCCAGGTGCAGACACTCGATGGCCGCCCGGCCGGCTACCTGACCGCGATCCTCCGCGGCGTGCTGCTGTGCCTCGTGATTCCGGCGCTGATCATCGACGCCGACCAGCGGGGCCTTCATGACCGGGTTCGCGGCACCGCGCTCTTCCGGATCTAGTCGGCGTCCCCCACCCGGACCACGAACAGGTGCCTGCGCGGTCCGCGCATGGGAAGAGCCCCTCCCCATCAGGGGAAGGGGCTCTTGATCGTTCGCTGTGGGAAGGACAGTTGTCAGCGTCCGCGCATCGCCTTACGGTCGGGGCGTGCCTTGAAGGGGTCGACACCCTTGGGGATCGGCAGCTTGGTGCCGAGTGCGCTGAGACGCTTGTCGACGGCGTAGACCTCCTGCTTGGTCAGCGACTTCTTCAGCTTCTGCACGGTCTTCGGCAGCTTTGCGAGGGGCACCTGCCGCTCACCGCGTCCGCTCTCGATGATGTGGATGGGCACGTTGGGGATGATGCGTGCCATCTTGCGCTTCTCGCCGTCGATCAGCTGCTTCACGCGGGTGGAGGGTCCCTCGGACACCAAGATGACGCCGGGTCGGCCGATGACCCGGAACACGGCGTCCTGCGTACGCGGGTTCACGGCGACCGGCTGCTCCTGCAGGATCCAGCCGCGGCGAAGAACGCTCAGGGCAGCACCTGCGGCACCTGGCTTCCCCTCGATCTGCGAGAACGCCGCGCGTTCGGCACGACGCGACAGGATGAAGATCGCCGCGAGGAACGCGAGGGGGATCGCGATGATCATGAGCGTGATGACGTTGTCGATCAGGAGACCGATCAGCAGACCTACTGCGATAATCCCGATGAAGGCGAGCAGCATGAACCACACGACGCCGGGGTCGTTGCGCCGCGTCATCTTGAAGACCTCGGACACCTGCTTCATGCGCCCGGTCTTCTTCGGGCCCTTCTCGGCCTTCGGCTTCCGGGAGAAGAGACGGCGCTTGGGCGCGGGAGAACCTGAGGGATCAATCGTGTGCGACATAGTTCTTCGATTCTACGGGATGGCTGGAGCACGACGGCGGCAGCGGCCGACCTGCGGGCACGGCGCCTGCGTCAGCCGGCGAGGAGGGAGGATGCTTCCTGGGTAGCCGAGCCCGACTCGTCCAGGTGGGCGAGCTCAGCCGGCAGTTCCAGTCCCTTCTTGCGCATCGCCCGTGCCCACAGGCGGCCTGCCCGGTAGGACGAGCGGACCAGCGGCCCGCTCATGACCCCGAGGAAGCCGATCTCCTCGGCCTCCTCGCTCAGTTCCACGAATTCGCCCGGCTTCACCCAGCGGTCCACCGGCAGGTGTCGCTCGCTCGGGCGGAGGTACTGCGTGATCGTGATGAGGTCACAGCCCGCCTGGTGCAGGTCGCGCAGGGCTGAGGAGATCTCCTCGCGCGTCTCGCCCATGCCGAGGATGAGGTTCGACTTCGTGACCATGCCTCGATCGCGTCCCTGGCTAATGACGTCGAGGGAGCGCTCGTAGCGGAAGGCAGGACGGATACGCTTGAAGATCCGGGGAACCGTCTCCACGTTGTGCGCGAATACCTCCGGTGCGGCATCGCAGATCGCCGCAATGTGCTCGGGTCGTCCGGAGAAGTCCGGTATGAGGATCTCCACCCCGGTTCCGGGGTTCATGCTGTGGATCTGGCGGATGGTCTCGGCATAGAGCCATACGCCCTCGTCGGGCAGGTCGTCACGGGCTACGCCCGTGACCGTCGCGTAGCGCAGGTTCATCGACTTGACCGACTGCGCGACCTTGAAGGGCTCGCTGCGGTCGAGCGGCTGCGGTTTGCCGGTGTCGATCTGGCAGAAGTCGCAGCGCCTGGTGCACTCCGAGCCACCGATGAGGAATGTTGCCTCCCGGTCCTCCCAGCACTCGAAGATGTTGGGGCACCCTGCCTCTTCGCAGACGGTGTGCAGGCCTTCCTTCTTCACAAGATTCTTCATCGCAACGAACTCGGGGCCGATGTTGACCTTCGCCTTGATCCAGTCCGGCTTGCGCTCGACCGGAGTCTCGGCGTTGCGCGCCTCGATGCGCAGCAGGCGGCGACCCTCGGGTGCAAGGCTCACAGTAGGGCTCCTTCTGACGGGATGTCGTGGGCGCTGCCGGCGTCGTCCTCGCCCACCAGCAACGCCTCATTCTTGCGCAGTTCGGCCTCGATAAGCGAAACGACCGCTTCCGGGGTGACGGTGCGGCCGCACTCGCTGGAGATGGAGGTGACGCCTGCGTCGCTGATACCGCATGGAACGATCTGCTGGAAGGGCCCCAGGTCGTTGCTGCAGTTCACGGCGAAACCGTGCATCGTCACGCGGTCCTTCACGCGAATACCGATGGCAGCGATTTTCCGCGTCGGTCTGCTGTCCGTCGCGGCCAACCACACTCCCGACCTGCCGTCGATCCTGATGCCGTCGATGCCGAAGTGCCGGAGGGCGGTGATGATGACCTCTTCGAGAGTGTGGACGTAGTCCGCCACCCGCGCGGGATCCCGCAGCCTGAGAATCGGGTAGCCGACCAGCTGGCCCGGGCCGTGCCACGTCAGCTTCCCGCCGCGGTCGACGGGAACGACAGGAGTTCCGTCGAAGGGACGCTCGTGGTCCTCCGTGCGCTTGCCTGCCGTGTACACCGCCGTGTGTTCGAGCAGGAGGACCGTGCTGGGCGAGGAGCCATCGACCACCTGCTCGTGCAGGGTCCTCTGCATGTCCCATCCGTCGGTGTACTCGATGAAATCGGGGGCGAGACCGACGCGTGACAGCACAAGAGTCATGATCCTAGGGTAGTCCCGTTCACGGACAGTATTCGTCGGCCTGTCGACGTCGTTCGATCGGGCCGCTCCCGTCGATCCGTCATCCGCCGGGCAACTCGAACATCGCTGCGAGACGCACCAGCCGCCACTCACGCCCGGTACCGCGAACCTCGAAGGACAGCACGGGGGAGCCGGGGCCCACTTGTGCCTGGAACCTCCAGAAGTCGGTCCTCACACTGCAGGTGGAGGGTTCCTCATCGGCGCGGGACGACCGGACAGGCAGGAACCGCCAGGTGGACCAGTGCAGGCCGCTCCCGACGACGTGCCATAGTGATCCTCGCCAGCCCAGGCAGGAGGGCCGAGCATCGGGGTCCGAGGGGTGGAAGGACAGCGACACGACGTCATCGAGCGGTCGCCACGTCCTGGGCGCCAGCGAATTGAACTCCATGGGTGAACCTGTCGGGAGAGAAGCTGTGGGGGTTAAATTAGAACACATGTTCTAGTCCCGTACCTCGAATCCGACATCTGCAGGAGGAGACGCTGTGGATAACCGCGGGCGGCCGCCCGCACTGCCCTAGAACTGATGCATGAGCGATGTGACGTGCACCATCGAGCCACCCACGCCCCCGTCCGAGGTTCCAGGGTTCCGCGTGGGACGCCTCCTCGGTCAGGGCGGTTCCGCGCTCGTCTGGCTGGTGACGGACGAGCGGGGCGGGCGGTTCGCCCTCAAGGTGGCCAGGACGCCTCGAACCCACGCGGCATCAACCGGTCAGGTGGCCGTGCCGGCCGCACCGGCGGGGGCGGACACGCGCAGAAGGGGCCGCCGCGCAGCCCCTTTCCCCGACGATGGCACCCCGGCGCTTCCGCCGGTGCGGCGGCACTGCCGCTCGGACGAGGATCGTCCTGGCCCGGTGGTACCCGATCGAGACTCCGGGAGGGACGGTATCGAGCGTGAGCTCCGGCTCCTGCAGCGGTTCACGCACGAACACCTCGTTCGGGTTCATCGCCTGGTCGACACCGACCAGGGGCCGGGCATCGTGATGGACCTGGCGGCTGGCGGGTCCCTCCTGGGGCTCGTCACGAGCCGCGGGCCCCTGCCCATCCCCGAGGTCGTCACGGCCCTGGTTCCCGTTGCCCAGGTACTCGGACATCTCCACGGAGCAGGCGCGCTGCACGGCGACGTGACGCCGGGGAACATCCTGTTCACGCACGAGGGCAAGCCGCTGCTCGGCGATCTCGGCGTCGTAAGACTGCTCGGCTCGGACCCCGGCGCCGTTGCTGGGACAGCCGGATTCGTCGACCCCACGGGCATCGGTTCCTTCGATGCGGCGTCCGACATCTTCGCACTCGCTGCGGTGGCCTGGTTCGCGCTGACCGGGCGGATTCCCGGTCCTGCCGAGCACCGGCCGCCACTCGCGCTCATCGTCCCGGACGTGCCACCGGCACTGATGCAGCTCATCGAGGACGGCCTGAGCCCGCGTAGGGAACGCCGTCCCAGCGCCGATAGCTTCGCTCGGTCACTGCTGGGCAGTTCGAAGCCCGAGCCGATCAACCTGGTGCCGGCCGTCCATGCCAGTGTCCGGCCTGAGCTGCTGACTCGGCGCGCTGTCGCGGCTCCCGCCCCGACGCAGTCGTGGTGGAAGCGGCTCACTAGCTCAGGGTCCGGTTCCCGGCCGCGCGGCTTCACGCGGGCCCCCGCGCTACCTGACCGTGTCCCGGAGTCTCCCCGTTGCGAAGTGGCCCTGCCGGCTCCTGCCGCCGGCCGGAGCCGGGCACGGGGAGGCAAGGGGCCGAACGGACCGCGAGAGCGGGGTTTTCTCGCCATCGCAGCCGGGATGGCCGCTGTCGTCCTGCTCGTCGCGGGAATCGTGCTGACTGTCGGCGAGCAGCCCGCGTCGGACTCCTCCGCGACCGTACAGACATCGTCGGCTCAGGATCAGGGGGCGGGCTCGGGCAGCAAGCCCCGAGGGGCCGAGCAGGAGCCGGGCACGCCGTTCACCTCCTTCTCCGGCCAGGAAGTGCCCGGGCGATCGACACGGGGTGAGGCGCCTCCGAACGAGGGATCGAACGTCGACCCTGCCGTGGCACTCGACGAACTGGCGGATCTGCGGGCCTCAGCCTTCGCCACGGCGGACGCCGGCCTCCTGGTGGCGGTCGACGTCGAGGGCTCACCGGCGATGACTGCAGACCGCGAGGCGGTGGCTGCGCTCGCAGGCTCGGGCAAGAACCTCAAGGACCTGACGATCGATATCCGGGACTCCTCCGTCCTCACAGCGGGGGAGCTGTCCGCGATGCCGGCGGTCGGCAGTCTTCCTTCCGTCACTGGGCCGCCGGCTGCCACCCACGTCGCCGTGGTCAGGGCCACGGCCAAGCTCTCGTCCTACACGGAAACGGCCGCTTCATCACCGGCGTCATCTCCTGCGTCAGCTCGAGCGAGCGCCGCACCCGACGCGGACGAGCCTGGACGGGTAATGGCCGCGGGCCAGCAGGAGCTCCTGTTCATCCTCTGGAACTCCGGTGAGGGCTGGCGGATCCACTCCGTGGGCGCTCCGACGGATTGACGGGAGCCCGGTCCGCTCGGTCCGCTCGTCGCACCTTGGAATACCGCTATGCACCGAGGGAGCATCACCGACTACTGCGGAGTGCTGCCGAGTACCGCGGTCACTTGCGGGTGACGATCCGGCGCACCCACTGGGCGAGCGACTCGGGAGTCGGCTGGTCGAAGGTGAATCCTGCCGAGATCAGCGCCCGGGGCTCCATGCGCGCGCTGACGAGCAGAAGCTCATGGCCGAGTTGTCCGATGACCGCGGTGAGCACGAAGGCAGGGACGCGGAACCAGACCGGCCGGTGAAATGCCCTGCTGAGCTGAAGCATGATCGCATCGAGGGTTGCCGGCGCCGGTGCGCTCAGGTTCACAGGTCCCACGAGGGGCGTCGTCAGGAGGAACTCGAGAGCCCTCACCTCGTCGTCCAGGCTGATCCAGGGCCACCACTGGTTGCCCGGGCCCAGGGACGTGCCGGCGAAGAAACGCATCGGGGTCAGCAGGTTCGGCAGGGCCCCGCCCCCCTTCGCCATCACGATGCCGGTCCGTGCCAGCACGACCCGAACGGCATCCGGCGCCCGCAGCGCTTCGGCTTCCCAGCGCCTGCAGATGTCGGCGAGGAGGGTCTGTCCTGATGCTGACGCCTCGGTCAGCACCTCGTCACCCCGATCGCCGTAGTAGCCGGACGCCGACTGGCTGACGAAGACCGCCGGAGGGTTCTGCGCCTGCCGCATCGCCTGCACGAGCGTCCTGGTCGGCATGATCCGCGACGAGTACAGCGTTTCCTTGTAGCTCCGGGTCCAGAGGCCTCCGGCTATGCCCGCGCCCGAAAGGTTGATGACGGCATCCGCCCACTCCACGGCAGCGACATCGAGTTCGCCGATGGAGGGATTCCACCTGATCTCGGCCGAATTCCTCGGCGATCGGCGAACAAGACGCCGGACGTCGTGATTCTTGTCGAGCTGGCGGGTGAGGGCGGTTCCGATGGTCCCGGACGCGCCGGCGAGGAGGATACGCATGGCTCCATCGAACCACTTGTCCCGCGCGAAAGGTATTGCGGACGGCGGGCGTCCGGCACCTCTGGCGCCGGTGGCGTTACGGGCCGAAGGGCGGGGAGGGACACGTGGCGCTCCTCGTCGGTAGCTAAGATCGACCAATGGGCTCCGATTACCTTCGCTATCCGCATATCCACGGCAACCGCGTCGCATTCGTCGCTGAGAACGACGTCTGGGTCGCCTCACTCGACGGAGGCCGCGCCTGGCGAATTTCGGCGCTGCAGCTTCCCGCCAGGAACCCGCGCTTCTCGCCGGACGGATCCACGATCGCCTGGACGGTCGTGCAGGGCGGAGCGCCGGAGGTCGTGGCCGCTGACGTCGAAGGAGGGAACTTCCGCAGGCTCACTTTCTGGGGACACCAGAGCACCCGCGTCAAGGGCTTCACATCGGAGGGTGACGTGCTTGCGACGAGCGCCTTCCGGCAGGAGGACTCGCGGCTGAGCTGGGCCTACCGGGTTCCGCTCGACGGGACAGCGTCGTCCGTCGTCCCGCTGGGCCCTGTCGACACCGTTGTCGATGGCCCTGCCCTCGGGGACGAGAAGCCGGTGGTGATCGGCAGTGTCCTGACGCGGGAGCCGGCGTGGTGGAAGCGGTATCGGGGCGGCACCGCAGGCAAGCTCTGGATGGATTCCGACGGTCGAGGGGACTTCGTGCGGTTCCTTCCCGAGCTGGACGGCAACCTCAGTGACCCCATGTGGATCGCTGGGCGCGTAGCTTTTCTGTCCGACCACGAGGGACACGGCAACCTCTACTCCGCTGACCGGAGCGGCGGCGACCTGCGCCGACACACCGACCACGACCAGTTCTACGTGCGTCATGCGAGCACCGACGGCACGCGGATCGCCTTCGAGTCGGCGGGGGAGCTCTGGTACCTGCCGACGCTGGATGCCGACGCGATCCGGCTGTCCGTCACGCTGGGGTCGGCATCCACCACGCGACGCCCCCAACCGCTCGCGGTGGAACGACACCTCGCGGCTGCCGTGCCGACATCGGACGGATCCGCGTCCATCGTAGAGGCGCACGGCACCCTCCACTGGCTGACCCACAAGGACGGCCCGTCGCGTGTGGTCGAGGCGACGCCGGGTGTCCGGGCCCGTCTAGGTCGGCCCATTGATCGGTCCCGCGTGGCGTACATCGCCGACGTGGACGGTGAGGAGGCCCTCTATGTGCGCGACGTCTTCGCACCGGCCGACGGTGAAGCAGCCGCGGACCAGTCCGAGCCCACGGGCCGATCGGAGCACGCCGGGTCCCAGCACGTCGGCCCCGAGCACGCCGGCCCCGGCCGGAACGGGGCGGAGCTGAACGGGTCGGAGAGCGACGGCGACGGCGTCCAGGTCCTGCCCGCGCCCGTGAGTGCACTGAGTCTCTCCGATGGCCCGCACCGGCCATACGATGACGGGGCGAGTGGCGGAGCGAGTGACGAGGCGAGCGATACTGCACCCGGAGGCGGTGATGCGGGCAGCCGCGCACGTCTGGAGCAGCCCGATGACGGTGCTGCCGGACCGGAGGCAGCCCTGGTCGATGCCCAGTCCGCACTGCCCCGCTCCAGTCTCCAGCGCTTCACCTTCGAGGGGCGCTTCCGCGCATCGGCAGTGGCAGTCAGTCCGGACGGCAGCCGCATCGCGGTGCCGTCCGAGACCGGCTCCCTCGAGCTCCTGACGGTTGCCACCGGGGAGAGCCGCCGCGTCGTCTCGACGGAGCATGGAGTGATCGAAGCCGTTACCTTCTCCCATGATTCGGCATGGCTCGCATGGGCGGAGCCCATGGCCCAGGAGGGCGCGCGGAGCCGAATCCGCCTTGCCTCGGCTTCCGCACCCGACGAGATCATCGACGTCACGGACGGACGGTTCCGGGACTGGTCGCCGACGTTCAGCCGGGACGGGAAGTATCTCGCCTTTCTCTCGGATCGTAGCTTCGACCCCGTCTACGACACCCACCGCTTCGACCTCAGTTTTCCGGCGTCGACGAAACCCCACCTGGTGGCGCTCGCCGCCGGGACGCCGTCGCCCTTCGGCCCGCGCGCCGCGCTGACAGGCGGCGACACCGATCGCAACGGCGGTAGGGGAAGCTCTGGTGCTCCGGGTGCTCGAGGTGCTGCTGGTTCCGCTGGTAGTGAGGGACGTGACGGCGAGGAACCACCTGCGACCGTCGTCGTCGATCCTGACCTCATCATGGCGCGCACCATCGCGGTTCCGGTTGCGCAGGGAACGTACGACGACCTTCGAGCCGTCGACGGAGCACTGCTCTGGACCGCCGGCGACATCGGGGGAGTAACGGGCGAGGGGCGCGCGTCATCCTCCGACGGCGAGCCCGCCCGGCGTCTGGAGCGTTTCGACCTGGAGCGCAGGAAAGTCGAGGTCCTCGCGGCCGACATCGACGCCTACGAGGTGAGCAGGGACGGCGCGACGGCGGTCCATATGTCGAGCGGGAAGGTCACGGCGATCCCTACGGACGGCGCGACGGATACGGACTCGCCGAAACGGGTCGAGGTCGGGCTCCAGCGCATCCGGGTCTCGCTCGATCCGGTCCGGGTGTGGAGGCAGGCGTTCGAGGAGGCCTGGCGGCTCCAGCGGGACTTCTACTGGACTGAGGACATGGCCGGGGTCGACTGGCATGGCGTACGGGAGCGCTACCTGCCACTGGTCGATCGCCTCGGAAGCCATGACGACCTCGTTGACGTCCTGTGGGAACTACACGGGGAGCTCGGGACATCCCATGCCTACGTCGCACCAGCGCTCGTGGGCGAAGCCGGAGGACACCAGGGATTCCTCGGGGCGGAATTCGCGCCGGCCCGGGACGGCTGGGCGGTCACCCGGATCTTCGAGGCCGAGTCGTCGGATCCGCTCGCGGCGTCGCCCCTGAGCGCGCCGGGCGTCGCCGTCCGTGCTGGAGACGTCATCGAGGCCATCGACGGTGTCCCTGTGCCGGCCCGCTTCGGCCCCTCGGTGCTCCTGACAGGAGCTGCAGGAGTGGCAGTCGAACTCACGGTGCGGCCCGGTGACGGCAAGGAACGCCGTCGTGTCGCCGTGGTTCCCCTCCGCAGCGAGGAGCGCCTGCGCTACCAGAACTGGGTAGCGGCGAACCGGGCGATCGTGCAGCGTGCCTCCGACGGGCGGTTCGGCTACCTGCACATCCCGGACATGGTTGCGAACGGATGGGGACAGCTGCACCGCGACCTCGATCGTGAGACGACCCGGGACGCCCTCGTGATCGATGTGCGACGCAATCGCGGCGGTCACACCTCGCAGTTGGTCGCAGAGCTCATCGGGCGGAGGGTCACGGCGTGGTCGATGCCCCGGGGGGAGACCCCCGGCACCTACCCGGCCCACGCACCCCGCGGTCCCGTGGTGGTCCTGACCGACGAGTTCGCGGGTTCCGACGGCGACATCATCACGCAGGTCGTGAAGCTGCGCGGTATCGGACCGGTGATCGGTACCCGGACCTGGGGCGGAGTCATCGGCATCGACGGCCGGTTCAAGCTCGCGGACGGCACGGGCGTGAACCAGCCGAGGTACGGCTTCCACGTGACGGGCGGCGTCGGATGGTCCATCGAGAACTACGGCGTCGACCCGGACATCGAGGTGCCCTTCCCACCGCATGCATACGCGGCTGGGGAGGATCCGCAGCTCGAACACGGGGTCGGGATACTTCGGGAGATGCTCGCCGAGATCCCCACGGACGTACCGCCGCTGAAGCAGGGCTACCCTTCCCGGAAGCCGGGATCGCTGCCTCCGCGACCACAGGATCTGCGCGACTGATCCGTAACCCCACGCGTATGCAGAAGACCCCCGGACACCTGGTGTCCGGGGGTCTTCTGGCCAGCTGTGCGGCGGGAGCGTCAGGCTAGCTCTTCAGCGTCGCGCTCAGCGTGATGTCCTTGACGGCGGCAAGGGCCTGCGACACGGGGCAGCCCTCCTTCGCGGCCTGGGCAACCCGCTGGAAGTCCTCCTCGGAGAGCCCGGGAACGGTCGCCTCGAGTGTGAGACGGATGGCGGTGATGCCCGTGCCCGGCTGGAAATCGACCTCTGCCTTCGTCTCGACGCGCTCCGGGGTCTTGCCCTCTTCACCCAGCGCGTGGCTGAACGCCATCGAGAAGCATGCGGAGTGTGCGGCGGCGATGAGCTCCTCCGGGCTGGTCTTGCCCTCGGACTGCTCGGCGCGTGCCTTCCAGGTCACGTCGTAGGTGCCGATACCGGATGAATCAAGCGTTACCTGACCCGAGCCTGTGGGGAGGTCTCCACTCCAGACGGTGTGGGCTGTGCGAATGGTAGCCATGGTTCTCCTTGGTGTTTGACGGGCGCGGGTTTCGCGTCCGGTACTTCACTCCCATCCTAGGGAGCGCGGGTGGGGAGTTCCATCGGGCGTCCGGGCGGACAGCCGGAAAAGGAAGGAGCCGCCTCCCTCACGGGAAGCGGCTCCTGTCGGTCGAACCGATCGGACGGGACTACAGGCCGAGGTCGGCCTCGAAGGCTCCACCCTCGAGGCGTGCCTTCAGCGTCTGCAGGAATCGGCCCGCATCGGCGCCGTCCACGAGGCGGTGGTCGTACGTCAGGCTCAGGTACATCATCGAACGGATGGCGATCGTGTCATCACCGTCGACTCCGGTGATGACCACCGGACGCTTGACGATGATGCCGGTACCCAGGATGCCGACTTGTGGCTGGTTGATGATCGGCGTGTCGAAGAGGGCACCGGCCGACCCGATGTTCGTGATCGTGAAAGTGCCACCGGAGAGCTCGTCCGGGCCGATCTGTCCGTTCCTGGTGCGAGCCCCGACATCGGCGATCTTCTTGGCGAGTCCGCCCAGGTTGAGGTTGCCGGCGTCCTTGATGACGGGAACCAGCAGGCCCTTCTCGGTGTCGACCGCGATCGCGAGGTGCTCGACGTCGTGGTACGTGACTTCCTTCTTCTCTTCGTCGAAGGACGCATTCAGCTTCGGGTGCTGCTTCAGCGCCTCGGTGACGGCCTTCGAGATGAAGGGCAGGAAGGTCAGCTTCGCGCCGTTCTGTGCCTGGAACGAATCCTTGGACACCGCGCGCAGCTTGGCGATACGGGTCATGTCGACCTCGATCACCTGGGTCAGCTGGGCGGAGACCTCGAGCGATTCACGCATCCGCTTCGCGATGGTCTGCCGGATCCGCGGGGCCTTCTCGACGGTGCCGCGCAGTTTCGAGGGCTCGACGGCGGGAGCGGCCGGCCTCGATGGTGCTGCCGGTGCTGCCGGTGCTGCCGGTGCCGGTGACTGCGGAGCAGCTGCAGGTTCCGGTGTCGCCGCCTTCTGGGCTTCGGCAGCCTCGAGGACGTCCTGCTTGCGGATGCGGCCACCGACCCCTGTGCCCTTGACCGTGGAGAGGTCTACCTTGTTCTGGTTCGCGAGACGCCGGACGAGGGGAGTGACGTAGGTGGAGGTATCCGAGCTTCCGGACTCTTCCGCCGCCGGCTTCTTCTCCGCTGCGGGCGCCTGCTCGGTCGCGGGCTCCGGGGCCGGAGCGCCGCTTGCGTCGTCGTCCGGTTCCGAGGTGGTCGAGGCGCGCTCGGCTTCCTGGTCCGCACCGGGCTTCTCGGTCGGGGCGTCGTTGCGCTCCTCGGCCGGCGCCGCTACGAGCGGATCGCCGGACGCTGCTTCGACCTTCTTCGGTGCGGCTGCACCGGATCCGATGACGGCGAGAACGGCGCCGACCTCGGCGGTCTCGTCCTCGTTGACCCTGATCTCCTGGAGCTTGCCCGCAACAGGGGAGGGAATTTCCGTGTCGACCTTGTCGGTCGATACCTCGAGCAGCGGCTCGTCGACTTCGACGTCGTCGCCGACGGCCTTGAGCCAGCGGGTGACCGTACCCTCGGTGACGCTCTCGCCCAGGGCGGGGAGAGTGACCTCGGTACCCTCGGCGGAGCCGTCCGAGTCGTCACTCGATGCAGGCTCGGGGGCCTGCGGAGCTTCCTCAGCTGCCGGCTGCTCGGGTGCGGCGGGAGCCTCCTCTGCGGCCGGAGCTGCGTTGCCCGCGTCGCCACCACCGGATCCGTCTCCGATGCGCACCAGCGGGGCGCCGACCTCCGCGGTCTCGTCCTCCGCGACGAGGATCTCCTCGATGACGCCGGCGATCGGCGAGGGGATCTCGGTGTCGACCTTGTCTGTGGAGACCTCGAGGAGGGGCTCGTCGACCTCGACGCGGTCACCGACCTGCTTGAGCCAGCGGGTGACAGTGCCTTCGGTGACGCTTTCACCGAGAGCGGGCAAGTTCACGGATTCAGACATAATGCGCCCGTTTCTCCTTTATAGATCGTTCCTGGCAGCTGGTCGACGAGCGGGGCCCGTTCAGCTGGCAATGCTTTGAAGTTCCTGCGTCCGAGCTTAGTCCACGCCCTTGGAACGTGGACCAAGCCCGGTTGTGCGTGCTGCGGTGCCTCAGCCGTGCAGCGGCTTCCCGGCGAGCGCGAGGTGGGCCTCGCCCAGCGCCTCGTTCTGCGTCGGGTGCGCGTGGATGAGGGGCGCGACGTCCTCGGGGTACGCCTCCCAGTTCACGATCAGCTGTGCTTCACCGATCTGTTCGCCCATCCGGGTGCCCAGCATGTGCACGCCGACGATCGGCCCGTCCTTCTCACGGACGAGCTTCACGATGCCGCCGGTACCGATGATCGAGCTCTTGCCGTTCCCGGCCAGGTTGTACTCGTGGGTCTCTACGCGGTCGTCCCCGAACTTCTCGCGGGCGGCCTTCTCGGTGTATCCCACCGAGGCGATCTCGGGATCGCTGTAGGTGACCTTCGGGATGTTGAGGTCGGCGACGACGACGGGCTTCAAGCCGCCGATCTCCTCGGCGACGAAGATGCCCTGCTGGAATCCGCGGTGTGCCAACTGCAGGCCGGGAACGATGTCACCGATTGCATAGATGTTGCCGACACCCGTGTGCAGGCGCTCGTTGGTGATGACGAAACCGCGGTCCATCGTGAGGCCGGCCTCCTCGTACCCGAGGTTCTGGGTCACGGGTCCGCGGCCGACGGCGACGAGCATGAGATCCGCCTCGAAGGTCTTGCCGTCCTCGAGCGACACCACCACTCCGTCGTCGTTCTGCTCGACGGACTTGAAGCGGGTTCCGGTGTTGAACTTGATGCCGCGCTTCTTGAACGCGCGCTCGAAATTCTTGACGATGGAGGCGTCCTCGTTCGGGACGAGCGAGGGAAGGGCCTCGATGATCGTGACGTCGACCCCGAAGGACTTCCAGACGGACGCGAACTCACAGCCGATGACGCCACCACCGAGGATGATGACCGTCTTGGGAACGAAGTCCATCTTCAGCGCCTGGTCGGAGGTGATGACCCTGCCGCCGATCTCGAGGCCTGGCAGGCTGCGGGAGAAGGAGCCTGTGGCGAGGATGATGTGCTTGCCGGTGTAGATGGTGCCGTCGACGTCGATGGTGTTCTGCGAGGCGAGCTTGCCCGACCCCTCGATGACCGTGATGCCCTTGGACTTGATGAGACCCTGCAGGCCCCGGTACTTGCCGGCGATGATGCCGTCCTTGTACGCGTTCACCGCGTTCATGTCGATCGCCTCGAAGGTGGCCTTCACGCCGTATTTCTCGGAGTCGCGGGCGCCGTCGGCGATCTCGGCGGAGTGCAGCAGGGCCTTGGTGGGGATGCAGCCGTTGTGGAGGCACGTGCCTCCGAGCTTGCCCTTCTCGATGAGCCCTACGGTGAAGCCCAGCTGCACTGCGCGGAGGGCCGCAGCATAACCGCCGCTGCCTCCACCGAGTACCAGGATGTCGAATTCTTGCGCAGTTGCCGATTCGGCCACTTGAACGCTCCCTCGCGTGGTCTGTTGACGCGCAGGACGCGTCGGTTGATAGATCGATTGCCGTTGCGGTCGCGGTGCGGTCGCAGGTGCTTTCCGTGCTCGTTTTTCACCCTATCCCCAGAAGGGACCATCATCCACTTGAAGTGCGGGTGGACCACACCGGAGCGGCCTGATGTGCGCAGAGTCACGTGCAGGACATTCCGACGCGATAGTTGAGTGGGGGCGCGGTGCCGAGGCTCGTGCGCCGCGCCCTCTACGACCTCAGGCGGTGCGCGCGAGGACGTCCTCGACGTACGCCAGCAGCGTACGGACACCGACGCCGGTGCCAGACTTCGGCGTGTAGCCGTAGGCGGCGCCGTCGTTGAACGCGGGTCCGGCGATGTCGAGGTGTGCCCACGGGATCTTCTCGCCGTCCACCTGGCCGACGAACTCGCGGAGGAACACCGCGGCGGTCATCATCCCGCCGTTCCGCTCGCCGATGTTCGCGATGTCGGCGACCTGCGACTCCAGGCTCGGTCGCAGTTCCTCGGGAAGGGGCATGGGCCAGAACTGCTCTCCCGCTCGGTCCGCGGCGGCCTTCACCGCATCCCGCACGCCGTCGTCGCCCATGACCCCCGACACGCGAGTACCGAGCGCGATCATCTGCGCTCCCGTCAGGGTGGCGATGTCGATGATCGCATCGGGTGCTTCCTCGCTGGCAGCGGCAAGGCCGTCGGCGAGGACGAGCCGGCCCTCGGCGTCGGTGTTCAGGACCTCGACGGTGCGCCCGCCGTAGATCGAGAGGACGTCTTCTGGGCGTTGCGCTGTACCCGAGGGCATGTTCTCCGCGAGGCAGAGCCAGGCCGTGACCTTCGCGGGAAGGCCCAGTTCGGCGACGGCGAGGAGAGTCGTCAGGACGACGGCGGCGCCGGCCATGTCCAGTTTCATCGTCTGCATGCCGGCGGCCGGCTTGAGCGAGAGTCCCCCGGAGTCGAACGTGATGCCCTTGCCCACGAGTGCGAGGTGGACGGCGGACTTGGCCGGCGAGTACTCGACCTTGACCATGCGCGGTGGACGCGACGATCCCTTGCCCACTCCGAGGATGCCGCCGTAGCCGTCACGCTCGAGGCGCTTCTCGTCCATCACCGTGACCTTCACGGGGAGTCCGCGCGAAAGGTCCTTCGCGGCCTGCGCAAAGGTCTCGGGGTAGAGGTGGCTCGGCGGAAGGTTCACGAGTGAGCGCGTGGTGTTGACGTTCTTGCCGAGGACGACGGCACGGCGGAAAGCAGGTGCGAGCTCGGCGTCGTCGGCCGCAGGCGTGTGGACGACGACGTTGCGGACGGCGGCCTTGTCGGTGGCCGGCGAGACCGTGCCGTCCGCCTTCATTCCCGACTTGTGGCCCTCGTAGCTGTACGCGCCGAGAGCGGCTCCTTCGGCGACGGCTGTTGCGGAGGCGACGGTGTCGGCAGGCAGGGCGAGGACGACGGTGTCGAGGCCGGTCAGCTGGCGGACGGCAGCGCCGGCTGCGCGTCGCAGGGTCTCGGGAGCGAGCACCTCACCGGCGGTCACCGGACCGACACCGGAGAGCACGAGGGAATCGGCCCCGGTCTCGGGCAGCCCGGGAAGGCGGCGTACCTCGTCCGCCGCACCGGTGATGCCGAGCACCTGGAGCGAGTCGCCGAGTGCTCGAGCAGCCTTCGCCGGCAGCGGGCCGGCGAGCAGGACCGGCCCGTCCGTGCCCTTCGCGACCGCGATCACGAGCGCGTCGCTCGGAATCTTCTTGATGTCCTTGGCGGAAGCCGTCAGGTGTAGTTCGGTCGTCTTGATCACGGATTCTGTCTCCTCGTGTCCGGATGGGTTGTCCAGATGCTGCATCACTCGTGGCCCCGGTATCTGGTGGTCCGGGAACCGTCCCAACGATCGTAGTCTCTACCCCGGTCGGCGTCGGCGGGGGATCCGCCCATGTGCAGAGCGCGATCGATCGTCGGTCGGCGGTCAGGTCGCGCAGTGCGGGGGAGAAGGGAGCAGGGAACTGCAGGCCTGGAGAAAGGCTGGAATGAAGAGCACACACCTGGTGTTGATAACGGCAGGACCCAACCGGAGGAGAGAGCCATGCTGGATCCACAGACCCTGTACAACACCAACCCCGATGTCGTCGGCGATCCCGCCGTCAAGGGGCTTCCGCTGATCATCAGTCTGACCGGTTTCATGGACGCGGGCCACGTCGTCTCCCAGGTGAGCGAGGAACTCCTCGAGATCCTCGAGCACGAGATGGTGGCCGAGTTCGACGCCGATCAGCTCATGGACTACCGCGGTCGCAGGCCGAAGATCACCTTCGTCGAGGACCATCTGACGGACTACCAGCCGCACCGGCTCGAGCTGCACCGGATGTTCGACGGGCTGGGGGAGCCGTTCCTGCTCCTGACCGGCGTCGAGCCCGATCTGCAGTGGGAGCGCTTCGTGAGCGCCGTCACCGGACTCGTGACCGAGCTCGAGGTGCCGCTCATCTCGTGGCTCCACGCGATCCCGATGCCCGTCCCCCATACGCGCCCCATCGGCGTGACTCTGCACGGCAATCGGACCGACATCATCGACGGCATGAATGCCTGGCGCCCGACGGCCGAACTGCAGGCCTCCATCGGCCATGTGCTGGAACTGCGCCTGATCGAGGCGGGGCACGACGTCGTCGGGCATGTCATCCACGTTCCGCACTACCTCGCCGAGGCCGAGTACCCGCCCGCCGCGGTCGCGGGCCTCGAGTACGTAGGAGCGACCGCCCGGCTCGTGCTGCCGACGGACCGGTTGCGGGAGACGGGACGTGACGTCGAACGCCAGATCGCGCGGCAGGTGGGCAACTCCACCGAGGTGCAGTCGGTGGTGGCGTCGCTGGAGAAGCGGTACGACGAATACGCAGACGGTGCCGCGCGCCGATCGCTGCTGGTCAAGGACAACAGCGAACTCGCAAGTGCGGAGGAACTGGGCGCCGCTGTCGAGGCCTATCTTGCGAGTCCGCAGGCCGAAGAGGAATCCACGCTCCTCTGGGACACCGAGTTCCTCGGCACGACTCCCATCGACTACGGCACGACGGACGGCAGTAGCGACGAGCACGGATCCGGCGGGCAGCCCACCGGTGAGCTCGATGGGCGCGACGAAGGGCCGGCTGGACCGGGACCGCGTTCCGCAGTCTGAGGCCCCCGGGCGGCCGAGCTCACGCCTCCCGCCGCCAGGCAGGCCCGCCGTCCCATGGCGGCGGGCTTCTCCGCGTTCGTGCGGGCTGGGACGGACATCGGCGCGCACCTCCACCCGGCGTGCCGCACGGGATAATGGGGAAGTGAATTCTTCGAGGGCACTTCTGGTGTGGGGAGCGGGCGTCACCGCCTACCTCGTCGCCGTGACGCAACGCACGACGTTCGGCGTCGCAGGGCTGGAGGCGACCGATCGGTTCGATGCCTCGGCCTCCCAGCTGTCGGTCTTCACGGTGGTGCAGCTCCTGGTGTACGCGGGCCTGCAGGTTCCCGTCGGTGTCCTGGTGGACAGATGGGGCCCCCGCGCTCTCATCGTGACCGGCGGCGTGCTGATGGCACTCGGTCAGACACAACTGGCGTTCGCGGATTCCGTCAGTGCCGGGATCGCCGGCCGCCTGCTGGTCGGCGCGGGGGACGCGATGACCTTCATCAGCGTCCTCCGGTTGCTTCCGGCATGGTTCGAGCCCCGACGAATTCCGGTGCTGACGCAATGGACCGGCATCGTCGGCCAGCTCGGCCAGGTGGTCTCGGTGATCCCGTTCGTCGCCCTGCTATCGACGCTCGGCTGGCAGCCCGCCTTCCTCGCGGCGGCGGCGTTGTCGGTCGTCGCCGTCGTCCTCTCCGTCACGGTCATCCGCAACTCTCCGCACGAGGACAACGAGCCGACCAGCCAGACGCTCCGCCAGACCGGTACGTCCTTGGCGGAGGCGTGGAAGCAGCCGGGCACGCGACTCGGACTGTGGTCACACTTCACCATCCAGTTCCCGGGCACGGTCTTCGTACTCATGTGGGGTTATCCGTACCTCATCCGCGCGGAGAAGGTCGGCGAGGGACCCGCGTCAGCCCTGATGACCCTGTTCGTCGCCGTGGGCATCGCGTGCGGGCCGCTCCTCGGCCGCTACGTCGGGCGCCACCCGCTGCGGCGGTCGACCATGGTGCTCGCCATCGCGGCGCTGATGGCGGGAGCCTGGCTCGCGGTGCTGCTGTACCCGGGTCCGGCGCCCCTGCCGCTGCTGACACTGCTCGTGGTCGCCCTGGCCATCGGAGGACCGGGCTCGATGATCGCCTTCGACTTCGCCCGTACGTTCAACCCGGCTGCCCGGATCGGCACGGCGACCGGCATCGTCAACATCGGCGGCTTCGTCGCGTCCCTTCTCTCCATGTTCGTCATCGGAGTCGTCCTCGACGTCCTCCTCGGCAGCGGATTCTCCCGCGGGGATCTCTATGCGCTGCCGTCGTTCCGCCTCGCGATGGGGGCACAGCTCGTCCTTCTCGCGGTCGGCGCGTGTGCCGTGGTCATCGCACGGAGGAAAGTACGACGGCGAATGGCCGACCAGGGCGTCGTTGTTCCGCCACTGCGCGATGCACTCGCCCGCGAACGACGTCTCCGCCGGGAGAGGAGAGCCGCCCGGAGGAACGCGACCGGTTGAGCAGGGGCCGCGCCGTGACGCGGCCTTGTCCACATAGGTTCCGGTGGCCCACCGGCGGCGAGGCAGGAGTAGCAGGCTGGCGGCATGTCATCCTCTTCGAGCCCCGAGCAGGGCAGTCCAGCCTCCCCGACCTTCGCCGTCACGTCGCCGGCGGACATCCTGTCCTACATACCGCATGCCCTCGGCTTCATACCCGTCGAGAGTCTGGTGGTGCTGACGACCGACGGACGGCGGCTGGGAGCAACGCTCCGGGTGGACCTGCCGTCCCCCGAGGCGGATCCTCTCGCCTTCGCCGAGGGAGTGCTGTCCTTCCTGCAGGGCGACACCGCTGCGGACGGCGTGCTCCTGGTTGTCTACACCTCCGAGGGCTGGCCTCAGCTCGCGCCGCCGCCGCGCAACGCGCTTGTGCTGAACGTCGAGGCCGTCCTCGGAGCCGCAGGCCTGCCCGTCCGCGGCGGGTGGTTCGTCTCCGACCACGCGTGGCGCGACTACTTCTGCACGGACGACGAGTGCTGCCCCTGGCCCGGGCACACCCTCGACGAGGTCCGGGACAGCCCCCTGAACGCGGAGCTCATCTTCGGCGGGAGCGCCTTCGACTCGTCCGCGTCCACTGCAGTGCTCCGTGCGGCTCCTTTCATCACCGGGAGGATGGAGTCATCGGAGGTCGATACCCAGGCGATCGAGGACGCACAGGCCGAGTATGCGGCGTCCTGCTCCGGCCGGTGGGACAGCGCGGTCCAGTTGCGGGCCACCTCGTCGTTCTGGGATGCCGTTCTCGAGCGACCGGGGGAGCTGCCCGAAGGCATGGAGCCTGCTGTCGCGGCGTTCCTCCTGGCCAGTCTCGAGTCGAGGACCGTCCGCGACTTCCTCCTCGTGAGTGCGTGCATCGGATCCGACGCGGCGCTCGAAGGAGCTGCCTCCTGCGGCCTGATCGGTTCTGTCCCACCGGTCGAGTCACGCGCGCACGAAGGAGACCCGGTGGAACGACCGGTCCTGCCCGCGGTGCGCCGTGCAGGCGCGCTGAGGAGTGCGGTAGACGCCGTGCTGGCTGCCGGGGCGCCTCCGGTCGAACAGCTCGTCACGCCATCGGTGCGGGTGGACGGAGAGGGGACCGGAAGGGACGCGGCGGTGCTCTACGCCGACATTTTGGCCGGCCGCTACAAGGGGCAGATCCGCTGGGAGCGGGTTGACCTCATGACCGGTATCCTCGCGCGGTTGGTCGCCGTATCCAGCGGTGAGTCCCGTGCTGCGGCCCTGACGATGTCCGGGTGGTTCGAATACGCGCGCGGGCGCGGCTCCCGAGCGGCAGTCCTCCTCGACGCAGCCGAGGCCGCGGTACCCGGCTATCGGTTGGCGCGATTGCTCCAGGAACTGCTGCGCCGCGGAGGGCTGCCGGCATGGGCGCGAAGCCGCTCCACCGCCTGGATCTCGAGCGCTCCCAGGTCGTCGTCCCGGGCGGCGTGATGCCGTGTAGCGTCCGTCGTCTACTGCGAGGCCGACACGGCGGACGACCCCGACGGGATGCTCACATCGGACCACGACAATTTACGGGGGATCACGGAATCATGAGACAATGAAATTTGAGACCCGGTTGGGTCCGTGCACCACAACACCACCGAGCATTGTATCGGGGGCATCGCAGAACAGCGTGTTCCCGGGGAATAGCGAGGGCAGCGGGACCGTTTCTCAGGGAGCTGGTCCTGCCGGAGTTGCATGGTAAAAAGCACGGACTTGACAGGGTCATAGTGGTGTTGTCCCTCTGATGGCACCGCACACCGCCGTATGAAAGGTTCTCTGTGTCGGTCAAGAAGACAGCAGCGCCGGCGTCGACAGACGCCGGTACCACCACTACCAAGCGACGGGTAGCGGCCAAGAAGCCCGCCACGAAGGCTGCTTCCTCCGCTGCGGCCGCGAAGGCTTCGACCTCGGACGCACAGGGCTCGGTAGATACGCTCGACGTCGCGGACCCCGCCATCGATGTCGCCGTCGACGTCGACCCCGACGACCTCAAGCCAGAAGCCGCCGAGGTCGGCACGACCACCGGCTTCGTCTACTCCGACGCAGACGACGACGACGCCCCCGCGCAGCAGGTGGTCTCGGCGGGCGCCACGGCTGACCCTGTCAAGGATTACCTCAAGCAGATCGGCAAGGTAGCACTGCTCAACGCGGAGCAGGAGGTCGACCTGGCCCTGCGGATCGAGGCCGGTCTCTTCGCAGAAGAGAAAATCGCTGCCGATCCGGACATGGATCCGAAGTTGAAGCGCGAGCTGGAGTTCGTCATCCATGACGGCAAGCGGGCGAAGAACCACCTGCTCGAAGCGAACCTGCGTCTCGTCGTGTCCTTGGCCAAGCGCTATACGGGCCGCGGCATGCTCTTCCTGGATCTCATCCAGGAGGGCAACCTCGGCCTCATCCGCGCTGTGGAGAAGTTCGACTACACCAAGGGCTTCAAGTTCTCGACCTATGCCACGTGGTGGATCCGCCAGGCCATCACCCGTGCGATGGCGGATCAGGCCCGCACCATCCGCATTCCCGTGCACATGGTGGAAGTCATCAACAAGCTCGCCCGGGTCCAGCGCCAGATGCTGCAGGACCTCGGTCGTGAACCCACTCCGGAGGAACTCGCGCTCGAGCTCGACATGACGCCCGAGAAAGTCGTCGAGGTGCAGAAGTACGGGCGCGAGCCCATCTCCCTCCACACACCCCTGGGGGAGGATGGCGATTCGGAGTTCGGAGACCTCATCGAGGACTCCGAGGCCGTCGTGCCCGCTGACGCCGTGAGCTTCACGCTCCTGCAGGAGCAGCTCCACTCGGTACTGGACACCCTCTCCGAGCGGGAGGCCGGCGTCGTGGCCATGCGCTTCGGACTCACCGATGGCCAGCCGAAAACCCTCGACGAGATCGGGAAGGTGTACGGAGTCACGCGTGAGCGGATCCGTCAGATCGAATCGAAGACCATGTCCAAGCTGCGGCACCCCTCACGTTCGCAGGTGCTGCGGGACTACCTCGACTGACAGTCAGGACCACCCCGTCAGGATTACGACGCAGGGCCTCTCCTCCGGGAGGGGCCCTGCGTCGTACCAGGAGCCACCCGGGAGCGTGCAGCAGCAGCCGGATGCCGTCCTGCATCAACGACAAGGGCCCCCTCCGGTGGAGGGGGCCCTTGTCGAAGGATCAGCGCCTGTACACGGGGCGCCTGCTAGAGGTGTGGGTGCGGCGTCCTGGAACGCTCAGTCGCCGACGATGGCCGGCTTCTCGTGGAGCCGCTGTGTCTCGTCCTGCCACTCCGACGTGAGCGGCTTGAGGTTCGCTTCAACCGCGCGCGCGTGGTGGCCGCAGAACAGAAGCTCTCCACCGGAGGACTGAAGGACTGCCCGCACGTAGGCCTGGGCGCCGCATCGGTCACAGCGGTCCAGGGCAGTTAGTTCGCGAGTTGCTACTGCAGTGGTCATGATTGCCTCCTCATGTGGATCGTGTACTCATATAACCACTATTCGTCGTCACCGCTTCGCAGGCTTGGCCTCCTTTCGCTCCAGGCGTACCAGGGGTATGGGTCACACCACGAGCCGGCAGAAGCCGGCAGTGGATCCTTCCGCGGGACGCGCCTTCCCTCCGGTGTCGGCGGCTCGTAATAAACTGAGGCGACTCTTCCCCGCCATCACCCTCCTGACGCCTGTCCTGGATCGTGCCCGTTCCGCCAAGGAGACCTTCCCGCCGTGACACCTCCCACTTCGGACTACACAGCTCGCCACCTCTCGGTCCTCGAGGGCCTGGAGGCAGTCCGCAAGCGCCCTGGAATGTACATCGGGTCGACGGATTCGCGCGGGCTGATGCACTGCCTCTGGGAGATCATCGACAACTCGGTCGACGAAGCCCTTGCCGGCCACGGGCAGAGCATCACCGTGATTCTCCATGCCGACGGATCCGTTGAGATCCACGACGACGGCCGGGGCATCCCGGTGGACATCGAACCCAAGACCGGCCTCACCGGTGTCGAGGTGGTGTTCACCAAACTGCACGCGGGCGGCAAGTTCGGCGGCGGGTCCTATACGGCGTCGGGCGGTCTCCACGGGGTCGGAGCGAGCGTCGTCAATGCGTTGTCCTCGCGGCTGGACGTCTTCGTCGACCGAGGGAGCAAGACCTACGCGATGTCGTTCCGCCGTGGTGAGCCGGGCATCTTCAGGGACGGCAGGACGCCGTCGCCCACGTCCTCCTTCGAACCGTTCCTCGACGGTTCCCGCCTCGAGGTGGTCGGATCGACCAAGCGCGGCGTGACAGGGACACGCATCAGGTACTGGGCGGACCGGCAGATCTTCACGCCGGATGCCACCTTCTCCTACGAGGAACTGCAGACCCGCGCGCGCCAGACCTCGTTCCTCGTGCCAGGCCTGCGGATCCTGCTGCGGGACGAGCGGAAGCTGCCCGGCACTCCAGGCGAATCGGGCCCGGTGGAGGAGGTCTTCCAGCACGACGGGGGCATCTCCGAGTACGCCGAGTTCCTGGCCCTCGACGCGGCCGTCACCGACGTGTGGCGTTTCCAGGGATCAGGCCGCTTCAAGGAATCAGTTCCGGTGCTGGACGAGCGTGGCCACAGCCAGATGGCCGAGGTGGAGCGCGACTGCGACGTCGACATCGCCCTCCGCTGGGGCATCGGGTATGAGACCACTGTCCGTAGCTATGTCAACATCATCGCGACGCCGAAGGGTGGAACGCACCAGAGCGGATTCGAGCAGGCCCTGCTGAAGACCTTCCGCAAGGTCATCGAGGCGAACGCGCGCAAGCTCAAGGCCGGCAACGACAAGATCGAGAAGGACGACGTCTTCGCCGGGTTGACCGCGGTCCTCACCGTCCGTCTCGCAGAACCGCAGTTCGAAGGCCAGACCAAGGAGATCCTGGGAACCTCCGCGGTGAAGGCGATCGTCGCTAAGGTGGTCGAGAAGGAGCTGCAGGCACGCTTGTCCTCACCGGCGCGGAACGACAAGGCGCAGTCGGCGCTTCTGCTCGAGAAAGTCGTCGCCGAGATGAAGTCCCGCATCTCGGCGAGGGTCCACAAGGAGACCCAGCGGCGCAAGAACGCCTTGGAGACCTCGACCATGCCGGCAAAGCTGGCTGACTGC
Organism: Arthrobacter sp. NamB2; assembly: GCF_005281365.1. Classification (NCBI taxonomy): domain Bacteria; kingdom Bacillati; phylum Actinomycetota; class Actinomycetes; order Micrococcales; family Micrococcaceae; genus Arthrobacter; species Arthrobacter sp. NamB2. The sequence goes on along the minus strand of NZ_SZWI01000004.1, from coordinate 173,863 downwards.
CGGATCGACGACCAGGAGCGGTCCGAACTCTTCATCGTCGAGGGCGACAGTGCCCTGGGAACGGCGAAGCTCGCGCGGTCCTCGGACTACCAGGCGCTCCTGCCGATCAGGGGAAAGATCCTCAACGTGCAGAAGGCTTCGGTGGGGGACATGCTGTCCAACGCAGAATGTGCAGCCCTCATCCAGGTCGTCGGCGCCGGGTCGGGGCGGAGCTTCCAGCTCGACGCGCGCCGCTACGGCAAGATCATCCTGATGACGGACGCCGACGTCGACGGCGCGCACATCCGGACCCTGCTCCTGACGCTCTTCTTCCGCTACATGCGCCCCCTGGTCGAGGCGGGACGCGTCTATGCCGCTGTTCCACCCCTGCACCGCGTGGAGGTCATCAATAGTGGCTCGAAGGCCAACGAGATGATCTACACCTACTCCGAGGCCGAACTGACCCGCCTTCTGGCCACCATGGAGAAGCAGGGCAAGCGCTACAAGTCGCCGATCCAGCGTTACAAGGGCCTGGGCGAGATGGACGCCGGCCAGTTGGCGGAGACGACGATGGATCCCCGCCACCGTACCCTGCGGCGCGTTCGGATCCAGGAGGCCGAATCGGCCGAGCGCGTCTTCAACCTGCTGATGGGCAGCGACGTAGCGCCGCGCAAGGACTTCATCGTCGCCGGAGCAGCGTCGCTCGACCGGGACCGCATCGACGCCTGACGGGGGATCGTTGCGTTCGGAGTTCCACGTCGGGTGCCGCGGCACCGGTGCGCCGAATCGGACCGCGCCGGCGAGCAGGAACGGCTGCCCCTTGATGATCGGTCGACGCGTCAGCCGAGCAGTTCGGGGGCGACCAGCAGGACCGGCGGCACGACCAGCAGCATCCCGGCGGACGACAGGGCGAGCCCCTGCTGCAGGCGGCTGAGCGGCGGCAGGGGAGTGAGGAGCCGGCGGACACGGTGGGCGATCGACTGTACGTCGGCCGCGCCACCACTCACGTCGGCGATCGCGGGTTCGGGCGCTCTCCTGCCCGCGTCGGCGAGGGGGTCGTCGAGCGCGTCGCGGGAGGACGGAAGCGCACCGGATCCGACGATGGCGATGGCCCGCACGAGGGTCGTCTCGTCCACGTGCCGTAGGGCCTCGTCGTCGGCGAGCATCTCGATCAGTTCGCTCACGGCATGCTGCGCCAGCTGCGAGGTGGGCAGCCACGGGAGCGCCGAACGCCACGCAGCGAAGGCCCAGAGCAACAGGTGGTGTCGCTGGTGCAGGTGGGCGTTCTCATGCGTCAGGACGGCCTCGAGTTCCGCCTGCGTCAGGAGGTCCATGAGCCCGTCCGACATGACGGTCACGGACCGGGCGCCCCCGGGCAGGCAGTACGCCACGGGTGCGGGATGGTTGATCACGAGCGTCGCCGGCTGGTTCGCCGCCGGGGAGCTGAGCAGGGTGAGCATGTCCCGGTGCCGCCGTCTCTGCCGCCTGATGCGGACGAAGGTCAGCGCCAGGGTGAAGACGAGGTGTCCGAACAGCAGGGTTGCTGCGCTGATGGCGAAGACGTGGACGACACCCAGCGTCTGGGCGGAGCCGTCGTCGAGCAGGATCCTGATGAAGCCCGCCGAGGCCGAGATGAGATTGTCACCGAGTGGTTCCAGACCCCAGACGAGCATCGCCCCGATCATGGAGAGCCCGCCCGCGAGAGCTATGGACTGCCACAGCACCATGGCGGTGAAGGGGGCTCGTGCGGGCCACGATGCGCGGGACAGCGCGATAGGGGCGGGCCAGGCGAGGATGATCGCGAGCGCCGCGAGCAGGTACGAGGCCCAGAACACGGTGGGGTCAGCTGCTGCCGAGCAGCTTGCGGAGTGTCTCGGCCTCCGCCTCCGAGACGCTGCCGATGAAACGGGCGAGGACGGCTTCACGGTCCGGCGCCGTCACGAGGACTTCGTGCATGAGCTCCGCAGTGTGGTCCTCGCGGCTCGTCACGGACTTGTACCGGTGGGGGCGACTGTCGCGCTCCCGCTCCACAAGGCCCTTCTTCTCCAGTCGTGACAACACGGTGAGCACCGTTGTCACGGCGAGTTCGCGCCCCGCTTCTCCCGATGGGGCTTCTGCGATCGCGTCCCGCAGTTCGTTGGCGGTTATCGCTTCAGGCGTTGCCCACAGCAGTTCCATCACTGTGCGTTCGAGGTCTCCGAGCGTTGCCATGTTCTTCCTTCAATCGAGACTGGGTCCGGGCCTGCGAAGGATCCGAACCCGCTCCCCACAGGGAGCGATGATGCGTGATGCATCTAACGTACAGCGTCGTCGCCAACATTTCTACTCTGTGTAGAAATGAGGCGGAATTTGTTCTACGATATGTAGTAGAACTTCTTCTACAAGCTGTAGAAGTATCGTCGACGCCGACGCCAGGCGCTGCTGAGAGGGCCCGATGGAAGCCTTGGAAATTGCCAGGTGGCAATTCGGAATCACCACTGTCTACCACTTCCTGATGGTTCCCCTGACCATCGGGCTGGGGCTTCTAGTCGCCGTGATGCAGACCATGTGGCACCGCACCGGCAAGGACCACTACCTCCGCATGACCAAGTTCTGGGGCAAGCTCTTCCTCATCAACTTCATCATGGGCGTGGCTACCGGGCTCGTGCAGGAGTTCCAGTTCGGGATGGCATGGAGCGAGTACAGCCGCTTCGTGGGCGATGTCTTCGGAGCTCCCCTGGCGATGGAGGCACTCCTCGCCTTCTTCGTCGAATCCACCTTCCTCGGCCTCTGGATCTTCGGGTGGGGGCGGCTACCACGCGGCATCCACCTGCTGTCCCTGTGGGCAGCCGTCCTGGCCTCCGTGTTCTCCGCCTATTTCATCCTGGTGGCCAACTCCTGGATGCAGCATCCCGTCGGCGTCGAGATGGTCGACGGACGGCCCGTGATGGTGGACGCCTGGGCGGTGTTCACCAACAACACCGCACTGGTGGCGTTTCCGCACACTGTCTTCGGTGCCCTCGCCGTCGCGGGAGCGTTCCTCCTCGGCATCAGCTGGTACCACCTGTGGAAGCGGCGCCATGACGGCCTCGACACCGTCGGCCCCGACGGAGCCGTCGTCGTGGGGGACGGAGGCGGGTCCCGCGACATGAAGGACCACACAGTCTGGCTCCGGTCCGCTCGCGCCGGCGCCGTCGTCGCCATGATCGCCTTCGCAGGTACCGGCATCACCGGCGATCTCCAGGGCAAGCTCATGTTCGACCAGCAGCCCATGAAGATGGCTGCCGCCGAGGCTGCCTGCCACGACGGCACGGGTTTCTCGATCCTCTCCGTCGGCAATCTGGGCGCGCAGAGCTGCGACGACATCACCGCGGTCATCGAGGTACCCGGGGTGCTGTCCTTCCTGGCCAACGGTGACTTCACCACCGAGGTGAAGGGTGTGAACACCCTGCTCCCGGAGTACCAGGAGAAGTACGGCACGACGCTTCCGGACGACCCCATGTACGGCGAGCGCGCCGGGACCGAGATCGACTACCTGCCGGTGATGGAAGTCACCTACTGGGGGTTCCGCATCATGATCGGCTTCGGTGCGATCGCCGCGGCCGCGGCAGCAGTCGCCCTGTGGGTCCTGCGCAGGGGAACGGTCCCGGAGTCACGGTGGCTCATGCGGCTCGCGGTGTTCGGCATCCTCGCCCCGTTCGGTGCCAACTCGGCAGGCTGGATCTTCACCGAGATGGGACGGCAGCCGTTCGTCGTGGCACCCAACCCGGACCCCTCCGGCATCGACAGCGTCTTCATGTTCACCGCGGCAGCCGTCTCGCCCGGAGTATCCCTCGCCGAGCTGGTCGCCTCCTTCATCGTGCTGACATCCGTGTATGCCGTCCTCCTCGTCGTCGAGGTGAAGCTCCTCTTCACCTACGTCCGCGGCGGTACGGCCTCCGCCATGCCGGAGTTGGCCCATCAGGACGAGGCGTCCCGCCCGCAGCCCGACAGGAAGGACGACGGCGATGTCCTCGCCTTCGCGTACTGACCCAGTTGCCGGCGGATCCGTCCGCACGGCCGACGGCGCCCCTGGAAATGCTCCCGTACCGATGACCGCCCCCAAAGCCCGGAAGGTTCCACGATGACCGAGGCACTGCCTACCCTCTGGTTCGTACTGATCGCCGTTCTGTGGGCCGGATACCTCTTCCTCGAGGGGTTCGATCTCGGGGTGGGGATGCTCATGAAGCTCATGGCCCGCAACGACACGCAGCGGCGCGTGCTCCTGAACACCGTCGGTCCCGTCTGGGACGGCAACGAGGTGTGGCTCGTGACGGCGGTCGGTGCGACGTTCGCGGCGTTTCCCCACTGGTACGCATCACTCCTCTCCGCGCTCTACCTCCCGTTCCTCGTCGTGCTGCTCGGCCTGATCTTCCGCGCCGTGGCCTTCGAGTGGCGCGGCAAGCGGGACAGTGACGCGTGGCGCAATCGCTGGGACTGGGCTATCGCGATCGGATCCTTCACGGCCGCAGCAGGCATCGGGGCCGCCCTCGCACTGACGACGACAGGACTTCCGCTCGACGCCGACGGCAACCGCGTAGGTGGCGCTTTCGCCTGGGCCACCGCTCCGGCGTTCCTCGGGGCGGCCGCCGTCGTGCTGTTCTGCCTCGTGCATGCCGCTGCATTCCTTGCACTGAAGACCGAAGGGGGTGTGCGCGGCCAGGCGGACCGCCTGTTCCGGCGCTTGCTTCCGCTGGCGATGATCCCGTTCGTCGGCTGGGCGCTTCTGGTCCAGGCCGACACGGGATCGGTGGTCACCTGGCTCGTCGTCGTCCTCGCTGTGGTGGCGTTCGTCGCCGCTCACCGATCCTCCACCGCGGGACGGGACGGCCGTGCCTTCGCCGCGCTCGGCGTCGGAATGCTTGCGCTGGTCGGGTCGATCTTCGGCGCGGTCTTCCCGGTCGTCCTTCCCTCGACACTCGATGCGGCCTTCGACCTGACGACGCAGAACGCGGCCTCCTCGCCGTACACGCTCGGCCTCATGAGCGTCGTCGCCTGCTTCGGACTGCCGCTTGTCCTGGCGTATCAGGCATGGACATACTGGGTCTTCCGGCGGCGCGTCTCGGAAGCGAGCATCCCGGCAGCACATGCCATCACAGCGCTGTGAGCGAAGCCATCAGGACGGCCATGCCCCAGCACCAGGACCCACCGATCACCCCGGCAGGCAGTACCAGGCCGCGGGCCCGCCCGGTGTCTCCCATGGCAGTTCTGACGTCGGGCGGACCGGCGGGAGCAGCGGGATCGACGGCAGCGGTGTACCTCCTCGGCGGCCTCGCCGCAGCCCGAGCTGCCGGGCTGGTGCTGATGGCGCAGGCCCTCGCGCTCGGCATCGCGTCTGCCGCCTCGGAGTCGCTGGACGTCCGGGCCGTCCTGGTGCAGGGAATCCTCGGCGCCGCACTGCGCACCGTTGCCGCCTGGGGGCAGGATGCGACCGCAGCGCGCCTCGCCCTCGGCGTGAAGGAGCGGATGCGGGAGGCCGCCCTGCTGCGTGTCCTCGACGACGGCGGCACCACCCGTGCGGCGGTCCCGGGCAATGGGCAGGGATCACTCGCCGTGCTGCTGACCCGCGGGCTGGACGGGATCGACAAGTACTACACGCAGTACCTCCCCGCCCTGATCACCTGCGCCGTGGTTCCGCCGCTGATCGGCGCGCGGATCCTCGCAGCCGACTGGATCAGCGCCCTCATCATCGTCCTGACCGTGCCGCTCGTGCCGGTCTTCATGGTCCTGATCGGGCTCCACACGCAGGAACGCACGCAGCAGGCGGCGGCCGCGCTGGCACGCCTCTCCGACCACCTGCTCGAACTGGCGAGGGGACTGCCCGTCCTCGTCGGGCTGGGCCGTGCGGCGGAACAGACCCGTGCCCTGCGCGACATCGCCGGCGCCTACACCTCGCGCACCATGACGACGCTGCGCACCGTCTTCCTGTCCTCGCTCGCGCTCGAACTCATCAGCACCATCTCGGTCGCCGTCGTCGCGGTGTTCGCCGGGGTTCGCCTCATCCAGGGAGACCTCGACCTGGAGACAGCGCTGATCGCGCTGATCCTCGCGCCGGAATGTTACGGCCCCCTGCGCGACGTCGGTGCGGCGCACCACGCCAGCGAGGACGGCGAGGAGGCGGGTGCCAGCGTCCGTGCGGTCATCGACGCTCCCGCAGTACCTGCCACCTCCCCCGCCGGCGGTTCGTTCCCTGACGGCTCGGGCGAGGGCCTCGTCCCGGGCAGCATCAGGGTGCAGGGACTCACCGCACGGTACGACGGCGTCCTCGAACCGGTGGTCGACGACGTCTCGTTCGTCCTGGAGCCAGGAACCGTGACGGCTCTTCGCGGTGCGAGCGGTTCCGGTAAATCCACCCTCATGCGAGCCATGGCAGGGGGAGCGGCCGTGCCCGCCGGGCTCCGTCTGGAGGGGCGCATCGAGGGGCTCGACGACGGCGACGTCGCCTGGGTGCCGCAGCACCCAGAGCTCCTGCTCGACACGGTCCGTGCCGAGCTCGCCCTGTACGCGGGTCTGGCCGAGGATGCCCCCGCCATCGAGGACCAGCTTGCGTCCACGGGCGCAGCGGGACTCGCGGAGCGCAGGGGTGCGGAGCTGAGCCCGGGCGAGCTGCGGCGGGTCGCCGTCGCCCGCGCGCTCCTGAGGGCCAAGGACACCTCGGTCCGGTTGTTGTTGCTCGACGAGCCGACCGCACACGTCGACGCGGACGCTTCGCGCGCCATCCGTACGGCGATCGAGGCCCGTCGACCCGGTCTGACAGTCCTCCTGATCGCTCACGACGACGAAACTGCCGGCATCGCGTCCCGCGAGGTGTGGCTCGGATCGGCTCCTGCCCGGCGAGCTTTCGGCCCCGTAGCGAGCGGGACCGGTTCACCCGCTTCCCCTCCGCGTGCGCCTGCGACGGCCACCCTTGCAACCGCGAGCCTCACGACGGCCGACGTCGCGACGACCGACGCCACCGCGGGCGGTGCCGATCCGGGTGCCGATCCGGCCGCCGCCCGTTCGGCCGACGCGTCAGGTGCCGATCCGGGTGCTGCTCGGGTCCGTGTCGATCCGGGACTCGACTCCGGCGCCGCCCGTTCGGCCGGCGCGTCGGACGCAGCCGGGCCGGATGCTCCAGACGCGATGACAGTCGCTGTTCCCTCGCGGACGGTGGTCGATTCAGCGCGTGGCGTCCTGGCCCTCGTGCGTCCCTGGGACAGGCGATTCCTTGCCGCAGCAGGCCTGGGGTTCGGAGCGTCGGCCTTCGCCGTTGCACTGACGGCACTGAGCGGCTGGCTGATCGTGCGCGCCGCCGAGCAACCGCCGATCCTCTACCTCCTCACCGCCATCGTCGGCGTCCGGTTCTTCGGGATCGGGCGTTCCCTCCTGCGCTACGAGGAACGCCTCTGGCTGCACCGGGCGGCGTTCCGCCGCGCCGACGACACCCGGTTGCGGTTGTGGACCGGCCTCCTCCGAGCGGGACAGTCGTGGCGCACCATCGCGCACGGATCGGGCGGCATCGAACGGCTGGTCGGTGACATCGACGAGTTGCGGGACCTCTCCTCCCGGGCCCTGCTGCCGTTCGTCACGTCGGTGCTGACGGCGCTTGCCGCGATCGTCATCACGGCCGCGCTGCACCCGGCATCCCTCGGCTGGCAGGCACTTCCGGTCGCAGTCGCACTCGTCGTCGCGCCGACCATCGCGGTGCTGCGCGAGCGGTCCGCGGGTGCCGCCGCGGTACAGGTCCGGGCGGATGCGCTCGAGCGCGTGACCGCTCTGCTGCGCGCAGCACCGGATCTGCGTGTGAACGACGCACACCGCGCTGCGCTCCGGTCGACCACGCAACTCGACGGGCAGGCGTCGACCGCCGCCCGGCGGTCCGCCGCCGCAGCAGGCGCCTCCACCGCTGTCATCGTGGCGGCCTGCTGCACCACAGCCCTTGGCATCCTGGTGACTGCAACGGGTCTGCCCGCCGATCTGACAGCGGTACTCGTGCTCATGCAGCTCGCGCTGATCGAACCGTTCGTCGCCGGCACGTCGGCGGTGCAGCACTGGGGTCCGCTGTCAGCCGTCACCCGCCGGATCCTGCCGCGCCTCGGCTCATCGGATGAGTGGCGGGAGGAGCCCGACGGCGCCGTGGGGCGACAGGCCCCGGTACGGACGATCGTCCTCGAGCGCGCCGGCGTGGGCTACGAGGCAGGGCATCCGGTAGTGACCGGCGTCGATCTCGAACTGGTGCCCGGTCGCTGGACCGGTCTCACCGGTCCTTCGGGAAGTGGGAAGTCGACGCTGATCGGGGCGCTGCTGGGTTTCCTGCCCCTCGAGGAGGGCCGGCTGCTCGTGGATGGAGCGCCGAGCGACGGAAACCGTCCGCGGATCGCATGGTGTCCCCAGGAGAGCCACCTGTTCTCGTCCAGCGTGCGGTCGAACCTGCAGCTGGCTCGCCTGCCCGATGATCCCGCCACCGAGGAAGAGTTGGCGGCCGCGCTCCGAGCGGTCGGGCTGACGGACATGGTGGCCGGTCTGGAGCAGGGTCTCGACGCTCCTGTCGGTCCGGGCGGATCGCGATTGTCCGGCGGCCAGCGCCAGCGGCTGGCTGTGGCGCGCGCCCTGCTCACCCGGTCCAGGGTCCTCCTGCTCGACGAGCCCACCGCCCACCTCGATACCGATGGCGCCCGCTCGCTGTTGGCGGACCTGCGGCAGGGGCTCCCCGATACTGCAGTGCTGCTGGTCACCCATGATCCGGACGAAGCAGCCACCTGCGACGACGTCGTGGTGCTCGGCGCGACCACTGCGTCACCAGCACGGGATGCAGTGTGAGGCACGAGTGGAAGGCACGCGACCGGCGCGGGTTGCACCCCGCCACCCTGGTTCGGTGGGCCCCGATTCCCGCGTTCGTGCAGGAGGTCCGCGCAGAGCGGCCCGCCCTGCCATACGCTGGAATCATGACCACGCCCGATCTGCCAGGACAGGAAGTTCATGCCACGGGAACTCCCGGGCCCGCCGAACCGATCCTGCCGGGGGTGCTCCGATGGCGGCCGCTGACCCACTCGGACATCGACCGCTGGCTGGAACTGGTCAAGCGCATCGCTGCGGAGGACGAGCCGGACTGGGTTGAGCAGCGCGCTGATCTCGAGCAGGCACTGCATGCATCGAAGAACGATCCTCGCAGGGACAGCGTCGGCGGGTTCGACGACGACGGCGTGCTGCGCGCCTTCGGACGCCTGTCCATGAATCCCGGATCGTCGCTCGTGCACGGGGCCGGGGGCGTGGACCCGGCGTGGCGCGGGCGCGGCATCGGCCGGAAGGTCCTCGAGTGGCAGGCGTGGCGGGCCGGAATGCGCCTGCGGGAGACCGGGCAGGCCGAAGGCGTCTTCAGGAACTACGTCGAGGAACGCAATCCCTCGCATCTCGCACTGCTGACGGCGAGCGGAAGCAGTATCGTCCGGTACTTCACGGAGATGACGCGGCCGCTCGACCAGCCGATACCCGAGCTGCCCTTCCCACCGGAGCTGGAGCTGGTGAGCTTCGCCGACGGTGCGGACCGCAATATCGTGGAACTGGTCCGCCTGGCCCACAACGACGCCTTCCAGGACCACTGGGGGAGCGAGCCCCGTGACCAGGAGTCATGGCAGTTCACGGTCAGCCACCCGGAGTTCCGCGCCGACTGGAGTATCGCGCTCGTCGACCCGGCGGCGGGCGAGGTCGTCGCATACCAGCTCGCCAGCTACGACCCGGACTCGAAGGACCTGCTGAGCCACTCCGAGGGGTACACGGACCTGCTGGGGGTCAGGAGGACATGGCGGGGCCGGGGGCTCGCGCCCGCGCTCCTCGCCGAGGCGATGAAGCGCTACCGTGCAGCCGGTATGGAGAACGCGGGCCTCGGCGTCGATACCGAGAATCCCTCGGGAGCGCTGGGGCTCTACGAGCGAATGGGCTACGTACCCACGCAGCGCTCCATCGTGTTCGACCTGCCGCTGAGGGTAGGCGCTGAGTAGGAAAACGTCCGTCGCGCTTCCCGACACGCCTCCGTGCTCGCCGCCCTGCATCGCGGGGCGAATTGCCCCGCACGCCTGCGTGCCCGGGTGACCGAGCCGGCATCAGGGCTCCGAGCGGCGTCGATAGCGAGCGGCGTCGATAGAACGCGGCGATTTAGAGCAGCGTGCCCTGCCCGTCGTCGGGATCCTGCTCCGTCACGGGGACCTCGGGGGCCGATCCGTCCACGATCCGAACACCCCCGGAGGATCCGCCCGCAGCCGGTGCCGCCGGGCGGGACGCTTCGATGAGCCCGAGCAGGCTCGGCCCGACGGCGTCGATCTGCTGCGTCAGGGGGACCCCCGAGCCGTCGCGCCGCCCGTGCTCCGTGGGAAGGGCCCGTGCAACCCCGTTGGCCGACGCGGCGCGCGCCGGACCGTGGCCCGCCCACGCCAGCGACAGCGACTCCTCCCCGCGCAGGAAGCGATGGGCCCTCACCCCGGCCGTGGCACGCCCCTTGGCGGGGTACTCGGCGAACTCGGTGATCTTCGCCGAACCGGCGGCCGTACCCGGCAGTGCGTCTCCTGCCGCGGCGATCGTCACCACCACGCCCTGATCGTCCCCGTTCGCGACGGCGCCGAAGTGCAGGACGCTGTCGCCGGGGGCCAGTTTGATGCCTGCCATGCCACCCGCCGTGCGGCCCTGAGGGCGCACCGCCGACGCCGGGAAGCGCAGCAGCTGGGCGAGGCGTGTGATGAACACGAGGTCGTCGGCATCCGACGCCGCGGCGATGCCGACCACCTTGTCCTTCGGTTTGAGCGAGATGACCTCCCAGTCGTCCCGGTTCAGCGGATAGTCCGGCTGCACCCGCTTCACCACTCCCTGTGCTGTTCCGAGCGCCACGACGCCGTTGAGCGGCGCCAGCCCCACGAGGCTCTCACCCCGTTGCAGGGTGATGAATTCGGACGACGGCACGCCGCCGGCGAGGTTCGGGACGCCCGCGGTAGGCGGAAGGGCCGGCATGTCCATGACTTGGAGCCGGATCATGCGACCGGCGGACGTCACGGCCCCGACCTCGCCGCGTGCCGTCGACGGCAGCACGGACCGGAAGGCGTCGTGCTTGATGCGCTGGCCGTCACCGAGCGGCTGGCGGTCGGAGGTGCGCGCGAGCTGGCCGGAGGCGGACAGCAGGACCCAGCAGGGATCGTCGGCGATTTCCAGCGGCAGGACGGCCTTTGCACCCTTGCCGGCGGGAGCGGGGAGGACGGAGCCCTTGAGCGGTGCCGCGGCCTCGGATTCGAGGAGCACCGTGCGGCGGGGCGTCGCGAACTGCTCCGACAGTTCGGCGAGCTCGTCGGACACGAGCGCGCGGAGCCGTCCCTCGGAGCCGAGGACGGCCTCGAGCTCGGCGATCTCGAGGCGGAGCTGCTGCTGTTCCTTCTCCAGCTCGATTCGCGAGTACTTCGTCAGCTGACGGAGGCGGAGCTCGAGAATGTAGTTGGCCTGGATCTCCGAGAGGTCGTAGATGGCCATGAGCCGCTCGCGCGCCGCCGAGGACTCGTCGGAGGACCGGATGATCTGGATGACCTCGTCGATGTCGACGATCGCGACCAGCAGGCCTTCCACGAGGTGCAGGCGGTCCCGCTTGCGCTGCAGCCGGTAGGACGTGCGACGGCGGACGACGAGGATCCGGTGCGTGATGTAGACCTGGAGCAGCTCGACGAGCCCGAGGGTGCGCGGCTGCCCGTCGACGAGGGCCACGTTGTTGATGCCGAAGGAGTCCTCCATCGGCGTGAAGCGGTACAGCTGCGCGAGGACGGCATTGGGGTTGAACCCGTTCTTGAGCTCGATCACGAGGCGCAGGCCGTGCATGCGGTCCGTGAGGTCGACGATGTCGGAGATGCCCTGCAGCTTCTTGGACGTGACGGCGTCCTTGATGCGCTCGATGACCTTCTCGGGCCCGACCGTGTAGGGGAGCTCCGTGACCACGAGCCCCGTGCGCCGCGCGGACAGCTGTTCGACGGTCACGGTGGCGCGGGTCCTGAAGGAACCGCGGCCGGTGGCGTACGCGTCCCGGATGCCCTCCAGACCGACGATCTTGCCACCGCTCGGGAGATCGGGACCCGGGACGAAACGCGTCAGGTCTTCGAGCGTGGCATCCGGGTTGGCGATGAGGTGTCGTGCCGCCGCGACGACCTCCCCCAGATTGTGCGGTGGCATGTTCGTCGCCATGCCGACGGCGATGCCGCTGGCCCCGTTGACGAGCAGGTTCGGGAACGCGGCCGGCAGCACTTCCGGCTGGGTGAGCTGGTTGTCGTAGTTCGGGACGAAGTCGACGACGTCCTCGTCGAGGTGGTCCGTCATCGTGAGGGCGGCGGCGGCGAGGCGCGCCTCGGTGTACCTTGCAGCGGCAGGACCGTCGTCGAGCGACCCGAAGTTGCCGTGCCCGTCGATCAGCGGAAGCCTCAGGGAGAAGTCCTGCGCCATCCGCACCATGGCGTCGTAGATGGCGCTGTCCCCGTGCGGGTGCAACTTGCCCATGACCTCCCCGACGACGCGTGCGGACTTCACATGGCCACGGTCCGGGCGCAGCCCCATGTCCGTCATCATGTACAGGATGCGCCGCTGCACGGGCTTCAGCCCGTCGCGGGCGTCAGGAAGAGCGCGCGAGTAGATGACGGAGTACGCGTACTCCAGGAAGGATTCTTCCATCTCGGCTTCGACGTCGATGTCGATGATCTTCTCGGTGAAATCCTCCGGCGGAGCGGAGTTCTGGCGCCTGGCCATGTGCGTGGCGGTTCCTCAACAACTCAGGTGTGTGATCGGGTGGTCGGCGGGCATCCGGGCCCCGCAGGCGGTTCCGGTTGCGTCCGACCCACGGTCGGGGGGATGCCGACTACCCTGAGTCTATGGTGGCGGACGGACAATACCCGGAATATTGGGAAGCTGATGTCGTCCTGCGCGACGGCGGAACCGCGCACCTGCGGCCCATCTCGCCCGCGGACGCGGACGCGGTGCAGGCCTTCCATGTGCGGCAGTCGCAGAACTCGATCTACCTGCGCTTCTTCACCTACAAGGCGAAGCTCAGCGCCAAGGAGCTCAAGCGGTTCACCGAGGTGGACCACCGCGATCGCGTGGCGTTCGTGATCACGCGCGGCACCGACATCATCGGGATCGGCCGCTACGACCGGCTCGACGATCCGTTGGAGGCCGAGGTGGCGTTCAACGTCTCGGACCACCACCAGGGCCGCGGAGTCGGCTCCATCCTGCTCGAACACCTCGCCGTCGCCGCCCGCGAGAACGGGATCCGGCGGTTCTCGGCAGAGGTGCTCCCCGAGAACCGCAAGATGATCACCGTCTTCGCCGAGGCCGGCTACGAGGTGGAGCGGCACTTCGACGACGGCGTCGTCATGCTCCGTTTCGACATCGACCCCACCCGCAGGTCCCAGGCCGTCATGGAGGCCCGCGAGCATCGCGCCGAAGCCAGGAGCATGGCCGAACTCCTGACGCCGTCGTCGGTCGCGGTCATCGGCGCGAGCCGGGAGTGGGGCACGGTGGGGTACGCCCTGCTGGAACATCTCATCGACGGCGGCTTCACGGGTCGGGTCTACGCCGTCAACCCCGAGGCCTTCGAACTGCACGGCATGATCTCCCACGGCTCGCTGGCCGAGGTGCCGGAGCCCGTCGACCTGGCGGTCATCGCCGTGCCCTACGACCAGGTCGACGCCGTCGTCGACGAGTGCGCGCGGGCCGGCGTCAAGGGCCTGCTCGTCGTGACGGCCGGATACGCGGACGACGACGCCGACGGGCTCGCGCGCCAGCGGGCCCTTGTGCACCGGGCGAGGGCGCACGGGATGCGCGTCGTCGGACCCGCGTCGCTCGGGCTCGTCAACACCGATCCCGAGGTGCGCCTCAACGCCTCGATGGCGCCCGACCTGCCCCGACGGGGAGCGCTCTCGCTGTTCAGCCAGTCCGCAGGCCTCGGAGTGCTCCTGTACGCCAGCGCCCACCGCCGCGGGCTCGGAGTCTCGTCCGTGATCTCCGCGGGCAATCGCGCCGACGTGTCCGGCAACGACGCGATGCAGTTCTGGGAGGACGATCCGACCACACGCGCCGTGGGCCTCTACTTCGAGTCGATCGGCAACCCGAGGAAGTTCTCGCGCATTGCCCGCCGTCTCGCCCGGACCAAGCCCGTCATCGTGGCGAAGTCCGATGTCACCGGGCTGCAGCTCCCGCCCGGACACGCCGTCCGTACCAGTCAGGCTCCTCGCGGCGCACTGGACTCGATGCTCCGGCAATCGGGCGTCATGAGGGTCGAGACGACCGAGCAGCTGATGGACATCGCCCAGATCGTTGCGAGCCAGCCGTTGCCGCAGGGACCCGGAGTCGCCGTCTTCAGCAACTCGTCCGCTCTCGGGAAGGTCGTGGCGGACGGGGTCGTCTCACAGGGCATGACCGTCGCGCACCTCGACGCGGGGTTACAGCTCGAGACAGGACAGTCGGTGGCCCTGCCTGCCCTCGAATCGGCTGTCTTCAAGGCACTCCAGGACGTATCGGTCCACGCGGCGGTCGTCACCACCCTGCCTGCCCGTGGGCTCACCGCCGACGCGCTCGCCGCCTGCCTGCAGCGCTGTGCAGAGACGGCTGGGAAGCCGGTGATCGCCTCCTTCACCGGCATCCTTGACGCGCGACTGCAGCTCGACGGACTCGTTGCCGCCTCGACAGCCCCTGCGCCTGGCCCTGCCGCCGGGCCGACACCGGCGGCGACAGAGCCGGTCAGGCTGCCCCTCGACAGCCCGACAGCGCGTGGCCCGGTCGATGTCACAGGGTCGGACGGACAGGTACCGGACGAACCGCTGCAGCTGCAGCGCGGACTCCCGTGCTTCCCCAGCCCGGGCGCTGCTCTCGCTGCGCTCGGTGCCGTCGTCAGGTACTCGCTTTGGCGCTCGCGCGACCACGGCGAGTTCCTCGACCCGGAGGGCGTCGATGCGGACGCCGCGTCGAGGATCCTGATGGAAGTACGCTCGCGCGTCACCGACGTCGAACTCACCCGCCTCACCCCGGAGGAATGCGCGGCGCTTCTGGGCGCCTATGGTATCCGGCTGCTTCCGTCGGCCCGTTTCTCGTCGACGGAGGAAGCGGTGGAGCATGCGGAGCGGCTGGGCTGGCCGGTCGCATTGAAGACGATGGACGAGCACCTGAGGCACCGCCTCGACCTCGGCGGTGTCCGGTTGAACATCGACGACGCGCAGTCCCTGCGGGACAACATCGAGCAGATGAAGAAGGTCCTGGCCGGCTTCGGGAGTTTCGGCATGGAGGTGCAGTCGATGGCGCCATCCGGCCAGGCCTGCAGCGTCCGTGCCATCGAGGATCCCCTCATGGGTCCCGTGGTGTCCTTCGGCATGGCAGGGGACGCCGTCAACCTGCTCGACGACTGGGCACACGCGGTCCCCCCGCTGAGCACGGGTGACATCGCGGACCTCATCAGGGCTCCGAGGGCGTCCCGGAAGCTGCTCGGCTACCAGGGACTCCCGCCCGCGGACGTCGCGGCGATCCAGGACCTGGTCGCGCGCACGGCGCTCATGAAGGACAATCACCCCGACATCGCCCGGCTGAACTTCAATCCCGTGCTCGTCGCGACGTCGGGCCTCGCCGTGCTGAGTGCCGCGATCGACGTGGGCAACCCGCAGCGACGAACCGACAGCGCCCGCCGCGCGATGCGTGACTGACGCGTGCTGGTTAGGCACACCACGGGTCGGTGGGGGAAACTGGGGACATGACCCCATCGCCTTCCGCCCAGTGGCGTGACCTCGATGCATCGCTCGAACGCGCCGGTTTCTACCCACGGCTCGTGGCCGACGTCGTCCATGACGCCCTCGACGGTCGGGAGCCTTTGTCGCACGTAGCGCACCTCGAGACGCATTTCGAGCGCACGGAGGTCCACCGGCACATCACGGTGCTGGTGCTCACCGAGGACATGCTGGTCATCACGCACGTCGACGACCAGCAGCTGGACGACGCCGGCGAGCAGGTCATGGCGCAGGTCTCGACGGAATCCGTTCCGGTCAGCCAGATCCGGTCCGTGGTGCTCAGCTACCTCTACGCCCAGCCCCAGGACTACAAGCCCAGCGACCCGGTCCGTGAAATGACGCTCGCGATCGCGTGGTCGGGCGGGCAGCGCCTCGACATCGGACCTGCCAGTTGCGGTGACTCGCAGTGCGACGCCGACCATGGCTTCACCGGCACGGTAGCCCAGGAGGACATCGTCCTGCGGGTCAGTGCGGAGGCGGACGGTGCGCAGGCCGTGCAGAACGCGAAAGGGTTCGCGCGCGCGCTGCGGAAGGTCAATACGGCGAGCCCCGTGTCCGGGGGGTACCTCCCCGCGCCCGACGACGCGCCCCGTCGTCAGCCCGGGTTCGGCGGCCGGTTCAACCGGGCGCACCACCAGCGGTAGCGATTGATGCCCTTCCTGCACCGGGAACCCCTTCCGGCTCCACCGGCCTACGGCGCCTCCACCGTGGCCCAGGTGATGACCAGCTCCGCCGCAGCACTCGGAGTGGACTCCTTCACCAATGCCCTCACGCTGCCGGAGTCCCGCCGGATCGTTGTCGTCATGGTGGACGGTCTCGGGATGGTCCTGCTCAAGAAGCACGCGGCGCATGCTCCGTTCCTGCGCGACAGCCTCGATTCGGCCCGGGTGCTGTCCTCGGCCTTCCCCTCGACGACTGCCGCCTCCCTGGCGAGTCTCGGGACCGGGCTCCCGCCGGGACAGCACGGCATGGTGGGCTACGACGTCCTGGACCCGGCGCAGGGACGCGTCGTCAACATGCTCGGCGGCTGGGATGCCGGCGTCGATCCTCTTGCCTGGCAGCCCCACCCGACGGTCTTCGAGCGCGTATCCGAGCACCTGCCCGTCGTGACGGTGAGTCAGCCGCGATTCGCGGAGTCGCCCATGACCCAGGCGGCACTGCGCGGTGGGATCTTCGTCGGAGCCAACACCATCCACGCAAGGATCGATGCCGCAGCGCAGCACCTTTCACAGGCTTCGCGCATGCTCATGTACTTCTACGTGAACGATCTCGACAAGGCCGGTCACCGGTACGGAATCGACTCCAGCGAGTGGGTGAGGGCGCTCGAGGACCTCGACGCGGCATTGAAGCTGCTGGCCCGCCGGGTCCCGCCTGACACCCTCCTGCTCCTGACGGCGGACCACGGCATGGTCGACATCCCCGCCTCCCAGCGCATCGACTACTCCGAGCGCCCGGAGCTTCTTCACGGCCTCGCGCACACAGGAGGTGAGCCGCGCATGCTGCACCTCTATTTCGAGCAGGGCCTGGCCGATGCAGAGCGAGAGGCGGTGGCAAGGCGCTGGCACGAGGTGTTCGGGTCGAAGGCCTGGATCCTCACGCGGAAGGAAGCGGTGGATCAGGGCTACTTCGGCGCCGTGGCGGACACGGTGCTGCCGCGCATCGGTGACCTGGTCGTCCTGGCGAGGGAGGGCATCGCCCTGATCGACGGGCGCCGCGTCCAGCCTGCCGCCTTCGGCGTGGTCGGCCAGCACGGTTCCCTGACGCGGGCGGAGCGGGACATCCCACTGCTGACCCTGGCTCCACCGATCGGTGGCGGACGTCGCCGGGGGAGTGGAAAGGGGGCCGAGCGTGGCTGAGCTGCTGTTCTTCTCCGGCACCATGGACTGCGGCAAGTCGACCCTTGCCCTGCAGATGGATCACAACCACAAGGCCCGCGGGCGGCGTGGGATCCTGTTCAGCTCGCACGACCGCGCAGGCGAGTCCATGATCTCCAGCCGCCTCGGCTTGCAGGTTCCCGCCGTCGAGGTCTTCCCCGGGACCGATTTCTGGGCGGAGCTGACCCTGCGACAGACCATGGGAGCGCGCATCGACTACGTCATCTGCGACGAGGCGCAGTTCTACACGACGGTTCAGATCGACCAGCTCGCGCGCGTGGTGGACGAGATGGACATCGACGTCTTCACCTTCGGCATCACCTCGGACTTCCGCACCCGGCTGTTTCCCGGATCCCAGCGGCTCATAGAGCTCGCCGACCGGGTGCAGGTGCTGCAGGTCGAGGCCCTGTGCTGGTGCGGCAAGCGGGCCACCCACAACGCTCGGACGGTGGACGGCGTCATGGTCGTCGAAGGCGACCAGATGGTGGTGGGCGACGTCGATCAGCCGATCGATCAGGACAGCTTCGCGGCCGCGACGGATGCAGTGCGCACAGCGGGTCGGGAATCCGTGGTCGGCTACGAGACCCTCTGCCGGCGGCACCACATGCGCCGCCAGACGTCGAGGACCTCACCGTCCCTCTATTCCAACGAGGAACCGCTTCCCTTCGACCCGCGGCAGCTCGACCCACGGGAACGGGAATCCGGCCGGATCTGAGTTCTGCTAGGGCGACCGGTTCGGCCTGCTGTTCCTGCGTCCGCCGCCTCGGATCCACGTCGGGGCGTCTCTCTGGGATGGCCTGCACCAGCTCATACCGGCCGCCATCGGCGCGGACCGGAGAAGCCGTCGATGCGCGTACTCCTGGGACAGGCCGGAGCGGTTAGTCGCCCTTCCGTCCGAACACGATGTCGTCCCAGCTCGGGACGCTCGAGCGCTTCGGCTTCACGCGACGCTCGGGGCCGGCTTCCGCGGCAGCCTTGCCGGTGTCCTTGCCGGCAACGACCTCGGAAGCCCTTGTCGTCTCCCTTGTCGTATCCCTTGCGTCGGCGTCACGTCTTCCACTGCTCGCCGTCCCCGCATCGGGCGCCTGGCGATCCGCCGGAGGCTGCAGCCTGCGGATCGGTTGCGCGAAGATGCTGATCTCGCGCGTGTCCGTACTGACGCCGTCGTAGAGCCTGGGCGTGCCGTCGTCGTGGTGGTCCGGATCGGCGGCGTCAGCATCAGGGGTGTCTCCTGCCGCTCTTGGGGCCAGCACCAGGCCGGGGATCTGAGCATCCCTCTCGTGGGGCGCATCCTGGTCGGCTCCGTCATCGCTGCGAGGGTGCGCGGCAGGTATCGAGCCTCGCGTCAGGAGTTCGGCCAGGGCGTCGTCGCCGTCCTCATCGAGGCCGAGGCGTTGCCCGCGGCGTGACCTGAGGACGTCCAGCAGGCCGTCCTGGTCGGTGGATGCGGCGTCCGGCGCCTCCTCCTCCTTCTCCGCTTCGAAGTCGAACACGCGATCGGCCACGGCACTGAGCCGGCGTGAGGGCAGAGGGCCGTCGAGCGGCTCGAGTTCGCTCAGGACCTGAGCCCAGCGGTTGCCGTTCGTCACGGTCTTCCGCGTGGGGTTGTAGGTCCATCGGGCCGGCGGCTGCTCCCCGAGGTCCACGGCGGAGTCCTCGGGCAGGTCGAAGGCCGCTTCGACGTGCCACGAGCCGTCCTGCAGGCGCCAGGAGTCCCATTCGAGCGACGCCGGGTCGATCCCGTAGCTCTGCACCCGGTACGTGACCATGTCTCCCAGCATCGCTGGACTGTCGCCGAACGCCGAGCGGTAGCCGTCATGGCTGGGCAGGGGTGTCGCGACCTCCACGCGCTGTGCAAGGTAGGCCACGTAGTCCCGCTCGGCGCGCACCGGCCCCTCGTAGCGCTCCACATGGGCTAGGTCGAGTCCTGATTCGGCAGCGACCTGCTGCGCCGTCGCGCCGGAGCGGATGCGAGCCTGGATGTCGCGGGGGGTCAGGTGGACCGGCGACTTAGCGGGCTTCTGCCGGTGCTCGTCCGGAACGGTAGCGGGTGACGCCGTCGAGTGCCCGGCACCACGACCGCTCACGGCACGCAGCGCGTCATCGATGGGTAGCCGGTAGGACGTACCCCTCTCGCCGCTCAACAGCAGATGTTCGCCATCCTCATGGACACCCACCAGGCGTAACTCCTGCATTAAATCCTCCAGCCGACAATAATTCCTGAATGAAACTTTGCCACTGAACGGCGGCCTTTCCTACTATGCGGTCAGGCGTGGCGCCTGCTCGTCCGGGACCGGGCACAAATCGGGACCTCACGGCGTTGGCTCAGCCGTAGGGTGGAACGGCGTGCAGCAGCATGGCCGGTGACACGGGCAGTGACGATGAGAACAGATGAGAAAAGACGGGTATGACGACAGACTACGACGCGCTGCACACCGCTCTCGGTGACGGGGACACCCGCACCGGTGAAGGCAGGCGCCACCGCGCGGGGCAGCAGGGAACCCTGAAGGTCCCTTCCGGCACCCTGTTGACGAAGGATCTGCTCGACGAGGACGAGCTGGCTGCGGCAGAAGCATTCGACCTGCCGGGCGCCGACCTCTCCAGCGAAGAGGTGTCGGTGCAGATCCTCGCCGCCCAGGCCGACGAGTTCACCTGCGCCTCGTGCTTCCTCGTGCGGCACCGCTCGCAGATCGCCCTCGAAAGGGGCGGTCAGCTGTATTGCTCGGACTGCGAGGGCTGACAGCCCCGGAGAACGCGCAGGGCATCAGCCCGCCAGTGCCGCCACCAGCCGCTCCGGGTGGCGCGAGGACACGAGCCAGTAGGGCGTGCGGTCCTCCGGATCGGAGATCTCGATCCTGACGACAGGGGAGATCCACCCGCGGATGCAGAGATACGCGAGGCCGTTCAGGCCCGGTCCGCGCTGGTTGGTGGCGTCGTCCCCGGTGAACCATTGCACGGTCCCGAGGTACTTCCGTTCGATGGTCGCACGCCCCACGGTCAGGGTCGTCGCAGTCACCGTGATGCGGGGTGTCGACAGGATGAGCAGGGTGAACACGATGACCGCGACGACGGCAGCGGCGCCGTAGCCGACCTCCATGGAGATGGGCGCGAACATCACGATCGTGGCGGACGAGAAGCCTGCCGCGATGAGCCAGACCCAGGGCGAGGGCCACAGGCGCTCCTCGTACTGGACGGCCTGATCGGGTGTGTTCTGGGGTGCTTCCCCTGGCGCACTGGACATGGGACCAGCATTCCACCATTTCCTGTCCTTCTCATCCCGGCAGGCATCGTGCGGCACGGACGCGCGCGTACCGATGTACCTCCGACAGGCCGTTCGCGGCGTTGCCCGTCCGCCTGCGGGCTGCTGCCGCCGCTGCGCTGACGGGCGGTCAGCTGGGGCTCCGGCAAAGGCGCTAAAGTGGGGTGCTGGTAACCGGATAGCTTGCGTGGGAGATGCGGTCAATGGGTACACAGCAGGACCTGCCGGTCCAGATCTTGATGCTCGACGACGGTCTCGAGCACCCCGCCTACGCCACCGACGGCGACGCAGGTGCGGACCTGCGCACGGCCGTCGACGTCGTTCTGGCTCCGGGGGAGCGGGCGCTCGTCCCCACCGGTGTCGCCATGGCCCTCCCGCACGGTTATGTCGGTCTGGTCCATCCCCGCTCCGGCCTCGCGGCACGTCATGGGGTGACGATCGTCAATGCGCCGGGCACCATCGATGCGGGCTACCGGGGCGAGATCAAGGTATGCCTCCTGAATACGGACCGGACCGACCCGGTGCGTCTCACCAGGGGTGACCGGATCGCGCAGTTGGTCATCCAGCGCGTCGAGCACGCGGTGTTCGCCGTCGTCGACGAACTGCCCGGCAGCGTGCGCGGCTCGGGTGGGTTCGGCTCCACCGGCGGATTCGGTACTTCCGAGATCTCGCCTGCCTCCTACGGCAGTCCCGCCGACGGCTGACGCGAGGCGTACGCCACCCCTTTCGCTTCACAGAACGTGTCACCTACTCGAGAACGTCACCAGGAAAGGATCCCGAACATGGCTTTTGGGCGCCTCAGGAAGAAGAAGCAGGTCGACGCCGAGGCGTCGACGGAGCAGCACGCACCGGTTGAGCCGGTGGATGACGTGGCGGGAGCCGATGCTGCCTCGAGCGCTGTCGGTCCAGCCTCGGCGGGCAGTGACACGGACCTTGATCCCGACACTGACACTGACACTGACAGCGGCACGGGCGCCATCGACAGTGAGCCTGCAGCGCCCCCAACGCCGGCCGGCCACGTCTCGACCCCGGACTACGACCGTGCGACTCTGGGGCCTTTCGACGTCTCGGAGCAGCACACCGAGAACGGCTACATCGACCTCGGCGCCCTCCGCATCAACGCGGCCGAGGGGCTCCAGTTGCGCCTCGAGGTCGAGGAGCGCAGCAAGCGCGTCATCGCCGTCACCCTCGACCTCGGCGGTTCGACGCTGCAGCTGCAAGCCTTCGCGGCGCCGAAGACGGAAGGGCTCTGGGACGAGATCAGGGAGCAGATCGGTGCTTCCGTGGGATCGCAGGGGGGTACCGTCGAGGAACGTCCGGGACGCCTCGGGACCGAACTCCTCGCCAAGCTTCCAGCACAGACTCCCGACGGCCAGCCGGGCTACCGTGTGGCTCGGTTCGTGGGGATCAACGGCCCTCGCTGGTTCCTCCGCGGCGTGTTCGGTGGACCGGCTGCGCTGGAACACACTGCGGCAGCACCGATCGAGGAGCTGTTCCGCAACGTCGTCGTCGTCCGCGGCGACCACCCCCTTCCGCCGCGTGAACTGCTGCAGCTCAAGCTGCCGAAGGACGCTGCGGCGGGACCCCCGCCCGCCGCGCCGGCCCGTCCTGACCTGAACCCGCTGGAGCGCGGTCCCGAGATCACCGAGACCCGCTAGCCGCCGTGCCCTCCCGGCAGTACGCACCCGGCGGCACTGATCCGAGGGGATCGGTGGGCCGCCCCGTGCCCGAGGCGGCGAATCCGCTTCCCGTGCGGGGGAGGATCAAGGCCCGCGGCGTGATCCACAGGGTCACGGTCGCTCCGGTGACGGCGCCGCCGTCGTTCACCGTCGTGGCTCGGATCGACCGGGATGGTGTGCGCGAGGACGTGCGCATCGTCTGGATGGGCCAGCGCAGGGTGCCCGGCGTCGAGGCCGGCGTCACCCTGAGGTTCGAGGGGATGCTGAGCCGGGTGGACGGCACCCCCACCGTGTACAACCCGCGCTACGAGATCATCGGCCGCCCCGAGGAGTACTAGATGAGCCACTTCGATAGGAGCAATCCGGCATGAGCCACCCGATCGACGATCCCACCGCCGGCCCGGAGCCCTCTTCCGATGACGGGGCAGCGCCTGCTGCATCGCGCCCGCACAGCACGCAGGCGCAGCCCTCGGCGGCCGAGCTCGCCAGCCGCTACGCCGCGAAATCCGGTGTGCGGCGCGATGATTCCGGCCAGATCGACGTCCTGTCCTCCATCGGCGGAGTGCAGGGGCTCGCGGAGAGCATCGCGCCCGGGTTGGTCTTCACGGTCCTCTTCACCTTCACCACCGATCTTGCCGTGTCGCTCATCGCGGCGCTTGCCGTCGCCGCGGTCTTCACCCTCATCCGGCTGGTCTCGAGGACGCCGGTCACGCAGGCCCTGGCCGGGCTCGTCGGCGTCGCTTTCTGTGCGTTCGTGGCCCTGCGCACCGGCAACGCCGAGGACTTCTTCCTTCCCGGCTTCTTCATCAACGGCGGCTACATCGTCGCGATGGCCGCATCGGTCGTCTTCCGATGGCCGTTCGCCGGGCTCCTCCTCGGGTTCATCCGCAACGAGGGGATCGAATGGCGGAAGGATCCGGCGCGCGTCCGCGCCTACTCCGTCGCCACCTGGATCATCGTCTCCGTCCTCGCCCTGCGGCTCGTGGTGCAGGTGCCGCTCTATCTCGCCGAGAACGTCGCAGCCCTCGGGTCGACCCGCGTGGCGATGGGCCTCCCGCTGTACGCGCTCGGGCTCTGGCTCGCGTGGATCGTCTCCCGCCCGCGTGCCGCAGCGGGACCGGTCCCGGGCGGTACCGACGACGGCCCGGTGAACGGCGCCCAGGGACGCTAGGCGCCGCCCCCGTCGCTCCGCGCGGACAGGGCCACGCGCAGTTCGTCCTCGGCTGCTATGGCGGCGAGGAAGAACATCTCGTCCCCACCCTCGACGACGTCGTCCGGGCTCGGAGTGATGGGGGAGTCGTCCCGCAGGACGGCGACGACGGCGCAGTCCTCCGGCAGGAGGATCGAGCCGATCGTCCCGCCGACGAGCGGCGAGTCCTGGGGGACGGTGAACTCGACGATCGAGGACGCCCCGGTCTGCAGGGTCAGCAGGCGCACGAGGTCCCCGATCTCCACGGCCTCCTCCACGAGCGCCGTCATGAGCCTCGGTGTGTTGACCGCCACGTCCACGCCCCACGAGTCATCGAACATCCAGTCGTTCTTCGGGTTGTTGACACGCCCGACGGTGCGCCCGACGCCGAACTCGCTCTTGGCGAGCAACGACACGACCAGGTTCACCTTGTCGTCGCCGGTTGCGGACACCACGACGTCGGCCTCGTCCAGCCGCGCATCCTTGAGCGTCGTGAGTTCGCAGGCGTCACCGATCAGCCACTTCGCGCCCTTGAGACCGCTTCGCCCGATGACCTCCGGCTTCTCGTCGATGAGCAGGATCTCATGCTTGTTGCCGAGCAGTTCCCGGGCGATCGACGAGCCGACGCTCCCGGCCCCGGCGATGACTACCCTCATTGGATCTCCTCCTTCGGTGCGGCGGCGAGGATGCGTCCGATCTCGTCCGTCGCCGTCGTCCTCATCATGGCGTGCAGGATGTCCCCCTGCTGGTAACTCGTCTCCGCGGTCGGCAGGATTCCCTCGCCGAATCGGGTGATGTAGGCGATGCGCACACCACTCGCGGCCTCGATACTCCGGAGGGACCTGCCCAGCCAGGCGTCGCTCAGGGCGAGCTCGGCGAGGATCAACCGGCCGGACGTCTCGCGGAAGTCACCGTTGATGGTCTGCTCGGGAAGGATCCTTCGCAGCACCTGGTCGGCACTCCAGCGCACCGCGGCCACCGTGGGGATACCAAGTCTCTGGTAGATCTCGGCGCGTCCCGGATCGTAGATGCGGGCCACCACATGCGGCACATGGAAGGTCTCGCGGGCCACACGGGTTGCGAGGATGTTGGAATTGTCGCCGCTGGACACGGCGGCGAAGGCGTAGGCGTCCTCGATCTCGGCATACTTCAGCGTTTCCCGATCGAATCCGACACCGGTGACCCTGCGGCCTCCGAACGAGGAGCGCAGGCGGCGGAAGGCGCGGTCGTCCTGGTCGATGATCGCAACCGAGTGGCCGGACTCATCCAGTGTGTGGGCGAGGCTGACCCCCACCCTGCCGCATCCCATGATCACAAAATGAGCCACCGAGGGCACCCCTGATTCCTGCGTAGGTCCTGCTGTTCCGAGCTGTATCAGCACCAAGCCTAGTGGCTGGCCGCAGGCGCGGACGCGCTAGTCTGTGGGGCGTGCTGACTTTTCTCGAGGCCGTCAAGCGGGTGCTGGTGGGCAAGCCGTTCGCCAGCGACAGGCTGAGGAACAGGAGCCTCCCCAAGCGCCTTGCCATGCCCGTCTTCTCGGCGAGCGCGCTGTCATCGGTCGCCTATGCGCCGGACGAGATCCTGCTGACCCTCGCCCTCGCCGGCGTCGCCTCGGTCGCCATCTCGCCCTGGGTCGGGCTGGCCGTGATCGCCGTCCTGCTCGTCGTCGTCGCCTCCTACCGGCAGGCGGTGCATGCCTACCCGTCGGGCGGCGGTGACTACGAGATCGCCAAGCAGAACATCGGTCCGCGTGCAGGCACCACTGTCGCATCGGCTCTGATGATCGACTACCTGCTCACCGTTGCGGTGTCGGTCTCGGCTGCCGCGCAGTACGTCGTCTCGCTCGCTCCGGCACTCGAGCCCGCACGCATCACCCTCGCCGTCGTCGGGGTCGCCGTGCTCGTGCTGCTGAACCTGCGCGGGATCACGCGCGGAGTCCGTGCCCGAGCCGTCGTCACCTACGCCTTCCTCGCGGGGATCTTCGCCCTGTGCATCACGGGTGTCGTCCAGGCGGCCGTCGGCACGCTGGCGCAGGCTCCGAGCGCGCGGTTCGAGATCGTCCCGGACGCAGCCCTCGACGCCGGCCTCGTCGGCCTGGCGGGCGCCCTCCTGATCCTCCGGGCCTTCTCCGCCGGTGCGGCGGCACTGACCGGGCTCGAGGGCCCCGGCTCCAACGTGCCGCGCTTCGAACCTCCACGCAGCCGCAACGCGGCGACGACCCTCGTCGTGCTCGGCGTCGTGTCCTCCGCCATGCTCGCGGGCATCATCTACCTCGCCAATGCCACACGGGTCCACGTCGTCCAGGACCCCTCGTCCCAGCTGCTGCTCGAGGGGCAGCCCGTTCCGGACGACTACATCCAGGCGCCCGTGGTCAGCCAGCTGGCACGGACGATCTTCAGCAGCGACTCGCCCGCCTTCTACCTGGTCGTCGCGGCGACGGCACTGATCCTGATGCTCGCGGGACACGCGGCCTTCAACGCCTTCCCCGTCCTTGCCTCCATCCTCGCCACGGACGGTTACCTGCCCCGCCAGCTGCGCACCAGGGGAGACCGGCTGACGTTCAGCAACGGCATCCTCGCGCTCGGCCTCGGCGCCGTCGTGCTCATCCTCGTCTTCCGCGCGGACGTCACCGCTCTGGTGCAGCTGTACATCGTCGGGGTCTTCGTGTCCTTCACCGGCGGTCAGCTCGGGCTGATCCGCCACTGGAACAGGACCCTGCGCAGCACGGTCGGCAAGCAGGAGCGCTGGAGGATCCACAAGTCCCGTGCCATCAACTCCCTCGGCTTCGGCCTGACCGCTGCGGTCCTGGTGGTCGTCCTCGTCACCAAGTTCGAGTACGGCGCCTGGATCGCGGTCCTCGCGATGGCCATCCTTTTCGCCGTCATGCGCAGCATCAAGAGGCACTACGACACCGTCGCGGAGGAACTGGCGATCGACGACGCCGTCCGGCTCCGTGCCCTTCCCTCCCGCGTCCATGCCGTGATCCTCGTCTCACACGTCCGCAAGCCCGTCCTGAGGGCGCTGGCCTTCGCACGCGCGTCGCGACCCTCCCGCCTGGATGCCATCACCGTGGACGTCGATCCCGACCAGACCCGCCAGACGCTCGCCGACTGGGAGAAGTACGAGATCCCCGTGCCGATCACGGTCCTCGCCTCGCCGTACCGCGACACCATCTCGCCGATCCTCGACTACATCAAATCGATGAGGAGGGATTCCCCGCGGGACCTCATCGTGGTCTACATCCCCGAGTACGTGGTGGGAAAATGGTGGGAGCAACTGGTGCACAACCAGACCGCTCTCCGCATCAAGGCCCGCCTGCACTACGTGCCCGGCGTGATGGTCGCCAGCGTGCCGTGGCAGCTCGCGTCCTCCGACGCGGCGCAGATCTACCAGGACCTCAAGTAGGAAGAAACCCATGACGGACGCCGTACCCACCACTGCTCCCGCGACCGCAGGCGTGGGGGCGAACGGTCCTGCAGGCTCGTTCGAGCCGACCGCGGAGCCGATCGCCGACCCGGCTGCCGAGCCGACCGCCGAACTGACGGCCGAACTGACGGCCGAACTGACGATCGAGCGCGCTGCGCACGGGGGGCACTTCGTGGCTCGCCACGAGGGCCGCGTGGTCTTCGTGAGGCACGCGTTGCCGGGCGAAGTGGTGCGGGTCCGCTTCACGGAGACCGATGAGGGCGCACGGTTCTGGCGTGCCGATACGGTCGAGGTCCTGCAGGCTTCCCCGCACCGCGTCGCGCACCCCTGGGCCGCCGCCGATGCCCTGCGTGCCGCCGCGCGTGGCCGCTCCGCTGTCGGCGGCGCGGAGTTCGGACATATCGCACTCGACGAGCAGCGCCGGCTCAAGGCAGCGATCTTCGCGGAACAACTGGCCCGCCTCGCTGCGACGGACAGGGAAGCGGTCGTCGAGGGTGCGCCCAGTGAAGCTCCCGACGGACTCGGGTGGCGCACCCGCGCCGCTTTCGCGGTCGATGCCGCAGGGCGCCTGGCAATGCACCTGCACCGCTCGCACGACGTCGTCCCCGTGCGAGAGATGCCCCTGGCCGTACCGGCGATCAACGCCCTGAAACTGTGGACCATCGACTTCACGGGTATCGAGAGGGTCGATGTCGCCGTACCTTCCGGTGGCGGAGAGCCCCTCGTCCTGCTCGTACCGGGTGCGAAGACCACGCCGCGCAGGGTCGCGGGCGTCGCGTCCTCGATCGAGGGTGCGTCGGTGGGCGTGCTCGACCCGGAGTCCGGCCAGGTTCAGCGGCTGAAGGGCCGTACCTGGCTCCAGGAGGCCGTGCTGGGTATCGACTACCGCGTCACGGGGGCGGGCTTCTGGCAGATCCACCGAAGTGCCCCGGAGGCCCTCGTCACCGCCGTGCTCGAGGGCCTCCAGCCGGCCGCGGGAGAGAGGTTCGCCGACCTCTACGCAGGCGCGGGCCTGTTCACGGTGCCGCTCGCCCACGCCGTCGGGCCCGGCGGGTCGGTCCTGTCGGTCGAGGGGTCCGCGGGCACCAGCCGGGATGCCCGCCGGAACCTTCATGGGCAGGACCACGTGGCGATCCTCCAGGGTCGCGTGGACGACGTCCTGGGGCGATGGAACGAACCGCTCGACGCCGTCCTGCTCGATCCACCACGGGCCGGCGCCGGCAGCAAGGTCGTCCGGCAGATCGTCCAGACGCGCCCACGGGCCGTCGGCTACGTCTCCTGCGATCCGGCATCGTTCGCCCGCGACCTCGGTTACTTCCTCGGGGCGGGGTGGTCCCTGGACGCCCTGCGCGTGTTCGATCTCTACCCGCACACCCACCACATGGAGTCCTTCGCGCGGCTCGTGCCGCCGTCGTCGTGATCTGTCGGGGGAGGTCCTCCCCGCATCGGACGTGCCCGTCAATGGCACCGCCGAGCGAGCCCGAACGTTAGAGTTAACTGAATCTCGGGCGATGATCTCGCCATGCCGAACGAATCGAGGAGGCGCCGATGGGACTCTTGGAAACAATCCGCGGCCCGCAGGACCTGAGCAAGCTCAGCGTTGCGCAACTGACAGCGCTCGCGCAGGAGATCCGCACCTTCCTGGTCGGCAACGTCTCGCGCACGGGCGGGCACCTGGGGCCCAACCTCGGGGTGGTCGAGCTGACTCTCGGCATTCATCGCGTCTTCGATTCGCCGCGGGACAGCATCATCTTCGACACGGGACATCAGTCCTATGTGCACAAGCTCGTCACCGGCCGGCAGGACTTCAGCACGCTGCGCCAGCAGGGCGGGCTGTCGGGCTACCCGTCGCGTGCGGAATCCGTCCACGACGTCGTCGAGAGTTCGCACGCGTCATCCTCACTCTCCTGGGCGGACGGTATCTCCAGGGCCCGCGTCCTCAACGGCGAGGGTGACCGCTACACAGTCGTGCTCGTCGGAGACGGTGCGCTGACGGGTGGGATGGCCTGGGAAGCGCTCAACAACATCGCGGCGGACAAGCGGCGCCGCGTCGTCATCGTGGTCAACGACAACGGCCGCTCCTACGCTCCGACGATCGGCGGCGTGGCCGACTACCTCGCCTCACTGCGTCCGACGCTCGATTCCGTGCGCACCCACCGCGTCTACGAGCGCACCCTGGACTGGGTGAAGCACCGCATGCAGAACGGCGGCGCGGTCGGGGAGTTCAGCTACAAGAGCCTCCACGCCATGAAGAAGGGCATCAAGGACTGGTGGGCGCCCCAGGGGCTCTTCGAGGACCTCGGCATGAAGTACGTGGGCCCGGTGGACGGTCACGATCAGTCCGCCGTCGAGCAGGCGTTGCACCTCGCCCGGAACTACGAGGGGCCGGTGATCGTGCACGCGATCACGGAGAAGGGCCACGGCTATGCTCCGGCCCGCGCGCATGAGGCGGACCAGTTCCATGCGGTGGGCATCATCGACCCGGAGACGGGCGAGCCCGTGGGCGCCGCAGGGCACGAGTCCTGGACGTCCGTCTTCGCGGACGAGATCGCCGACATCGCCGACGAACGTCCCGACATCGTCGGTATCACCGGCGCGATGCTCATCCCCGTCGGACTGCACCGTTTCGCCGCCCGGCACCCTGACCGCGTGTTCGACGTCGGCATCGCCGAGCAGCACGCACTCACGAGCGCCGCCGGCATGGCGTTCGGCGGCCTGCACCCGGTGATCGCCCTGTATGCCACCTTCCTGAACCGGGCGTTCGACCAGCTCCTCATGGACGTCGCCCTGCACAGGGCGGGCGTGACGGTCGTACTCGACCGGTCGGGCGTGACCGGGCCCGACGGCGCCAGCCACCACGGCATGTGGGACCTCGCAATGCTGCAGGCCGTTCCCGGCCTGCACCTCGCTGCTCCCCGTGATGCCTCCCGCCTGCGTGAGGAATTGCGCGAGGCGGTCGCCATCCCGGATGCCCCGAGCGTCGTCCGGTATTCCAAGGGGTCCGTCGGAGCGGAGGTCGAGGCGATCGAGCGGCTCGCCGACGGCGTCGACGTCCTGTCTCGCAGGCCTGCCGGTTCACGCCACAACGACGTGCTGATCATCAGTGTCGGCGCCATGAGCGAGCTCGCCCTCGATGTCTCGAACCGGCTGGGAGCGCAGGGAATCAGCTCCACCGTCATCGATCCGCGCTGGCTCCTCCCGGTCCGGCGCTCGGTCATCGACCTGGCCGCGGAGCACCGCATCGTGATCGTCATCGAGGACGGCGTGCGCGCCGGTGGTGTCGGATCCAGGATTCGGCAGGAGATGCGGACGGCGGGCGTCGACACTGCACTCAACGAGGTCGGCCTTCCGGTGGAGTTCCTCGATCACGGAACGCGCAACCAGGTCCTCGAGCGCGTCGGGCTGACGGCCCAGAAGATCACGCACGACGTCGTCGCCCAGGTTCTCGGAACGAAGGTGCCGGTTGCCCGCCCGATCGCCGGGGACCAGTCGCCGGTCACGGGTCAACTGCCCAAGCACTAGGGCTCACCGGAGCACGCACGCCGCGCGGCGCGGAATGCCGTCGGTCAGCCGGTGAAGGCGTCCGCGAAGGACACGACCACGGATACGGCCATCGCCAGGATGAGCAGCAGTGCGATGACCCACGACCATTCAGCTGCGACGCGGCGCGCCCTTGGTCCTACCGGCAGCACGCCGGTGCTCATGGTGTGTGCGGTCACGCCGACGAAGACCACGAGCATGACTGCCCAGACCGCGATGCAGTAGAGACACAGGATGTGGATCACGAAGAGGGCCTGGAACCAGAGCCAGGCGACGAAGGAGAGGCCCGCTGTCACGCCGGCCTGGAGGCCGAGCCAGTACCAGCGGGCGAACCGGGCGCCTGCGAGCAACCCCATCGCCGTCGTGATGACGACGGCGAACGCGACGATCCCGATCAGCGGATTGGGGAAGCCGAGAAGACTTGCCTGCGCTGTCCGGAACACGTCGCCGCAGGAGATCAAGGGACTGACATCGCACGTCGTGACGTAGTCCGGATCGGCGTACAGGGCGAGGCGCTCGAGCACTAGTTGAGCGGACGCCGCCCAACCGATCGTCGCGGAGACCAGGAGGACGATGGGCAGCCTCACCGCGATGCGCCGGCCGTGAACAGGTCCACCTGCGTCCGTCGTGTCGGAGGCGTTCATCGTCCTGCGGGTGTCCATGCCGATGCTCCTTCCGCCGTGCGCTGCCTCTGGGCTCCGTGCGCCGATAGATCACTTCGAGGCGAACCCGTCCGACGAGGTGGGTCACTCCGGATGGTCCTCCCCGGCGAGTCTAGCCCGGGTCGCGAGGCCCGTTCGAAGGGCGGTGTGAGACAATAGCGAAGGCTGGCGCGGGAACCACATTCCTACGCCGGTCCAGTGACAGGCTTCCGTTCCGCGAGCGATGCTTCCGTCCTACCGAGTCCGCCACGTCGGCGGAAGTAGGCAGAATCCGCTCGTGGGACCCACCGTCGACAACGGCGGCTGAGTTGGAAAAGCGCCACTGGTCTCCGAGTGATTCCGCACCCCCAAGACGGTGTGACCTCGGACGATATGACAACGACTTCCGGTCAGCCGCCGGGCGAAGGGCCCGCGGCCGGCCGACATACCGCCCTGAAGGGCGCTGGAATGTGGCCGGCGCCGCAGGGGCTTGGAGCGAGTACCCATGGATCAGTCAGAACAGCAGGGGAACGAACAGAACGTAACGGAAGCACCGTCTATCGCCCAGGACAGCCAGGGCCAGGCCGCTCCCGCGAAGGCACCGGGGAAGCGCCGCACCGCAAGCGCACCGGCTGGAGCGCCTCCTACCCCGCCGGTAACGACGGCAGAACCGGACCTGGACGTGGTGCCGGTCCGCAAGCGGGCAACGCGGGCCCGCAAGCCGGTTTTCGCGGAGGATGGCGGGCATGCCGAGACCGCAGCCATTCCGGATGATCCTCAGGCAGCGGCAGCGACGGCGAGCCCTGCTCCGGCAGCCGCACCGGCAAAGGCGCCGCGCGCACGACGTCGCGCAGCGACGGCCGAAGCAGGCCCGGCCGGCACCGTCCACACCAGTACCGTCGAGCCCGCCGCCGTCGAGTCCGCCCCCGTCGAGTCCGGCTCGGTCGAGTCCGCCGCCGTCGAGTCCGCCGCCGTCGAGTCCGGCTCGGTCGAGCCCACTGCCGTTGCCGCGGCATCATCCGCACCTGTCCGTGCGCCCCGCACGCGCCGTCGTGCTGCGACG
Source organism: Arthrobacter sp. NamB2 (assembly GCF_005281365.1). Lineage (NCBI taxonomy): Bacteria > Bacillati > Actinomycetota > Actinomycetes > Micrococcales > Micrococcaceae > Arthrobacter > Arthrobacter sp. NamB2. The sequence goes on along the minus strand of NZ_SZWI01000004.1, from coordinate 141,431 downwards.
GCAGAGGCAGGCCCGGCCAGCGTCGCCCCGCCCAGTGCTGTCGCGTCCGACGCCGTTGCGCCCGCCTCCTCGGAATCCGTCCCCGCGGACGCCACGGCAGAGCCCGCCGCCGACACCGCCGGTGCGGTCGATACCAACGACCCGGCTGCCGAGCAGAAGCCCGCGCGCACGCGCCGGACCGCGTCCAGGGGTCGCTCCCGCAGGGCGTCGGAGCCCGCGCAGGCAGAGGATTCCGCAGAAGCAGCACCGGCAGTCGCGGAGGCAGCGAGCCCGGACACCAGCCCTGAAGCGCCGGCCTCCCTCGCCGAGGAGGAGACTCCGGAGGACGCAACCGGCGAGCCGTCGGTCGACGACAATCGTTTCGATCCGTTCGCCGTACCCGAATCACCCCTTTCGCTGCTGTTCCACGCGCCCGACCTGAGCGCCGTCACGGTGCCCTCGGTGAAGGTCGCGCCGCCTGTCGAGGACGATTCCGACGAGGAGGCTTCGGAGGAATCCGGCCGCCGTTCCCGCCGCAGCCGCCGCACCCGTGGTCGCAACCGGACCGACGCCGGCCAGAACGTGACGGACGATGTCGAGGCGGAGGGGACGGACGAGCAGCCCCGCCCGAACGGTCCCGAGGAGGGCGCTGGTGTCACGTCACGACGGCGCCGCCGACGCCGCCGGGGAGACCAGGATCTCGAGTTGGCCGGTGGCGAGGACGACGATCCCCCCAACACCGTCACACGGGTGCGCGCTCCCCGCCAGGCGAGTGAGCCGGTGTCCGACCGCGTAACGAGCGTCCGTGGCTCCACGCGCCTCGAGGCCAAGAAGCAGCGCCGCCGCGAGTCCCGCGACACGGGTCGGCGCCGGCAGGTCATCACCGAGGCCGAGTTCCTCGCCCGGCGTGAGTCGGTGGACCGCCAGATGATCGTGCGACAGCGCGATGACAGGATCCAGATCGGCGTGCTGGAGGACGGGATCCTGGCGGAGCACTTCGTCTCCAAGACGCAGCAGGATTCGCTGATCGGGAACGTCTACCTCGGCAAGGTGCAGAACGTGCTGCCCAGCATGGAGGCCGCCTTCGTCGACATCGGACGAGGCCGGAATGCGGTGCTCTACGCAGGCGAGGTCAACTGGGACGCCGCGGGCCTCGACGGCCAGCCGCGGCGTATCGAACTCGCGCTGAAGTCGGGCGATCCCGTCCTCGTGCAGGTGACGAAGGATCCGGTGGGCCACAAGGGGGCGCGGCTGACGAGCCAGATCTCGTTGCCCGGACGCTACCTGGTCTACGTGCCCGGCGGATCCATGACGGGCATTTCCCGCAAGCTGCCGGACGTCGAGCGGAACCGCCTCAAGCGCATCCTCAAGGACCGCCTGCCGGAGAACGCCGGTGTGATCGTCCGTACTGCGGCCGAGGGCGCCAGCGAGGAGGAGCTCACGCACGACATCAACCGCCTCCGGGCGCAGTGGGAGGAGATCGAGCGCAAGGCCGGCTCCACGAAGACCCTTGCGCCCGAGTTGCTCTACGGCGAGCCCGACCTCACCATCAAGGTGGTGCGCGACGTCTTCAACGAGGACTTCTCGAAGCTCGTCGTCTCGGGAGAGGATGCCTGGGACACCATCGAGGCCTACGTCATGTACGTGGCACCGGACCTCGTCGGCAGGCTCGAGAAGTGGACGAGCGATGAGGACATCTTCGCTGCATCGCGCATCGACGAGCAGATTGCGAAGGCCCTGGACCGCAAGGTCTTCCTGCCGTCGGGTGGGTCCCTCGTGATCGACCGCACCGAGGCGATGACCGTCGTCGACGTCAACACCGGCAAGTTCACGGGTAGTGGCGGCAACCTCGAAGAGACGGTCACGAAGAACAACCTCGAGGCGGCCGAAGAGGTCGTCCGCCAGCTGCGGCTCCGCGACATCGGCGGGATCATCGTCATCGACTTCATCGACATGGTGCTCGAGGCCAACCGGGACCTCGTGCTCCGCCGCCTCGTCGAGTGCCTCGGCCGGGACCGGACCAAGCACCAGGTCGCCGAGGTGACCTCGCTGGGCCTGGTCCAGATGACGAGGAAGCGCATGGGTACCGGCCTGCTCGAAGTCTTCGGCGAGGATTGCGAGCACTGCGCAGGACGCGGCGTCGTCACCCACATGGAGCCCGTCGAGCACCGCCGTTCCGCGACCGTCCCCGAGGCACAGCAGCAGGTGCGCCAGGACAAGCCGTCCCGGAGCGAGCGCAAGCGCAATCGGGGCCGTGGTGGTCAGCAGCAGGATGAAGGCATCGCACTGCCACCGGCACCGGTGGCGGAGAGCCCGGACCGGGCCGCCAAGGCGGAGGCGGCCCGTGCCGCACTCGCCAGCATCGCGGCCGCCACCCACCATGCCCACGAGGAGTCGGCCGAGCAGGCGACCGCGGAGCCCGATGTCCAGGTGACCGAAGCCGTCCTGACCATCAACGGTGAGACCGTGACGCTGCCGCGCGCGGACAGCCGTCGGCCGGAGATGCAGGACAGTCAGGCCGAGCCGGCGACGCGGCTGACGCTCGACAGCCTCAGTGAGGCCTTCAACAGGAGGCCCGCAGCGGATGATGCCGGACGCGAGGACGAAGTGCCCGAAGCGCCGGCCACCGCCGGCGGAGACAGTGCGGAGGAGGAATCCGCCGTCGTTCCTCCACGCACCGACGTAGCCGCCCGCCGTTCCCGTCCGCGCCGCGTAGCACGCAGTGCGCAGGGCGCAGCGGACACGACGATCGAGACGCTGGGAGCGGGAGCCGCCGGCGAGCCTTCCGGGACGCGTCACGTCGCCAAGGGTCAGCCCGTCGTGCGGAAGCCCGAAACCGCCGCTGCCGAGCCGCTGATCTTCGGCGTCGGTGTGCCCGCCTCGGAGCTGTAGGCGCTGACGGGCACGGACGATCGTCCGATGCCCGTCCACCCCGGAGGCCGGAGTCCGTCAGGGCTCCGGCCTCCGGTGTCCCCGCAGCTTCCCACCCTGCTCCCGTCCTGCTCCTGCCCTGCTCCCGAGCGCGGCCGTCCGGCTGGGATAGGCTTGTCTGTGACACGGGGTGCCCTGCCGGATGCGGGGCTGAGATCAAACCCGTCGAACCTGATCTAGTGGGCGCACGCGCCCGTGGCCTAGCGGAGGGATGTCACCCATGGATACTGTCCGTGCACCGGGGACGAAGAACAGCTCGCGGATTCCGAACGTGCTCAGCATCGCCGGCTCTGATCCGAGCGGCGGGGCCGGCGTCCAGGCCGACATCAAGAGCATCAGCGCGAACGGCGGCTACGCGATGGCCGTGCTGACGGCCCTGACGGCGCAGAACACGCAGGGCGTGTCGGCCGTCCACACGCCGCCCGTAGCCTTCCTCCGTCAACAGCTCGACGCCGTCGCCGAGGATGTGGCCATCGATGCCGTGAAGATCGGAATGCTCGGCAGTGCGGACGTCGCCCGGGCGGTCGCCGAGTGGCTCGACGACGTCCGCGTGCCGGTCGTGGTGCTGGATCCGGTCATGGTCGCGACCAGCGGAGCCCGCCTGCTCGACGACGACGCCGTGCGCGCCGTCGTGGACCTGGCCCGGCGGGCGTCCCTGGTCACCCCCAACGTCCCCGAACTGGCGGTGCTGGTCGGCGCCGAACCGGCGACGTCGTGGTCCGATGCCCTGGAGCAGGGGAGTGTCCTTGCCGCACTGCTGGATACGCGTGTCCTGGTGAAGGGTGGGCACCTGCCGGGGGAGCGGTGCCCCGACGCGCTCATCCTTCCGCCCGGGCGGCCTGCGGACGCGGTCGCCTTCGACGGCGTGCGGATAACGACGGCGAACACCCACGGGACAGGCTGCTCACTCTCCTCAGCCATCGCCACACGATACGCGGTGACGTCGGACTGGCCCGCCGCGGTGCGTGAGGCGAAGTTCTGGCTGGAAGGAGCGCTGCGCGCGGCGGATCACCTGGAGGTGGGTGCAGGCAGCGGACCCGTGCACCACTTCCACTCCGCATTCCACGCCGCCGGCACGGGGTCGCACGAACGATTCACCGACCTGGCATGGAGGCGGAGCACAGCCACCCGTCGGCACATCCTCGACCTCCCCTTCGTTCGCGCCCTGACCGATGGCAGCCTCTCCACCGCCGACTTCGCCCACTACCTGCAGCAGGACGCGCTGTACCTGCGCGAGTACTGCGGTGTGCTCGCCAGGACTGCAGCCATGGCTCCGACGGACGACGAGCAGCTCTTCTGGTTGTCGGCCGCGACGTCGTGCCTCCGGACCGAGGCAGAGCTGCACAGGACCTGGCTGGATGCGGCGGGCTTGCGCTTCGGCGAGGGCGAAGCCGGACCCGCCACGCGGGCCTACTGCGATCACCTGACGGCCACCGCCGTCCGTGGTTCCTACGCTGAGCTCGTCGCGGCCGTCCTGCCGTGCTTCTGGCTCTATGCGGCCGTCGGCGACTGGATCCAGGAGCAGGTGCGGTCGCCGCTCGAGGGCAGCGATACCCGGCACCCGTATGCGGACTGGATCGCGACCTATGCGGACGCCGACTTCGCGGCAGCCACCGAGCGTGCGAAGCAGATATCGGACGAAGCGCACCGTCGCGGCTCGGCAGCCGAACGGGAGGCCATGCTCGCGGCGTTCCTCCGGTCCGCAGCCTACGAGCGGGACTTCTTCGACGCGCCCCGGGTCCAGCGGCTGCCCGCCGCGACCCGGGAGCCCGCTGATTTGCGGGAAGACGCTGTTCTGACGTAATCTGGACCCTCGGTGCACTCGCCTGTTAACCGGCATGTCCGGCGGCAACTGTGCAGGGATTCCACATTGCGCATGATGTCCACCGACACCGGCAGCCCCAGGGCAGCGGCGGTCGTGGACGCGCAGCGCGGATCCGGCACGAAGGGCGACCTCCAGGATTGCTGCCAGGGCGCACCCAGGTTTTTTCATCAGAAGTCAAGATTGTCGAGAGAAGTGAGTTCCCAAGTGGTGTACGCGATTGTCCGCGCAGGCGGCCGCCAAGAAAAGGTTTCTGTAGGAGACCTCGTTACCCTTGACCGCGTCACCGGTCAGGCAGGAAGCACGTTCAAGCTGCCCGCCCTCCTTCTGGTAGACGGCGCCAAGATCACCTCCGCAGCGGAGGACCTTGCGAAGGTCACCGTCACTGCCGAGATCGTCGAGAATCTTCGTGGACCGAAGATTGTCATTCAGAAGTTCAAGAACAAGACCGGCTACAAGAAGCGCCAGGGTCACCGTTCGGAACTGACCCGCGTCAAAATCACAGGTATCGCGTAGTCCCTCCGGGCTCCGATCGGTCAAGCAGACACTTCAGCGAAGGCAGGCATAACTCATGGCACATAAGAAGGGCGCAAGCTCCACTCGCAACGGCCGCGACTCGAACGCACAGTACCTCGGCGTCAAGCGCTTCGGCGGCCAGGTCGTCAAGGCCGGCGAGATCATCGTCCGCCAGCGTGGCACCCACTTCCACCCGGGCGCCAATGTCGGCCGCGGTGGCGACGACACCCTGTTCGCACTCGAAGCAGGTGCCGTCGAATTCGGTACCCGCCGCGGACGCAAGGTCGTCAACATCGTAGGTGCGGCAGCAGAGTAATCTGCCTGCTGAGCATGCACTGACCGTGCACCGAGCATTCGGGTGGGGTGAGCCTCTTCGGCTCGCCCCACCTTCTTTTAAGCCGACCAGGGTCGGCACAGTGAAGCATTTGTAGAAGGAGACCGACGTGGCGAGCTTCGTTGACCGCGTAGTCCTGCACGTATCCGGAGGCACCGGTGGCCACGGCTGCGTCTCCGTCCACCGCGAGAAGTTCAAGCCCCTCGGCGGGCCCGACGGCGGCAACGGCGGCGATGGCGGCGACGTCATCCTCCGCGTCGACCACCAGACGACGACACTCCTCGATTACCACCACGCCCCCCACCGGCACGCCACGAACGGCGGCAACGGCATGGGTGACTGGCGCGGCGGCAAGAGCGGGGAGACCCTCATCCTGCCCGTGCCCGACGGCACCGTCGTCAAGACGAAGGACGGCGAGGTGCTCGCCGACCTCGTGGGAGACGGCACCGAGTTCGTCGTCGCCGCGGGCGGTCAGGGCGGTCTCGGCAATGCCGCGCTGTCGTCACAGAAGCGCAAGGCTCCCGGATTCGCGCTGCTGGGCATCCCGGGCGACGAGCGCGACGTCGTCCTCGAACTCAAGTCCATCGCGGACATCGCCCTCGTGGGGTTCCCGTCCGCCGGCAAGTCCAGCCTGATCGCAGCCATGTCCGCTGCGAGGCCGAAGATCGCCGACTACCCCTTCACGACCCTCGTGCCGAATCTCGGCGTCGTCGAGGCCGGATCGACGCGATTCACGATCGCCGACGTCCCAGGGCTCATCGAGGGCGCGAGCGAGGGCAAGGGTCTCGGCCACCACTTCCTGCGCCATGTGGAGCGTTGCGCCGCCCTCGTGCACGTCCTGGACTGTGCAGCCCTCGAAGCGGACCGTGATCCGCTCAACGACCTCGCGATCATCGAGCGCGAGCTGGAGAAGTACGCCGTCGACATGAGTTTCGCTGGGCCCGACGGCGACGTCGTCCCCCTGAACGAGCGCCCGCGGCTCGTCGCCCTCAACAAGGTGGATGTACCCGACGGCAAGGACATGGCGGGCTTCGTCCGCCCCGAGCTCGAAGCACGCGGCTACCGTGTGTTCGAGGTGTCCGCGTCCAGCCACGAGGGGCTGCGCCAACTCGGCTTCGCCATGGCCGAGATCGTCGAGAACGCCCGGAAGGCCGTCGCGACAGCACCGCCGAAGGTCGCGCCTCCCGTCCTGCGGCCGCGCGGCGTCAACGCTGCCCCGTTCCGGATCCGCAACGAGGAGAAGGACGCGCTGCCGCTGTTCCGTGTCCTCGGCGAGAAGCCCGAGCGCTGGGTCAAGCAGACGGACTTCACCAATGACGAGGCAGTCGGCTATCTCGCGGACCGCCTCGCGAAGCTCGGCGTGGAGGAGCAGCTCTTCAAGTCCGGAGCCAAGCCGGGCGACACCGTGGTGATCGGCGAGGGTGACGGCGTCGTCTTCGACTGGGAGCCCACGATGATGGGTGGCGCCGAACTGCTCGCCGGACCGCGTGGCTCGGATCTGCGCCTCGCCGAGTACATCCGGCCGACGCGCGAGCAGAAGCGCGAGGAGTACCAGGAGCGGAAGGACGCCAAGGCCGCTGCCCGGGCCGACCTCGAGGCCGACCGCAAGGCCGGTATCTGGACCGAGTCCGTGCAGAACCGCAAGCGGACTGCCCCTGCCCGGCAGGAAGCAGACGCCGAGTCCCAGGACTAGGCGCGCGTGGCCCCGGAACAGTCCCGGCAGCCGCTGGCCTCCCGCTCGGGGCTGGTCGCTGCGGGCAGGATCGTCGTCAAGGTCGGTTCGTCGTCGTTGACCTCCGTCTCCGGAGGCATCTCCGGCGAGGCCCTCGTGGGCCTCGCCGATGTCCTCGCCTCGCGGCGCACCGCCGGCACGGAGATCATCCTGGTGTCCTCGGGAGCGATCGCCGCGGGTCTGGCGCCCCTGGGCCTCGCCCGCCGACCGTCCCAGTTGTCCACGCAGCAGGCGGCCGCGAGTGTGGGGCAGGGCCTGCTGATGGCCCAGTACTCGCAGGCATTCGCAGCGCACGGCGTCACGGTGAGCCAGATCCTGCTGACCGCTGACGACCTCATCCGGCGATCGCACTACGCCAACGCTCACCGGGCCATGGAGCGGCTCCTGAATTTCGGTGTCGTCCCCATCGTGAACGAGAACGATACGGTCGCAAGCCACGAGATCCGCTTCGGTGACAACGACCGCCTGGCGGCGCTCGTGGCCCACCTCGTCAAGGCGGATGCGCTCGTGCTCCTGTCCGACGTCGACGCGCTCTACGATGGTCCACCCAGTGCGGGCGCCAGCCGTATTCCGCTCGTCACCTCTCCTGCGGACCTCGACGGCGTGATCATCGGTCGCGCGGGAAAGGCGGGGGTCGGCACGGGCGGCATGGTCACGAAGGTAGAGGCTGCAACGATCGCTGCGTCCTCCGGCATCCCCGCCCTCGTCACGTCGACCGCCAACGCAGCCGCTGCGCTCCGCGGAGACGACGTCGGCACCTGGTTCACCGCGACCGGCAAGCGCCAGCCCATCCGATTGCTGTGGTTGGCGCACCTCGCGCGCGTCCTCGGCACCCTCGTGCTCGATGACGGTGCGGTGCGTGCGGTGGGGGAGCGCCGACGGTCCCTGCTGCCTGCCGGCGTGGTCGGTGTCTCCGGGGCCTTCGAGGCCGGCGATCCCGTGCAGCTCGTCAACAGGGACGGGACCGTGGTGGCGCGGGGCCTCGTCAACTACAGCTCGGCGGAGCTTCCCCGCATGCTCGGACGCTCCACCCACGACCTGGCGGACGAGTTCGGCGCGGAGTACGAACGGTCCGTAGTGCATGTCAACGACCTCGTGGTGCTTCACGCCCCGGCCGTGTCATGAGACGTCGTCCCGGGACCGCGGGAGCGACCGCTCGGTAGAATGCTGCAATGACCGACCTGAAGACCGAGCCCACGATCCGGAACGACAACGCCGAGGCACTGTCCCCGGATGAGCTCACCCGGGCTGTCCACGCCATCACGGACAGGGCCCGCGTGGCATCCCGCATCCTCGGCCAGGTCACCCGCGCCCGCAAGGATCGCGTCCTCCTCGCCATCGCCGACGCCCTCGTCGCCCGGCGCGACCTCGTGCTGGCCGCCAACAGGACCGACGTCGAGCGCGGGCGTGCCGCCGGCACCTCCGAGTACATGCTGGACCGGCTGAGCCTCGACCCCGAGCGCATCGGGCTCCTGGCGGACGCGCTGGCCCAGCTGGCAGGCCTCCCTGACCCCGTCGGCACCGCCGTTCGGGCGGAGACGTTGCCCAACGGCCTGCGCATGCGCCAGGTCCGTGTGCCCCTCGGTGTCGTCGCCGCCATCTACGAGGCGCGCCCCAACGTCACCGTGGACATCGTCGGGTTGGCGCTCAAGAGCGGGAACGCCGTCATTCTCCGCGGCGGCAGCGCGGCCGCGGCTACGAACGGCGCGCTCGTCGGAATCATCCGGGACACCCTCGAGGACCAGGGACTGCCCGACGACGCCGTCCTCACCATCGACGAGTTCGGCAGGGAGGGCGCCCAGGTGCTGATGCAGGCGCGTGGCCGGATCGACGTCCTGATTCCCCGGGGAGGGCGCGACCTCATCCAGTCCGTCGTGACCACGGCGCGCGTCCCCGTGATCGAGACGGGCGAGGGCAACGTGCACATCCTCCTCGACGAGGGCGCGGACGAGGAGATGGCCATTGACATCCTGCTCAACGCGAAGACGCAGCGCCCCAGTGTGTGCAACACGGTGGAGACGCTGCTCGTGCACCACCGATCGGCAGCGGCTCCTGCCGTCCTCGCGGCGCTCCTCCGCGCGGGCGTGACCCTCCACGTCGATGACCGCGCGAGGGACCTGCTGCCCGAGGATGCGGACGCGCCGTCCGCGACGGATGAGGACTGGGGTCGGGAGTACATGCAACTCGACCTCGCCGTCAGGACGGTCGACAGCGTCGGCGAGGCGCTCGAGCACATCCGTCGGTGGAGTACCGGCCACAGCGAGGCCATCATCACGAACAACCTGGCCTCGTCGGAGGAATTCGTCGCCGGCGTCGATTCCGCAGCCGTGCTGGTCAACGCGTCGACGCGGTTCGTCGACGGCGGTGAGCTGGGCCTCGGTGCGGAGGTCGGTATCTCCACCCAGAAGATGCATGCGCGCGGCCCCATGGGACTGTCGGAGCTCACGACCACGAAGTGGATCGTGCAGGGCTCGGGTCAGATCCGACGCTGACACCTGTCGCGCGGCTGCCGGGGACGTGCACCATTGCGCGTACCATGGGAGGGAACTCTCGCGCCGGGCGGAAGCGGACCGGCGATACCTGACCTGACAGAGGAACCACGATGCTCTACTCCCTCGGCAGCGCACTGCTGGCGAACGAAGCCATGGAACACCACACCGAACTGCCGATGCCTGCCGTCGCGTACGGACTGATCGCCATGGGCATCCTGCTCACCCTCATGATCGTCACGGTGTCCTTCGCGAACGTCCGCAACCGGCACGAGGCCGTCGAGGAGCACACGGACCCGCACAAGCAGCACGCCAACAATCACGACCACGGCGAAGCGAACCGGCACTAGCGGTCTCGGTGGCAGCAGAGAGTATCGAACGGGACGTCATGGGCGGGCCCCGGCAGCGGCACCATGACGGGTCTCCGTGGCGCCTCGGCGTCATGGGCGGAACCTTCGACCCCATCCACCACGGCCACCTGGTAGCCGCGAGTGAGGTCGCATCGGTCTTCGACCTGGACGAGGTCGTCTTCGTCCCCACGGGCCAACCGTGGCAGAAAGCCGACAAGGACGTCACAGCCGCTGAGCACCGCTACCTGATGACGGTCGTCGCCACGGCATCCAATCCCAGCTTCACGGTGAGCCGGGTGGACATCGACCGGCCGGGTCCGACCTTCACGATCGACACTCTGCGCGACCTGAAAGTGGAGCGGCCCGACGCCCAACTGTTCTTCATCACGGGTGCCGACGCCATGGCGCAGATCCTCACGTGGAAGAACGCGGAGGAGCTGTGGTCCCTGGCCCACTTCATCGGGGTGACACGGCCGGGGCACGAGCTGAACGGCCGGGGGCGTGACGTGAGCCTGCTCGAGGTGCCGGCCATGGCGATCTCCAGCACGGACTGCAGGCGACGCGTCGGCGAGGAGAAGCCGGTCTGGTACCTCGTACCGGATGGTGTCGTGCAGTACATCGCCAAGCACCGGCTCTACCGGCGTGAGGAGCACCGCGGGGAGCGGCAACTCTCCGCTCCGGACAACGACGAAGTCTTTCCCGCGGAAGGAAAGCACGGGGGTAACCCCACCTCCGTACAACAACCAACTGGGTGAATCAGCAATGAGCAAGGCAAACGACGACGCACCGCTCACAGGGTCATCACCAGCGGACAGTGTCGAGTCACCGGGGCTCGACGTGAAGGGCAGCGACACCACCGGTGTCCTCGAGGGCGCCTCCGAGCGGGCCTCCTTCGACGGCGCATCGCGACGCAGCAGGCGGGCCGCGGAGACACCCGTGGATGCCGTGCCCGAGCAGCGCAGGGAGCGCGAGTCGCAGGCCCGTGCGCGCAACCGGGAAGCGCTGAGGGCGTACCGCGCACTGGCCGAGAGCCAGGCGGTCCAGGGCGAGGACGGCGCCCGTGTCGAGACTCCCACCCGTCGCCAGCTGCGGTTGCAGCAGGCTCAGACCCGCATGGGTGCTCCGGGTAGTGCCGACGTCGATACGGCCGCGCAGGGCGCCCCATCCACCGCCCCCGGTGCAGTGGCCCGCGCCGAGGATGAAGCTGCCGGAGCGGAAGCCGGAATTCCGTCGGCGGTATCCGAAGGGCTCGCGGAAGTACTGCCGGGTGGGCCTGCAGCGAGTGCTGGGGCCGTGCGGACGGGAGCTTCCGTGGCGCGTCCGTCCGGGGAGCCGTTGCCGGGGGGTCGCAGGGATCGGAGGCGGCAGCAGACCGCCCCGACGGTAGCGGTGCAGGCGGGAGCGGATCCGGCGATCACCACGACGGCGGACGCGCCGAAGGACCGCAGCGTCGAGGACATGACCGTCGAGGAGGCGCTTGCAGCGCGGCAGGCGATTGTCGAGGACGCCCGGGAGCACGCGGCCGAGCTCAATGCCAGCGGCGCGGATGATCCTTTCACCGTCAACCTGGAAGTCCTGTCCCAGCAGAAGGCCCTCGCCGAGCGGGCCGCCGTCCTGAACTCACGTGCGCGCCGCATGCAGGAGCTGTCCGAGCAGAACCAGCAGCGCAGACCGGCCGCGAATGACCCGACCACTGCCCACAACCTGTCGATCGTCGCTCCGCCCGAGTTCGTGCGTGTGCCGGGTGCGGCGCAGTCGGTCCTGCGGGCTCCCTCGACCTCCCACGTACCCGTCGTGCTCCCGCGGCCGCGCCGGGCGCCGGCTGCACCGCCTACCGCCCGCCAGGAACCCGCAGGTGCGGAGCGTGAGGAGGAAGTCGACGGCGGCGAGGAGACGGAGCCGATCAAGGCCCGGAGCGCCTTCGGTCTCGAACCGCTCGACGCTATGACCGCGGGGCTCGGACGGCTCCGCCGGCTGCGCTACATCCAGTATTCGTTGCTTGGCGTGGGCGCAGGCGCCCTCACAACCGGGATAATAATGACAGTCAGCTCCCTCAATGGGTGAAACTGCTGGCCACACACAAGGAGATCAGTGAGCGCTACCGAACAGTCCATCGGCATTGCCCGCACAGCGGCACACGCCGCGGCGGACAAGATCGCCCAGGAAATCGTCGCCATCGACGTCAGTGACCGGCTTGCGATCACGGATGTCTTCGTGATCGCTTCCGCGCCGAGCGAGCGGCAGGTGAACGCCATCGTCGACGGCATCGAGGAGGAGTTGTCGAAGCAGGGTCTCAAGCCGGTGCGGCGCGAAGGTCGCAGCGAGGGCCGCTGGGTTCTCCTCGACTACGCCCAGGTGGTCGTCCACGTTCAGCATGAGGAGGATCGGGTGTTCTATGCGCTCGACCGGCTCTGGAAGGATTGCCCCTCGATCGATCTCCAGCTCGAGGGAGCGCTGCAGGGCTCACCGCAGGCCGCGTCCGACGACGCAGCGGAGTGACGCGGTACCCCCACGCCGATCCGGCTGCACGTCGCATCATCTTCTGGCGCCACGGGCGCACGGAGTGGAACCGGTCCGGGCGCTTCCAGGGCCAGGAGGACATCGACCTCGACGAGACGGGTCGTGAGCAGGCGGCACGTGCTGCGGAAGTGCTCGCGGCGCGTCAGCCCTTCCTGATCGTCGCGTCCGACCTGCGGCGGGCAGCGGATACCGCGGCCGCTCTGGCCGGACTCAGCGCACTGGAGGTCACCTATGACGTCCGGCTGCGCGAGACGAACGGTGGGCAGTGGCAGGGTCTGTCCTTCGCGGAGATCGACGAGAAGTTCGCCGACGACAACGCCGCCTGGCGCGCGGGAGACCCCGAGGTGCGGGCAGGCGGAGCAGAGAGCCGCCTGGATGTGGGTCGGAGGATGCTCGCGGCCGTCACCGAAGCCGTCGAGCGCGTAGCGCCGTCGGAGACACTCGTGGTCGTCAGTCATGGAGGTGCGATCCGGGCAGCCCTGGCAGCGCTGATGGGGCTTCCGCCGAAGCGCTGGGGCGCCCTTGCCGGCCTCTCGAACTGCCACTGGTCTGAGGTCCACGAGGTGGTGGGCAGGGATGACGCGCTCTTCGGGTGGCAGCTGACCGAGCACAACGTCGGTCTCGGTTCGTTGCCGGTCGAGCCACTCGAGGGCTGAGGCGGAGGAGTCGGCCGATTTGGCGAAGCGGTCGAAATTTACTACACTAATCAAGTTGCTTCGGAGGGGTAAGACCTTCTGAGAGCAGCGAAGTACGGGGCTATGGCGCAGCTGGTAGCGCACCTGCATGGCATGCAGGGGGTCAGGGGTTCGAATCCCCTTAGCTCCACAACGAACCGCTGCACTACAGGGCGAAAGCCCTGGTCCGGCGGTTTTTTGTTGCCCTCGAAGGGCTCATCCCGGAGCTGCGCCATCGTCCCGGGCCCCCGGCGAGCACCGATCCGGGGGGGGTGCTGGTCGAGCAGATAGGCACGAGCCTGCCGGCAGCCCTAGGCGGCCTCTTCCCGAGGAGCCGGGCTGCGGACGGGCAGCACCATGACCTGAGCAGGCAGCTTCCCGCGCAGGGCCACCTGGACGGGTAGGGGAGGCATCAGCCGCCCCCGCTCGATGGTCTCGAGGGTTTGCCGGGACTGGGGGATGGGGGCCCTCGAGTCGGCGTCGTGGTACTCGCCCGGATGGGTGATCATGGTCTGCTGTCTCTCTTTGACGATGCACGAGTTGCGTGTGCAGGTACTTCGTTGCCGCTTGTCGCTGGGCCTTGTGCGAGATCGGATGCGCGACAGACAGGCCCGCAGTTCGCGTGAGGTGCTGCCGGCCATCGACCACACGCACGGACCGAGGCCACCGAGGTATCAGGCGCCGAGCATCCGGGCTGCCGCTGCCTCCGCCTCCAGCTGCTCGTCCGACAGGACGGTCCCCCGCAGGAACCCGCTGCGGCAAAGGAGAGCCCTGACTTCCTCCACGCTGTAGGGGTCGGGCCAACGGCTGTGGACCACGACGTGGCAGCTGGGGCACAGCGGAATCAGATCCACCAGGGCGTCCGGGCTATAGGTCTCGTCGATGTGCGCGAGGGGAGTGATGAGATGGACCTGTACCAGGTCCGCCGCAGCCACGCCGTAGACCTGCTCGAAGTCGAGTCCGCAGGCATGGCAGGCGGATCCGCGATGGGCCAGCGCGACCCTGCGGAGATCCCCGTCATGCTCGAATGAATTGACGGCGATGCGGGTCACCGCCGAGGCCGGCAAGGCGCCGGGTACTGGAAAGACCGAAGCGGCCTCCGGCGCGTTGGCCTCCGCCCAGAGAGCGCGCAGTGCGGTCTCGGCCGAGCCGCTCACGACGAGCGCATCGAACTCCGTGGTGTCGAGCTCCGGAATGCGCTCGGCAACCAGATGCATCCCGACCTGGTCGCCATGGGCCAGCAGCACGTCGACGTCGATGTCCAGGCGCGCTGTGCCCGTTGCCGTGCGTCCGCTGATGCCCGCCAGGATGCCGTGCCCGATGAGTCCGCGCATGGCCTGATGGCGGCCGACGACGAGAAACCAGACATCCACCCCCGGGTCGAGGGCCGCCGGGGAGGTCATTGACCAGGCCTGCCGCAGCACACCTGCTTTCCTCACGGTCTGCACGTCGGCGGGATACGTGCCGGTCCACTGGGACTCGTCAGGGTTCCATGCAAGGATTACGGCCGCCATGCATCGAGTGTGCCATGCGACCTTCCGGTGCGGCTTCCGTGCGGGGTCGGCGTCGAGCCGGTCTGTGGTGGAGGTCTCAGCCCTGCAGCAACCAGCCCACGGCCTCGTCCCGATCGGTGAAGAACCGGGTCTCGATGGGAGACCTCACGGCGAAAGCGGTGAGGACGAGGTCGACGGCGTCCGAACCGAGGATGGCTATCCTCGGGGAGTGCCGGTAGGCAAGAATTGCGTCCCTCGCGTCGCGGGTGATCTCCCTCAGGCCGCAGACCTCGACCAGCAGGGGGAGGTTCGGGCCTCCCCGGGCCTGGATGGCCGCGGCCGCGAGCGTGATGTCGGTCCGATCGATGACGAGGTCCGGCTGCCAGCGGACATGCAGCAGCCCGGCCAGGGCCCTGAGGGAGAACCGGCCGACGTCGTGGCCCTCCGGAGTTCGGGAAGTACACCTTCGTAGCAGTGCTGTATGCATGGAGAAGAACCGCCTCATAGGCACCCGCGACGGCTTGTGGCCGCTGCCACGGGCTTCAACTGAACCACCTCGCGGTGGCGGCCTCGCAGAGCGGCTCGGGCCAGTGTCCATTCGCCGAGCCCGGACCGGATGGTTCGGGGGGCCAGGACGATGTGACGCTGTGCACCGGACGTGGGGGTGGGCGCTGTGTCAGAGCATCCACCGTGGCTGGCCGTCCCACAGCCCGCGTTCGTCGAAGCTGTCGATGATCTGCTGGACGCCAGGTGCGAGAGCAGGAAGGCTGTCCTCGACGGCGATGAGCGGACCGTAGTGGCGCAGTTCTGCCATCTCGTTGGCGAAGTGCAGCGCGCGTGCATGGTCTGTGGTCAGCCCTGTTCCGCCGGCCGCAACGGCCTCGAGAGCCGCCTGCGCGTTGCCGAACAGGATCGCATGGGCCAGGTCGGCTGCAGTGGTCTCCGGGTCCTGCGCCTCCGCGACGTCCCAGCCCCGCAGGATCCTGTCCTCCTTGAGGCGCACGCCCAACACGTCCCACTCGTGTGCCATTGGATCCCCCGACGCTCGTCTGTCTGCTGACTCGAGGTTCCAGCGTCGCAGCCACCCGCTGCGCCGACAAGACCGTCCGAACCCGATGTCGTGGTTGTTAGCCGTCCGTGACCTGCGTACCCGCACTCGTGCCGATGCTCCTGCCGTGCCAGACTGGACCGCATGTGTCCACGTTCCGCGGAGTCGCACCCGTCCTCCGACAGCCCCACTGACAGCACCCCGACGAAGCCCGGCACGGAGGACCGCCATCTTGCTGTCCGCCTCGACGACGCCTGGCTCCGCTTCCAGACGCGGCTTGCGATCCGGCGGGGACGAGTGGAGACCGTCATTCCGTACACCGGGTACGGGACGACGTCGTGGGTGCGCGTGCTGGCACGTGTGGTCCTCAGCGACCCGAGGGATACGGGCCGCGGTACGGATGCAGGCCCCCTGAAGCCTCTTCAGGAAGGCATGCGGGGTTGGCGGAACTTCACGAGCGCGCCCGTGGCCCACGCCGTCGTCCACGTCACCATCGGTGACACGGTGCACGATGTCGTCGCGGACCGCGGCGGCGTCGTCGACGCGCGGATCCCCGTCACCCTTGAAGCCGGCTGGCACGACATAACCCTGCAGTCGGGTGGCTCGCGGATCGTCGAAGCGCCCGTGAGGATCGTCGCCGACGAAACCGATTTCGGAGTGGTGTCCGACATCGATGACACCGTGATGGTCACGGCGCTGCCTCGACCGTTCCTCGCGGCCTGGAACACCTTCGTTCTGGACGAGCATGCAAGAACGCCCACTCCCGGCATGGCTGTGCTGTACGAGCGGATCGTCCGGACTCTTCCGTCGGCCCCCGTGCTCTACCTCTCGACGGGTGCCTGGAACGTCGCGCCCACGCTGTCGCGATTCCTCTCCCGTAACCTCTACCCCGCGGGGCCGAAGCTGCTGACCGACTGGGGCCCCACGCGTGATCGCTGGTTCCGCAGCGGGCAGGATCACAAGAGGACGTCCCTGGAGCGGCTGGCTGAGGAATTCCCGCACATGAAGTGGCTGCTGGTGGGCGACGACGGCCAGCACGACGAAGCCATCTACTCCGAGTTCGCCCAGCGCCACCCGCAGAACGTCCGGGCGATCGCGATCCGCCAACTGTCCGTGGGCGAGGCTGTGCTCGCGGGCGGCCGTTCAAAGACAGGAGTGCAGCCGACACCGGGCATCCCGTGGATCTATGCCCCGGACGGCGCCGGGATGTCGGACGAGCTCGAGAAACTCGGCATCATCGAGAGCGACGTCCGCTCCGCCGACGTCCCCGAAGAGACCGACGGTATCGAACCCGCATAGCCGCTCAGGGATCGCGCCAGGCACCCGACGATCAGCACGCACGAGAAGGAACCATGCCGCCACCGACCTACCCGGCGCTCTCCTACGAGCTGTACCCGCCGCGAAATGCCGAGGCCGAGGACTCGCTCTGGACGACGATCCGGCGACTGGAGGCGACGCGCCCTGATTTCGTGTCGGTCACCTACGGTGCGGCCGGCAGCAACCAGGAGACCGCGGTCGATCTCCTCCGCCGCCTCCTGACGGAAACCAGCCTCAGGCCGCTGGCACACCTCACGTGCGTCGGGAGCAGCAGGGGTGAGCTCGAGGCGATCGTCGACCGGCTCATCGGCGGTGGTGTCCGCGGGATCCTCGCGCTTCGCGGCGATGCCCCGGACGGCGAGACGCATCCCGGCGAGCTCCAGCACGCAGACGAGCTCGTGCGGCTGATCCGGGACGTCGAAGCGAAGCGGTCCGCCCAGCTCGCAGCGGGCAGGGTCTCGGTGGGCGTCGCCGCATACGCGACACGGCACCCGGATTCCCCGAGCGTGGAGCAGGACATCCAGGTTCTTCTGGCCAAGGAGGGCGCGGGGGCCGACTTCGCGATCACCCAGGTCTACTTCCGGCCCGACGACTACTCGGGCCTGGTCAGCCGGGCCCGCGACGCAGGGGTCACGATCCCGATCATTCCCGGCGTCGTGCCGATGACGAGCACGCGGCGGCTCACGAAGCTGAGCGAGCTCGCCGGCATCGGCGTCGACGAAGCCCTGTGGTCCCGCCTGGAGGGCGCGCGCACGGACGCCGAGCGCCGCAGGATCGGCGTTGCGGCAACAGTGGACCTGGCACGGACGGCGCTTGCCGACGGCGCTCCGGGGATCCACCTGTACACCTTCAACGAGCACTCGGCGGCTCTCGACGTCCTCGACGCGCTGGATCTCAAGCGCCCGCCGGAGGCCGGCCTCGCGGCGTCGATGTAGGGACGGACATCGCGCCGGGGTAATGCGCCGGAACGGTCGTCGAGCGCTCGGGTCAGCGGGCTCTGGCTGCCGCTCGTCCCAGGCTCGCCGCGGTCCCGGCCACGGCAGGAGCCACCGCCTTGAGCTTGTCGGCGAAGACCACGGCCCCGACGCCCACGAGCGCCGTGCCGAGGATGGTGCGCTGCGCCGTGCGTCGTCGTCCGCTCCAGCCGCCCGGCACCGCTGCGTTGGCGGGGTCGAGCGAGGGGCCGTACAGGTTGCCGGTGGAGTCCTCGGCCGGTTCCTTCTTCGACAGGTGGGTGTGTTCGACCTGGTGCGCCATCACCCTCTCAAGACGGCCCGGCATCAGGCGGTGCTGGCGCACCATCGAGCGACCGATGCGTCCGACGGCGACCTCGCGGACCGGCGCCTCTACGACGTCGAGGATCGCCTTCGCGACGCGGTCCGCGCTGTAGACCGGGGGCATCGCCACGGCGCGCCGGCCGGTGTAGTTCGCCGCATGGTTGAAGAAGGGGGTGTCGATGGTGGGCGGAAGGACGGTGCACACGTGGATGCGCTTCTGCCGGTCGAGCTTCAGCTCGGACCGCAGGCTCACGCCCAGAGCGCGCACCGCGGCCTTCGACATCGAGTAGGCGGACGTATAGGGCTGGGGGATCTCGCCGACGATCGACGCGACGTTCACCAGGACGCCGCTGCCCTGGTCCTGCATGCGCTCGAGCGCGGCGCGTGCTCCGTAGACGTAACCCAAGACATTGACGTCGATGACGCGCTCGAAATCGCGCAGGGGTACCTCGAGGAACGGCGAGAAGAAGGAGACGGCGGCGTTGTTGACCCAGACATCGATGCGCCCGAACTCCTCGACTGCCCTGCTCGCGAGTTCCTGCACGGCCTCGTACTCGGACATGTCCATAGGCACCGCGATGGCGCGGGAACCCAGGGCGGTGCACTCCGCGACGAGGGTCTCGAGGGCCTCCACGCGTCGGCTGGCCAGTACCAGATGGGTCCGACGGCGGGCGAAGCGGAGTGCGGTCGCACGGCCGATGCCGCTCGCCGCTCCGGTGATGACGACGACGCTGTTCCTGATCCGCACTGAGCTCCTCCTCGGTTCGTCCCTCGTCGGGCGTGACCGCCCGCACCTCAGCCGAACGTACGGACACAGACCGGGCACATGCAACGGGAATTCACCGCTCGGGAGTGGGTGCATATCCCTGGGCGGTGTGCTTGGGTCCGATGCTCTGGCTGCGGAGGATATCGGCCAGCTGATCCATGAAGAGGCGCACTCGGGCGTCGTCTGCGTCGCCTGTCCGCAGGGCGAAGATGCTGCGTGCGAGACGTATCTCGGGCACGTCGAGCGACACCACCCCGTCGGGCCTGTTGATCATCGCGAGTTCGGGCACCAGCGCTGCTCCGAGGCCGGCTGCTGTCAGTTCTAGGCTCGCGTTGAAATCGTCGCAGTAGGCGGAGATGCGCGGGTGCAGGTTGCAGCTGGCGAAGAGCCGTTCGATGACCGTTGCATCCGCGGTGCCGGGGTGGTGCATGATCCACGGCATGTCGGCAAGCTGGTCGGCTGTGACCCGGGAGCCGCTGCGGATACCCCAGCTCGCGGGGAGGATGACACGGAAGTCGTCATCGCCGATCCACTGGCGGCTGAGCGTCGACGGCCAGGCGAGCCCGGCCTGCCCCACCTGGTAGACGAGCGCGAGGTCGAGATCGCCACCCGTGCGCAGCCCTTGGATCGCATGGGCGGGTTCCCCGACGAAGACGCGCAGGGAGACCCCCAGCCGCTGCCACTCCGGCATCCGCAGCAGCCGGGGGAGTGCGAACGTCGCGAGGCTGGGGAAGATGCCGAGCCGCAGCTCGTGCGCAGGCCCGGAACCGGCGCGGGCGGTGGAGGCCAGGAGTGCGTCGATGTCCGTCAGGACCTTCGACGCATGGCGGGACATGGCGACGGCCGCGTCCGTAGGAACGGCGCTGCGGGCGGATCGGGTGAAGAGGGTGGCACCGGTGTCACGCTCGAGGGCGGACATCTGTTGCGATACTGCGGAGGCGGTGTACCCGAGGCTGGTGGCTGCGCCGCTGAACGATCCATGACGGATCACCTCGAGCAACGTCCGAAGGTGGATCGGGTTCACCACGTAGCACTCTCCAAGTCCTTTGATTCCTCCGCCCAGTCTTCTACACCCGACCACCGCGACACGCCCACGAACCGCGACACGGGAGTTTCTCGGCCTGTGCGAAAGTACTCCACAGCGTGTGGACCGCTGCTCCGAAACGACCCCTGACCGGCTGGATTCCGGGCTTTCCGAGGAGCCCCGTCTGTGGACATCGTGTGGACTACCAGTCCCAGTAATGACATACTTGTAATACATCATCTTGGGGTCTGTCTCATCTGGCCGCACTAGATGTAGTATCGAAGGACAGAACAGCCGCTGGACGGCATGGGCCCTTCAGGCGCAGGAATCCCCGGATCTCCTCCCCCTATCCAGGGTTACGCGCCACTCATGACACAGCACGACAGCAGTACAGGAACAGGGGACTAGAACATGACCGTCACGGTTTACACGAAGCCGGCTTGCGTACAGTGCAACGCCACGTATCGCGCTCTGGACAAGAAGGGCATCGCCTACCAGAGCGTCGACATCACCGAGGATCCAGCCGCCCTCGAGCGGGTCCGCTCCATGGGCTACCTGCAGGCTCCCGTCGTCATCACGGACAGCGACCACTGGTCCGGGTTCCGTCCTGACAAGATCAGTGCCCTCGCCGATTCCGCCGTCAGTTCGGTAGCCTGAACGGTTCCCGTCAGGGATCCCGCCGTCGGGGCATCAGGGATGACCACCATCGCTGTGGAAGACCGACCCACCTCGACTCATCCGGCCGGGGAGGCGGAGTGGCCCGTCACCGACGCCTCGCTGATCTACTTCTCGTCCGTCTCCGACAACACCCATCGCTTCGTGGAGAAGCTGGGGGTCCGGGCCGCCCGCATGCCTCTGCTCACCAGGGAGCCGACGCTGCGGGCGCTGAAGCCCTACGTGCTGGTCCTCCCGACCTACGGAGGGATCACCGGTAAGGGCGCAGTGCCACGTCAGGTCGTGAAATTCCTGAACAACAAGCAGAACCGCAGCCTCCTCAGGGGGGTCATCGGGGCCGGGAACACCAACTTCGGTGAGACCTATTGCCTTGCCGCGGACATCGTCGCAGCCAAGTGCGATGTGCCGGTGCTGTACAGATTCGAAGTCATGGGCACGTCCGAGGACGTAGACCGAGTAACCAAAGGATTGGAAGAGTTTTGGACATGAGTGTTGCAGAGACGGAGACGGGCGCACCCGCAGCCGCAGTGGACCGCTTCAAGGACATGGGTTATCACGAGCTCAACGCGATGCTCAACCTGTACGGGCCGAACGGAGAGATCCAGTTCGACGCCGATCGGGAAGCCGCGCACCAGTACTTCCTGCAGCACGTCAACAACAACACGGTGTTCTTCCACGACCTGGAGGAGAAGCTCGACTACCTCGTGAAGAACGAGTACTACGAGCGTGAGACGCTCGACCAGTACACGATGAACTTCATCCGCGATCTCTACAAGCGCGCGTACTCCAAGAAGTTCCGCTTCGAGACGTTCCTCGGTGCCTTCAAGTTCTACACCTCGTACACCCTGAAGACGTTCGACGGCAAGCGGTACCTCGAGCGCTACGAGGATCGCGTGTGCATGGTTGCCCTGCACCTGGCCCGCGGCAACGAGCAGCTCGCCGAGCAGATGGTCGACGAGATCATCGACGGCCGCTTCCAGCCCGCTACCCCGACCTTCCTGAACGCCGGCAAGCGCCAGCGCGGTGAGCTCGTCTCCTGCTTCCTGCTGCGCATCGAGGACAACATGGAGTCGATCGGACGGTCGATCAACTCGGCCCTCCAGCTCTCCAAGCGCGGCGGCGGCGTCGCGTTCGCCCTGACCAACATCCGCGAGGTCGGTGCGCCGATCAAGCAGATCGAGAACCAGTCCTCCGGCGTCATTCCTGTGATGAAGCTCCTCGAGGACAGCTTCTCCTACGCCAACCAGCTCGGTGCCCGCCAGGGCGCCGGCGCGGTCTACCTGCACGCGCACCACCCGGACATCAACCGCTTCCTCGACACCAAGCGCGAGAATGCGGACGAGAAGATCCGCATCAAGACGCTGTCCCTCGGCGTCGTCGTCCCGGACATCACGTTCGAGCTCGCCAAGCGCGACGAGGACATGTACCTGTTCTCCCCCTACGACGTCGAGCGCGTCTACGGCATGCCCTTCTCCGACATCTCGGTCACCGAGAAGTACTACGAGATGGTGGACGACGCCCGGATCAAGAAGACCAAGATCAAGGCGCGTGAGTTCTTCCAGACCCTCGCGGAGATCCAGTTCGAGTCCGGCTACCCGTACATCATGTTCGAGGACACCGTGAACCGGGCCAACCCGATCGACGGCAAGATCATCATGTCCAACCTGTGCTCCGAGATCCTCCAGGTCTCGCAGCCCACCACCTACAACGAGGACCTGTCCTACGACTCCGTGGGCAAGGACATCTCCTGCAACCTCGGTTCGCTGAACATCGCGAAGACCATGGACTCGCCGGACTTCGGCCGGACCATCGAGACCGCGATCCGCAGCCTCTCGGCTGTCTCGGACATGAGCCACATCAGCTCGGTCCCTTCGATCGCCGCCGGTAACGACGCCTCCCACGCCATCGGCCTCGGACAGATGAACCTCCACGGCTACCTCGCCCGTGAGCGCGTCCACTACGGCTCGGAAGAGGGCCTGGATTTCACGAACATCTACTTCTACTCCGTGGTGTACCACTGCATCCGGGCATCGAACCTGATGGCCATCGAGACCGGCCGGAAGTTCGCCGGATTCGAGCGTTCCAAGTACGCGAGCGGAGAGTTCTTCGACAAGTACACCGAGCAGGTGTGGGAGCCGACGACGCCGCGCGTGCGTGAGCTGTTCGCCGACGTTCACATCCCCACGCAGGAGGACTGGCGCGCACTGAAGGCCTCGGTCATGGAGCACGGCATCTACAACCAGAATCTGCAGGCTGTGCCGCCGACGGGCTCGATCTCGTACATCAACAACTCGACGTCCTCCATCCACCCGGTGGCGTCGAAGATCGAGATCCGCAAGGAAGGCAAGATCGGCCGCGTGTACTACCCGGCGCCGTACCTCACGAACGACAACCTGGAGTTCTACCAGGATGCGTACGAGATCGGCTTCGAGAAGATCATCGACACGTATGCCGCGGCGACGCAGCACGTGGACCAGGGCCTGTCCCTGACGCTGTTCTTCAAGGACACCGCCACAACGCGTGACATCAACAAGGCCCAGATCTACGCCTGGCGCAAGGGCATCAAGACGGTCTACTACATCCGTCTCCGCCAGCTCGCGCTGGAGGGCACCGAGGTCGAGGGCTGCGTCAGCTGCATGCTGTAGCACCTAAAATTGTCAGGCCGGGCCTTGCGCCCGGCCTGGCGAACAGGCTCGACCCGGATCACCGGCATTACTAACACCCAGACAAGGAACACACCATGAGCGAGAAGCTGAAGCTCGTCGATCAGGTCCAGGCCATCAACTGGAACCGCATCCAGGATGACAAGGACGTCGAGGTCTGGAACCGCCTGGTGAACAACTTCTGGCTGCCGGAGAAGGTGCCGCTGTCCAACGACGTCCAGTCGTGGGCGACGCTGACGCCCGAGGAGCAGCAGCTCACCATGCGCGTCTTCACCGGCCTGACGCTGCTCGACACGGTCCAGGCGACCGTAGGCGCCGTGAGCCTCATCCCCGATGCGGTCACGCCCCACGAGGAAGCCGTCCTCACGAACATCGCCTTCATGGAGTCGGTGCACGCCAAGAGCTACTCCTCGATCTTCTCCACGCTGGCTTCCACCAAGGAGATCGACGAGGCGTTCCGATGGTCCACGGAGAACGTGAACCTGCAGAAGAAGGCGCACATCGTCACGGACTACTACCGCGGTGACGATCCCCTGAAGCGCAAGGTCGCCTCGACGCTGCTCGAGTCGTTCCTGTTCTACTCCGGCTTCTACCTGCCGATGTACTGGTCCTCGCGCGCCAAGCTCACGAACACGGCGGACCTCGTACGCCTGATCATCCGTGACGAGGCCGTGCACGGGTACTACATCGGCTACAAGTTCCAGCGCGGTCTGGAGAGCGCGACGCCGGAACGCCGCCAGGAGATCAAGGACTACACGTTCGAGCTGCTCTTCGAGCTGTACGAGAACGAGGTCCAGTACACGCATGACCTGTACGACTCCGTGGGCCTCGCCGAGGACGTCAAGAAGTTCCTGCACTACAACGCCAACAAGGCGCTCATGAACCTGGGCTACGAGGCGATGTTCCCGTCGTCGGTCACGGACGTGAACCCGGCGATCCTCTCGGCGCTGTCCCCGAACGCCGACGAGAACCACGACTTCTTCTCCGGCTCGGGCTCCTCGTACGTCATCGGCAAGGCCGTGAACACTGAGGACGAGGACTGGGACTTCTAGTCCTCCCCGTCCCGCTCGCCGTTGTCTGAGAGGCCCCGCACGCCCACGCGTGTGGGGCCTTTCGTGCTCCTGCGGCTGATTCAGTCAGGTCAGCCAATCCCACCACCGCGACGTTCTGTGGTGTGGTAGCGGTTCGGGCTCGGGTTCCGCTCCCAGCGCCTGCGCGGCTTGCGCTAGGTCCTCCGACGTCAGCATCATCACTTCCTCCCGATCGAGGTCGTCGAGGTTTCGGTCCTCGTTGAGCGACAACCTCAGCGCCTGGCGATTGAGCGCCTGCTCGAAGAGTGTGCGGGCAAAGCGCGCGTTGCCGGAGTCCTCGCCGGAGTGAAGGCCGGCGAGGATGCTCCGCAGGGTCTGCTCCGCGCTCGGCTCCGGGATGTACTCGTGCTGGGCGAGCATCTGGTGGAAGATCGTCTGGAGCGCATCGACGGAGTAGTCCGGGAAGGTGATCTCGCGGGCGAACCGGGAACGCAGGCCCGGGTTCGAGAGCAGGAACGCCTCCATCAGTCGCGGGTAACCGGCCACGATGACCACCAGGCGGTGCCGGTGATCCTCCATCCGCTTCAGCAGGACCTCGATCGCCTCGGGGCCGAAATCCATCCGGCCATCCTCCGGTGACAGGGCGTAGGCCTCGTCGATGAAGAGGACGCCGTCCAACGCCTTCCGGATCACCCGGTCCGTCTTGATGGCGGTTGCGCCCACGTACTGCCCGACCAGGCCCGACCGGTCGACCTCGACCAGATGGCCCTTCTGCAGCAAGCCGACCGCGCGGTACATCTCGGCCAAGAGCCGCGCCACGGTGGTCTTGCCCGTGCCCGGGTTCCCCAGGAACACCAGATGCTGTGAGGTGGCGACCTCCGGCAATCCGTGCGCCTTGCGCCGGGCCTGCACCTGCAGCAATGCCACGAGTGCCCGCACCTGTTCCTTCACGCTGTCGAGCCCCACCAGCGCGTCGAGTTCGGCCTGCACCTCGGCGAGCGGACGTGCAGGACCGGGCCGCGCGCCGATGCGGTCACCCACCAGGTCGTCCACCCGCTCCGAACCGGGCAGCTTGAGTTGCTCGGCGAGGTGGCCGAGCGTTTCGCGCAGGTCATCGAGCGGATTTCGGCTGGCGGCCATGCTCTCTCCTTGGACGACATCTGGTCCGCGACCGGAAGAGCGCGGTGGTTCGATCAGGTGCTGGGCAGGTTTTCGGTCGTGCGCCACAACTGTAGCCCCACGGTGAAGGCGCTGGCAGCTTCGTTCACGCCGCACCGCGTCACCGTGCAAGGAGCAGAATGATCGGCCCTCTTTCCGCCCAGTGACGCAGCGTGCCCGGACGGCATACTGTCAGGGTTTCCTCGCACCCCTGCTCGGCTTCGAAGTCGATGGCTGTCCTCCAGCGTTCCGTGTACTTATAACCCGATGGCATGGACGATGGGTCGGCGCGCTGCGACAGAACTGGACCGGTGGAACCAACACCCACGGATATACAGTGCACTGAGGGTTACCACGCGTCCTGCCGGTCTACGGCCCCTCGCCGAGTAGGCGTGGCTGCGTGCCTCAGTCCTGCAGAAAGTTCCGCACTCGAGATCGGGGAGTTCCATGGATTCGGCATTGTCCTCCGTGCGTGATCAGGTGTTCCGGCGAAATCCGGGTGAGACGGAGTTCCATCAGGCCGTCGTCGAGGTGTTCGATTCCCTGGGTCCGGTGTTGAAGAAACATCCCGAGTTCGTGGACGCTGCGGTGCTGGAGCGGCTGTGCGAACCGGAGCGGCAGATCATCTTCCGCGTGCCCTGGGTGGACGATGCGGGAATCGTGCAGATCAACCGGGGCTTCCGGGTCGAATTCAATTCCGCTCTCGGCCCCTTCAAGGGGGGCCTGCGCTTCCACCCGTCCGTGTACCTCGGGATCGTGAAGTTCCTCGGATTCGAGCAGGTCTTCAAGAACGCGCTCACCGGCATGCCGATCGGCGGAGGCAAGGGCGGCTCCGACTTCGATCCCAAGGGCAGGTCCGACGGTGAGGTGATGCGGTTCTGCCAGTCCTTCATGACGGAGTTGTACCGGCATATCGGTGAGTACACGGATGTTCCCGCGGGCGACATCGGCGTGGGTGGCCGCGAGATCGGATATCTCTTCGGGCAGTACAAGAGGGTCACCAATCGGTACGAGTCCGGAGTGCTCACGGGTAAGGGAATCAGTTGGGGTGGCTCCCTGGTTCGCCCGGAAGCGACCGGCTACGGCGCAGTCCTGTTCGCCCGGGAGATGCTCAAGACCAGGGGACTCGACCTCGAGGGACAACGCGTCATCGTCTCCGGCTCGGGCAACGTCGCCGTCCATGCCATCGCCAAGGCACAGCACTTCGGTGCGACCGTCGTCGCCTGTTCCGATTCCTCCGGGTATGTCGTCGACGAAGCCGGTATCGACGTCGCGCTCCTTCGCGAGGTGAAGGAGAACGAGCGCGGACGGATCTCCGAGTACGCGCGGCGGCGGGGGGCAGGCGCCCAGTTCGTGGAACGAGGTTCGATCTGGGATGTGGGGGCAGCGGTAGCCCTGCCCTGCGCCACGCAGAACGAACTCGACGAGGATGCCGCGGTATCGCTCGTCAAGGCAGGAGTGGTCGCGGTGGCGGAGGGGGCGAACATGCCCTGCACGCCCGAGGCCGTGCAGGGGTTCCAGCAGGTCGGCGTCCTGTTCGGGCCGGGCAAGGCCGCGAACGCCGGCGGCGTCGCGACCTCGGCCCTGGAGATGCAACAGAACGCCAGCCGTGATTCCTGGTCCTTCGAGCACACCGAACAGCGACTCACGGAGATCATGGTGGGTATCCATGACCGGTGTGCGACGACCGCCGACGAATACGGCGTGCCCGGTGACTATGTCGCAGGGGCGAACATCAGTGGCTTCGTCAAGGTAGCGGACGCCATGCTCGCACTCGGAGTCATCTGACTCCACGTTGCCGACAGTGGGCGGAACTGTTCCTGCAGACGCACTGAACGCAGCTCTATAGATCGGCCCCGCGCTGCTGCCTGCCCCGCTCGAGACTGTGGCCGATGACGCGTGCTGCTTCCGGGTAGGCGCCCGGGTCGGGTCCGGAGTAGGTGAGGCGAATGAACGGTCCTGTGGGCTCGGCCGGGAACCAGTCGTCGCCGGGCGCGACGAACACGCCCTGTGCTTCGCAGTCCTGCACCAGGCGTGCGAGGTCTGTTCCGTCCGGAAGCCGCAGCCATAGATGCAAGCCTCCCGGTGGGAGGGCTGTGAGCTGGGCGAGCGGCGCATAGGTGCTGAGACTGTCGACGAGGAGGTCCCGGCGTGACCGCAATTTCTCGCGCAGGCCGCGAAGGTGCGTCTGCCAGCCGGGCTGCGTAACGATGTCCAGGGCCGCAGCCTGGAGTATTCCACTGACGTACATGGACGCTGCGGTGCGGTCGGCGATGATGCGCTCGCGGGCCGGCCCGCGAGCAATGATTGCGGCGATCCGGAGCGCGGGCGAGACGCTCTTCGTGAGCGAGCGGATGTACACGACGTGCCCGTCATCATCGTGCGCAGCCAGAGGTGTGGAGCTGGTCGAGATCCCGAAATCGTGCGCCCAGTCGTCCTCGATGAGAAAGGCACCGTAGGTTCTGGTGACGTCGAGTATCTGCAGCGCTGCGTCAGCGGGCCATTGCGCGCCGGTCGGGTTGGCGAAGTTCGGTTGGGTATAGAAAGCTCGCGCGCCGGTCTCCTCGAAGGCACGGGCGAGAGCGTCCGGGTCCGGGCCGGTGGGCCCGGAAGGGATCGGTACCACGCGCACGCCCGCCTGTGCAGCGGCGAGGATGGCGCCCCAATAGCTGGGCGATTCGATCAGCAACGGCTGCCCGGCCGTGACCAGAGCGCGGAAGACGGAACTGAGTCCGCTCTGGCTGCCCGGAAGGACGATCACATTGCTCGACGTCGGCGGGGTCACGCCCACCGGCGTGAGCTCTGCCAGCTCCGACGCGAACCACGATTGCAGCGCCGGGAGGCCCGACGCGGGGGAGCGCGTCAGGGCCGCTTCGCTACGGCCCGCCCTGGCGAGTGCCGCCCTGACCAGTCGCTCCGGAAGAAGGTCGCGCTCCGGGTACCCCTCGTGCAGGGCTATCGCATCAGCGGTCGCAGCCCGCATGGTCGCCGGCGACGACTGCAGGCGGTTGGGTGGTGACCCCAACGCCGCGGTCTGCCAGCCGAAGTCGAGCGGACGTGCCGTGCGGATGGCCCGGACGAAGGTGCCGACGCCAGGCCTGCTCTCGATCAGGCCGGAGGCGGAGAGGACACGCAGCGCTTTCTGCACCGTGACCGGACTGGCTTCGTACCGTGCCACCAGCGAGCGCGTCGAAGGCAGCCTCGCGCCCGCGGGAGCTGCTGCAATCCACTCGCGCAGAGCCGTGACGATCCTCGAACTGCTATCGTTGGTCATGAAGCCACATAATAGCGCTACCCTGCTTCCGACCACCCTGCTATCGTCCGCACGATCGGGTCTCGCCTGGGGTCTCCTCGGTGTAGCTGCCTTCTCGTTCACGGTTCCTTTCACGCGCGTCGCCGTCGGAGGCCTGTCGCCCCTCTTCATCGGTTCGGGTAGGGCGGTCGTGGCTGCCGCTCTCGCAGTCGCCGCTCTCTCCCTCACTCGGCAACGTCTCCCGTCCGGCACGCAGTGGCTGCGGCTCGGCGTCGTCGCCTGCGGAATCGTGATCGGGTTCCCCCTGCTGACCTCCTTCGCCCTGACGACCGCACCCGCGAGCCACGGCGCCGTCGTCATCGCCCTCCTGCCGGCGGCTACTGCTGCCATGGCCGTCGTCAGGGGGAGGGAACGGCCACCTACCTCGTTCTGGCTGGTGGCGCTCCTGGGCGCCGTCGTGGCAGTTGTCTTCGCGACACTGCACGAAGGAGGACTCGCCCAACCCGCCCTGTCCGATCTGCTGCTGTTCGGTGCCGTGATCGCTGCCGCGACCGGCTACGCCGAGGGCGGCCTGCTTGCCCGGGAACTCGGCGCGTGGCAGACCGTGTCGTGGGCCCTGGTGGTCGCCTCACCGGTCATGGTCGTGCTGACGGTCACGGCCGTGCTGCACCACCCGCAGGTCGGCACCCCGATCGAATGGGCGTCCTTCGCCTACCTCGCCGTCGTCAGCATGTTCCTGGGCTTCTTCGCCTGGTATCGCGGCCTCGCCATCGGTCCGATCGCTCGGGTCAGCCAGGTGCAACTGATCCAGCCCGTGCTGAGTATCCTGTGGGCCGCACTCCTGCTGCGCGAGGGACTGTCGTGGCATACAGTCCTCGGTGGAGCCGCTGTCGTGGTGTGTGCGGGGGTCGCGGTCCGCACGCGATCGGCACGTCCGGCCAGGACTCCTGTTCCGGACACCCCTGACCCCGGTCAGGCGGGGGCCGACGATGGGGGGATAGGTGCTGTCCGGTAGACGCGTGCGTATGGTGCCGAAGGAGAGGAACGGGGCGATGACACTTCCGGCCGTGGAACCCTGGCCGCAGGGACGGCACGACGGGTACCGCAGATCGGAGGTCACCTCCGTCGTCGGGCAGGGCGATGATGTGTGGCGACGAGCTGTCGACGAGGTCCTCCGCTGGGGTGTGAAGACACGGAGCGGGTTCAGTGTGGACTGCACGACGCCGGTGGTACCCGGGCAACGTGTCTCAGTCACCGTCACGTTCCTCGGCCTCAGCGTTGTCGAGCCGGTCGAAGTCGTCTCCGTGGTCAACGACGGACAGCGTGCAGGATTCGCCTACCGGACCAGGCCCGGGCATCCTGTTCGCGGTGAGGAGGCGTTCATTGTGTCCCGGCACGATGATGAGGTGCGCCTGACGGTTCGATCGCTGACGCGGGCGGCACCACGTCATCCATGGCGCCTGCTCTTCCCGATCCTCCTCCTTGTGCAGCGTGTCGTGCGGAGGCGGTATCTGCGCTCGCTCTTGCCCTGACCCCGGTCAGGCCGGGGTGATGTGTCGGGAGGGTATGGGGCTCGAGTAGACAACGCTGGTGGTGATACTGCCGAGGGTCGCGAGCCGGCCCGTGATGCGCTCGAGATCGCGCATCGAGCGGGCGAGTACTTTGATGATGAAACAGTCGGCGCCGGTGACGTGATGGGCCTCGATGATCTCGGGCAGTGAGGCGACCAAGTCGTGGAAGGGCTTGTAGTTGCCGGTGGGGTAGGCCAATCGCACGAACGCGGTCACGCTGTACCCGAGGGCCTCCGGATCCACGGTGACCGAGTAGCCCGTGATCACGCCGGCATCGGTAAGACGCCTCACCCGATCGCCCGTCGCACTCGGGGACAGGTTGATGGAGCGGGCCAGCTCCGCGACGCTCGCCCGCCCGTCCTCCTGCAGGTGGCCGATGATCGCGTGATCGGTGGAATCGAGATCGATCCGTGGGTTCGAGGGCATACGGCAGAATCTACCGTCGAAAACGGCACCGGCGCCGCACTATGCCGTCGGTGGAGCGTTCCCGTCGAGCGACAGAAGCGCTTCGATGGAACCATGACTCCTTTCCTCTCTGCCGCTGACTACTTCGCTGCCAAGCTCGCGTACGAAACCGACCCGACGGACCTCGCTGCTGAGCGGGCTTCCGGGACTGCACCCCTCGTGATCGACACCCGTTCCGCTGCGTCATGGAGTCAGGGCCGCATCCCGGGCGCCGTCCACATCCCGAACTCGGAGCTCGAAGCACGTATCGGGGACTTCGCGTCCACGACGGATGCTGCGATCGTCGTCTACTGCTGGGGACCCGGCTGTAACGGCAGCACTCGTGGTGCCCTGATTCTTGCGTCGATGGGCTACACGAACGTCCGCGAACTCATCGGTGGCTTCGAGTACTGGGCGCGCGAAGGCTTCGCGACCGTGAGCGACGACGGACGTGGACGCCGAGCGCCGGACCCGCTCACTGCGCCCCTCCCACCGACGGCGTGAACAGCATCAGTGCCCCTCAGCG
The DNA here is from genome assembly GCF_005281365.1 of Arthrobacter sp. NamB2. Taxonomy (NCBI): domain Bacteria; kingdom Bacillati; phylum Actinomycetota; class Actinomycetes; order Micrococcales; family Micrococcaceae; genus Arthrobacter; species Arthrobacter sp. NamB2. Next base: position 109,838 of record NZ_SZWI01000004.1, on the reverse strand, counting down.
CCCGGCATCCCGTCCACGGGGGCGGGGCGAGCCGGGAAGGGGATCCGGTCCAGGTCCGAGGCCGCGACCACCGTCGTCGATCCTGCGCTTGCTCGCGCCTGCTGCGCAAGTATCCCGACGTCGTCGTACCGTGACGAGAAGTGGGTCAGCACGAGTGTTCCCACCCCGCCGCTGCCCGCGAGTGCTCCCGCCTCGCCGGCCGTCAGGTGCAGGTACTGGTCGGCGAGCGCGGCGTGGTCGTTGCTGAAGGTACTCTCGGCCACCAGCAGGTCGGCGTCCTCGGCCAGGGCGAAGGCTCCGTCGCACACGGCGGTGTCCATGACGAAGGCGAAGCGCCGCCCCGGTCGGGGGACGCTGACCTCGTCGAGTCCGACGGAACCCAGCCGTCCCTCGCGCTGCAGGCGCCCGACGTCGGGCCCGGAGATGCCGGAAGCGGCAAGCCGATCGGGAAGGAACGTCCGCCCGTCCGGCTCCGTCATCCGGTACCCGTACGCCTCGATGCGGTGCCGCAGCGGAAGGACTTCCATCCCGGGTGCGATCGGACCGGCGGTGCCGTGAGGGTGCAGGTGCAGGTCCAGGCCGGGGGTCGCGAGCGACACGAGCGCCCGCACCACGTCCTCACCCGACGCGGGGTAGTGCAGATGCACGGGGTGCGCGACGCCGTCGAGCACCATCCGCGAGAGTACGCCGGGCAGCCCGTAGCAGTGGTCGCCGTGGACATGTGTCAGGCAGATCCGCGTGATCTTGGTACCGGCCACTCCGGCGTGGATCATCTGGCGCTGGGTACCCTCACCGGGATCGAACAGGATGCCCTCGAGCTCCCACCGCAGGAAGTAGCCGTTGTGGTTGCGGGTCCGGGTGGGCACTTGTGACGCCGTGCCGAGGATGACGAGCTCACGCATGACCAAAGTCTTGCATTGCCGGAGGCGGGCCGGCTCGGGCGGACTCGAGTGGACCGTGCTGCACGGCAGGCGAAAGAATGGGTAGGCGTCCCTGTATCAGGGCAGGGCCGGCGCGGAGCAGGGGAGCGCGCATCGACGAAGGAGCATGATCGCGTGGAGCAGCAAGCGCAACCGGTGGTGCCCGGTCTGTCGACGGCACGCCCAGGCCGACGAGCCTGGAAGGAGGGCACGTGGAACACACCCTCCCGGGAACTCGTCCCCGCCGCCCTGGTGTCGCTCGCGGGGTTCGTCCTGTTCGTGCTCCACCAGCCCCTGATCGGCTACCCACTGCTGGCCGTCGCGCTCGTTGCGGCAGCCGCCATCAACAGGGCACTCTTCCGGGACCTCCTGCTCATCGCGTTCAGCCTCGCCGTGATGAGCCTCGTGCCGATCACGACGGACATCAGCGTGGAACACATGGCCGTCATGGGCACGGCGATGATCCTCGCCGTCGGGGTCCCCTACACGGTCTCCCGGTTCGCCTATCGCGATCACTCCATCACCTTCCCCGTCCGTACGGGCCAGAAGTGGACCCGCGCGGAGAAGTGGTACCTGCCCGCCGTCGTCGTGATCGGCTACGCCCTCCTTCCGGTGTACATGCTCGGAACCGGCGTCTACACGAACTGGCCCGCGGCCTCCGCGCCGGACGAGATCGCGCGACTGTTCGTCGGCACCAACGGCCTGGGCATCTGGGACGAGCTCTTCTTCATCTGCACCGTGTTCGCACTCCTGCGCAGGCACCTTCCCATGGCCCAGGCCAATGTCCTCCAGGCCGTGCTGTTCACCTCGTTCCTCTGGGAGTTGGGTTTCCACGCCTGGGCACCGCTGTTCATCTTCCCGTTCGCGCTCCTGCAGGCGTTCATCTTCACGCGCACCCGGTCCCTCTCCTACATCATCTGCGTCCACCTGCTGTTCGACTTCGTCCTGTTCCTCGTCCTCCTCCACGCCCACAACCGGGTGTGGATTGACATCTTCCTCTACTGACCAACCGACGAACTGACGAATCCGTGAGCAGCGCCCCGGTGAGTGACCCCGCCGAGTTCATCGACGAGTCCCTGCAGTACGAGAGCTCGTGGGAACGCGCGGAGGACCACCAACGGCGGTACGGGACGGGGCTCGAGTACTACGGAGCGTCCGTCGGCGCCGTCCGCGGGACCGTCCGCAACGCCGAACGCCGGTATCCGGGCCTCGGGCACGACGACGTCACCGCGCTCGCCGCAGAGCTCTGGGCCCGGCCGGTGTTCGAACGCAGGCTGGCGGCAGTCGTGCTGCTGCAGTCGTTCGTGCCGCTGTTGCGCCACTCCGACCTCACGCGGATCGAGGGTTTCCTCCGGTCGGCTCAGGTTCCGGATCTCGTGGATCCCCTCGCGATCGACGTCGTCGGAACACTGCTCCTGAGGCTGAAAAACCCGGATGCCGCACGCGCACGCACCGTCGTCGACCGCTGGGCCGCTGCGGAGGATGCCCTGCTCCGCCGCGCGGCCGTGCTGGTGCACCTGCCGGCGTTCCGGGCGGGCGAGGGCGACGACGCCGCCTTCCGGCGGACCGTCCGCCTGGTCTCCAGCGCACGGCAGGGCCGCGTCCCCACGGTGGAAGACGCCGTGGCGTTGGTCAGGGCGAGCGGCGCGGGCTGACGGTTTCCGGCCCGGACCCGGCCGGACTCGGAGCCGATGCAGAGGGCTAGCGGATGTCGATGGTGCGGATGATCCTGCCGCGGAGGGCCGGCACGAGGTGATGGATGCCCATCATGCCGAGCCCGTAGCGGCGTACCCGCCGCATCGACGTCGCCACCTTGAGCGTGGGGTCGATCCGCACTGCGGCCCAGCCCAGCCGGTGGCACACCCGGGCGGAGAACTCGATGTCCTCGTCGCGCGTGTCGATCGATGTCCGCTCGATCCCGCCTGACGCCACGTAGGCGGACGCCCGTACCGCCATGTTGTGACCGGCAACGAAACGCAGGTATGCGACGTCGAGGTGTTTGAGCGCGATCATGATCCGCAGGAGCCAGAGTGCGCCGGGCATCAGCAGGTCATCGCCCCGCCGGTAGTGGCCGTCCCGAAGCGCGGTACTGGTTCCCCCGAGAAGCTGCACCCGGGGGTGCAGCGCGAAGAGTATGCGGATCCGGCGCACCCAGTCCTCCGCGGGTTCGCTGTCCCCGTCGGTGCGCGCGACCAGCTCGAAGCCGTCGTCGATCGCCCTCCGGAAGCCGGTGTCACTCGCGGCCCCGGTTCCCTTCTGGGGCTCGGTCACGACCGTGAGTGCCACCTCGGGATGGGCCGCCGCGTAGTCCTGGATCCGCTGTGCCGTGTCATCGGTGGAAGCGTTGTCCACCACGTAGACGTGGAGGTCGCCGCGGTCGCGCTGTGCGCGGAGCGCTTCGAGCGTGCGGACGATGCCCGGCTCGTTGAAGACGGGCACGACGACGGCGAGCCGCCCGGTCACGGGTGACTCCTCCGGGGTGCGGGCAGGATGACCGGAACGGGTCACGGATTGTCCAGGTCGGTCGCCGCGAACGTGTCGCAGGAGCGCAGATCGCCTGTATCGAAGCCCTGCGCGAACCACGCCTGCCGCTGGGCGCTGGACCCGTGGGTCCAGCCTTCCGGATTGACCTGGCCCGTCGCCGACTCCTGGATGCGGTCGTCGCCCACCGATGCGGCCGCGGAGAGGGCGTCCTGCAGGTCGGTGGTTGAGAAGGGGCGGAGGAACGGCTCGCCGGACTCCGGATCGGGCACCGTTGTGGCATGGGCGGCCCACATCCCGGCGAAGCAGTCCGCCTGCAGTTCGACGCGGACACCGCCGGACTCCGCGCCCTGCGGATCCTGCTGGGCGGCGCCGAGCGTGCCGATGAGGTTCTGGATGTGGTGCCCGAACTCGTGGGCGACGACGTACTCCTGCGCGAGGGGGCCGCCGGAGGACCCGAACCTGGTCACGAGGTCGTCGAAGAATGCGGTGTCGTAGTAGGTCTGCTCGTCCACGGGGCAGTAGAACGGGCCCACGGCGCTCGTCGCAGTCCCGCAGCCGGTGTCGGTGCTGTCGCTGAAGATCACGACGCCGGGCTGCGTGTACGCCACGCCGAACTGGTCGAGGTAGGGCAGCCAGAAGCTGTCGAGGCTCTCCGCGGTGCCGAGAATGCGACAGTCGAGCCGTTCATTGGCTTCTGCGCCGGTCAGGCACTCGTCGATGGCGTCCTCCGCGCCGGAGTCCTGCTGCTGCGACGCCGTGCCGTCGTCGATTCCCAACTGGTCGACGACACCCGGACCGAAGATCAGCGAGAGGATCAGGAGGAGGCCACCACCGAGGCCGCCTCCGACGGCCGCACCGCGACCGCGTCCACGCCGATCACTGACGCGTGAAGGGTTGAGTTGCGCGTTGTCATTGAAACTCATGGTTCAACAATAAGCCTACTTACCGTCGTCGGCAGTCAGGCAGGCGGGTGCTGTCGATCCCGCGCGGGCTGCACGCGGTTGCGCGGGTCAGTCCTGCCAATGCCCCGGGATCTCGAGTCGGTTCGGCAACCGTGTGCGACTATCGCCGGTCGCAGCAGCGACCTGCATCGGCGTGAGGAACAGGGCGTGCGACAGATCTGCGCCCTGCAGCCTCGCGTCCCTGAGATCGGCTCCGAGCAGATCCACGTGCTGGAGGTCCGAACCCGTCAGGTCGGCGGCGATGAGGTAGGCGCCGCGCAGGTTGGCGCCCTGGAGGGACCGGTGTGCGAGATCAGCGCCGAGCAGGTCGGCCCCGGGCGCGAGACGGCGTGGATGCCGGGGCCCACCTGCCGCCTTCCTCACCGCGGTGCTCACGTCCGCGAGCACTGCTCCGACCCTCGCGCGGAGTCCCTCCAGGTCCGCGCCCGCGAGGCCCTCCGGCTCGAGTCGGGCCAGACCCACGGTCTCGGTGGTCAGCGCGAGCACTGCGCTTCTGGCCGCAGCCGGAACGGATCGGGACGATGCAGCGAGGCGCTGGGCCTCATCGAGGTACCAGAGCACCTCGTGCAGTTGCCGAACGACCGGGAACGCCGCGAACATCGCCGGCTTCAGTTCCGGGTGTTCCGTCCAGCTCCGCCCGCCGAAGCCGCGCTGCGCCACCTGCTGGCCGGCGCCGAAACAGTCGAACACCGTGCACCCCTTGTACCCCTCGCCGCGGAGCTTCGCGTGGATGGTGCAGGAGAAGTCGGCGGCGAGATTGCGGCATGCCTGTCCGATGGGCTTGTCGTGCGCGAAATCGCTCGACCTCTCGAATCCCAGGGCGGAGCAGCACAGGGCGAAGCACTTCGAGCAGTCAGCTGTGAGGGGAACGCCGGGATGGCCGGTGAGGTGCAGCGGCACAGCAGGCAAGAGATTCCTCCTCGGGGAGGGGCACGCCCCGCCCAGCATCGACTGGGCGGCGTTCCCGACGGTCGTGAGGAATCATTGTCCTCCGGCCCGCCCGGATTCTCGCACCGATCGCTCAGCATGGCCAAGGAAAACCTTACGGCCTTCCGTCCTGTTGTCAGGTGTAGCGACGACTGCGACGGTGGGACCGGGCGCCATCGCCCACCCTACGTCGAACGTGCCGACTGTCGGCCCGGATCAGAAGGAGCAGAGGATGAACATCCTGCATACGATGCTGGACGGACTCGAGCACGCGAAGTCGCTGGACAAGATCGCCGACCCCCTCGCAGCAGCGGTCAGCAAGGCCGTGCGGCCCCGCAGGATCCGGAACCTGCTCAGCGGAGCGGCGATCGGCCACTCGGTGCATCCGATGCTGATCGTCGTGCCGTCCGGTGCCTGGAGCATGGCGTCCTTCCTGGACATCGCCGGCGGCAAGGGTTCCCGCAAGGCCGCAGATCTCCTCGTCACCGTCGGGATCCTCTCCGCGGTACCGACGGCGATCACGGGCCTGCACGACTGGTCCGACACCCAGGAGAAGGAGCGCCGGGTCGGGATCGTGCACGCGACCGGCAACTCCCTCGCGGTCATGCTCTACACCGCCTCCGCGGTCGCGCGCGCCAAGGACCATCGAGCACTCGGGGTCCTGCTCGGCCTCGGCGGGCTCGGGTCGATGCTCTTCAGCGCCTACCTCGGGGGGCACCTCAGCTACGCCAGCGGCGTCAACGTCAACCGGACGGCATGGCACGAGGCCCCGAAGGACTGGACCCGCGTGGCCAGCGATGCCGACGTCGTCGAGGGCGGGCGCCACACCGTCGAAGCAAACGGCGTGCCGATCCTGCTGCTGCGCCACGAGGGGAAGCTGACCGCGATGGACAGAGTGTGCAACCACCTGGGCGGTCCCCTCGAAGAGGGCGTCATCGAGAACGGCTGCATCACGTGCCCGTGGCACCAGAGCATGTTCAGGCTCGACGACGGCAAGAACTATCGAGGACCGGCCAGCGTGCCCCAGCCCGTCTACCAGACACGGGTCACGAGCGATGGCTTCATCGAACTGCGGCAGCCCGAGTCCTGACGGCGACGAGCCGAACGATCCAGCCGAACGATCTAGCCGAACGAGCCAGTCGAACAATCCAGCCGAACGACGAAGCCCCGCCGGAAGGACCCGGCGGGGCTTCGTCGTGACGAGCGCCTTAGTCCAGCGCGTGTACCTGTTCCTAGTGCACCAGGGCGGGCGAGTTCTCAGTCTCCTTCGGCGCTCGCACGAAGAACGAGGCGACGATGGCGAGCAGGAAGATGATCGCGCCGTACATAAAGGCTGCCCGGATGCCGCCGGCCAGGGCCGCTTCGGCATCGACGCCCGAGTCGGCCAGGGAGGTGCTCCGGATGGTCATGACCGAGATGAAGAGCGCAGTACCGGCGGCTCCCGCCAGCTGCTGGGCGGTACCGAACACGGCGCTGCCGTGCGAATACAGAGCCGGTTTGACGGACCCCAGCGCAGACGTCAGGAGGGGAGTGAACATCAGGGCCAGGCCTACGCTCAAGGCGACGTGCGCCACCAGGACCATCCCGGTGGGCGTCGTCTCGGTGAGTTGCGTCAGCGACCAGAACACGGCGCTGACCAGGAATGCTCCGGGCACCAGGAGGATGCGTGGGCCGCGGCGGTCGTACACGCGGCCGACGACGGGTCCCAGCAGGCCCATGGCGAGACCGCCCGGCAGGAGGAGCAACCCGGAGACCAGGGGATCCATCCCGAGGACGGTCTGAACGTAGATCGGGATCAGGATGATGGTGCCGAAAAGGGCCATCATGCTCACCGCGATGGCGACGATCGAGATGGTGAAGTTCGCCGAATTGAACACCCGGAGGTCGAGCAGCGCTGCGTCACGCCGCTGCAAGACCAACTGGCGGGTGATGAACAGGGCGAGGCCGGCGAGACCCGCGACGAGTGGAATCCACGCGGGGACGGCGCTTCCGGCCGACGCCTCACCGAGCTGGCTCAGGCCATAGATGATTCCGCCGAAGGCGACGGCGGACAGGATGACCGACGGCACGTCGATGGCCGACCGCCGGGGCGTGGTCACGTTCTTCATCTTCGCCGAACCGACGGCCAGCGCGGCGAGCGAGATGGGCAGGACCAGCCAGAACATCCAGCGCCAGTCGAGCACGCTGAGGATGGCCCCTGAGATGGTCGGGCCGAGCGCCGGAGCCACGGAGATGACGATCGAGATGTTTCCCATGATCTTGCCGCGTGACGCGGGTGGAACGAGCGTCATGACGGTCGTCATCAGCAGCGGCATCATGATCGCGGTGCCGCTGGCCTGCACGACCCGGCCGACCAGCAGGACACCGAATCCCGGTGCCAGCGCGGCGATGAGTGTGCCGAGGCTGAAGAGTCCCATCGCTGCCATGAACACGGGACGCGTGTTGTACCGCTGCAGCAGGAAGCCGGTCACCGGGATGACGACGGCCATCGTCAGCATGAAGGCTGTGCTCAGCCACTGTCCTGCGCCCACCGTGATGCCGAGGTCCTCGACGAGACGGGGGATCGCCACTCCCATGATCGTCTCGTTGAGGATCACGACGAAAGCCGAGATGAGCAGGAGGGTAATGACCAGCTTGTCCCGGGCGGGGAGCGCGCCGGAGACGCCCTGCGCGGAGGCTTGCGGAAGGTGCGGTGACGGACCGGAGCCGGACGGCGCGACGGCCTCCCGGCTCGGGGTCGCGTCGGAGACGGGGGACGGGGGGCTCTGGGTCATGGTGATCCGCTCGGTTCGATCTGCTGTTCAGCACCGGCGGGATCCGTCCGCCGGCGCCGGGGTCAAGGTATTGCGCCGGACCGGTCGCGAAGGTTGACCAGGTCAATCATCTGAACTCCGCGCGCCCGGACTCTATTCCAGAAGTCCGGCCCGTCGTGCGCCGGACCGGCATACCGCGGCGCTGCGAAGGTGGCTGCTCCACTAGCATAGGGCGGGTGCCGCGCCGGAAGAATGGTATTGGCACCACTCCGCCACCTACAGCGCATGATTCTGCCCGGCTTCCCCGACGAAGGAGATCCTCCGTGCCTGATTCCTTCTACCGCGACCTCGGTGGCGGCCGGTTCGAGTCGACGATCAACGCCCAGGGAGCCTGGAACCCGGAGGAGCAACACATGGCTCCCATTTCCGGGCTCATCACGCAGTGCCTGCTGGAGTGCGAGCCACGGGACGGGCTGCACCTCAGCCGCCTGAGCTTCGACATCCTCGGAATGATCCCCCGCGGCGAGTTCGAGATCTCCACCGCCGTCGTCCGTCCCGGCCGGACCATCGAGCTCGTGGAAGCACGGATGGAGGCGGGCGGGCGGACGGCGATCGTGGCGAAAGCCTGGCGCCTCCGGACGCAGGACACGGCAGCCGTCGCCGCGGTCGAGGACCAGCGCATTCCGGGCCCGGAGGACGCGGGGCCGCACGAGGCCATGACGGCCTGGCCGGGCGGCTTCATCAGGTCGCTCGAAGTCCGCGTCCTCCCGGGGCACCGCCCGGGGCGGGGGCAGGTCTGGATGCGGAACCCCTACTCCATGGTCGAGGGCCGGACCAGCCCCGACGTCGTGCGACTCGTGGGCATGGTGGACGCCGCGAACGGGATAGCGCCGCGTGTCGAGCCCGGCGGCAACAGCTGGATGTACCCAAACGTCGACCTGCAGATCCACCTGCACAGGATGCCGGCGGGCGAATGGCTCGGCCTGGACACACGCGTCACGTTCGGGCCGGGGGGAGTGGGCCTGACCTCGAGTGTCCTGCACGACCTCGACGGTCCGTTCGGACGCTCGGAGCAGATCCTCACGGTACGCAAGCTCTGATCCGGCCGGTGCCGCCGGAATGCATGCCACGACTCCGGGGTTGCACACGGAACGGGACGCATCCGCTCGGGATGCGCGCCACCGTAGTCCCCACGCTCGAATGGGGAGTCTCGAGGAAGAGGAACCATGCCGAAAGCGATCTGGAACAACAGGGTCATCGCGGAGTCCACGGACACCGTGATGGTCGAGGGCAACCACTATTTCCCGCCGAACTCCATCTCGCAGGAGTTCTTCGCTCCCACGGACACCACCACGGTCTGCCACTGGAAAGGCACGGCGAGCTATTTCACCCTGACCGTGGACGGAGAGCAGAACAGGGACGCGGCGTGGAGCTACGCGGAGCCGAAAGAAGCGGCGGAGAACATCCGCGGTCACTACGCTTTCTGGAAAGGCGTGACAGTGACCGAATGACCCGCCGACCCATACCAGCCGTTCCAGCAGGCGCATCGTAGAAGGAGTCCTTTATGGAGTACCGGAAACTCGGCAACAGCGGCACCTCGGTGTCCCAACTGGCCCTTGGCACCATGACGTTCGGAGCGGAGTCGGACGAGGCAACCTCCTACGCCATCCTGTCCGGCTATGCGGCGGCCGGCGGAAACCTCATCGACACCGCCGACGTGTACACGGCGGGCGCCTCGGAGGAGATCATCGGGCGATGGCTCGCCAAGAACCCGTCCGAAAGGGACCGCATGGTGCTCGCGTCCAAGGGGCGGTTCCCCATGGGAGACGACGTGAACGACCTCGGCCTGTCGCGGCGCCACCTCCGCCGAGCGCTCGACGCGTCTCTGAGGAGACTCGGCGTGGACCACATCGACCTGTACCAGGTGCACTCCTGGGACCCGCTGACTCCACTCGAGGAGACCCTCGGGTTCCTCGACGAGGCGGTGGTCCAGGGCCGCATCGGTTACTACGGCTTCTCCAACTACACCGGCTGGCAACTCACCAAGGCCGTCATGATCGCTCGCCAGCGCGGCTATTCCCTGCCGGTGACGCTCCAGCCCCAGTACTCGCTGCTGGTGCGCGAGATCGAAGCGGAGATCGTCCCGGCCGTCCTGGATGCCGGAATGGGCATGCTTCCCTGGTCCCCCCTGGGCGGTGGCTGGCTGACGGGCAAGTATTCCCGCGACACCGAGCCCACCGGCGCCACTCGGCTCGGTGAGAACCCCCAGCGCGGCATGGAGGCCTGGGAGAAGCGCAACGCGCAGGACAGGACGTGGCGGATCATCGACACCGTGAGCGCAATCGCGGCGGAGCGGGGCGTCAACGCCTCGCACATCGCGCTTGCCTGGGTAGCGGCCCGGCCAGGCGTCACGTCCGTGATCCTCGGGGCGCGCACGCAGGAACAGCTGGCGGACAACTTGGCATCCTCCGACGTCGTCCTCACAGCCGATGAGCTGCGGCAACTCGACGACGTGAGCGCGCCGACCTTCGGCGACTACCCGTACGGACTGCCCGGGATCGAGCAGCGTAGCCGCCGCATCGACGGCGGCCGCTAGCCGACTTGGAAGCGGCCCGGTATCGGGTTATCGTTCGAGCAGCGACACGGGGTGTCCCTTCAGGGAAGGGGCTGAGATAAGACCCGTCGAACCTGATCCAGCTCATACTGGCGAAGGGATGTCCCGGCGTGCCCCTGGTTCCGCCTGTCCTTTCGCTCCATCCTGCGAGAGGCAGCCATGGCCCAATCATCCACCCACTCGTCCACGCGATCAGCCGGGGAGACACCGACGGAGCAGCTCGCCGATGCTCCCACGGCTGCATCCGTGCACCCCGCGTCCGTGAGCCCCGACCGGCCGGTCACCGCTGAAGCGTGCGCGGAGTTGCTCGGCGACCTGCGCCGAGCGGCGCCGCTGGTCCAGTGCGTCACCAACGCCGTCGTCACCAACTTCACCGCGAACGTCCTGCTCGCCCTCGGGGCGGCCCCTGCCATGGTGGACATCCCCGGAGAGGCCGCCCAGTTCGCACCCGTCGCGTCGGGTGTGCTCGTCAATCTGGGCACGCCCACGGAGTCACAGCGCGCCGCCATGCTCGAGGCGGCCGAGGCCTCCCTGATAGCAGGAACGCCCTGGGTCCTCGACCCGGTTGCTGTCGGCTTCCTGAGTGTCCGGACAGCGACTGCGCAGCGCCTCGTCACGTTCCGTCCCACCATCATCCGGGGGAACGCTTCTGAGATCATCGCCCTGGCCGGTTCTGGAGCGGGCGGACGTGGCGTCGACTCCCTCGATGAACCGGCCGCCGCCCTCGACGCCGCCCGACTGCTCGGCTCGAGGCACGGCTCGGTCGTCGCGGTCTCCGGCGCCGTCGATGCCGTCGTCGCCCCCGATGGTGCTGTTGTCCGGGTGGCCAACGGCAGCGCGATGCTGACGCGCGTCACCGGTGGCGGCTGTGCCCTCGGCGCCGTGATGGCGGCCTTCGCCTCCCTCACTCCGGATGCGCTCCTCGCCGCGACGGCCGCAACCGCCGCCTACACCCTCGCCGCCGAGCGTGCCGCCAGCACGGCGGCAGGACCGGGGACCTTCGCCCCGCACTTCCTCGACGCGCTCGCCGCGATCACGCCGGCCGACGTCGTGCAGGGCCTCAACCTCTCGGACGGGGACTGATGCCGCGGCCGGCCCCGCTCTCCTATCTGCCGCTCTACCTCGTGACCGACACCGCGCTGTGCGCTCCGCGGACGGTGCCGGACGTCGTCGCCGCAGCTGTCGCGGGTGGCGTCACCTGTGTCCAGGTGCGCGACAAACACGCCGGCGGGAGCGCCCTCCTCGATCTCCTCACGGCAGTGGCTGCCGCCGTCGGCGGCCGGGTTCCCGTGCTGATCGACGACAGGGTCGACGTCTACCTCGCGGCTCGCGAGCAGGGAGTGAGGGTCGACGGGGTGCACGTCGGGCAGTCCGACCTGCCCGCAGACGTGGTCCGCCGGATCATCGGTCCCGATGCCGTCGTCGGACTGAGCGCGGCGACAGGGGAGGAGTTCGCCCGCGCGCACGCCCTGCCACCCGGCACGGTGGACTACCTGGGGGTCGGGGCGGTGCACGCGACGGCGACGAAGCCGGATCATCCGTCGCCGCTCGGAGTGGACGGATTCGCCGCGCTCGTACGGGACGTGAGGCTGCCCTGCGTGGCGATCGGCGGCGTCAGCCGCGCGGACGTGGGGCCGCTGCGTCGGGCAGGGGCGGCAGGAGTCGCCGTGGTGTCGGCAATCTGTGCGTCAGCCGACCCGCGGAGTGCCGCGCAGGAGTTGCTCGGGGCCCGGAACTCCTGACGGTGTTCTCCCCGTCGCTAGCCGACGGCGGGCCCGACGGCAACCGGGAGAACTGGTGCTTGGCGAGCCTAGAATCCGGTGTGTGGCAACGAGGAGGACTGTGCTTGCCGGTGCGATGGTCGTGCCGCTCCTCGTGGCGGGAACGGCGTGTGAGGGAGGACCCATGGACAGCAGAAGGACTGCACCGGCGGCGGAGGATCCAGCGATCCTGTCAGCTCGTCCCGGTGCCACGGCTGCCGGCCCGGGCAGCATGACCGGAGTCCGTGCGCTAGGGGTGACGGCGGAGCGCGATCCGATCGTGTTCGTTCCCGAATCGCTGGCCACGGACGAGCAGGTTCCGCTCCTGGTCGCACTGCACGGAGCTGGAGGGGACGCGCAGGGTGGGTTGTCCTATCTCCGCGCGGCGGCAGAGCAACTCGGGATCGTCATTCTCGCCCCCGCGTCGCGAGGCGGTACCTGGGATGCCATCCGCGGGGGTTATGGCCCGGACACCGGTGTCATCGACAGGGCGCTTCACGAGGTCTTCTCCTTCGTCGCGGTGGATCCCGAGCGGATCGGCATTGCCGGTTTCTCCGATGGTGCGTCCTATGCGCTGGGGCTCGGACTCGCGAACGGGAATCTCTTCCGCAAGGTCGTCGCGTTCTCACCCGGATTCGTGCCCCAGGGCCCGGATCACGGTCAGCCCACCCTCTTTATCTCGCACGGCACCGAGGACTCTGTCCTGCCGATCGACGCCACGAGCAGGAAGGTCGTCCCAGCACTGAAACGCCGCGGCTACGACGTCGTCTACCGCGAGTTCGAGGGGCCGCACACCGTGCCTCCGGCCATCGCCGTCGAGGCCGGCCTCTGGCTCGACTGGACTCCCACGCCGATACCTTGACTCGGGGCGCCCGGCCTGACTGCCTACGATGGAACGATGAGCAATACGTGGCAGGGTGCTGCCGAACTGGCACTCGCCCTCGATCCGCCCTCGCACGACGCCGCTGCCGAGCTGGCCCGCGGAATAGCCCTGCTGCGCGAGGTCGCCGTCGGAGCCAGGCCCCCGACGCTGCGCCTCTACCGTCCGAGTCCCACTCTCGCCTTCGGCCAGCGGGATGCACGGCTGCCGGGCTTCGCGGAGGCCGCCGCGGCTTCCACCCGCCACGGCTTCGTGCCACTTGTGAGGCGGGCAGGGGGCCGTGCTGCCGCCTACCACCGGGGGTGCCTCGTGGTCGACCACATCGAGCCCGCGCCCGACGCCGTCCTCGGAACGAGGGCGCGCTTCGCTGCGTTCGGTGACTTCTTCGCCGGCGTGCTGAGCGACGTCGGGCTGGACGCGCGCGTGGGCGAGGTGCCGGGGGAGTACTGCCCGGGCGAGTACAGCGTCCATGGACGCTCCGGCGGCACGCCGGCCGTCAAACTCGTGGGGACGGCGCAGCGCGTCGTCGCAGGAGCGTGGTTGTTCTCGTCCGTGATCGTCGTCGAGGATTCCGTGCCGCTCCGCGCAGTCCTGGCCGATGTCTACTCCGCCCTCGGACTCGAGTGGCAGCCCTCGACGGCGGGCGCGGCCGAGGACCTTGCGCCGGGAGTGACCGTCGCCGTCGTGGAGGCCGCGCTGCTGAAGGCGTACGGCGCCGTCGTCGGATTCGGTGAAGCAAGGCCCACCAACCTCCCCTGACGGGAAGGCCGGTGTCCGGCCCCGGTCGGTCAGTGTCCGCGGGCGATCCAGGCCTCGAGGTGCGGAGCCTCGTCACCGATCGTCGTGCTGTCGCCATGCCCGGTCCGGACGATCGTGTCCGGTGGCAGGGTGAGCAGTCGAGTGCGGATGGACTCGATGATCGTGGGGAAGTCGCTGTACGAGCGACCCGTCGCCCCGGGTCCGCCCTGGAAGAGGGTGTCGCCGGTGAAGACGGTGCCCGCCTCCTCGAGCAGATAGCTGACGGAGCCGGGAGAGTGGCCCGGCGTGTGCAGCGCCGTCAGGGACACGCCGGCAACCTCGATGGTGTCGCCGTCGCCGATGGACTGGTCGGGGCTCAGCTCGGGGAACACCATGTCCCACAGTTCCCGGTCGCCCTCGTGCAGGTAGATCGGTGCGCGGACGGCGTCGAAGAGGTCGCCGACGGCGCGGATGTGGTCGTCGTGCGCGTGGGTCAGCAGGATCGCCCGTACAAGCCGCCCGTTGACCTGGTCGACGATCGCCGCGGCGTCGTGCGGGGCATCGATGATGACGCATTCTTCGTCGTCTCCCACGATCCACACGTTGTTGTCCACGTCCCAGGTGCCGCCGTCGAGCGAGAACGTCCCGGACGTGACGAGGTGCTCGATGCGCGCCGCCATCAGAGCTCCACCACCGATCGCAGGACCGCTCCGCCGTGCATCTTCTCGAAGGCTTCCTCCACCTGGTCGAGGCGGATGCGTTCGGTCACGAAGGCGTCGAGGTCGAGGTTGCCCTGGAGGTAGTGGCTCACGAGCATCGGGAAGTCGCGGCTCGGCAGGCAGTCGCCGTACCAGGAGGACTTCAGGGAGCCACCGCGACCGAAGACGTCGAGCAGCGGGAGCTCTATCGTCATGTCGGGAGTCGGGACGCCGACCAGTACCACGGTGCCGGCGAGGTCGCGAGCGTAGAACGCCTGCCTGTAGGTCTCGGGGCGCCCGACGGCGTCGATCACGACGTCCGCGCCGTTACCTCCGGTGAGTGCCCGAATCGCCTCCACGGGGTCCTCTTCCTTGGAGTTCAGGACATGCGTCGCACCGAGTCCGCGGGCGAGCTCGAGCTTCCGGTCGTCGATGTCGACCGCGATGATCGTCGTGGCTCCGGCGAGCCTCGACCCGGCGATAGCTGCGATTCCGACGCCACCGCAGCCGATGACGGCGACGGAGTCACCACGCGAGACGTTGCCGGTATTGATCGCCGCACCGATCCCTGCCATGACACCGCAGCCCAGCAGGCCCACGGCGGCCGGATCCGCCTCGGGGTCGACCTTGGTGCACTGACCGGCTGCGACCAGGGTTTTCTCCGCGAAGGCGCCGATGCCGAGTGCGGGGGACAGGACCGTGCCGTCCTCGAGCGTCATCTTCTGCGTGGCGTTCGCGGTGTTGAAGCAGTACTGCGGCTCGCCCCGTCGGCATGCCCGGCACTCTCCGCAGACCGCGCGCCAGTTGAGGATCACGCGGTCACCTGGTGCGACCGTCGTCACGTCGTCCCCCACGGCGCTGACGACGCCGGTGGCCTCGTGGCCGAGGAGGAACGGGAACTCGTCGTTGATGCCGCCCTGCTTGTAGTGCAGGTCCGTGTGGCACACCCCGCAGGTCAGGATGTCGACCAGCGCCTCGCCGGGTCCCGGTTCGGGGACCAGGATCGTCTCGATCGTCGCGGGGGCATCCTTGGCCCGCACCACGACGCCCTGAACTCTGTGCACCATGTTCTTGCTGTCCTTCCGCTGGGAGCGGTGTCCCGTCAACGGGTTCACCGCTTCCAGCATATGGCGGGACCGCCCTGGTGCGCGGAGGGCTGTACGGCTAGACGGCGAGCCGGGTCCTGACGTCGGCCAGGGACGGGTTCGTTGCCGACGTCCCGTCGGGGAAGATCACGGTGGGCACCGTCTGGTTGCCGCCGTTGAGGGAGGCGACGAGCTCTGCGGTTCCCTCAACCTCTTCGATGTTGATCTCGTTGTAGCCGATGCCTTGGGCATCCAACTGGGACTTCAGGCGCCGGCAGTACCCGCACCATGAGGTCGAGAACATGGTGATGGATCCGGCTTCTGGTGTGTACTCCACGTGCTCCTCATATCCACGCGCGGGTGGTGACGCGCGCATCCGTCGATGGAGGGCGGCGTCTCCGCCCGTACTCTGCTCAACGCAGGGCCGCGCCGGCTCATTCCGTTACGCCCCACACGCCGCGAGCGCCGACGCCCCACACGCCGCGAGCGCCGTGCGGAGACGTCGCCACCGGCGAGCTTGTTGGTCGGCCCTCGGCCCACCGGATACGATCAGCAGGGCGGTTCCAGCCCTCACCGGGTCCCGCCACGCCCGTCTCGGGCGACAATTCTTCCCAGCACCAAGGAGACCACCCGTGCCAGCGCCCCAGCCCATGAACCTCATCGTCGACGGCGGAGAGAAGCAGGCGACGACGGGCACCACCGGGACGGAACTCTTCAGCGATCGGCGCGACGTCGTCGTCATGCGCGTGGACGGCGAGCTCAAGGACCTCGACCAGGAGGTGCCGGACGGCGCCACGGTCGAGGGAGTGACGCTCGAGGACCCGGCCGGGCTCGAGGTCCTGCGCCACTCGGCGGCACACGTCATGGCGCAGGCCGTGCAGCAGTTGCGCCCGAACGCCAAGCTGGGCATCGGCCCGTACATCACCGACGGCTTCTACTTCGACTTCGACGTCGAGGAACCCTTCACCCCGGACGAGTTGAAGCAGCTCGAGAAGATGATGCTGAAGATCGTGAACGCCAACCAGCGTTTCGTCCGACGCGTCGTCTCCGAGGACGAGGCCCGCGAGGCGATGAAGGACGAGCCGTACAAGCTGGAGCTGATCGGCCTCAAGGGTGGCGCCACCGACGAGGACGGAGCATCGGTCGAGGTCGGCGCCGGTGAGCTGACGATCTACGACAACGTGGACCGGAAGTCCGGGGACGTGGTGTGGAAGGACCTGTGCAGGGGCCCCCACCTGCCCAACACGAAGCTGATCTCCAACGCCTACGCCCTGACGCGTTCAGCGGCCGCCTACTGGCGGGGCAGCGAGAAGAACAAGCAGCTGCAGCGCATCTACGGGACGGCGTGGCCCACGAAGGACGCCCTGAAGGCCTACCAGGAGCGCCTCGCGGAAGCCGAGCGGCGTGATCACCGGCGCCTCGGCACCGAACTGGACCTCTTCTCCTTCCCGGACGAACTCGGCTCGGGACTGCCGGTCTTCCATCCCAAGGGCGGCATCATCCGCAAGGCCATGGAGGACTACTCCCGCCAGCGCCACACCGACGCCGGCTACGAATTCGTCTACACGCCGCACATCACCAAGGGCCACCTCTACGAGGTGTCCGGCCACCTCGACTGGTACCGCGACGGCATGTTCCCCGCCATGCACGTGGATGAGGAACTCAACGAGGACGGCACGGTGCGCAAGCCCGGGCAGGACTACTACCTCAAGCCCATGAACTGCCCCATGCACAACCTCATCTTCAGGTCGCGCGGGCGTTCCTACCGCGAGCTGCCGCTGCGCCTGTTCGAATTCGGTTCGGTGTACCGGTACGAGAAGTCGGGCGTGATCCACGGATTATCGCGCGTGCGCGGCATGACCCAGGACGACGCGCACATCTACTGCACGCGGGAGCAGATGAAGGACGAGCTCACGGAGACGCTGAACTTCGTCCTCGGCCTCCTCAAGGACTACGGCCTCGAGGACTTCTACCTGGAGCTGTCGACGCGCAACCCGGAGAAGTCGGTCGGGTCTGACGAGATCTGGGAGGAAGCGACACGGACGCTCGCCGAGGTCGCCGAGGCCTCAGGACTCGAACTCGTGCCGGATCCCGGGGGAGCGGCGTTCTACGGACCGAAGATCTCCGTCCAGGCGCGCGACGCCATCGGCCGCACCTGGCAGATGTCGACGATCCAGCTCGATTTCAACCTGCCCGACCGGTTCGAACTCGAGTACCAGGCCGCCGACGGCACGCGGCAGCGCCCGGTCATGATCCACCGCGCGCTCTTCGGCTCGATCGAACGGTTCATGGGCGTCCTCACCGAGCACTACGCCGGTGCGTTCCCCGCATGGCTGGCACCCGTGCAGGTGCTCGCGATCCCCGTCGCGGAGGCGTTCAACGACTACCTGTTCGACGTCGTCGACAAGCTCAAGGCGGAAGGGATCCGCGCCCAGGTCGACGCCGGGTCCGACCGCTTCCCGAAGAAGATCAGGACGGCGAGCAAGGAGAAGGTGCCGTTCGTCCTGATTGCCGGCGGCGAGGACCAGGAGGCGAATGCGGTCTCCTTCAGGTTCCGCGACGGCAGCCAGGACAATCAGGTGCCCGTCGACGAAGCCGTCCGGCGGATCGTGGAGGCGGTACGGAGCAGGGAAGCCACGGTCTGATGGGGGAGGCGGACAGTTCGCGGGATCCGGCAGACGAGCGGTCGGCCGGGCCCTACCCCGGTGACGCCGCGGTGACGGACGGTTTCGAACTCGCGGGCGTGCCGGATGCTTTCCAGCGTCTGTGGACTCCGCACCGTCTTGCCTACATCAAGGGCGGCCAGGACCAGGTCACGTCGGAGGAAACGTGTCCGTTCTGTCGCGCGCCGCACCTCAGTGACGAGGAATCGCTGATCGTCCACCGGGGATCCCACGCCTTCGTCCTGCTCAACCTCTTCCCCTACAACGCCGGGCACCTTCTGGTGTGCCCCTACCGCCATGTGCCCGACTACACCGACATCGACGCCGCGGAGACAGCGGAGATCGCTCAGCTCACCCAGACCGCGATGCGGGTGCTCCGCAGGGTGTCCAACCCCTCCGGATTCAACCTGGGGATGAACCAGGGCGTCACCGGGGGAGCCGGTATCGCAGCGCACCTCCACCAGCACGTCGTGCCACGCTGGGGCGGCGACGGGAACTTCCTGCCGATCATCGCGCACACCAAGGCGATCACGCAGACCCTCGGCGAGGTCCGCCAGCAGGTGGCGAATGCCTGGCCGGTGGATGGCGACCCGGCGGGAAGGGCGCCCTGATGCTGAACAAGTACGCCCGAGGCTTCTTCACCAGGCTCTTCACGCCGCTGGCCCGCCTGCTTCTCCGGTGGGGTGTGACGCCCGACGCGGTGACGATCGCAGGTACCGTCGGCGTCGCCGGTGGAGCACTCGTCTTCTATCCGCTGGGTGAGCTCTTCTGGGGGACGGTCTTCATCACGCTCTTCGTGTTCTCCGACGTCATCGACGGGATCATGGCGCGCATCAAGGGTGACGGCGGGCTCTGGGGGAGCTTCCTCGACTCGACGCTCGACCGCATAGCTGATGGTGCCCTCTTCGCAGGCGTCGCCGTGTGGTTCTTCACGGGAGGGGACAGTCCGGCCATCGCCGTCGCCGCCCTGGCCTGCCTCGTGCTCGGAATGCTGGTCTCCTACGCGCGGGCCAAGGCCGAATCGCTCGGCTTCACGGCGAACGTCGGGCTCGCCGAGCGGGCAGAGCGGCTGGTCTCGGTGCTGGTTGTGACGGGGCTGACCGGGCTCGGACTACCTCAGGCCTTCCTGTTCGCGGTTCTCGTGATCCTCGCCGCAGCCAGTCTCGTCACGGTGTACCAGCGCGTGAGCATTGTGCGCAAGCAGGCACTCGAGGCCAACCCGGCGTCCTAGCCGCGCCGCTCCTGCCCCCTTCTCCGAAGCGTCTCGCCTCGATCGCACCGTCTCCCGCTGGAGCGATGAATCAGGGCGCATCGCTCCGTCTAACGGAGGAAGCACGCCAGGGAAACGACGAACAGGACACGCCATGACGCACCCGCCAGGTCTCTCGCCGGCCGACCTGCATACCGTCTCCGAGCTGGACCTCCTCCGACTGCAGCGCACTGCAGGAGTCCCATTCGGTAAAGCGCCGTCCTGCGCCCACCCGACGCGGCGGGGCCTCCGGCAGGATCCGGCGTTCGAGCTGGTGCAGGACGAGCTCGAACGCCGCGACGCGTACGCCTCGACCCCGGAGAGTACAGGCGACGCTGTACTATTGAGAGGTGACTCAGCCCGCAAGCCTCGACGGAACGTTGCCCGCTTCACCTGAGCCTGACCGCCGGTTGCTCCTCAGCCGACGGATCCGGTTGCTCGTCGCCCTCACCATCGGCTACAACGTCGTCGAGGCCGTCGTCGCTCTGAGCGCAGGGACCATCGCGTCGTCGAGCGCCCTGATCGGGTTCGGCCTCGACTCCATCGTGGAAGTGCTCTCTGCCACCGCCGTCGCCTGGCAATTCGCCGGGCGGCATCCGGAAGACCGCGAATCGACGGCGCTCCGGGTCATCGCGGTGTCGTTCTTCGGACTGGCTGCCTTCGTCACCGTCGATGCCGTCCGAACGCTCGGCGGCGCCGTCGAACCCCGGCACTCGACGGTCGGGATCGTCCTGGCGGCCGTGAGTCTCGCGGTCATGCCGCTCCTGTCCGCCGCACAGCGAAGGGCAGGCCGACAGCTCGGTTCACGTTCGGCCGTTGCGGATTCACGGCAGACGTTGTTGTGCACCTACCTCTCGGGCGTGCTGCTCGCGGGGCTGGTGCTCAACAGCACGCTGGGATGGTCCTGGGCCGACCCGGTGGCCGCCCTGGTCATAGCGGCGGTCGCGGTCAAGGAGGGCCTCGATGCGTGGAGGGGGAACGCGTGCTGTGCTCCAGCCCCCGGAACGACCGTCGACGGCGATGCGCCGTACCGCGACGGGACACCTGCCCGCCCGGAAGGCGTTCCGGCGCTCGTCCTCGTCGGAGCAACGGACTGTTCCTGCTGCAGCCGGGATTGATCCGGCTCAGCGGGTGCCCGTCGTCGGCTCGTCGCCAGGCCCCGCAGCCAGGGTCCGCGTCATTTCCAGCTCCCTCTGGTCCGGGTCGAGCACGTACGGCTCGGTCCGTCCGGTGAACCGGTAACCCCGGCGGGAGTAGTACTCCTGTGCCCGCCGGTTGTCCTCATGGACGGTCAGGCGCAAAGCCGGTCCATGCATCGCCGCCCACGCCTCGACCTCGTCGAGTAGCGCGTCGGTCACGCCCGCGTCTCGGCCGCGATGGGAGGGGCTCACGTACACGCCGTACAACGTGGGGAGGTCGGTTCCGGTCTTCAGCAACCCACCCATCGTGCCGACCCAGCGTCCCGTCCCGTCGATGGCCGCAACGGACGTGCCCGTCGCGGACTGTCCCCGCCGCCCCCGCCTGCGCCACTCCTCCTCGCCGTGCTTGAGGGCGGTGGCCAGGGTCTCCAGGAATGCGTGGGGAGTGTCCTCGAGCATCTCGAGCCGCAGCTCACGGATGTGGCGCCAGTCGTCCTCCGTCGTCCTGCGGATCGTCACGTCTGCCACAGCAACCATCCTAGGGAGGTCCAGGAATGGCAACAATGCGGCGCCATGGTGGAGGCTCGTTGCCTCACTCCGGCACCCTGCCGATGTGGTGGCGGAACCCCCACAGTGCGGCGTGGAGCCGGTCCCGACTTCCCGTCTTCGAGAAGATGCTCTGCACGTGGTACTTCACCGTTGTCACTTCGATGAAGAGGCTGGTGGCGATTTCGGCGTTGGAGAGCCCTCGGGTGATCAGATCGAGCACGTCGAGTTCGCGGCGCGTGAGCAGCTCGAGGGCAGCTGGTGTCGGTACTGGGGAGGCGCGACGGCGGCCGAATTCTGCAAGCACTTTCTGGGTTATCCGTTGATCCAAGGTTCCGCCACCGGCAGCGACCGAATGAATGGCAGCTGCGATGGCTGTCTCTCGAGCGCCTTTCAACATGCAACCAGCGGCACCGGCTTCGAGAGCCGCGAAAATGTCCTCGTCGATGTCGAACGTCGTGAGGATGAGTACGCGCACTGCACTTCCGTGCTCGGCGACGATATGCCGGGTCGCGGTGATTCCGTCCATGCCGGGCATCCGCACGTCCATGCACACGACGTCCGGGCGGAGCGAGGACGCCAGGTGCACCGCCTCCCGTCCGTCCGCTGCCTGCCCGATGACGGACAGGTCCGGTTCCGCGTCGAGGACCACAGTGAGTCCAGCCCGCACGATGGGCTGGTCGTCGACGATGAGTACGGTTGTCACGGGTGCTCGTCCTTGTCTGCGGATGCTGTGGAAGCCGCGGTGGTAGTGGGCAGCGTCAGAGTTGTCTGCCATCCCGTGCGGGTCGGGCCGGCATCGAGCGTTCCGCCGACCAGCGTGAGTCGCTCGCGAAGGCCAGCCAGGCCGTAACCGCTCGGTGGCACCGCCAGGGGGGCCGTGGTGCTGGACCCGTTCTCGACAGCTACACGCAATTCGGCGCTGCTCCACGTCGCGATGACGCTGACAGGGGCGTTCGGAGCATGCTTGCGGGCGTTGGCGAGAGCCTCCTGAACGCCGCGGATGACCACGACACCGGCGACCGGCCCGATCGTGCCGGGTTCTCCCACCGTGTCGAAATCCACTGGTGTTCCCCGATGTGCGGCTTCCTGGACGACACGTGGAAGATCGTCGATGACGGGCGCGGGCGTGTCCTGCCCTCCACCGTCCTCCGAACGCAGCAGACCGACCGTCAGACGAAGATGGTCGAGTGCTTCGCGCGCGTCGGTCTGCAGGGCGGCAAGATATCTCCGCTGCGCGGGACGGTCGCGCTCAGCGAGGGCATCGGCAGCCTGCGCACCCACGATGATCCCGGTGAGATGATGAGCGGCGATGTCGTGCAGTTCGCGGGCCAACTGGGTGCGTTGCTGCTGCACCACGTGCCGGGCCGTCGCTGCATGCTCACGTTCCGCAAGATCGGCCCGTTGGCGCAGTGCCGCGATGAGTTGCACCCGGCCGACCGCGACCTCGGCGAGCAGCGCCGGGATCCCGAACAGCAGGACTACCCGGACGACGGCGAAAGGAACGACCCATACGTCCTCGATTCCGGCGTGGGGCCCGGCGATCACGGTGGCGACGACACTGATCGCCGCGAGTGGTCCGAGCCAGGCGAAGGCCCGGCCTCGGCCGAGTTCCCGTCGTGCCCCATATACGGCGAGGACCGTGCCGAGGCTGCCGGTGCTGTTTCCTGGAGACGCGACGAGCAACGCACAATCGATCAGCGCTACCACGGCCAGACTGAGGCCCGGGAACCGGCGCCCCCCGAGGAGGGCGATCGCCTGAGCAATGAGCGCCGCTACGCTGAGCGGCACCGCCTCGGAGGGCGAGGCCTCGGGCAGGGCAAGCAACACGGGCACGAGAGCGAGGATGAGGAGCGCCGAGAGCACTGCCCTGGAATTTCGGATGATGATCTGCTGCACGGCCGATGTCCTTCGAGCCACTATGGTCACGGACGCGAATGCGGGACCGGGGTCATTGTCCACACGCAGGGTGGGCCTCGCCTGATCGACGTCGGAGCCTCCGCGCACCGCCTAGCATAGGGCGTCGTTCATCGCCTGGAAAACGCTGCGGTAGCTGTCGAGCAGCGCCTTCTCGTCGGTCGGGTCGATCACGGTCGAGGGCAGGGCGGTGACGGCCACGGTGACGGCGTCACCCTGCTCATTCACGCCGTTGCGCGTCTCGTAGCCGAGAATGTCGCCGCCGTGCCCCCAAGCCACCCCACCGCAGGTCAGCGGGTAGGACTGCACGCCGTGGCCGTAGCCCGAGCCAGGCCACACCTCCTCCTCCGCAGGAACCGTGGTGAGCATTTCCTGCAGCGCCGCAGCGCTCGTGAGCTCGCCGGCGAACAAAGCCTGCATGAAGATATTGAGCTCGGACGGCGTCGAGACCATACCTCCCGCCGCCCAGGTCGCCCCTGGGTCGAGCTCGGTGGTGTCGACCAGGTCGCCGGTCGTGGCGTCAGGGTGATACCCGAGGGGGTGCTCGCCCTCGATGCTGCGATCACCGCCACGCGGCAACGCGGTGGCCGTCAATCCCAATGGCTTCACGATGCGCTCGTCGATCTGCTTGTCGAGCGGCTCCCCGGTGATCCGCTCGATGAGAAGACCGAGCACCTGGTAGTTGGTGTTGCTGTATTCCCATCGCGCACCAGGCGCGAAGGCCGCCGGTTGGGTGAAGGCCAGATCGAGCGTGTCGCGCGGCGACCAGTACCGGGCCAGGCCGTCCTCATGCTCGAGCAGACCAGCGACGTACTCGGGCAGTCCGCTCGTGTGCTGCAGAAGCTGCCGGACGGAGATCCTCCTGCCGTCGATCCCGTCCCCTTCCACCAGGCCCGGTAGGTACGCCTCGATCGGCTCGTCGAGGGCGACGTCGCCCTCATCGACAAGTTGCATCACGACCGTCGCCGTGAACATCTTCGTGTTGCTGGCGATGCGCACCTGTCCGTCGGGTGCTGCTGGTCGGCGTTCTTCACGGTCGCCGAGACCGGAGGCCAAGCTCACTCGGTCTCCGTCAGCCTCCGTGAGCGTGCCCAGTGCGGCAGGAAAACCAGCCTGCACAAGCCCGTCGAGGCTTGCTTGCAGCCGCTCCCCGTCAACCGTCGATGTCGCTGTCGTTTCAGGGCCGCTGGTGCCGCTGATGCCCACGCAGCCTGCTGTTGAAACAAGTACCAGCCCTGCAACTGCTGCGGCAGTGCATCGTCGCATCGGGCGCTTCATTCCGGCCATCGTTCTTCTCCCTTGTCCTTACCCCGTCGCCGAAGGTCGCCGACACCCATAAGTCCAGTCGAGAAGCGGAGCTTGCGCCCCGGGCCCAGGAACAGGATCTACCTCCTCCCCGAGTACAGGTTCGGGACGCGGGACCGTCGCCGAGCTCGGAGAACTCCTCACCTCGCCTGTCGCGTCACTCGTCGCCGTCCGAGGGGAACATCGACGAGCAACAGCCCGCATTACGGCCGGTGACGATGCGGCGGAGTCGACCGGGTGTGTGCTTCGCGGCGTCGTATCATGGAGGGTCAGCTTTTATCTACCTTTAGGGGCAAGTTGTGTCCACCGTTGAAGAGAATTCGGCAACCACAGCACGGACCGGCGGCAACCGGGTCAAGCGCGGCATGGCCGAAATGCTCAAGGGCGGCGTCATCATGGATGTCGTCACGGCCGAGCAGGCCCGCATCGCCGAGGATGCCGGTGCGGTAGCCGTCATGGCGCTCGAACGGGTTCCCGCGGACATCCGTGCCCAGGGCGGCGTCTCCCGCATGAGCGATCCTGACATGATCGACAGCATCATCGAGGCTGTCTCCATCCCCGTCATGGCCAAGGCCCGCATCGGCCACTTCGTCGAGGCGCAGGTACTGCAGTCCCTCGGCGTCGACTACATCGACGAGTCCGAGGTCCTCACCCCGGCCGACTTCACCAACCACATCGACAAGTGGAAGTTCACCGTTCCCTTCGTCTGTGGCGCCACCAACCTCGGTGAGGCGCTCCGCCGCATCAACGAGGGCGCGGCGATGATCCGCTCGAAGGGCGAGGCAGGCACCGGTGACGTCTCCAACGCGACGATGCACATGCGAAAGATCCGCTCCGAGATCAACCGCCTGTCATCGATGGCGGAGGACGAGCTGTATGTCGCCGCGAAGGAACTGCAGGCCCCGTACGAGCTCGTGAAGGAGGTGGCGTCGGCCGGTCGTCTGCCCGTCGTCCTCTTCACTGCCGGCGGTATCGCTACTCCGGCGGATGCCGCGATGATGATGCAGCTCGGTGCTGACGGCGTCTTCGTCGGCTCCGGCATCTTCAAGTCCGGCAACCCCGCCGAAAGGGCAAACGCCATCGTGCAGGCGACGACGTTCCACGACGACCCCGACATGATCGCCAAGGTCTCGCGCGGCCTCGGCGAAGCGATGGTCGGCATCAACGTGGACGAGATTCCGCAGCCGCACCGCCTTGCGGAGCGCGGCTGGTAACAGTCCGCACAGCGTCACAGGGAGGACCGCAGCCGTGGTGCTGCGGTCCTTTCTTTTCGCCCTGGTCACGCGGCTCCTGGCGGGAGAACGTGCGGTGCATGGAGTCACAGCCCCTACAGCGGCAGGACATAGGTCCTGCCGCGTCCCAGCAGCGTGAAGCCCCGTCGGGAGAAGAACTCGTACCCCTGCGGCGTGGCGTTGAGCGTGAGATCGACCGCTCCAGCTTCGCCCGCCGCTCGGGCCGTCGCGCTCAGCAGCGCCGTCGCGAGTCCGCGCCTCCGGTATCCGGGCAGGACTTCGAGGTGGTGGATGCCGCCGAGCCGGTGTAGGTCGCCCGAGCCGGACGGGCGGAACGAGTAGGCGGCGCCCGAGACGTTATGGCCTGTCGCGTCCCTCGTGACGGCATGCCATGCCTGCTGTGGCTGCGACCGTACGACGCGCAGTTCCTGTTCGAGCGGCCCCGAGTAGTCGGGCACGTCGGTCGCGAGGACGGCGCCGTCGTCCGCGGATCGGACGACGGCGGACACCGGCGCCGCCATCTACCATGGTTGCCAGCTCTGATCGAACCCGAGGGGACCGAGCTCCGCCGGGTCCACGGCCCCGTTGAGCCAGACCCGAGCCGAGGCGGCCCCCAGCCGCACACCTTCGGCGAGCGCGGCTCGGACGGCATAGGCGCTGACCTGCTCGGGAAACATCATTGCCAGTTCCCGCCTGGCGGGCAGCCATACCCAGGTGGTGCCGTGCGTCGAGAACGTCTTTCCACCCGTAGCGGCCGCCAGCGCCGTACTCCACGCAGTTGCCAGCCGCTGGCACTGCGCGATCGTCACCACAGTGGGCCGTCCCGATTGGACCTCACGCGAGCCCGCGACGAACCAGCAGGGGATGCAGGTCGGCGTCCCGCCCGCGGAACCGGCGGAAGGCCTCCAGCGGGTCGATGCTGTTCCCTCGCGACAGCAGTTCCCGCCGGAAGTGGTCCCCGTTGCCGCGCGTCAGGCCGCCCGAGGACTTGAACCACTCGACGGTGTCGGCGTCGAGCATCTCGCTCCAGATGTAGGCGTAGTACGACGCCGCATAACCGCCGGCGAAGATGTGCTTGAAGTAGGACGTGCGGTACCGCGGCGGCACCGGTGCGAAGTCGACCCCCGCATCGGCGAGCGCAGAGGCTTCGAATGCGAGCGGATCCTCGATGACCGTGCCGGCGGGGACGGAGTGCCAGGCGAGGTCCAGCAGGGCGGCGCCGAGGTAGGCCGTCGTCTCGAATCCCTCTCCCCAGGCACCGGCAGCATGGATGCGGTCGATCACGTCCTGCGGGAGCGGCTCACCGGTCTCGTGGTGGCGTGCGTAGTTCGCGACGATCTCGGGCCAGAGGATCCACATCTCGTTGACCTGCGAGGGGTACTCGACGAAGTCGCGCGGCACGGCGGTGCCGGCGAACAGCGGGTAGGTGACGTCCGAGAACAGACCGTGGAGCGCGTGGCCGAATTCGTGGAAGGCGGTCACCACCTGATCGTACGAGAGCAGCGTGGGCTCACCCGCCCCTGGCTTGGAGATGTTCAGGTTGTTGATGACCACGGCGCGCGTCCCCTCGAGTCGGGACTGGTCCACGAAAGAGTTCATCCACGCTCCGCCGCTCTTCGTGTCGCGGGTGTAGTAGTCGCCGAGGAACAGGCCCAGGCCCGAACCGTCCTCGTTGAAGACCTCCCAC
The DNA here is from genome assembly GCF_005281365.1 of Arthrobacter sp. NamB2. Classification (NCBI taxonomy): domain Bacteria; kingdom Bacillati; phylum Actinomycetota; class Actinomycetes; order Micrococcales; family Micrococcaceae; genus Arthrobacter; species Arthrobacter sp. NamB2. The sequence continues at coordinate 82,279 of NZ_SZWI01000004.1, read as the reverse complement.
ACCCGGACATCGGGGTGGTATCCCACGAGGTCAGTACGTTCGGTGAAGGTCAGCCCGTAGAGACGGTGCGCGGCGTAGAACACTCCGTCCTGCAGAACCCGCTCGTGCTCGAAGTAGGGGCGCAGGGCGTCCAGGTCGACGTCGAACCGGGCCTTCCTCACCTTCGCCGCATAGTAGGCCCAGTCCCACGGCTCGATGGGGTGTCCGGCCTCGGCCTCGAGTTCGGCTGCTTCCGCGCGGGCATTGCGCACCGCCGGGGCGGCGAGCTCCCGCATCCGGTCCAGGATCGCCTCAAGCGACGGCGCCGTCTGGTTGTCGGTCGCTGCGGCAGCATGCGTGCTGAAACCGAGGAGCGCTGCTCGGTCGGCACGCACAGTGGCCATCTCGGTCGCGATGGCGAGGGTGTCGGCATCGTTGCCGCGCGCGCCACGATTGACCGACGCCTCGTGGAGCCGTCGCCGCACGTCCCTGTTCGTGAGCAGCTCCAGGGCCGGCTGCGCGGTCGGGAGGATGAGCGTCAGGAGGTATCTGCCCTCGTGGCCGGCGTCGCTGGCTGCCGAGGCAGCCGCGGAGATCGCGTCGGCGGAGAGCCCGTCCAGTTCCTCGGCGGAGTCGAGCAGGAGCGCGGACGCGTTGGTGTCCTTCAGGAGTTTCTGTGAGAACTCCGTGCTGAGCGCCGACAGCTTCGAATTGAGCTCCCGGAGCGTGGACTGTGCGGCGTCATCCAGTTCCGCCCCGGCACGGATGAAGCTGCGGATGTACTCCTCGACGAGGCGGGCGGACTCGTCGTCCAGGCCGTCGAGCGGTACCTGCCGGAGGCGCTCGAAGAGTGCGCGGTTGAGCTTGATGTTGTCCTCGTGCTCGGCGAGGCGCGGAGCGATCTGCTGTTCGAGCGCCTGGATCGCCTCGGTCGCGTGGCTGACCGAATTGCTGAAGAAGACGCGGGAGACGCGGTCAAGCGTTCTCCCGGCCCGCTCGAGCGCGATCAGCGTGTTCTCGAAGCTGGGCGCCTCGGCGGAATCCGTAATGCCGTCGATCTCGGCGAGGTGTTCAGCGAATCCGGCATCGAAGGCAGGCAGGTAGTGCTCGTCGCGGATCGCTTCGAAGGGCGGCAGCTGGTAGTCGAGGCCACTGGGCTCGAGGAAGGGGTTGCTCATGGGAACCAACTTTTGCACGTTGTCATGCCTTCATGCAGCACCACGATCATACGACCGCGCTCGTCAGTCCACGGAGGTGGAGCCTGCAGGCGCCCTGCCCTGCCGATTCCGGTCGCGCACCCAGTAGCCCGCCACGGTAGTCGCGGTGCTCAGCACGGCGAGCACGACGCCGATGCGGGTGTGCGCCAGGCGCACGCCTCTGCCCGCAAGCTTCTCTCCGTAGCGATAAACGACCCGCTCCATGCCGATCGTCCCGACGGCGGTCGACCCGAGGAGCGCGACGGTCGCGAGGGCGAGGACGACTGGATGGCGTCGGAGTCCGGTGCGTGATCGGGTCTCGCTAGCTGCTTCCACCCCGGCTGCATCCGGCCCGACCGCCTTCGGCTGCGGTTCCTCGACCGGTGCACAGCCGCTGGGTCCGGACGCCTTCCGGCTCTTCAGGACGTGCATCCCGTAGAGGGCGCTGGAGGCGATGATGCCGGCCTTCACGCCCGCTCGGATTCTTCGGTCTCTCGTGTAGTCGGGCAGGGCGTACCAGAGCGCTATCCCGAGTCCGGAGACGAAGTCAGGCAGGGCAGGGGGAGTGATGGCGGCCTTCATGCGTCGACCCTACGTAGCTCCCCGCGCCAGCACATCCGCCGTGGTGCTGATTCACAAGTACTCCTTGAGGGGGACGGAGCTGGGACACGGGTAAGGGGCACTGCGCGGCGGTGCTGTTCGTGGTGTCGGTACCTTTTTTGCTGCCCGAGGGCCTTCTGCCGTGCGGCTGCACGAGCTCACGCTCTTCCCGTTCCAGGGCTGCATGGCGAGTCGCTTCGGCGTCGGAATAGGGCTTGTGGTGAGGCCTGTGAGCAGAAGCAAGTGGATGCACCCCGAGGAGATGGGACAGAATGCGGTCATGGACATCACTGACAACGGACCCAACCCCAACGCGTTCGATATCGAGAGCGCGACGACCGAGAACGACAACTACCGCCGCGTCGCCTGGACGGGCAAGCACCTGCAGGTGACGCTCATGTCGATCGAACCCGGTGGTGCGATCGGCCTCGAGGTGCACCACGGAACCGACCAGTTCCTGCGCGTCGACGCAGGAAAGGGCCGCGCGAAGATGGGGCCCTCGAAGGATGATCTCTCGTTCGAGCAGGACGTCGAGGATGGCTGGAGCATCCAGGTGCCCGCCGGCACGTGGCACGACGTCGAGAACACCGGCGACGAACCATTGCGCCTGTACGCGATCTACGCACCGACCCACCACGCGCAGGGCATCGTGCAGCAGACGCCGGAGGATGCCGAGAAGGACGAGGAGCAGGGCCTCGACGAACCGCCGTCGTGGGTCGAGGAAGTCGACGACAAAGGCGAAGAGTCCGCCTGAGCCGCTCCGTCGTGAGCGACTGCCGATAGTTCAGCAGGAACAGGAAGAGGGGTACGCCCGCTACAGGGCGTACCCCTCTTTCACGGACTCGACAAGGCAAGTTCTCCCTGTCGGGGTTCCGTCATGTCACGCCAGCCGGTGCGAACGGCTCTCCGGATGTGTTCTACAGGCCGCGCTCGCGGACCGTACCGGGTTCAGCGTGGCCTCGCCCCGGCGTGCTGTCGGGCGAGTTCGGCCAACGTGTCGTCCACGCCGTCGTCCTGGAACTCCCCGAACTTGCGCTCTGCCGCGGTCCGCAGCAGGAAATCGGCGATCGCGGGATTCTTCGGGAGCAGGGACCCGTGAAGATAGCTGGCCACGATGTTCTTGTAGCGAGCGCCCTCATGCTTCTCCTCGGCGTTGTTGCCCGCACCCTTGATCACGGTTGCCAGGGGCTTCAGCCCGTCGCCCAGATAGGTCTGGCCGCTGTGGTTCTCGTAGCCGTGGATCTCGCCGAACTCCTCGCTGGTGGCGACGACATTGCCGATCAGCCTCTTTGCACCGCCTCGCGTCTCGAGGTCCAGCACGCCGATGCCGGGGATCTCCGTGCCGTCGTGCGTGCGGAAGACGTTGCCGAAGAGCTGGTACAGGCCGCAGATGAGGAGCATCGGCGTGCCGTCCTCGGCGAGCCCGCGCAGCGCGGGAGCGATGGCCTGCAGGTCGTCCTGGATGACGATCTGTCCGCTGTCCTGGCCACCACCGCCGATGACGAGGTCGACGTCGTCCGGAAAGGGATCGCCGGCATTGTGCTCGAGGATCTCCGCACCGTAGCCGCGCCAGGCGAGGCGCTGCTTGAGCACGAGCACGTTGCCGTAGTCGCCGTAGATGTTCATCTCGCGGGGGTACAGCTGCAGGATGCGCAGCGATCCCTTGGCGGGATCCGCGGGGGCTTCGCTCAGTGCGCTGGCGGACGGGGCGTCGCTCATCAGGACACCACCTCGACTTTCGTGATCTTCGAGAGCTCGCGGCGTACCGCAAGCATGGCCGTGTAGGTGCAGAAGATCCGCTTCGGACGTCCTTCCGAGCCTCGGACGAACTGCTTGAGGGCATCCGCGATGTCGGGCTCGACGGCGCCCACGCGGACGTCGTCGTACTTCAGCCTCAGAGCCATGTCGTATGCACGGACCCCGCTGACGACGTCGACGCCGCCGAGGCCCAGCGAGTCGAAGTCGACATCCCAGAGCCAGGACATGTCACGACCGTCGGCATAGTTGTCATTGATCGCGATCATGGTGGCGCATCCGGCGGGGTCGAAGGACTTCAGGCCCAGCCTGAACCCGCTGGGGTTCTTCACGAGCACGAGTTCGAGGGCCTGGCCGTCGACGACGAGGCTCTCGCCCCGACCGAAGGCGGGCTCCACGGCAGCCAGGGACGCGAAGAGCCTCGAGGTGTCAGCCGATTGACCCAGGACGGCCCGCGCGGCCGCGAGGGCAGCCGCGGCGTTGAAGATGTTGTAGACCCCACGCAGGCGCAGGTCGGTGCGCGTCATGGTGCCGTCCACCTCGAATTCCGCCGAGTTCCCGTCGACGGACCGGAGCACGACGTCGGCCGGAAGCGCGGAGGCGGGCGCAGTTCCCGCTTCGCCCCGCAGCTCGTCGTCGTTGGGGAAGGTGCTGCGGAGAGAGGCGTCGAGGCCGAAGTAGGCGACCTCGGCCGTGGTGATCGACGACGCCAGGGCTGCGACGCGTGGGTCCTCGCGATTGAGGACGACAGTGCCGGTCGTCGCCAGAGCGATGCGCTCCAGCAGGCGTGTCGTCGCATCGATCTCGCCGAAGCGGTCCAGCTGGTCGCGCAGCACGTTCAGGAGCAGGGAGTACCGCGGCGGCACGAGCTTCACGAAGTGCACGGCGTGGGCCTCGTCCAGTTCGAGGACGGCGACGTCGGCCTTCAGCCGCCCGCGCCAGTCGACCTCACCCAGCAGCGCAGCGGCGACGCCGCGCGTGAAATTGCTGCCCGTGCGGTTCGTGAAGACGGTCAGGCCCTGGCCCTCGAGCAGTTCCACCACCATCTTGGTCGTGGTCGTCTTCCCGTTGGTCCCGCTGACGACGACGACGCCGTGGGGGACGGTGGAGAGGGCGCGGCCCATGAAGCCGGGATCGAGGCGCTCGACGACGAGGCCAGGGAGGGCGGAGCCGCCGCCGCGCAGGCGGGAGGCGATGCGCACGGCCTTGCCCACGAGGACTGGTAGGGGATTCATGCCTACAAATTATCGCAGGCCCACCGTCCTTCCCGGGACCCGACGGGGAGGCACTGCTCACGCCCGCCGGGCACGGGGGGGCGAAACCACTAGAATCGGGGGATGACCTCCCCGTCCTTCTCGGCTCCGCCGCCCCTCGGCAACGACGCGTCCGACGCCGCGTCGCCTGCCGCTTCACCCGCCGCTCCGCGCGGCGCTTCAGCCGTCAGCGAGGCGTATCGTCCAGCGGCGGATCGTTCGGCGGCGGATCGTTCGGCGGGGCGTTCGGCGGATCGTTCGGCGGGGCGCCACGAGCGAAACGTCGTCGTCGGTGTCCTTGCCGTGCAGGGCGACGTGCGGGAGCACATCGCGACCATCGTGTCCCTCGGGGCTCGTGCCGTGCCTGTTCGCCGCGCAGCGGAGCTCGCGGACATCGATGGCCTGATCATCCCTGGAGGCGAATCGACGACGATCGACAAACTCACCCGGACGTTCGGGCTGGTCGAGCCGCTGCGCGAGCTGATCGCGGGTGACCTGCCCGTCTACGGTTCGTGCGCGGGAATGATCATGCTGTCCGACGTCGTCGCTGATCCGTCGACCGACCGGCTCGGCCATCCGCAGCAGACCTTCGGCGGCCTCGACATGGTGGTCCGTCGGAATGCCTTCGGGCGGCAGCGCGAGTCCTTCGAGACGGACCTCGATTTCGCGGGCCTCGCCACCACCGGGAGTGCTGCCGCAGAGGACCCCGTGCGGGCCGTCTTCATCCGTGCTCCCTGGGTCGAAAAGGTTGGGGAGGACGTCGAGGTGCTTGCCCAGGTGCCCGCCGCGGAGACGCCGCAGGCCGGGCCTTCGGAGGGCGGGGGCACCGACTTGGCGCCGGTCGCTAGAATTGTCGCAGTGCGTTCAGGGAACCTGCTGGCCACGAGTTTCCACCCGGAGGTCACGGGTGAGCGGCGGGTCCACGAACTGTTTATTCGGATGATCAGAGGAGAAGCGTAGGCATGTCGGGGCACTCTAAGTGGGCAACAACCAAGCACAAGAAGGCCGCGATCGATGCGAAGCGGGCCAAGTCCTTCGCCAAACTGATCAAGAACATCGAGGTCGCCGCGCGCGCCGGTGGCCCCGACGTCGCCGGTAACCCGGGTCTCGAGCTCGCCGTCTCGAAGGCGAAGAAGACCTCCGTCCCCATCGACAACATCAACCGCGCGGTGAAGCGCGGAGCCGGTTTGCTCGGCGAGGCCGTGGACTACCAGACGATCATGTACGAGGCGCGCGGGCCGCAGGGCTCGGCCCTCCTGATCGAGTGCCTCACGGACAACAAGAACCGCGCAGCGTCCGAGGTTCGCCTTGCGATCAGCCGCAACGGCGGAACCATCGCCGATCCCGGTTCGGTCGCATACCTGTTCGCCCGGAAGGGTGTCGTCACTCTGCCGAAGAACGGGCTGACGGAGGACGAGCTGCTCATGTCCGTGCTGGACGCCGGTGCCGACGAGGTGAAGGAGTCGACCGAGACCTTCGAGATCATTTCCGAGCCCCAGGACCTGCGTGCAGTGGTCGAAGCGCTCGACGAGAGCGGCATCGAGTACGACACCGACGAGGTCGAGTTCGTGCCGTCCCTGCAGGTGGACCTCAACGCCGACGGCGGGCGCAAGTTCCTGAAGCTCGTGGACGCCCTCGAGGAGCTCGACGACGTGCAGAACGTCTACTCGAACGCGAACCTCTCGGACGAGATCCTGGCCGAGCTAGAGAACGACGACTGACATCGCTTCCCTCGGCACGCCTGCAGCCCGGTGGGTTCGGGTGACCCCGTGACCTATCGCGTGATGGGCGTGGACCCGGGCCTCACGCGCTGCGGCCTCGCCGTCGTCGACATCGAGCCGAACCGCCGCTCCACGCTCGTCGCGGTCGGCGTGGTCGGCACAGAGGCCGGCAGGAGCCTCGACGAGCGGCTCCTGGTCATCTCGGAAGCGGTCGACACCTGGCTGGACCTGCACGAACCGCAGGTGCTCGCCGTCGAGCGCGTGTTCAGCCAGCTCAACGTCAGTACCGTCATGGGCACGGCGCAGGCGTCCGGGGTCGTGATCGTCTCCGCCGCACGGCGGGGAATCCCGGTGGCACTGCATACCCCGACAGAGGTGAAGGCAGCGGTGACGGGCAACGGCCAGGCCGACAAGGCAGCCGTCACGAAGATGGTCACGAAGATCCTCCGGCTCGACACCGCACCCCGGCCGGCCGACGCCGCCGATGCGCTGGCCCTGGCCATCACGCACGCCTGGCGCAGGGGAGTGGGACTGCAGGGCGCCGCCGCCTCCGCGGTATCGGGTGGAACGGTCACGTCGGCGCAGCGTGTCTGGGCGGAAGCCGAAGCTCGCGCACGACGCCGCTAGCGCCGGCCTGCTGCTCGCAGCGACACCGCCTGCGCGGCTCGCCGCACGGAATTCAGGCACGTAGTCCGCTACGCGTCCGCGCGCGGCGGCGCCCCCTTCCGGTGTGGCGGCTCGATCGAACAACCTCGCGCCGGTACCGTTGGGCAATAGAACATGTGTTCGACGCCGGCGGCAGTCCGGCTATCCCGACCAGCAAGCGCCTTGGAGCACATCATGATCAGTTCCCTGCGCGGAACAGTGACCCACGTGGGCCTGCATTCCGCCGTCATCGACGTCAACGGCTTCGGCATGCAGGTGCAGGCGACACCGCAGACCCTCGCGGGCCTGCGGGTCGGTGAGCAGGCGTCGGTCGCCACGGCGATGATCGTCCGCGAGGACTCGATGACGCTCTTCGGCTTCGAGGACGCGGAACAGCGGGAGGTGTTCGAGACGCTCCTGGCCGTGAGCGGCGTCGGGCCACGCCTCGCCCTCGCCGTCCTCGCCGTCCACGCACCCGACGCCATCCGTATCGCGGCGTCGTCCGGTGACGACAAGGCGTTCAGCAAGGTGCCCGGGATCGGGCCGAAGGGTGCCCGTCGTATCGTGCTCGAGCTGGCAGGGAAGCTGGTGCCCCTCGAATCCAAGCCCGGGGCGGAACAGCAGACGTGGCAGGGCCAGGTCCTCACCGCGATGATGGGCCTCGGCTGGTCCGAGAAGGACGCCGGGGCAGCGATCGACGCAGCCGTGGCTGATGCTCCGGAGGTCGCCGCCACCGGCGACGTCGGACAGATCCTGAAACTGACGCTCCGACGGCTCGGCCAGGACGGCGCGCGGAGTTCCGTCCGCCCGCAGGCGATCCGATGACGGACCAGCACCCCGACGACGCACCGCTCGTGGCCGCGGCTGCGGATCCGGAGGACCGGGCCGTCGAGGCGGCCCTGCGGCCCAAGAACCTCGACGACTTCGTCGGCCAGAAGCGGGTACGCCGGCAACTGTCGCTGGTACTGGAGGCCTCGCGTCTGCGCGGACGCAGCGCGGACCACGTCCTCCTGTCCGGCCCTCCAGGTCTCGGGAAGACGACGCTCGCGATGATCATTGCCGCGGAGATGAATGCGCCCCTCCGCATCTCGTCGGGCCCTGCGATCCAGCACGCCGGGGACCTCGCGGCGATCCTCTCCTCCCTGACCGAGGGAGAGGTGCTCTTCCTCGACGAGATCCACCGCATGTCACGGCCCGCGGAGGAGATGCTGTACATGGCGATGGAGGACTTCCGCGTCGACATCATCGTCGGCAAGGGTCCCGGCGCAACGGCGATCCCGCTGGAATTGCCGCCCTTCACCCTTGTCGGCGCGACGACCCGCGCGGGGCTCCTGCCGGGGCCGCTCCGGGACCGCTTCGGCTTCACGGGCCACCTCGAGTTCTACTCCACGGAGGAGCTCGAGCTGGTGCTCCGCCGCTCCGCGATGCTGATGGACATGAAGGTCAACTCGGCCGCCTTCGCCGAGATCGCCGGCCGATCACGAGGTACGCCGCGAATCGCCAACCGGCTGCTCCGGCGCGTCAGGGACTGGGCTCTGGTGCACGGCATGGAACTCATCGACGCGCGAGCGGCGAGTGCCGCGCTCGACATGTACGAGGTGGATGCTCGCGGCCTGGACCGTCTGGACCGTTCCGTCCTCACCGCGCTGATCACCAAGTTCAACGGGGGACCGGTGGGCCTGTCGACGCTCGCGATCGCCGTCGGCGAGGAACCGGAGACGGTCGAGACGGTCGCTGAGCCCTACCTCGTCCGCGAAGGAATGCTCGGACGCACGCCGCGCGGCCGGATCGCGACAGCAGCCGCGTGGAAGCACCTCGGACTCGTAATGCCTCCGAACGTCGCTGCCGCCATGCCGGAGGACCTGTTCTCCGTCGCGCCGGAAGACCTGCTGGGAACGGAAACAAGTCTTGACAGTTGGGCACAGCCGGACTCCTGACGCAGGAGCGCTCAGGATTCCCCTTTAGACTGGTGTCTCACGATGTGTGCCGGGGCACAGTCCTGCCGCCCACACCCAGTCCCAGGAACGGATTTTTCTAGTGCTTGCACATGTAGTCGCCCAGACCGCCTCCGGAGATGGACAGTCATTCGACATCTTCTCCCTCCTGCTGCCGCTGGCGCTGGCCTTCCTGATCTTCACCATGTTCCGCAGGCAGCGGAAAGCGCAGCAGCAGGTGAAGGAGATGCGCACGCAGATGGAGCCCGGCACGGAGGTCATGACGCAGTTCGGACTCTTCGGCACGATCGTCTCCATCGATCAGGAGAACAACAAGGCCGTCCTCGAGCTCTCGCCCGGTACGCACGCGACGGTGCACACACAGGCACTGTCCAAGGTGGTGCAGCAGGAATCCGCCGGTGCCGATGACAGCGTCGACGAAGACGCCATCGGGGCCACCACCGTCCCCGACGACGCCTCGTCGCTCGACGCCGACCGTAGGGTCGCTGATTCCTCCCCTGCCGGGACCCCTGCCGGAACCCCTGCCGGAACCACCGGCGGTTCTTCGAGCGTCGAGACGCCGGAGGAGACGCTCGAGCGGCTCGACCGTGAGCGGATCGCAGGCGAGAATCGCGAGGCGCGAGGCCCACGCGACCCCAAAGCAAACCCAGACAACTAGTATTTCCCGGGCTCCGGTACTCAGCGGGAGCCCGTCAGGACCAACCGGCGTACTCGACGCGCCAATGAATAAGGAAACCTCACCATGCCTCGTACCGGTCCCGGGACGGCGGCCAAGCGGACACTAGTCTGGCTGGGCGCATTGACAGCACTGCTCGCGATCCTGCTGGGGGCAGGATCCTACTGGAGCACCGCAAGTTGGAGCCCCCGCCTGGCCCTCGACCTCGAGGGCGGAACCCAGATGATCCTGGCACCTCGGGTCCAGGGCGGTAGCGAGATCACACCGGAACAGCTCGACCAGGCGGTGGAGATCATTCGCCAGCGCGTCGACGGCTCCGGTGTGGCCGAAGCCGAGATCAACACGCAGTCCGGTCAGAACGTCATCGTCTCCCTCCCCGGTACTCCGGACCCGGAGACCCGGGACCTGATCCAGGCGTCCGCGCAGATGGAGTTCCGCCCGGTGCTCGCCGGCGGACCAGGGCAGGCGCCTGCGGCGGAGACCCCGACCCCGGACGACCAGCTTCCCAAGCCCGCCGCGGAGCCGCAGAACGCGAGTGACCCCAACTGGATCACCCCTGAGCTCTACAAGGAATTCGAGGCACTCGACTGCCTCGATCCCGCTGCCCTGGAACCAGCGGAGGAGCCGGCTCCCGCCGACAAGCCGATGGTCGCCTGCGAACCCGACACGCAGGGCAAGTACATCCTCGGACCCGTCGAAGTTCCCGGCACCGACATCTCCACGGCCAGCTACGGCCTGCAGCGCAGCGCGCAGGGTCAGGCGCTCAACACCTGGGCCGTGAACATCGACTTCAATGACGAGGGCACCCGGACCTTCCGCGAGGTCACCGAGCGCCTCTACGCGATCGGGCAGGGCGATCCACGCAATCAGTTCGCGATCGTGCTCGACGGCCGGATCGTCTCCGCCCCGACCACCAATGCGGTCATCGCGGACGGCAACCCGCAGATCAGTGGCAACTTCACGGAGGAATCCGCGGCGGCCCTGTCGGAGCAGCTCAAGTACGGAGCCCTGCCGATCAGCTTCGAGATCCAGAGCGAGCAGCAGATCTCGGCAACACTCGGCGCCGACCAGCTCCGGCTCGGCCTGATCGCGGGGCTCATCGGCCTGGTGCTCGTGGCGGTGTATTCGATGTTCCAGTACCGACTGCTGGGTCTGGTGACCATCGCCTCGCTCGTGGTGGCCGGAATCCTCACCTACCTGGCGATCTGCATCCTCGGCTGGACGGAGAACTACCGGCTGTCCCTCGCGGGTGTCGCCGGCCTCATCGTGGCCATCGGCCAGACGGCCGACTCGTTCATCGTCTACTTCGAGCGTATCCGTGACGAGCTACGCGACGGCCGCGGGCTGATCTCGGCCGTCGAGAACGGCTGGCGTCGCGCCAAGCGCACCGTCCTCGCCTCGAAGGCCGTGAACTTGCTCGCCGCGCTGGTGCTCTACTTCGTCGCCGTCGGGAACGTCCGGGGCTTCGCGTTCACGCTCGGCCTGACGGCCATCGCGGACCTCGTCGTCGTCTTCCTCTTCACGCACCCGGTCCTGCGGCTGCTGGCGAAGACCAGGTTCTTCGGTGAGGGCCACCCATGGTCGGGACTGGACCCGAGCCGCCTCGGCGGAATCCCGCTGTACCGCGGCGCAGGCCGCCTGCGCGAGCCCGGCGAGAAGCCCGTCGTCGTCACCCGCACCAAGAACAAGGGCGCCGCGGCCGAGGCCGAACGCCGTATGACCATCGCTGAGCGCCGACGCGCAGAGCAGCAGGAGGCTGTCGCCGCCCGCACCGGTTCGACCGCCGCCGGGCGAACCGGCTCCTCCCTCGCCGCGCGCACCGGTTCTTCCCAGAAAGAGAACAACGAATGAGCCGCACAAGCTTTGCCACGTTCGGCAACGAGCTGTATTCGGGGAAGCGCTCCTACCCCTTCGTCGCGAAGCGGAACCTCTGGTTCCTCATCGCAGGGCTCGCAGTGCTGATCTCGATCATCATCCCGGTGGTCAAGGGGGGCTTCAACCTGGGCATCGACTTCCGGGGAGGCTCCGAGTTCACGGTCTCCGCGACCGAGAACACAGACGTCGCCGTCGGTGAGGCCGCCGTGACCGATGTCGTGTCCGACGCCGTTCCTCGCGTCACGAATATCGCTCCCGACACCATGCGTATCCAGACAGAACGACTGTCCGACGATCAGACCCTGAGCGTCCGTGACAACCTCGTCAGCGGCTACGGTGTGGAGGCGGACCAGGTGACCTCGAGCTTCGTCGGCCCGACATGGGGCGAGGACGTCAGCCGCCAGGCCCTCATCGGATTCGGCGTCTTCGTCCTGCTGGCAGCCATCCTGATGGCAATCTACTTCCGGACGTGGAAGATGGCGCTTGCCGCGATGGTCGCGCTCGTGGTGGTCATGGTCGTCACCGCGGGCCTGTACTCGCTCAGCGACTTCGAGGTCACGCCGTCGGCGATCATCGGATTCCTGACGATCCTCAGTTACGCGTTGTACGACACCGTCGTGGTGTTCGACAAGATCCGGGAGAACACCGCCGACGTCGCGATCTCGACCAAGCGCACGTTCGCCGAGCAGGTCAATCTCGCCGTGAACCAGACACTCGTGCGGTCGATCAACACCTCTGTCGTCGCTATCCTGCCGGTTGCCTCCATCCTGTTCATCGGCGCTTTCCTGCTGGGAGCCGGCACGCTGCAGGATCTCTCGTTGGCCCTGTTCATCGGCATCATCCTCGGAACGCTGGGCACCATCTTCATCGCGGCGCCGCTCTACGCGGCGCTTCGGCTGAACGAACCGGAGCTGCGGAAACAGGAGAAGAAGGTCCGGGAGAGGCGCACCCTAGAAGCCGCATCTGCCTGACGACACACCTGACCGAGCGGCGCCGCCGCGCGCAGCATACGCTTCAGCCGCAGGGACCCGGACCGGGTATCCTGCGGCTGAAGCAGTTAAAAGCCCAGCTAGACTTGGAGTTGTCGCGTTACCTGTGGCATCTTGAATCCTTTCGGGTCCGAGATCGAGATTGAGGGACTGTGAATGGCTGAAGCGGTGGATCCCGCAGTACGGCCCGGAGGCGGACAGGGCGAGGTGCCAGGCGTGCCCGGCCCGATCGCCACCGATTCCCTGCGCCCTGGCCCTGCCCGCGGACTGGTCCAACCGGCGTCGCCCGGCTCAGCGCCGTCCGCAACGAGTGCCGATCAGGCTGCGCCGGGTCGGCGGGGGCGCACCCGCGCACGCATCGCCCGGCTGACCGGTCGAGGCTCCTCGGGCTACTCGCCGGTTCTCGAGCCCCTGCTCCGCACCGTTCGGGCGAACAACCCGAAGGAAGACCTCGACCTCATCCAGCGGGCCTACCTCGTGGCGGAACGGAGTCACGAAGGCCAGACCCGCAAGAGCGGGGACCCGTACATCACGCACCCCGTGGCCGTCGCCACGATCCTCGCGGAGCTGGGCATGACCGGCACCACCCTCGCGGCCGCCCTGCTGCATGACACGGTGGAGGACACGTCCTACACGCTCGACGAGCTCCGGCGTGACTTCGGGCCCGAGGTCACGATGCTCGTGGACGGCGTCACGAAGCTCGACAAGGTCTCCTTCGGAGATGCTGCCCAGGCCGAGACCGTCCGCAAGATGGTCGTGGCGATGGCGAAGGACATCCGGGTGCTGGTCATCAAGCTGGCGGACCGCCTGCACAACGCACGGACCTGGCGCTTCGTCTCGCCCGCCTCGTCGGCGAAGAAGGCCCGCGAGACTCTCGAGATCTTCGCACCCCTCGCGCACCGGCTGGGCATGAACACCATCAAGTGGGAGCTCGAGGACCTGTCCTTCGCCGCACTGCATCCCAAGGTGTACGAGGAGATCGTGCGGATGGTGGGGGACAGGACGCCCGAGCGGGAGAAGCACCTCAGCCTCGTCCGTAACCAGATCGAGGAAGACCTGCGTGCCGTGAAGATCAAGGCGACGATCACGGGCAGGCCCAAGCACTACTACTCCATCTACCAGAAGATGATCGTGAGGGGTAAGGACTTCGACGACATCCATGACCTGATGGGCGTGCGCGTGCTGGTGGACAGCGTCCGCGATTGCTACGCGACCCTCGGCTCGCTGCATTCGCGATGGAATCCCCTGCCCGGGCGGTTCAAGGACTACATCGCAATGCCGAAGTTCAATATGTACCAGTCGCTGCACACCACGGTGATCGGTCCCGGCGGCAAGCCGGTCGAAATCCAGATTCGGACGCACGACATGCACCGCCGCGCGGAGTACGGCGTTGCCGCCCACTGGAAGTACAAGAGCGGGGGCAGGCAGCTCGAGGCGTCCGACAACGGCGATATGGGCTGGCTGCGCAGCCTCGTGGACTGGCAGCAGGAGACGTCCGATCCGGATGAGTTCCTCGATTCCCTGCGGTTCGAGATCAATGCGCGCGAGGTCTTCGTCTTCACGCCCAAGGGTGAGGTGATGGCGCTGCCGGCCGGATCGACGCCGGTCGATTTCGCCTATGCCGTCCACACCGAGGTCGGTCACAGGACCATCGGCGCGAGGGTCAACGGAAAGCTCGTGCCCCTGAACAGCGAGCTCAACCACGGTGACTGGGTGGAGATCTTCACCTCGAAGGCCGAAGGTGCCGGGCCGAGTCAGGACTGGCAAGGCTTCGTCAAGAGCCCTCGGGCTCGGAACAAGATCCGGCAGTGGTTCACCAAGGAGCGTCGCGAAGAGGCGATCGACAAGGGCAAGGAACTGCTGACGCGCGCCATGCGCAAGCAGAACCTGCCACTGCAGCGCATGATGACGCACAGCGCGCTGATGACGGTGGCCGAGGAACTCCGTCATCAGGACATCTCCGCCCTGTACGCGGCAGTCGGGGACGGGCACACCTCTGCGCAGAACGTCATCGAGCGCCTCGTTGCCCTGATGGGTGGTCACGAGGGAGCCGAGGAGAACATCGCGGAGACGGCGGTCGCCACGCAGCCTCGCCGTCCCAAGTTCTCCGACTCCGGCGTCACGGTCCGCGGCGTCGGCGACGTATGGGTCAAGCTCGCCCGCTGCTGCACGCCCGTCCCACCCGACCCGATTATCGGGTTCGTCACGCGGGGATCGGGCGTGTCGGTCCACCGGAACGACTGCCGCAACGTGCAGGAACTGCGTGACCAGCCGGACCGAATCGTGCCCGTGGAGTGGGCGCCTACGCAGTCGAGCGTCTTCCTCGTGGAGATCCAGGTCGAGGCCCTGGACCGGAAGAGCCTGCTCTCGGACGTCACGAGCGTGCTCGCCGAGAACCATGTGAACATCCTCGCTGCGAACGTCAACACGTCCTCCGATCGGGTAGCCATGTCGCGCTTCGCGTTCGAGATGGGTGATCCGAAGTACCTCAACCACATCCTGAGTGCGGTACGGCGTATTGACGGTGTCTTCGACGTGTATCGGACCACCGGGTCGCAGCGCCGCTCCTGAGCGCGTCGAGTATCACTCGCCACCGGGAAGCCTCTGGGCGGCGCGCAACCGCGTGAGTGCGCGTGTCTTGCCCGGAACGCGAGGAGCGGTCATGAGTGCCGCCTCCACGAGCCGCAGCGGGCAGGCGAGCTCACGTGCCGCACCGATGGCCTGCAGGATGGATACTGCGTCGCCGTCCTCACCGTGCACGGCTATGTCGAGCGCCGTTCGGAGCGGAGTCGTCACGGAAACCCCTCCCACGAGGTTGACGTCGAACGGGCCGAGCGCCACCTGGTGCATGACCGCGGGTGTGAACGGCGGCAGGGCGGTGGTCCGCCGCCGATGATCCGTCACCAGGCTGATGAGCGACGGCGGCGGTGCGCAGCCGTAGATCCAGGCGGCGCAGGAGCGCCCCAGGGCGACGCGGGGGCGGACGGATTGCGGGACGCTACGCGCGGCGGCCTGCGACCTCGTCACGGCGTCCTCCCTGAAGTCGCTGCGGAGGTAGGAGTTCCCGATCACGAGGCGAACGAGCCCGTCGAGCCGCATGGACTGCAGTTCGGCGGAGGTGAAGGTGTCACCGGCGTGGAGCAGCGCCCCTCCGGTGGAGGTCACCGGAGGGGCGCCGGGCCCCAGGACCCGTTCGGGGGGTGCTGCCGCATGGGCGCTGTCCAGGGGAGGCATTGGTCCAGCATCACCACTCGTGGACCGACACGAAAGCCCTCCGGCCCTGTTGTGGACAACGGGGCCGGAGGGCTTTCGGGCAGGGACTGGTGCTAGGAGAAGTCCTGTGCCGACTTCTGCAGCATCTCGAGCCACTGCTGGCGGGCTGCCAGCGCTTCCCTCGCGGAGGCGATCTTCTTCGCGTTCCCCGCGCGTTCGGCGTCGGCGAGGTCGTCCTTCAGCTGGGCGATCGTTGCTTCGAGCTGGCTCAGGGCGCTGTTGGTGCGCGCCTTCGTCTCGGGATTCGTCTTCGTCCAGTGTTCTTCGTCCGCGGCCTTGATCGCGTCCTCGACCTGGCGCAGACCGGCGTCGATACGACCCATCTCCGAGCGCGGCACCTTGCCCGCTTCGTCCCAGCGGTCACGAATGGACTGCAACGCTTTCTTGGCAGCGGCGAGGTCCTTGATGGGCAGGATCTGCTTGGCTTCCTTGAGCAGTGCCTCCTTGACCACCAAATTCCCCGCGTACTCTTCGTCGACGGCCTCGTTCGCGGCCTTGCGAGCCTCGAAGAAGCGATCCTGTGCCGCACGGAAGCGCGCCCAGAGGGCGTCGTCGTCCTTGCGGCTGGCGCGCTTGGACGCCTTCCACTCGTCCATCAACTGCCGGTATTCAGCGGCTGTCTGGGCCCAATCAGTGGAGCCCGCAAGCTGCTCGGCCCGCTGGATGAGCGCTTCCTTGGCCTGCTTGGCCTCGGCGTTGTCGCTGTCCAGTTGTGAGAAGTAGGCGCGGCGGTGGCGGTCGAACACCGTGCGAGCCGACCGGAAACGCTTCCAGAGCGCGTCCTCGGTGCCCCGGCCGAGCCTGGGCCCGTTCTTCTGGGCGGCCTTCCAGAGCTCGAACAGTTCGTTCATGCGCGTGCTGCTGGCCTTCCACTGGACGGTGGAGGGGTCCCGTCCCGCAAGCTCCTCCGCTTCAGCCACGATGGCTTCCCGGGCAGCCAGCTCCTTCGCCTTGAGCTCGTCCTGCACAGCACGTTCCGCCTTCTCCAGGCCGCTCACGGCTTCGAGCAGGGCGTCGATCCGTGCCTCGAGGGCGAGGACGTCGCCCACCATCTTGCGTTCGCCGACCTGCGCACGCAGGTGCTTGGCGGTCTTGGCCATGTCCGACGACGGGGCTTTCGCCTGCACACGCTGTTCGAGCAGTGCAACCTGGCTCACGATGTCGTCGTACTTGCGGACGAAGTATGCCAGGGCCTCCTCGCGCGTGGCGTCGGGGTATTGGCCCACGGGGTGCTCGGCACCCTCGACGAGCAGAAAGACGTGGCCGTCCTCCTCGACACGCGCGAACCTGCCGGCTTCCTCGAGCGACGTACTGTGCGCGGGCGGTGCTGCGACCGGCTGCGAGGTCTTCTTCTGCGAGCGGGGCGCCATGGCTGTAGGCAACGGCGGGCGGGGGGCAGCGGTGCGGGGCGACGGCGCGTTCAACGGAGCAGCCTCGGCCGCCAGCGGTACGGAAGGCTCGGCCGCCTCGGGGGCTTCCGGTGCCAGGGCTTCGGCCGGCTCTGCCGGATGTTCCTCGGAAGAGGGTGAGTCCGAGGCTGCGTGGGCCGGGCCGGGCACCTCGACAGGAGCCGCTGCTTCCGCTTCCGGAGTGCCGTCGGCAACTGCCGCCGTCGCGTCTGCTTCCTCTGCAGCGCCCTGCACGACCTCCTTCACGGAGTCGCCCGCGGGAACCTCGTCCGCGGACTCGCCCGGGGAAGCCTCGTTCGGTGCGGCTGCGGCACCATCGGAACCATCGGTCACGGCTGTCGCGGTCGGGGAGGAGGTGCCATCGCCTGCCGCAGTATCGCGTGCGTCCTGGCCGATGGTCGTTTCGTCGGATTGCTGACTGTCTGTCACCGCTAGAAGTCTTTCGCTCGTCGTATGGCCGTGAGCAACGCCGGGGCCATTTCATGCAGGGTCTAGGAGTCTATCGGTCCGGCAGGACGGGACTTCCGCGGCAGAGCCGCTCGGTTACTGATGCAGCAACCGACCCGAGTGCCGGAGCGATGAAACCTGCCCCGAGGCTACTTTACCCATTGGGCCGTGATCGTCCCCACGCCGGGCAGGGCCGCGTTCGCGTGGACGGCCAGGGGTGGCCGGTGGTGGCCTTTTCCCGCGGGCGTGCCCCGGCCCCTAGGATTGAGGCCGCAGAACCGTCCGTCTGCCCCGAGCCGGGGGTGGCGCGACCGGCAACCCCCGCGCAGGAGGAGACCTACCCATGGCCCGCAAGGCATCACTGTCCGGCTTTCCCGAATGGCTTCCGGAGGAGCGCCTGATCGAGCTCCACGTGCTGGAGGTGCTGCAGCGTACGTTCGAACTGCACGGGTTCTCGAGCATCGAGACGCGTGCCGTCGAGACGGTCGATCATCTCCTGCGCAAGGGCGAGATCGACAAGGAGGTGTACGCCGTCTCCCGCCTGCAGGCCGATGAGGCGTCCGCGTCCGAGAGCGGGCTTGCGCTCCACTACGACCTGACGGTGCCCTTCGCGCGGTACGTCGTCGAGAACGCGGGACATCTGGCTTTCCCTTTCCGGAGGTTCCAGATCCAGAAGTGCTGGCGGGGTGAGCGCCCGCAGGAGGGCAGGGCCCGCGAGTTCACGCAGGCGGACATCGACGTGGTGGGCGACGGCGTCCTGCCGTTCCGGTACGACGTCGAACTCGCCCTCGCCGTTGTCGAGGCCCTCGGAGCCCTCCCGATCCCGGAATTCACGCTGCGCGTCAACAACCGCAAGCTCGCGGAGGGGTTCTACCGCGCCATCGGCCTCGCGGACACCGCGGCCGTGCTGAGGAGCATCGACAAGCTCGAGAAGATCGGGGCGGAGAAGGTCGGCGGACTCCTGCGGGACGAGGTCGGCGCGGACGACGATCAGATCCGTCTCGCCCTCGACCTGGCAGGCATCCGTACGTCCGACACATCGTTCGTCGAGCGCGTCAGGGCACTCGGGGTCACGGACGACCTCCTCGAGGAGGGCCTCGAGGAATTGCGGCAGGTGGTAGGGGAGGCCTCGCGGCGGGCACCGGGCCGCGTCGTGGCCGACCTCAGCATCGCGCGGGGCCTCGACTACTACACGGGCACGGTCTACGAGACCGTCCTCAATGGACACGAGGGACTCGGATCCATCTGCTCGGGTGGTCGATACGACGCCCTGGCGCGGAAGGGCAACCGGACGTTCCCCGGCGTCGGGCTGTCCATCGGCGTCACGCGTATCGTCTCCCGCATCCTCAGCCAGGGCTTCGCGACGGTGTCCCGATCCGTGCCCACCGCTGTCCTCGTGACGCTGGCCGACGACGACTCGTGGTCGCAGGCACAGGATGTCGCGTCGTCGCTCCGGAGCCGCGGGATCTCCGCCGAGGTCGCCGCGAGTGCGGAGAAGTTCGGCAAGCAGATCAAGTTCGCCGATCGCCGCGGCATCCCGTTCGTCTGGTTCACCTCGGCGGAGGGCGCGCACGAGGTCAAGGACATCCGCTCCGGGGACCAGGTCGCGGCGGACCCCGCGTCCTGGGCGCCTCCTGCCGGAGACCTGCGACCGGTCGTCGCGAAGTCCTGACGCGGCACGGCGTCCCTGCTCTCCGACGTCGGAGAGCAGGGACGCCGTCGAGGGCCCTACGCATCGCCCGGTGTACACGCGCCGCAGGGTCAGGCCCGTCTGCGCCGCAGGGCCAGGACGAGGGCCCGCGCAGCGACGCCCATCGCGAGCACCGCCAGCATCGTCAGCACCGATACCGGGGGAAGCGTGAAGGCGAGGACCAGGCAGCAGGCCGCGCCGACCACGTTGAGCCACCGTGGCGAGTACCACTGCCGCTCGGTGAGCGTGAATGCCGAGACGTTCGCGATCGCGTAGTACAGCAGCACTCCGAAGCTGGAGAACCCGACGACGGTGAGTACGTCGGTGGCCAGCAGGAGGACGATCACCACGACGGCTGCAGCGGTATCGGCGGCCCACGGCACGCCGAACCGGGCGGATACCCTTGCGAACACGTGCGGAAGGTCCCGGCCGCGAGCCATCGCGAGGGTGGTTCGGCCGACGCCGGCGATGAGCGCGAGCAATGCACCGAGACTGGCCAGCGCGGCGGCAAGGGTGACGACGGCCCCGCCCCGACCGGTCGATCCTTCACCCGGGACGGCTACGTCCATGACGTCCCGAAGGGGTGCGGTCGCATCGGCAAGCGCTCCGACCCCGAGAGCGTGCAGGAGCGAGAGCGCCAGGAGCAGGTACAGCAGCGCCGTGAAACCGAGGGCGCCGAAGATCGCCGCAGGGATGTTCCTGCGCGGCTCGCGGACCTCCTCGCCCATCGTGGCGATCCTGGCGTACCCGGCGAAGGCGAAGAACAGCAGCGCCGACGCCTGCAGGACGCCGCCCGGTCCTGGCACCCCGCCGGCGAGGGACTCTCGTGCCGGCGGGGTGGAGAAGCCGACGACGATCACGAAGGCGAGGACGGGTACGACGAGTGAGACGATGGCTCGCGTGGCGAGGGCGGTCCGGGTGACCCCGAGCAGATTGACCGTCGTGAGCGCGACGACGGCGGCCACCGCGGCGGGCTTCTCCGCGCCGGGGGCGGCGTAGAGCCCGAACGTGAGGGCCATGGCTGCGCACGAGGCGAGCTTGCCGGTGACGAATCCCCAGCCTGCGACGAAACCCGTCCAGTGACCCAGCTGCTCGCGTCCGTACAGGTAGGTTCCGCCGCTCGACGGGTAGCGCACGGCGAGGGACGCCGTCGCCGAGGCGTTGCAGTAGGCGACGAAACCCGCGATTACGACGGCCAGCGGCAGCAACGGCCCGGCAGCGGCAGCTGCCGGCGCGAAGATCACGAAGGCTCCGGCCCCGATCATGGCCCCCACCCCGACGGTCGTGGCGTCGAAGCCACCCATCGCGCGGCGTAGCCCCGGTTGCTGCTGCATGTGCCTCCTCGTGAGTGGAAATCCGGGCACCGGCGCCCGGTCCGCCCGGTCCGGCCGGTCGGTAGGACGCGGACCGGTAATGTTGGTCGGGCTTGAAGTTACTCTAGGCAGGTGCAGCTCGCCTGCGACTCATCTGACACATCTGTGGGAAGGAATGCTGTGCTCCGCACGCATGAACTCGGCTCCCTTCGGCCCGAGCACGTAGGACAAACGGTCACCCTGGCGGGGTGGGTAGCCCGCCGCCGCGACCACGGCGGAGTGGCGTTCCTCGACCTCAGGGACGCGTCCGGCGTCGCCCAGGTCGTGGTGCGCGAGGAGGCTGTCTTCTCCAGCCTGCGCAACGAGTACGTCCTGCAGATCGTCGGGTCGGTCCAGCAGCGCCCCGAGGGCAACGAGAACCCGGCGCTGCCGACAGGGGCGATCGAGGTGATCGCGGACACCGTGACCATCCTCAACACCTCCGACCCGCTGCCGTTCCAGATCGACGAGCATGTGGAGGTGGGCGAGGAAGCGCGCCTGCGGCACCGCTACCTCGACCTGCGCCGGCCGGGCCCCCAGGCCAACCTGCGCCTGCGGTCCGAGGCGAGCCGCGTGGCGCGCGAGCTGCTGCACAGGGACGGCTTCGTGGAGATCGAGACTCCCACGCTGACCCGCTCCACACCCGAGGGTGCGCGGGACTTCCTGGTGCCCGCGCGGCTCGCTCCGGGCTCCTGGTACGCCCTGCCGCAGTCTCCGCAGCTGTTCAAGCAGCTCCTCCAGGTCGGCGGGTTCGAGAAGTACTACCAGCTTGCCCGCTGCTACCGCGACGAGGACTTCCGCGCCGACCGCCAGCCGGAGTTCACCCAGCTGGACATCGAGGCGAGCTTCGTGGAGGAGGACGACATCATCGCCCTCGGCGAGCAGCTCGTCTCCGCACTCTGGAAGCTCATCGACGTCGAGATCCCCCTGCCCATCCGCCGCATGACCCACGCCGATGCGATGGCAAGATACGGCTCCGACAAGCCCGATCTCCGGTTCGGTCTCGAGCTGACCGAGCTGACCGAGTTCTTCAAGGACACCGAATTCGGTGTCTTCAAGGCGCCGTACGTCGGCGCGGTCGTCATGCCCAGAGGCGCCTCGCAGCCCCGCCGCCAGCTCGATGCCTGGCAGGAGTGGGCCAAGCAGCGCGGCGCCAAGGGCCTCGCGTACGTCCTGATCGACGACGACGGCAGCCTCCGCGGACCCGTTGCGAAGAACCTCAGGGACGCCGAGCGTGAGGGCATCGCAGCTGCCACCGGCGCCAACCCTGGCGACTGCATCTTTTTCGCTGCCGGCGACAGGGCGTCGTCGCGGGCCATCCTCGGCGCCGCTCGTGTTGAGATCGGGCGCCGGACGGGACTGATCAAGGAAGGCGACTGGGCCTTCGTGTGGGTGGTGGACGCGCCCATGTTCGAGCCGGCATCCGCTGCAGTAGCTGCGGGCGATGTCGCCGTCGGCGGTGGTGCCTGGACTGCCGTCCACCATGCCTTCACGTCGCCGAAGCCCGAGTTCCTCGACACATTCGACACGGATCCCGAGAATGCCCTGGCCTACGCCTACGACATCGTCTGCAACGGCAATGAACTCGGTGGCGGTTCGATCCGTATCCATCGCCGGGACGTGCAGGAGCGAGTGTTCGCCGTCATGGGCCTCGGACCCGAGGAGGCGCAGGAGAAGTTCGGATTCCTGCTCGAGGGCTTCAAGTACGGTGCGCCTCCGCACGGCGGAATCGCTCTGGGTTGGGACCGCGTGGTGTCCCTCCTCGCCGGCACCGACTCGATCCGCGACGTCATCGCCTTCCCCAAGTCGGGCGGCGGGTACGACCCCCTGACCGCCGCGCCCGCGCCGATCACCGCGCAGCAGCGCAAGGAAGCCGGCGTCGACGCCAAGCCGAAGACCGAGGCCTGACTGCCTGACGTCCGGACGGACCTGACCGCCGGGCCGACGGGCGATCGGCATCTGCGAAGAATAGAAGGACGCGAAGAACAGAAGGACAGGGCACCCCGCGCGGGGTGTCCTGTCCTGTCTGTTCCCGACGCGCCCCTGCACGCGCCGCCGGTCGACGTCGTGTCCGGCCCCGGTCGACGGCGTGCCAGGCCCCGGGCGTCGTCGGATGATCGCTGTCGGACGAATTGTGACGGTCCGGCCCGGTGCGCGGGCTCGCTGTGAAATAATCGGGGCAGTACGTGCTCCGGGGTCGGTGTAAGTCCGAACCGGCGGTGATAGTCCGCGACCCGTTCAACGCCCCGCAACCGCGGGTCGGGAACGGTTGAGCCGGTGGAATTCCGGGACCGACAGTTAAAGTCTGGATGGGAGAAGCACGAACAGCAGGACATCGGCGCTGCCCGCCTGACGGGTCGCGTTACCTGTCACGGCACGCCCGCGACAGCTCCGTCCTTCCTGCTGCCATTGCCCGGAGCCGTCGTATCGGCGAAGGATCGGAATGGATTTTCTGCAGTGGCTGTTCGAGGCCCGCATTCCCGTAGGCAGTGGTTCCCTCCTGCTCCGCGAAGTGGTGGGCAATGTCTTCGGCCTCCTCAGCGCCCTCGGCGGGATGCGTCGCCGGGTCTGGGCCTGGCCCGTAGGAATCGCGGGCAACCTCCTGCTCCTGACGGTCTTCCTCGGATCAGTTTTCGGCGCGGAGAGTGCCGCGAACCTGCTGGGGCAGGCCGGACGCCAGGTCATGTTCATAGCCGTCTCGATCTACGGGTGGCGGCAGTGGCAGGCCAGCCGGCACCGCGGCGGGCAGGCGGTGACGCCGCAATGGGCCGGAAGCAGGGCCCGCCTCGGCATGGTCGCCTTCATGATCGTCGGCACCTTCGCGCTCACGCCCCTCTTCCGCATGCTCGGCTCCTACGAGCCCGTCTGGGCCGATGCATGGACCTTCGTGGGATCCCTGCTGGCGACCTACGGCATGGCCAAAGGGTGGGTCGAGTTCTGGCTCGTGTGGGTCGCCGTCGACATCGTCGGGGTGCCCCTGCTCTTCAGTGCCGGCTACTACGCCAGTGCCTTCATGTACGTGTTCTACGGAGCCTTCACCCTGGTCGGGTTCTTCGTGTGGGCCCGCGCTCAGCACACCGCCAAGCCCAGTATCGAGACCCTCCTGCCGGATCCGACCCTCCGATGAGTACGCCGACGCCCATCAGCGGAGCAGAGGCGGCCGCGATGCTGCACGCATTGGACCTTGCCGGTCGCGGTGTGCGGGGCGCCAATCCCCTCGTCGGCGCCGTCGTCCTCTCTGCCGACGGTGCCATCCTCGGCGAGGGGTACCACCGTGGTGCCGGAACCATGCACGCCGAACCGGCAGCACTCGCGGATACGCGCTCCCGCGGCAACGATCCACGGGGCGCGACCATGGTGGTGACGCTCGAGCCGTGCAACCACACCGGCAGGACCGGACCGTGCAGTGAAGCCCTGATCGACGCCGGAGCGGCGAGGGTCGTCTACGCGGCCGCCGACATCAATGGTGCAGCCGCCGGGGGAGCGCGGCGGCTGCGGGAAGCGGGCATCCCGTGCGTCGGCGGGGTCGAGGCAGCCCTGTCGTATCAGCTCAATGAGCGCTGGAGCGCCGCACTCATCGCGCAGCGACCCTTCGTCACCCTGAAGTCCGCGCAGTCGCTCGATGGGCGCGTGGCGGCGGCCGACGGCTCGAGCCAGTGGATCACGGGTGCCGAGGCCCGCGCGGACGGCCATAGGATCAGGGCCCTGGCCGACGCCGTCCTGGTCGGCACCGGGACGGTCCTCGCCGACAATCCCCGCCTCACCGCCCGGGACATCGACCGGGATACCCCCGCGGGTGCCGGTCGAGCAGGTCTGCGGGTCGTCATGGGACGGACACCCGTGCCCGAGGGCGCCGCGATCAGGGGCGAGGGATTCCTCCACCTGCCGACCCGGGACGTGCACGCGGTCCTCGGCGAGCTCTACGGCAGGGGAGTGCGCCACCTTCTGGTCGAAGGCGGTCCGCGGATCGCCTCGGCCTTCCTGCAGGCCGGAGTCGTGGACGAACTCGTCAGTTTCGTGGCGCCGTTGGTCCTCGGGGACGGCGCCCCTGCCTTCCCGGAACTCGGCGTGGCCACGCTCGACCACGCCATCCGGTGGATGCTCGACGACGCCGGCGGTCCGGGTGTGCAGCAGTTGGGCGCGGATGTCCGGCTGCACCTGCGGCCCCCGCCATCCGCCCCCTGATTCACCACCCGTTGCACGCCGACAGCACGCGTCGGCACATCCGAAGCCCGATCGTCCGAAGGAAGTACCAGTGTTCACAGGAATCGTGTCCGAGCAGGGCAGCGTCGTCTCACTCGAGCTCACACCCGACGGTGAGAGCGGTCTCCTCGTCTTCGAGGCACCCGAGACCGGGAAGGGCCTGGCGCCCGGGGCCTCGATCGCCGTCAACGGGGTGTGCCTGACGGCCGTCACGCTCGACGGGCCCCGCATCGGCGTCGACGTGATGGGGGAGACCCTCCGGCGGACCACTACCGGCGAGTTGCAGCCGGGGGCGCCCGTCAACCTCGAGCGCTGCGTCCCGGCCGGCGGCAGGCTCGACGGGCATGTGGTGCAGGGGCACGTAGACGGCGTCGGCGTGCTGCTCGAGCGCGAGGATCTCGGTGCCTGGCACCGGCTCCGCTTCGGTCTGCCCGCGAAGCTCGGGCGCTATGCCGCGGAGAAGGGGTCCGTGGCGATCGACGGAGTCTCCCTGACGGTCACCGCGGTCAGTTCACCCGATGAGCCGGAGCAGTGGTTCGAGGTCGGGCTGATCCCCACCACGCTCAAGGAGACCGGCCTCGGTGCGAAGTCGATCGGCGATGCGGTCAACCTCGAGATGGACGTGCTCGCCAAGTACGCCGAGCGCCTCCTCGGCTTCGCTGCTGTCGACGCCCGCCAGGGCCCTGGCGCCGGCAGCGCACAATGACGGGGACCATTCCGCTCGACCCGGTCCAGGACGCCGTCGACGCGATCGCCGCGGGTCGGGCCGTCATCGTCGTCGATGACGAGGACCGGGAGAACGAGGGGGACATCGTCTTCGCCGCCGAGGACGCGACGCCGGAACTGGTCGGCTGGACCGTCCGCTGGACATCGGGCGTGCTGTGCGTGCCCCTGCAGGCCGCCGACGCCGAGAGGCTCGTCCTCCCGCCGATGACAGCGGTCAACGAGGATGCCAAGGGCACGGCGTACACGGTGTCGTGCGATGCCGCGACGGGTGTCAGCACGGGAATCAGCGCGGCGGACCGCGCGCGCACCGCGAGGGTGCTCGCCGATGCGTGCAGCGTGCCCGCCGACCTCACCCGGCCCGGTCACGTCTTCCCGTTGCGGGCGGTTCCCGGCGGGGTCCGCGAACGGCCCGGCCACACGGAAGCGGGCGTGGAACTCAGCGTCCTCGCGGGCAAACGGCCCGCTGCCGTCATCGCCGAACTCGTGCACGACGACGGCAGCATGATGCGACTGCCCGCGCTGCGCCGGTTCGCGGACGACCACGCGGTTCCGCTCATCTCGATCAAGGACCTCGTCGCCCACCTCGACGACCACCTCGACGACCAGCACGACCGATCAGCACGACCGACGAGCACGACCGAAGGAGAACCATGAGCGGCCACGGAGCACCCAGCATCGACATCAGCGGACTGACCTCGGAGGAAGGGGCGCCGCTGCGCCTGGCGATCATCGCCGCGAGCTGGCACACCCAGATCATGGACGGATTGCTCGACGGCGCCCGCCGGGCTGCAGCCGAAGCCGGAGCCGAGGTGACCGAGATCCGCGTCCCCGGCAGCTTCGAGCTGCCCGTCGCCGCAGCGCGTCTCGCACCACACTTCGACGCCGTCGCAGCGCTGGGCGTCGTCATCCGCGGTGGTACTCCGCACTTCGAGTACGTCTGCCAGGCGGCGACGTCCGGCCTCACCGAGGTGAGTGTGCGCACGGGCGTACCCGTGGGCTTCGGTGTACTGACGTGCGACACCGAGCAGCAGGGCCTGGACCGCGCCGGACTGCCCGGCTCCTCCGAGGACAAGGGGCACGAGGCGGTCTCGGCCGCACTTGCCACCGCCGGGGTCCTCCGGTCATGGAAGCGATGAGCCTGGAGGCCTCCGTCACACAGCGGCACCCGCGGAACGGGTCCGCCCCCCGAGCCGATAGCCTAGGGGGTGTGAAAACCTTTGATTCCCTGTTCGAGGAACTCAGCGCGAAGGCCGTGGAGCGGCCGGCCGGTTCGCGGACCGTCGCGGAGCTGGACTCAGGCGTGCACGGCATCGGCAAGAAGGTCGTCGAAGAGGCCGCCGAGGTCTGGATGGCCGCCGAGTACGAGTCCACCGAGGACGCCGCCGAGGAGATCTCCCAGCTGCTCTACCACCTGCAGGTGCTCATGATCGCGAAGGGTCTCACCCTGGAGGACGTCTACAAGCATCTGTAGCCGCGCCGGCGCTCCAGCCCGCGGCCCCTGCTTGCCCGTCCCCCTCCAGCGAAAGACTCTCCCCCATGCTCCGTGTAGCAGTTCCCAACAAGGGCGCCCTGTCAGAGGCCGCCTCGTCCATGCTCGCCGAGGCCGGCTACCGCCAGCGGCGCGATCCCCGCGAGCTCGTCCTCGTCGATCCGGAGAACGAGATCGAGTTCTTCTTCCTCCGTCCCCGCGATATCGCGGTGTACGTGGGATCGGGCACCCTCGACGTCGGAATCACGGGACGCGACCTCTTCCTCGATGCGCAGGTGAAGGCCGAGGAGCTCATGCAGCTCGGATTCGGGGCCTCGACCTTCCGCTTCGCAGGGCCCGTGGGTGACTTCTCCGCGGTCGAACAGCTCGAGGGCAAGCGCCTTGCAACGAGCTACGAGGGCCTCCTGAAGGACTACCTGGCGGAGCGCGGCATCACGGCGAGTGTCGTCAGGCTCGACGGCGCCGTCGAGTCCTCGGTCCGCCTGGGGGTCGCCGACGCGATCGCCGATGTCGTCGAGACCGGAAACACCCTCCGTGCCGCCGGCATGGAGATCTTCGGTGACCCGATCCTGCAGAGCGAGGCCGTCCTGATCGGTCGCGTCGGAGTGGAGGCTCCTGCGGGCCTCGACGTGCTGCTGCGACGGCTGCAGGGCGTCCTCGTGGCCCGCCAGTACGTGATGATGGATTACGACATCCGCAAGGACCTCGTGGACGAGGCCGCAGCCCTGACCCCAGGGCTCGAGTCTCCGACGGTCTCCCCGCTGCGCGACTCCGACTGGGTGGCCGTCCGTTCGATGGTCAAGCGCAACCAGACCAACCGCATCATGGACGAGCTGTACGAGCTCGGCGCGCGCGCCATCCTCGTCAGCACGATCCACGCCTGCCGGATCTAGGGGGAGGGGCATGTCGGTCGCCATCCGCGTCATCCCCTGCCTCGACGTCGACGCCGGTCGCGTCGTCAAGGGTGTCAACTTCGAGGACCTGCGCGACGCCGGGGATCCGGTCGAGCTCGCGCACCGCTACGACCGAGCGGGCGCCGACGAGCTGACCTTCCTCGACGTCACCGCCTCCTCCGGCAACCGGGAGACGACCTTCGACGTCGTCGCGCGCACGGCCGAGGAGGTCTTCATCCCGCTGACGGTGGGCGGCGGCGTGCGCGAGATCTCCGACGTCGACCGCCTCCTGCGCTACGGCGCGGACAAGGCGTCCATCAACACCGCGGCCGTGGCACGCCCTGCCGTCATCGACGAGATCACGAAGCACTTCGGCGCCCAGGTTCTCGTGCTCTCCCTCGACGCACGCCGCACGAGGGACGCCAGCACGCCCTCGGGCTTCGAAGTGACGACGTACGGCGGCCGCAAGGGGACCGGGATCGACGCCGTCGCCTGGGCCAGGGAAGCCGCCGAGCGGGGTGTGGGCGAGATCCTGCTCAACTCGATCGACGCGGACGGCACCAAGGAGGGCTTCGACCTCGAACTCATCCGCGCCGTGCGTGCGGCCGTGGGTGTACCCCTGATCGCCTCGGGCGGAGCCGGCGAGCCGTCGCACTTCCCCCCGGCCGTCGAGGCCGGCGCGGACGCCGTGCTCGCGGCATCGGTGTTCCACTTCGGACCGGTGGACGCCATCGCCCAGGTCAAGGCAGCCATCCGGGACGCGGGCTTCCCAGTCCGCTGAAGCGACGCGCGACCGCGGGGGCGCGAGGCGGTTTTTCCGGCGCCGGTAACGCCGCTGATGACGGGGCGGAGAACGTCCGCCGCTGGTGAAGGCGCCGGAGAACGTACGGCGCTGGTGCGGATGTGCAGCCCCGTCGGTGTGACGAAGAGGAGCAGGCGCTCAGAGTCCGACGTCGGCACTTTCCAGCAGCGCTACGGCATCGGGCTGGCCCTCGAACGTGACCAGGGCCTGCCGTCGTCGGCCGTGTGCGTGCAGGAGTAGTTCGCCCGGGTCGCCGACGATCGCCACCGAGACCGGCGCACGCTTGGCGACATGCCGCGGGCCGTCCGGGCGCACGAGCACGATCCCGAGGTCCACGCCGCGGTAGAGGATCGCGGCTCGCTTGACGAGCTCCTCCCAGAGGGCATTCGCATAGTCCTCGTCGAGCGCGCGGGGCGCCCAGCGGGTCGTGGCCCGGCGGACGTCCTCGGTATGCACGAAGTACTCGGTGAGGTTGGCACTCCTGTCGATGGAATTGATCCTCATCGGTGAGAGCGCCGGGGGACCGGCGAGGAAGCGGTTGACCAGGGCCTCGTAGCCCGCAGGGGAGGCCGCACGGGCCGCCGTCTCCTTCGTGGCGCGCTCGGTCAGTGGCGCGAAGCGCTTCACGACCATCCCGAGGCCCAGGGCGGGCTTGTGCTCGCGGAGGTAGAGGTGTGCGGCGAGGTCGCGCGTCAGCCACCCCTCACACAGGGTGGGGGCATCGGGGCCGGCTGCGAGCAGTGTCTCGGCCAGGACCTCGCGGGACGGGGTTACGTAGCGCATCACTGCTGAAACTAGCATGTCGCGCGGTGGCTGGGGCAGGCGCGCCGCGGTTCGCCGCGACGGCACTAGAATCGCAGGGATGCCTTCCTCCACCTCCTCCCCGCAGAACTCCGACTCCTCCTCCCCGCAGGGACGCGGAGACGCGCAACCATTCCTGGATCCGGCCATCGCGGACGCCCTCAAGAAGGACGACGCGGGCCTCGTGGCCGCCGTCGTGCAGCAGTACGACACCCTCGAGGTGCTGATGCTCGGCTGGATGGACGAGGAAGCGCTCCGACGGACCCTCACGAGCGGACGCGTGACGTTCTACTCACGGTCACGCTCCGAGTACTGGCGCAAGGGTGACACCTCCGGCCACCGTCAGTGGGTCAAGGGTGTGGCACTCGACTGTGACGGCGATGCCCTGCTCGTCACGGTCGACCAGGAAGGAGCAGCGTGTCACACCGGCACGCGCACATGCTTCGACGGGCGGAACCTGCCCGCAGTCACCGCCGACCGTTCCGATGCCGAAGGATTCTGACTCAATGCAGCAACTGGGCACCATCAGCCCCACCCTCGAGGAGTTCCGTGAGCTGGCCAAGGCCCGCCGCGTCGTCCCCGTGCACCTGAAGGTCCTCGCCGACTCGCACACGCCGATCGGTATCTATCGGAAGCTCGCGGCGGGGCAGCCGGGTACGTTCCTGATGGAATCCGCCGCCGTCGGCGGTGTCTGGTCGCGCTACTCGTTCATCGGCGCCCGTTCGAGGGCGACACTGACCACGCGGAACGGCCAGGCGCACTGGTTGGGCGAGCCGCCTGCGGGCGTCCCCGTGGACGGCGATCCGGTCGAAGCCCTGCGGCGGACGGTCGAAGCCCTGAGGACCGAGCGCTTCGGTGAACTTCCTCCCTTCACCTCGGGCATGGTGGGTTTCGTCGGATGGGAGGCGGTGCGGCACTGGGAGCGGCTCACCAGCCCGCCCGAGGACGACCTCCTTCTGCCCGAGCTCGCGATGTGCCTCGTCTCGGACCTCGCGATCCACGACAACTCCGAGGGCTCGCTCACCCTCGTCGCCAACGCGATCAACTTCGACGGCACCGACGAGCGGGTGGACGAGGCATGGCACGACGCCGTCGCGCGGGTCCGTGCGATGCTCGCAACACTCGTCGCGCCTGCCGAGTTGGCGGTGTCGGTGATGGCCGCGGACGCCCCGGGTGCCGAGGAGTCGATGCATCGGGTCCGCGAGTCCTGGTTCGAACCCGACTACCTGACGGCGATCGAGCGCGGCAAGCGGGCGATCGCCGATGGCGACGTCTTCCAGGTCGTGATCAGCCGCCGCTTCGAGATCGAGTGCGACGCCTCCGCCCTGGACGTGTACAGGATCCTCCGTACAACCAACCCCAGTCCCTACATGTACCTCTTCAGCCTCGAGGATGCCGACGGGCGCGCCTACTCGATCGTGGGCAGCTCACCGGAGGCCTTGGTCACCGTGACGGGGGACGAGGTGATCACCCACCCCATCGCCGGATCGAGGCCCCGCGGGAGGACCACCGAGGAGGACCGCGACCTCGCCGTCGAACTCCGCGCGGACACCAAGGAGAAGGCGGAGCACCTCATGCTCGTCGACCTGGCCCGCAATGACCTGTCGAAGGTCTGCCTGCCGGGCAGCGTCGACGTCACGCAGTTCATGGAGGTGGAGAAGTTCAGCCACATCATGCATCTCGTGTCCACCGTGGTCGGCACGCTGTCGCCCTCGAAGAGCGCGTACGACGTACTGGCCGCCACCTTCCCCGCGGGAACGCTCTCCGGCGCGCCGAAGCCCCGGGCCCTGCGGCTCATCGACGAGGTGGAGCCGCACCGGCGGGGCATCTACGGAGGAGTGGTGGGGTACCTGGATTTCGCGGGTGACATGGACATGGCGATCGCGATCCGTTCCGCCCTGCTGCAGGACGGAACGGCGTATGTGCAGTCCGGTGGCGGGATCGTCGCCGATTCGGTCCTCGAGACGGAAGCGCTCGAGACCGTCAACAAGGCCGCTGCTCCGCTCCGGGCGGCCCTGACGGCCGCAGGCCTGCGTCCTGTGACGGCGGAATCCCCGTGAGCGCCGGGCAGCCAACCCCTGGCCGCTTCACGCGTCGCGGCATCGTGGTCATGGGCATCGTGGTTCTCGCGCTGCTCGCCTTCGGTTCGACGACGCAGACGTGGCTCACGGTCCGCCTGCCCCAGGAGGCCGTCCAGACGCCGGACCTCACCGTTGCGGGCAGTGATGCGGCGACCCCCGTCACTGCGTTCGCGCTCGTCGCGCTGGCTGCAGCCCTCGCGGTCTCGATCGCCGGCAGGATAGCCCGCTGGGTCATCGCAGTGATCCTCGTGCTCTCCGGTGCGGGGATCGCGCTGTCCAGCCTGTCGGTGGCGAGCGATCCCGCCTCGGCAGCCGAGCCCGCGATCGGCGCGGCGATCGGTGTCAGCGGTCTCGACGGAGCCAGGGCGGCGGCCACCGCCATGCCGTGGCTCGCCGTCGTGGCCGGCGTACTGCTGGTCCTCGCTGCCGCCTGGGTGGTCCTCGCGGGGCGCACGTGGGGGGTGAACAGGCGCTACGACGCCGGCGCAGCCCGGCCGGCCCGTGCAGCCCGGTCCCCGGAGGGCGGCCTGCAGCCGGGAGCGCCGGAGCCGTCAATCGGCGATGTGCCCCCCGGTGTCGTGCCGGACACGATTGATGGCGACACCGTCCGTGACAGCGACACCGTCCGCGACACCGTCCGCGACACCGACACCGTCCGCGACACCGACACCGACACCGATCGTGACGGCCACACCGACCGCGGCACCGGTGGAGCGCGAGGCGGACGGAGCGGTGCGAGCGCCCACGCCGACGAGATCGACAACTGGGACGAACTGTCGCGCGGCAACGACCCGACGCGCTGACGCCGGGACCGGTGCCTGCTGCTGCCTACCCCGGACCTCGGTAGCACCAGTCGGGACTGGGCGCGTCCGCGTTCCGCTGGCCCGTCCCATCAATGGCAGAATGGAACGAGACCCGTTCGAAGGAGATTCACCATGGCATCCGAGACCAGCACCTCCGCTAGCCGCAACACCCCCCAGAACCACGCGTCGATGGGTGACGAGACCATCGGCCACGGCAACAGCCCGGCAGCGTGGACGTGTGTCCTCATCATGCTGGCCGGCGCAGCCCTCGCCTCCTTCGCGTACATCCTCGCCAGCACCGAGGGCAACCACGACTTCGGTACCCTCCTCTTCTGGGTCGGCATCGGCATCATGTTCGTCGGCCTGATCGTCGGGTTCATCCTGCGCAAGATCGGCTATGGCGTGGGTGGCTCGAAGCTCAAGAACAACGGACACTAGATGACCGTCCTCGACGACATCATCGAGGGCGTCCGCGAGGATCTCGCGGAGCGTCGCCGTGGGCGATCCCTGGAGGACGTCCGCGCAGCTGCCCTCGCGGCTCCCGCCCCGCTCGATGCCTTCGAGGCGCTCGGCGCAGGACGCGGCGGAACCCTTGCCGTCATCGCCGAGGTCAAGCGGAGCAGTCCGTCGAAGGGCGCGCTTGCCGACATCGCCGATCCGGCGTCTCTTGCCGCTTCCTACGAGGACGGCGGAGCCTCCGTCATCTCCGTCCTGACGGAGGAGCGGCGCTTCGGCGGTTCCCTCGCCGACCTCGACGCCGTCCGTGCGGCCGTCGGACTCCCGGTCCTCCGCAAGGACTTCACCGTGGACGAGTACCAGATCTGGGAGGCGCGCGCACACGGGGCCGACGTCGTCCTGCTGATCGTCGCGGCGCTCACCGACGAGGAGCTGTCTTCGTTCCTCGCGCTGGCGCACGAGCTCGGGATGAACGCGATCGTCGAGACGCACACCGCGGAGGAGGTGCGGCGGGCCGTCGCCGCCCGGGCCCCGATCATCGGCGTTAACGTGCGCAACCTGAAGACGCTCGACATC
This sequence comes from Arthrobacter sp. NamB2, assembly GCF_005281365.1. Classification (NCBI taxonomy): domain Bacteria; kingdom Bacillati; phylum Actinomycetota; class Actinomycetes; order Micrococcales; family Micrococcaceae; genus Arthrobacter; species Arthrobacter sp. NamB2. Next base: position 48,634 of record NZ_SZWI01000004.1, on the reverse strand, counting down.
GACCGCGGCGTCTTCGGAGGGCTCGCGCACCTCGTTCCGGCCGGGACGGTCGTCATCGCAGAATCGGGAGTGCGCGACGCCGCTGATGTCGCCGACTACGCGGGGAACGGCGCGCACGCGGTTCTCGTGGGGGAGGCCCTCGTCCGGTCCGGTGATCCTGCGGGAACGATCGAGGAGTTCAAGCGGGCCGGGCTCACCGGGCACAGCGTCGGCGCACCAGCGCTGAGCTGACGACGCGGTGCGCTCGGGCCGACGACATCGGTCCGGCACCGGCGGGACCAGGACCCGCAGCACGGATTCGGCACGGAGCAGGAAGCGGGCAGGTCACCACCTGTCCGCCGGGGACCGGACGGCAGCGCCGCCCGGGCCAGGACCAACAGGACAGGAATGCTGAAGTCATGACCGATACGCACCACGGCACGGGCGTCCACGCCACGGACACCGGAGCAGCGGACGCCGTTGACACCGGAACGGCAGAGGCGTTCCTCAGCCACGACGAGAGCCTCCGCCATGCGCCCGGTCCCTACTTCGGGTCCTACGGCGGGCGCTGGATGCCGGAGTCGCTCATCGCCGCCCTCGACGAACTGCAGGACACGTTCGATAAGGCGAAGGCGGATCCGGAGTTCACCGCGCAGGTCGCCGACCTGAACAGGAACTACGCGGGCCGGCCCTCCCTCCTCACGGAGGCACAGCGCTTCGCGGAGCACTGCGGGGGAGTCCGGATCTTCCTCAAGCGCGAGGACCTCAACCACACCGGTTCCCACAAGATCAACAACGTGCTGGGGCAGGCACTGCTCGCGAAGCGCATGGGCAAGACGCGCGTCATCGCCGAGACCGGCGCGGGCCAGCACGGAGTCGCAAGCGCGACGGCAGCCGCCCTGCTCGGTCTCGAATGCGTCGTCTACATGGGCGCCGAGGACACGCGCCGGCAGGCACTCAACGTCGCGCGCATGCAGCTGCTCGGGGCAACGGTCGTCCCGGTCACCAACGGCTCCCAGACGCTCAAGGACGCCATCAACGACGCCCTCCGCGACTGGGTCGCCAACGTCGAGACCACGCACTACCTCCTCGGGACCGCCGCGGGCGCCCATCCGTTCCCCGCGATGGTGCGGTACTTCCATGAGGTCATCGGAGAGGAGGCGCGCGAGCAGATCCTGGAGCACACGGGCAGGCTCCCCGACGCCGTGTGCGCGTGCGTGGGCGGCGGATCGAACGCCATCGGCCTGTTCCACGGGTTCCTCGACGACCGGGACGTCGCGCTGTACGGCTTCGAGGCCGGCGGTGACGGCGTCGAGAGCGGTCGCCATGCCGCCACGATCACCCTGGGACGCCCCGGAGTGCTGCACGGAGCGCGCTCCTACCTCATGCAGGACGAGGACGGCCAGACGATGGAGTCCCACTCCATCTCCGCCGGGCTGGACTATCCCGGCGTCGGTCCCGAGCATGCCTACCTGGCCGACATCGGACGCGCCAACTACGAGCCGATCACCGACGCGGAGGCAATGGAGGCTTTCAGGATCCTGAGCCAGACCGAGGGCATCATCCCCGCCATCGAGACCGCGCACGCACTCGCGGGCGCGATGAAGGTCGGGCGGCGCCTCGCGGACAGCCTCGCACCCGGAGAGCAGGCCTCGGACAAGATCGTCATCGTGAACCTCTCCGGTCGCGGTGACAAGGACGTGGCGACCGCCGCGGGCTACTTCGACCTGCTTCCCGATGACAGCGCGGAGCAGGAAATCGCCCAGGAGGGTGAACAGCTGTGATGACACATTCCACCGGCAGGCATGCCGCCGGAGACACGAGCGGGCACGGCGGAGCGGTCTCCAAGGCCGCCGCCGCGATCGAGAAAGCGCGCAGCGAAGGCCGCGCGGCACTCATCGGGTACCTCCCGGCCGGTTTCCCCGACGTCCGGACCACGATCGAGGCCGGCATCGCCATGGCCGAGAACGGCGTCGACCTGATCGAGATCGGGATCCCCTACTCCGACCCCGTGATGGACGGGCACGTGATCCAGGAAGCCACGGTCGAGGCATTGGCCAACGGCTTCACCGTCCCGCAGATCTTCGACGTCGTCGAAGGCATCACCAGCGCCACCGACGCCGCCGTGCTCGTCATGACCTACTGGAATCCCGTCATGCGCATGGGAGTACGTGACTTCGCCCAGCGCCTCGCGGCAGCGGGCGGCGCAGGACTCATCACACCGGACCTCATCCCGGACGAGGCGTCCGAATGGCTCGAGGTCTCCGAGGAGCTCGGACTCGACAGGGTGTTCCTCGTGGCCCCGTCCACCTCGCCGCAGCGCATGCAGAACACCGTGGACGCGAGCAGGGGTTTCGTCTATGCCGTGTCCGTCATGGGCGTGACCGGCGCCAGGACCTCCGTCGGAGCAGCTGCCCGGGCCGTGGTCGACGCCGCCCATGAGGCCGGAGCCGAGCGCGTCTGCGTCGGGCTCGGCGTGTCCTCCTCGGCACAGGTCCGGGAGATCGGCGCGTACGCCGACGGCGTGATCGTCGGTACCGCACTGGTCGCTGCGCTCCGCGACGGCGGAGTGGAAGCAGTAGCCGAGCTGACGCGCGAGCTCAGCACGGGAACAGCGAAGGCCTCGGCATGATCGGCGGCAGCCTCGCGGCCGCTATCCCGAGCCCACCCGCGGAATGGGCCAGCTTCAGCCTCGGCCCCATCACCATCCACGCCTACGCGCTGTGCATCCTCGCCGGCATCGTCCTGGCACTCATCCTCACCCAGAAGCGCTTCGTCTCCTTCGGTGGCAACGCTGACGCTGTCTGGGACATCGCGATCTGGGCCATCCCGTTCGGCATCATCGGTGGACGGCTCTACCATGTGTTCTCCTCGCCGGACGCCTACTTCGGTCCGGAGGGGGATCTGGCGCGGATCCCGCAGATCTGGCAGGGCGGCCTCGGTATCTGGGGCGCCGTCGCACTCGGAGCGGTCGGTGCGTGGATCGGCGCACGTCGCGCGGGTATCAAGCTCTCGGCCTTCGCCGATGCAGCCGCACCCGGGCTCCTGCTGGCACAGGCCGTCGGAAGGCTGGGCAACTGGTTCAACCAGGAACTCTTCGGTGCGCCCACCTCCCTTCCGTGGGGCCTCGAGATCGACGCGGACAATGCGAACTTCCCGCTCGACCAGGAACCCGGCACGCTGTTCCACCCGACGTTCCTCTACGAGCTCCTCTGGAACCTCGCGGGCGTCGCCATCCTGCTCCTGCTCGCCCGGAAGTTCCGCCTCCGCGGCGGGCGCATGTTCTGGCTCTACGCGGCCTACTACACCCTCGGGCGCGTCTGGATCGAGACACTCCGGATCGACGACGCCGAGATGGTGACGCTCTTCGGCGTGACGCAGCGGCTCAACGTCTGGACCAGCATCGCGGTGTTCCTCGTGTCATTGGCCATCCTCGTGTTCCTCTCCGTGAAGCGCGGGCCCGTCGATGCGCCCTCGGTGTACCTTCCCGGCCGTGAACCGAAGGACGAGGACCCAGTGGTGGATGCCGAGGACAGCGAAGGCCAGCACACAGCCGCTGCCGGTTCCGGCAGCGAGGCGAAGGACGGTATCCCCAGTACGACGGCGGACCAGCCGGCCGCCTCGTCCACGGCGTCCGGGGCGGAGCCGGATTCCGCGCCGGAAGCGGGTGCGGCCAGCCCGACCGATAACGCTTCAGCCACAGGCAGCCACTCCGCGGACAAGGGTCATTGACCGCGGAATGATCGTGGTAATCTTTCCGAAACAAACGGCTCCTGAGTAACGATCCGCGTTCCTGGGACCCCGCGAAAGCGGAGCCGCGGGATTCGGTCCCCGAAAGCAGTCCCCGGGCCACCGCCCCTAAAGGACGCAACACCACACAGTTGTGGACCACAGGTGCGACGGCCGGATCACCTTCCTGCTCGCACCGACACCACCTCCACCCGGCGCAGGATGACTGCAGCGATTGCCCGCCAAGAGCGCCGGGCAGCGCCGGTGCAGGTGGTGTGCAAGAGAACAACAGACGGTGCCCGCTTCCAGACAGCGGTGCCGCGGGGCCAAGGCTGTCCCCTCCCGACGCTCCATCATGGGGGAAGGATCCTTTCGATGACTGCTTTGATGCCAGGAAAGCCGACCGGGACAGAACCGGAAACGACGCCATCCACCGCAGCCGCCGTGGAGTCGCCCTTCACGCGGTTCGCCTCCCTCCCGGAAGCAACAGGCCTCTACAACCCGGACAACGAGAAGGACGCATGCGGTCTCGCCGTGATCGCGACCCTTCGCGGTGAACCCGGCCACGACATCGTCGACGCCGCACTGACGGCGCTGCGGAACCTCGAGCACCGCGGTGCCGTGGGTGCCGACGAGGGTACGGGCGACGGCGCCGGTCTGTTGACACAGATCCCCGACGAGTTCTTCCGCGCCGTCGTCGACTTCCAGCTCCCGCCCGTCGGGTCCTACGTCGTGGGAACAGCGTTCCTGCCGGCCGAGGCGAAGGAGGAGGAGACCGCGCGAGCCGGGCTCGAGTCGATCGCCGAGTCCGAGGGCCTCGAGGTCCTCGGCTGGCGTGTCGTGCCTGTGGTCGCCGACCTCGTCGGTGCGATGGCGCGAGCCTGCATGCCGCACTTCGTGCAGCTCTTCCTGGCACCGGCGAACGGCAACGCTTCGGATCTCGACGCGAAAGCCTTCCGGGTGCGCAAGCGCGCCCAGAACAAGTACGGCGTGTACTTCCCCTCCCTGTCCTCGAAGACCATCGTCTACAAGGGCATGCTGACGACCGCGCAGCTCGAGCCGTTCTACCCGGACCTGTCCGACGAGCGCTTCAAGACGCGCCTCGGCATCGTCCACTCGCGCTTCTCGACGAACACCTTCCCCTCGTGGCCCCTCGCCCAGCCATTCCGGACGATCGCGCACAACGGCGAGATCAACACGGTCAAGGGCAACCGGAACTGGATGCGTGCGCGCCAGTCGCAGCTGTCCAATCCACTGCTCGGTGATGCGCCGGAGGAGCTGTACCCGATCTGCACCCCTGGTGCTTCCGACTCGGCGTCGTTCGACGAGGTCGCGGAACTGCTGACCCTGTCCGGGCGGCCGATCACCCACTCAATCATGATGATGATCCCGGAGGCGTGGGAGAGCCACGCCACCATGGATCCCGCCCGCCGCGCCTTCTACCAGTACCACTCGATGCTCATGGAGCCCTGGGACGGACCGGCCGCAGTGTCCTTCACCGACGGGCGCCTGGTCGGCGCAGTACTCGACCGCAACGGCTTGCGCCCCGCCCGCTACTGGGTCACGGAGGACGGCCTCGTCATCCTCGCATCGGAGGTCGGCGTGCTCGAGGTCGAGCCCTCCCGGGTGGTCCGGAAGGGCCGCGTCTCTCCCGGCAAGATGTTCCTCGTCGACACCGAGGAAGGCCGCCTCATCGAGGACCAGGAGATCAAGGCGGAAGTGGCTGCCGCGAACCCGTGGGGGGAGTGGGTCAAGGAGAACCTGATCCAGCTCGAGGACCTTCCCGAGCGCGAGCACGTGATCCACACGAAAGCCTCCATCAACCGCCGCCAGCGCACCTTCGGGTACACGCAGGAGGAGCTGCGCATCCTGCTCGGCCCCATGGCGAAGAACGGTGCCGAGCCGCTCGGCGCCATGGGATCGGATACGCCGATCGCCGTGCTGTCCAAGCGTCCGCGGCTGCTGTTCGACTACTTCGTGCAGTCCTTCGCCCAGGTCACCAATCCGCCGCTGGACTCGATCCGAGAAGAGCTCGTCACGTCGATGGGCGTCACGATCGGACCCGACGGCAACCTGCTGTCCATGGGACAGGTGCGCTCCAAGCAGATCGCCCTGAAGTTCCCCGTGATCACGAATGACGAGCTGGCCAAGATCGCGAACCTCGAGACCGAGGACGGCGACCGGCTGACGGTCCGTGTCCGTGGCCTCTATCGTCACGACGGCGGTGAGGCTGCCCTGCGGGCGCGCCTCGCCGAGATCTGCGAGCAGGTGTCGAGCGCACTCAACCGCGGGGTCGAGTACGTCGTGTTGTCCGATCGCGACTCGAACGCGCAGTGGGCTCCCATCCCGTCCCTGCTCCTGACCAGTGCGGTGCACCACCACCTGCTCAAGAGCGCCAACCGCACCAAGACGTCCCTCGTCGTCGAAGCGGGCGACGTGCGCGAGGTCCACCACGTCGCGGTGCTGATCGGCTACGGCGCTTCCGCGGTCAACCCCTACCTTGCGATGGAGAGCTGCGAGGAGCTGGTCCGCAACGGTGACATCACCGGAGTCACCGCCGAGGCCGCCGTCGCGCACCTGATCAAGGGCCTCGGCAAGGGCGTCCTGAAGATCATGTCCAAGATGGGCATCTCGACCGTGAGCTCGTACTGTGGCGCGCAGACCTTCGAGGCGCTCGGCCTGTCGCAGGAACTCGTGGACGAGTACTTCCACGGCACCCAGACGCAACTCGGCGGCGTCGGTCTGGATGTCATCGCGGCGGAGACCGCCGCACGCCACGAGAGCGCGTACCCGCAGGACGGCATCGAGGATCCGCACCGCGGCCTCGACAACGGCGGCGAGTACCAGTGGCGCCGGGAGGGCCCGCCGCACCTCTTCAACCCCGAGACCGTCTTCCGCCTGCAGCACGCCACGCGCGAGCGGCGCTACGACATCTTCAAGGCGTACACGCAGGGTGTGGACGACCAGTCGAAGGAACTCATGACGCTGCGCGGGCTGCTCAAGCTGCGCGGGGATGCCCGTGCGCCCATCAGCATCGACGAGGTCGAACCCGTCTCGTCCATCGTCAAGCGCTTCTCGACGGGGGCGATGAGCTACGGCTCCATCTCGAAGGAAGCGCACGAGACGCTCGCCATCGCGATGAACCGCCTCGGCGCGAAGTCGAACACCGGTGAGGGCGGCGAGGACGTCGAGCGCCTGATGGATCCGGAGCGCCGCTCCGCCATCAAGCAGGTCGCATCGGGCCGCTTCGGCGTGACGAGCCTCTACCTGACCAACGCCGACGACATCCAGATCAAGATGGCACAGGGAGCGAAGCCCGGCGAGGGCGGTCAGCTCATGAGCCAGAAGGTGTACCCCTGGATCGCGCGGACACGGCATTCCACTCCGGGCGTCGCCCTGATCTCGCCGCCGCCGCACCACGACATTTACTCCATCGAGGACCTCGCCCAGCTCATCTACGACCTCAAGAGGTCGAACCCGAGCGCACGCGTCCACGTCAAGCTCGTATCGGAGGTCGGGATCGGCACGGTCGCGGCGGGCGTCACGAAGGCGAAGGCCGACGTCGTGCTCGTGTCCGGGCACGACGGCGGAACCGGCGCGAGCCCGCTCAACTCGCTCAAGCACGCCGGTATCCCGTGGGAGCTCGGTCTCGCCGAGACGCAGCAGACGCTCATGCTGAACGGGCTGCGCGACCGCGTGGTGGTCCAGGTGGACGGCCAGCTCAAGACCGGGCGCGACGTCGTCATCGCGGCTCTGCTCGGCGGTGAGGAGTTCGGTTTCGCCACCGCGCCACTCGTGGTCTCGGGCTGCATCATGATGCGCGTGTGCCACCTCGACACCTGTCCGGTGGGCGTCGCGACGCAGAACCCGGAGCTGCGCAGCCGCTTCACGGGTAAGCCGGAATTCGTCGTCAACTTCTTCGAGTTCATCGCGGAGGAGGTCCGGGAGATCCTGGCCGAACTCGGCTTCAGGTCCATCGAAGAGGCGATCGGTCACAGCGAGCTGCTCGACGCCCGCGAGGCGATCGAGCACTGGAAGGCCGACGGCCTCGATCTCGATCCGATCCTGCGGGGCAACGAGTTCGACTCGGGCGAGCCGATGCGCAACATGCTTCCCCAGAACCACGACCTCGACGAGCACTTCGACAACAAGCTGATCGAGATGAGTGCGGAAGCGCTGCAGCACCGCTCACCCGTGCGGATCTCCGTGGACGTCGTGAACACCGATCGCTCCGTGGGCACCATGCTCGGCCATGTGGTCACGCGCACGTTCGGGTTGGACACGCTTGCCACCAACACCATCGACGTGACGCTCGCCGGTCAGGCCGGTCAGTCGCTCGGCGCTTTCCTGCCCGCCGGTATCACGCTGCGGCTGCTCGGCGACTCGAACGACTATGTGGGCAAGGGTCTCTCCGGCGGCCGCATCATCGTGCGTCCTGATCGTGCGAACGTCTTCCGCGCGGACCACAACGTGATCGCGGGCAACGTCATCGGCTACGGCGCCACGAGCGGCGAGATGTTCCTGCGAGGGCAGGTCGGGGAGCGGTTCCTCGTCCGCAATTCCGGAGCCACGGCGGTAGCGGAGGGCATCGGAGACCACGGTTGCGAGTACATGACCGGCGGCCAGGCGCTGATCCTCGGGCGTACGGGCCGGAACTTCGGCGCCGGCATGTCCGGGGGAACGGCCTTCGTGCTCGACCTCGACCGTGCACGCGTCAACAAGCAGAGCCTCGAGAACGGCGAACTCCTGCTCGAGGAGCTCGACGCCGAGGACATCGAGATCGTGCGGCGGCTGTTGATCCAGCACGTCGAGGAGACCGAGTCGAACCTCGCGGAGAGCCTGCTCGAGTCCTTCGAGGACACCATCAAGCGTTTCACCAAGGTCCTGCCGCGCGATTACGCTGCGGTACTGGACGCCCGTGCCACAGCCGTCGAACAGGGACTCGATCCCGACGGCGAAGAGGCGTGGACCAAGATCCTGGAGGTTACCGGTGGCTGACCCACGCGGATTCATGAAGGTGCGCGAGCGCCAGACCCAGCCACGCCGTCCCGTTCCGGTACGGATCATGGACTGGAAAGAGGTGTACGAGGCGCAGGAGAAGGGCGTCCTGAAGTCGCAGGCGGGCCGCTGCATGGATTGCGGCATCCCCTTCTGCCACCAGGGCTGCCCGCTCGGAAACCTGATCCCCGAGTGGAACGACCTCATGTTCCGCGACAAGGGCCACGAGGCGATCGAGCGGTTGCATGCCACGAACAACTTCCCGGAGTTCACCGGGCGGCTATGCCCGGCCCCGTGTGAGTCCTCGTGCGTGCTCGGCATCAACCAGCCGCCCGTCACCATCAAGCAGGTCGAGGTGTCCATCGCGGACCTCGCCTTCGCGGAGGGCTGGGTGGAGCCGCATCCGCCCGAGCGCCTGACGGGCCGCACCATCGCCGTCGTCGGGTCTGGCCCTGCCGGGCTCGCCGCCGCCCAGCAGCTGACACGCGCGGGCCACACCGTGGCCGTCTACGAACGTGACGACCGCATCGGTGGCCTGCTGCGCTACGGCATCCCGGACTTCAAGATGGAGAAGATCCACCTCGAGCGGCGCCTCGACCAGATGAAGGCCGAGGGCACGCGTTTCCGCACCGGAGTGGACGTCGGCAGGGACATCAGCTGGGGTCAGCTGAAGCGGCGTTACGACGCCGTCGTCGTCGCCACCGGTGCAACCGTGCCGCGTGACCTGCCCATCCCCGGGCGGGACCTCGAGGGCGTCCATTTCGCGATGGACTACCTCGTCCAGGCCAACCGTGTAGTGGCCGGCGAAGCAGTCGAGGACCAGATCCACGCCGAGGGCAAGCACGTCGTCATCCTCGGCGGCGGCGATACCGGCGCGGACTGCCTCGGCACGGCGCACCGCCAGAAGGCCGCGTCCGTCACGACGCTCGCGATCGGTCAGCAGCCGCCCACGGAACGCCGCCCGGACCAGCCCTGGCCCACGTTCCCGACGCTCTTCGACATCGCGAGCGCCCACGAGGAGGGTGGCGAGCGCCGCTACCTGGCGTCCACAGTGGAGTTCGTCGGCGACAACGGCGTGCTCCGCGGCATCAAGGTCGCGGAGACGGAGTTCGTCGGTGGCCGCCGGGTGCCCAAGGCCGGAACCGAGCGCGAGATCCCCGCCGACCTGGTCTTCCTCTCGCTCGGGTTCACCGGCGCGGAGCCGGCCGGCATCACCGAACAGGTGCAGGCCGAGTTCGACGAGCGCGGCAACCTGGCGCGCGACGGCTACTACATGACCAACACGCCGGGCGTCTTCTCGGCGGGTGACGCCGGCCGAGGGCAGTCGCTGATCGTCTGGGCGATCGCGGAGGGCCGTGCATGTGCCGCAGCAGTGGACCAGTGGCTCATGGGTTCGACGAAGCTGCCGGCACCCGTTGCTCCGACCGATCGCTCCATCGCCGTCCTCTGACCGGCCCCCGAACCATTTCCTCGACCCAAACACGACTAGGCTAGGTTTATGAGACGCGCAAAAATTGTTGCAACATTCGGCCCCGCGATCGCCAGCTATGAGAACACCCGAGCGGTACTCGAGGCGGGCGTCGACGTAGCCCGGATGAACATGAGCCATGGCGACTACGCCGTGCACAGTTCCACCTACGAGAACGTGCGCCGTGCCTCGGAGGAGCTCGGGAAGCCCGTCGGTATCTTCGCCGACCTGCAGGGTCCCAAGATCCGCCTCGGTCGTTTCGCCGATGGTCCCCACGCCCTGGCGCCGGGGGACGTCTTCACCATCACCATCGAGGACATAGAGGGTACGCAGGAGATCTCCTCCACCACGTTCAAGGGCCTGCCCCAGGACGTCAAGGTGGGCGACATGCTGCTGATCGACGACGGCAAGGTCTCGCTGCGCGCCACGGCGGTCGACGACGTCAAGGTCACCACCGAGGTCGTCGTCGGAGGCATGGTGTCGAACAACAAGGGCATCAACCTGCCCGGTGTCGCCGTCAACGTGCCTGCGCTGAGCGACAAGGACGAGGCGGACCTGCGCTGGGCGATCCAGATCGGTGTCGACATGGTCGCGCTGTCCTTCGTGCGTGACGCCGGAGACGTGAAGCGCGTCCACGAGATCATGGATGAGGAAGGCCGCCGCGTCCCGGTCATCGCCAAGATCGAGAAGCCGCAGGCCGTGGACGCCCTCGAGGAGATCATCGACGCCTTCGACGCCATCATGGTTGCCCGTGGTGACCTCGGCGTCGAGCTTCCCCTGCAGGACGTGCCCATCGTGCAGAAGCGCGCCGTCGAGCTCGCGCGCCGCTGGGCCAAGCCGGTCATCGTCGCCACGCAGGTCCTCGAGTCGATGATCGACAATCCCCGGCCCACGCGCGCCGAGGCTTCGGACTGCGCGAACGCCGTCCTGGACGGTGCGGATGCCGTGATGCTCTCGGGCGAGACGAGCGTCGGCAAGTACCCGATCGAGACCGTCCGCACCATGGCGGACATCATCGAGTCCACGGAGCGCCACGGCCTCGAGCGCGTTCCGCCGCTCGGCAGCAAGCCGAAGACCCGCGGCGGTGCGATCACGCGCGCAGCCGTCGAGATCTCGGACCAGCTGGATGCCAAGTACATCTGCACGTTCACCCAGTCCGGCGATTCGGCGCGACGCCTCTCCCGTCTGCGGCCGAAGAAGCCGGTCTTCGCCTTTACCCCCGTGCAGTCGACGCTCAACACGATGTCCCTCATCTGGGGGATCCAGCCCAAACTCGTCGAGTTCGTGGAGCACACGGACCAGATGACGGCGCAGGTCGATCGTGTCCTGTTCGAGCAGGGCCTCGTCGAGATCGACGACCTCGTGGTCATCGCGGCCGGTTCCCCTCCCGGACAGGCCGGTTCGACCAACTCGATCAAGGTCCACCGCGTCGGTGACATCACGGACGCCGGCCAGCTGCCGGACGGCCACACGTCCTACATCAAGGAAGGCGTCGGCCCCTGGCCCGTCAAGAAGAAGTAGCCTGACCCGCCGGACAGACAGGAAGGCCCCCACCCGACCGGGTGGGGGCTCCTTCGTGGCGAGGAGGGTGAGGGGATGCTCAGTTGACCTGGTTGATGATCGTCTCCGCGACCTCGCGCATGCTCAGGCGGCGATCCATGGAGGTCTTCTGGATCCAGCGGAAGGCCTCGGGTTCGGTGAGCCCCATCTTCGTGGTCAGGAGGCTCTTGGCCCGCTCCACCAGCTTGCGGGTGGCGAACTGCTCCTGGAGATCGGACACCTCGGCCTCGAGAGCCTTGATCTCCTCGTGACGCGACATCGCTATCTCGATGGCGGGGATGAGATCCGCCGGGGTGAAGGGCTTGACGACGTAGGCCATCGCACCGGCGTCACGCGCGCGCTCGATGAGTTCCTTCTGACTGAAGGCCGTCAGCAGGACGACGGGCGCGATCCGGGCCTTGACGATCTGCTCCGCGGCGGTGATGCCGTCCATGACGGGCATCTTCACGTCCATGAGCACGAGGTCCGGCTTGTGTTCCTCCGCGAGAGCGACGGCCTTCTCGCCGTTGTCGGCCTCCGCCACGACCTCGTACCCTTCCCCACGCAGGATCTCGATGATGTCGAGCCGGATGAGCGTCTCGTCCTCGGCCACGATGACCCGGCGTGCAGGTCCGGTGGGCGTGGATTCGGTGGGTTCAGACACTGTTGCTCCTTGATGATGATGGCGTTCCGATGGGTCCGCGGAGGCTTCGCTCCCGTTCCCGCAAACAGCCTATCGGCATGTAGAGTGGATTCGCGCACCGGCGGGGAAGTCAGTCTTCTCGGAGGAAGTCGGGGCAGCTCGGCCCGAATGGCGGAATTGGCAGACGCGCTGCACTCAAAATGCAGTATCGAGAGGTGTGTGGGTTCGAGTCCCACTTCGGGCACCACGGCATGCAGCTCTGCATGCAGGCCCGCACATGCAGAGCTTGCATGCGGACAGGACTGCCGGCTCCGGAGCACGCCAGGACCCCTTGTGCGGGTTGCCGGGGTACATTGAGCCATGGCCAGCGAAGCGATGATCCTCGACGTCGACGGTCCGGACGGCTCACGGCCGGTCCGCCTGTCCAGCCCTTCCCGCGTGCTCTGGCCGCAGGCCGGACTGACGAAACTGGACCTCGCCCGGTACCTCGTCGACGTCGCGCCGGCCTTCCTGCGCGCGAATGGCGGCAGGCCGGTCTCCCTCCAGCGCTTCGGCGGCGACGTGGACGGGGACTTCTTCTTCAGCAAGAATCCACCCAAGGGTGCACCGGACTACGTCCGCAGCGTCACCGTCGTCTACCCCAGCGGGCGGTCGCACCCGCAACTGGTCCTCGACGAGCCGGCCTCGGCCGTGTGGGCGATCCAGATGAATACCGTCGTCTTCCACCCGTGGGCGTCGCGAGCCACGGATCCCGATCGCCCCGACGAGTTGAGAATCGACCTCGACCCGCAGCCGGGTACGACCTTCGCCGACGTCGTCGCTGCCGCTCACGAACTCCGTTCTGTCCTGCGTGACGCCGACCTCTCGTGCTTCGTCAAGACGTCGGGCAACCGGGGGCTGCACGTCTTCGCCCCGATCGAACCGACGCACGAGTTCCTCGAGGTGCGCCGGGCCGTGATTGCCGCCGCCCGCGAACTGGAACGCCGGATGCCGGACCGCGTGACGACCGCGTGGTGGAAGGAGGAGCGGGGCGCCCGGATCTTCGTCGACTACAACCAGGCGAATCGCGACCGCACGATGGCCGGTGCATACAGCCCGAGGGCCCTGCCTCACGCCCCGGTGTCCTGTCCGCTCGCATGGGACGAGCTGACCGGCGTCGACCCGGCGTCCTTCACCATCTCGACGGTGCCCGAGCGGCTCAGGACCGTGGGAGATCCCTGGGAGAACCTGCATGCGGAACCGGGCCGGATCGACGTCCTGCGCCAGTGGTGGGACCGCGACGCCGAATCCGGCCTTGGCGAGCTTCCCTTCCCGCCCGATTTCCCGAAGATGCCCGGTGAGCCGATGAGGGTGCAGCCGAGCCGCGCGCGTAACCGTGACTGAACCGGACTGTCAACGGCCGGCCCCGGTGGAGGCGGTAGCCGCGCAGTCCAGCGCGCGCTGGTAGAACGGAAAAAGTACATCGCCGCGCCCGGCACGAACCGGGCCTGACTCCGTGCCGGACCCAGCGCCGGCCGCCGGGAGACCCATGAAGAAGACCGTGCTGTCATCGACCCTCCTACTGCTCCTCCTGACGGGCTGCGGTGGCAACCCCGCCACCGATGCCGAGCCGGCCGGCCCCACCCCCGATCCCAGGGAGACAGCCAGCGAGCAGGCCGCGGCTCCGTCGGAGGCCCCGTCGGTCGAGGGACTCACGGATGCCGGCAGCGGGACGTTCTCCTTCCTCATCGATGAGGCGACGGGCGACGTCGTAATCCCTGCGCAAGCGCCCGAGGACGTCGAGGCCCTGCGCAGCCAGCTCGGCCAGGACGAAGTGACCTACGCGAGCGTGACGGTGCAGAACCCGGACGGGGCGATGCCGCTGGACCTCGACACGGTCACCGTCGCAACACCCGAAGGCCAGGACCTGCAATTCCGGCCGGCTTCGACGGTGATCAGCGAGTGGGGAGCGGCGGCGAACGGCGGCGACCCGTCGCCCGAGGTCGTGGGTGTCCTGGAACAGTACAGTGGAGGCGCACTACCGGGGGAGACTACCGAGCTGCTCATGATCGGGGCATTCCCCGAGGTGCCGGATGCGGTGTCGACGGTGACGGTGCAACCTGCCGGCGGCGGAGAGCCCGTGGAGGCAACGGCCCGCCCCGAGTCCTAGATCCCGCGCGGGCGCAGCGATGCCGCGGAGTAAACTTGCGCTATGCCGAGCATGGAGCCCACCCGGACAGCAGTTGTCATCGAGGATGATGACGATGTCCGTGATCTCCTGCATGCCGTCCTGACCGGCTCGGGATTCCGGGTCCACACGGCACCGGCAGGATTGGCCGGCGTCGAGATGGTGCGGAGGCTGATGCCGGACGTCGTCACGCTGGACGTCGGGCTCCCGGACATCGACGGGTTCGAGGTGGCGCAGCGCATCCGGCGGTTCTCGACGACCTTCATCGTGATGCTGACGGCCCGGGCGGATCCGTCCGATGAACACCATGGGCTGGACGCGGGCGCCGACCGTTACCTGCGCAAGCCTTTCCGGCCCGCCGAGCTGCGGCGCTACATCCAGGAGGGCACCGCAGTGACGCCCGGCGCCTGACCGCGCGCCGTGCCCGCTGCCGCCGGGTCAGTGGCTCCTCGCTCCAGCCGTGCTCACCAGCGAGGGCGGATTCATCCGGTCGGAGGCGATACCCGTGACCACCGCGAAGACGCCTTTGTGCAGATAGTCGACCGACATCTCGCCCGCGGGCCAGAGGGAAGGGGCTGCTCCCGCGCCGGTCGCGTTCTCGAGCGTCTGGTCGAAGGCGAGGCGCACGACGGTATGAGCTGCCGTCGCGGACGCTCCGCGGATGCCCGTCGCGGACCAGACACCGCGGAGGGCCCCGAGGGTAGCGCCCGTCAGCCAGTGCATCGCATGGTTCCAGAGCGGGTACTGCGCGGCATTGTCCGTCGGCCGGCCCGCGAGGATCCGGAGGGTCCTCGCCGGGATGTGCGAGTCCGGGCGGTGCGTGATGCGCTGCTCGAGGAGTTCGCCCACCGTCATCGCCGCAGTGCCCACGAGACCGGCCGCGGCGCCCCTGAGGGCAACCCGAGCCACGGCCCGGCCGCGGTGCGTCACTGGTCCCCGCCCTCGGGAGCGTCGTCGAGATCGTTCCCTCGGCTGTCGTCACCGAGGTCGGTGTCGATCCCGTTGTTGTCGTCGTAATTACCGGTGTCTGTCCCGGAATTGTCGCTGTCCTTGCTGCCGAGGTCGCAGCCGCCGAGGAACAGCGCGCTCGCGGCCAGGAGGGCGGCAACGGTCTTCAGCTTCTTGTCGGCCATGGTGTGCTCCCTCAGGTGGTGTGGGTTGGACGGCTTCCGTCCCGTCCACGGTAGGCAGGGCCCGTTCGACGCGGCAACACCTGCACGAGCGCGGGAGCGGGCTTGCATTCGCCCCGTCCATCCCTGCAGGGATCAGCGGGGTACCTGGGCGAGCCGCGGGAGGGCGCCCCGTGCGTCCGGGTGGAGGGGAACCTCAGTCGCGGGCGTCCCGGATCATGTTGGTGATCCGGGCCGTCGAGAGCCGCCTGCCCTGGTCGTCCGTCATGACCACCTCGTGCGTCGTGAGGGTGCGTCCCAGGTGGATGGCCGTCGCCGTGCCCGTCACCAGACCCGAGGAGATGCTGCGGTGGTGGGTCGCGCCCACTTCGATGCCCATGGCCTGGCGGCCGGGACCCGCGTGGAGCCCGGCAGCGAAGGAGCCGAGTGTCTCCGCCAGCACCACATGCGCACCGCCGTGGAGGATGCCGGCAACCTGCTGGTTGCCCTCGACGGGCATCGTCGCGACCATGCGCTCGGCGCTCATCTCCCGGAACACGATGCCCATCTTCACGGTCAGGGCCCCCACGCCGTAGCGGCCCAGCCAGCCATGCATCTCCGGCGGAATCCCGGCGGCGAGCAACTCCGCCAGCGTCTCCTCGTCGGGTGCCGGGACGACGTCGGACTGGGTGCGGTTGTCTGTCATGGCAACTAGGCTGGCACCTGTGAGTGAAACAACCAAACCTGCCGCGACCCTGACCATGGCCTCGCCTTCCGAGAGCACCACCGAGGGTTCCGAGGCGCCTGCCGGCACTCCGGCACCGGCCCGGCGCAGCGACGGCTCACGCAACAGTCTCCTGATCATCGACGGGCACTCGATGGCGTTCCGCGCCTTCTACGCGCTTCCGCCGGAGAACTTCTCGACCGATACGGGCCAGCACACCAACGCGGTCTACGGCTTCACCGCCATGCTCATCAACCTCATCAAGGACCAGAAACCGAGCCACGTCGCCGTGGCGTTCGACCTCGACACCCCCACCTTCCGCTCCGAGGAGTACACGGAGTACAAGGGAGGCCGCTCCAAGACGCCCGAGGAGTTCCACGGCCAGGTGGACCTGATCATCAAGGTGATGGAGGCGATGCGCATCCCGACCATCTCCCTGGACGGCTACGAGGCGGATGACATCCTCGCGACGCTGGCCTTCCAGGCCGCTGCCGCCGACTGGGACGTGCAGGTGGTCAGCGGGGACCGGGACGCCTTCCAGCTCGTCAACGACCGGGTGACAGTGCTGTACCCCAAACAGGGCGTGACCAACATCCCGCAGATGGACGCGCAGGCCATCGAGGAGAAGTACTTCGTCCCTCCGCACCAGTACTCCGACCTGGCGGCACTGGTGGGGGAGAGCGCGGACAACCTGCCCGGCGTGCCCGGGGTCGGCCCCAAGACAGCGGCGAAATGGATCAAGCAGTACGGGGGACTCGAGGGCATCCTCGAGAACCTCGACAAGATCGGCGGCAAGGTCGGTGACTCGCTCCGGGCGAACATCGAGGACGTGAAGCGCAACCGGCGCCTGAACCGGCTGCTGACCGATCTGGACCTGCCCGTGGACCTCGAGGCGATGGTCTCGCAGCACCCCGACCGCGCCGCCGTCGAGGACCTGTTCGACTCGCTGCAGTTCAACACGCTGCGCAAGCGCCTGTTCGATCTCTTCCCTGAGGAGGAGTCGGAGGACACAGGGGATGAGCAGAGTGCCCCTGCCCACGCGTTGCTCGGAAGCGCTGCGGAACTGATGCAGTGGTTCAGGGCGACGAACCAGGCCCAGGCCTCGGTGGCCCTGGCGACCGAGACGACCGCGGGTGCCACCGACGTCGTCGGGATCGCCGTCGTCACCACGCTGAGCGCGGCCTACATCCCGCTCGAACCCCTGGATGCGGAGGCCGAAAAGGTACTCGGGGACTGGCTCGGCGATAGGGATGCGCCGAAGATCGTCCACGACTTCAAGGCCGTGTTCAAGCTGCTCTCCGCCCGGGGCTTCCTGCTCGCGGGCGAGGTCGACGACACGGCGATCTCGGGGTACCTCATCCAGCCGGACCGCCGCAGCTACGATCTCGCGGACCTCGCCCAGTACCACCTGCGTCTGTCCATCACGGCGTCCGCGAACGATTCCTCGGGCCAGCAGGCCTTCGACCTCGGGGGCAACGACGTCGCATCACCAGCGGTGGTCGCCGCCTTTGCGGCGCTGCGCCTGAGCGAGCATTTCGCCGGCCAGCTCGTGGAGCGGGGAGCAAACCAGCTGCTCGGCGGTCTGGAGCTGCCACTGGCGGAGGTGCTCGCCCGGATGGAACTCACGGGGGTGGCCGTCTCGGTGGACGGACTGGACCGGCTGCTCGACGACTTCTCGAAGACGATCAGTGCCGCCGGTGCCGAGGCCTACCGGATCATCGGCAAGGAGATCAATCTCGGTTCGCCGAAGCAGCTCCAGGCCGTCCTCTTCGACGAACTGGGTCTGCCGAAGACGAAGAAGATCAAGACCGGTTATTCCACGGACGCCGATGCCCTCACCGATCTCATCACGAAGACCGGCCACCCCTTCCTGGAGCAGCTCCTCTCGTACCGTGACGCGCTGAAGCTGCGGCAGACCGTGGAGGGTCTCCGGAAGTCCGTGGGTGACGACGGCCGCATCCACACGACCTACCTCCAGACGGTCGCCGCGACAGGCCGTCTCTCCTCCACCAACCCGAACCTCCAGAACATCCCCGTGCGCTCCGAGGAGGGCCGCCGGATCCGCGAGGTGTTCGTGGTCGGACAGGGCCGCAACGGGGAGAAGTACGAGAGCCTGATGACGGCCGACTACTCGCAGATCGAGATGCGCATCATGGCGCACCTCTCCGGCGACGAGGGACTGATCTCCGCCTTCCAGGAGGGCGAGGACCTCCACCGCTTCGTGGGCTCGCACATCTTCGGTGTCGCGCCGGCGGATGTCACCAATGCGATGCGTGCCAAGGTCAAGGCCATGTCCTACGGTCTGGTCTACGGGCTGAGTTCCTTCGGCCTCTCGAAGCAGCTCAACATCTCGGTCGACGAGGCGCGCACGCTGATGCGCGACTACTTCGAGCGCTTCGGGGCCGTGCGCGACTACCTTCGCGGCATCGTCGAGCAGGCCCGGAAGGACGGCTTCACCTCCACGATCGAGGGCAGGCGCCGTTACCTGCCGGACCTGTCCAGCGACAACAGGCAACTGCGTGAGATGGCCGAACGGGCTGCCCTCAACGCGCCCATCCAGGGATCGGCGGCGGACATCATCAAGAAGGCGATGCTAGGTGTCGATGACGCCCTCACGCGTCGCGGTCTTGCATCACGCATGCTGTTGCAGGTCCACGACGAACTCGTCCTCGAGGTGGCAGAGGGGGAGTCGAAGGCGGTCGAGGCGCTGGTCCGCGAACAGATGGGCAGCGCGGCCGACCTCTCCGTGCCGCTGGACGTCTCCGTGGGCACGGGTACCAGCTGGCACGACGCGGCGCACTAGAAACCACGAGGGGCACGGGAAGGCACGAGGGACGCGACGCCGTTCTACCCTTCGGCGCTCGGCGTTCGGGGACGGCCCTGGTCCGCCCCGGATGCCCCCGGCTAGGGTGGTGAGGTGTGAGCGACTACACGACCCCAGACCTGCACACCGAGATCTTCTCCCTCGACGCCGAGGAGAGCGCGACAGCGGACGGCCGCTTCGTGAAGTGGCTCGACGCCGAAGGCATCGGATTCCATGAGGGCACGTTCGATCCTGAGGACGTCCCGCGATACCTGGCCGCCTATCAAGCCGATCAGCGCGTCCTGTGGGGCGTCCACGACCGGGCCCAGCCCGCCGAAGCCCTCGGCGCGGACCATCCTGTCGCCACCTACGGCACCATGGTGCACGCGCTCAATGTCGGTGCGGCGCAGCTCGACGTCCACCAGATCACGGCCGTGACCGTGCGAACCAGCCACCGGCGCAACGGCATCCTCCGTTCCATGATGACGAGGGACCTGCGGGAGGCGAAGGAGCGAGGCCTTCCCCTGGCGATCCTGACGGCCTCGGAAGCCACCATCTACGGCCGCTTCGGGTTCGGATGCGCCACGTTCACGCAGTCGGTGGAGGTCGACGTACGTGAGCGTTTCGAGGTCACGGCGCCCAGGACCGGCACGACGACGCTGGTGGCCCGCGAACACGCGGTCCGGCTCGCCGAGCAGGTCTTCGCCGGATTCCAGGCATCGACGTTCGGCTCCGTCGATCGTCAGTACGCCTACCCGCGCCGGGCCTCCGGGGAGTGGGGGCGTGAGCGCCCCGTCGAGGACCGGGCCGTCCGCATGGCCGTCCACTACGACGCCGAGGGAACGCCCGTGGGGTACGTGTCGTACCGCTTCGCCGGGTGGGAGACGACCCCGTACACCATGAAGATCGTCGATCTCGTCGCCGCGACCCCCTCTGCGTACCTCGAATTGTGGCGCTACCTCGGTTCGCTCGACCTCGTGCAACTCGTGACATGGGACGGGGCCCGGCGCGACGACCCGCTGCCCTGGGCGCTCCGTGACCGCCGCTGCTACCAGGTCAAGGGCACCGATGACGTGCTGTGGGTCCGGATGCTCGATGTGCAGGGCGCCCTCGCACGACGTTCGTACGAAGGCACCGGGAAGATCGTCCTGCGCGTGACCGACGACCTCGACATCGTGGGTGGTTGCTACGTCCTGACCGTCGTCGACGGCGTGGCGGAGGAGGTTGCCCCCGTAGAGGCAGCGACGGCGCCGGATGTCACGCTCACCGTCAACGCGCTCGGTTCCCTCTACCTCGGCGGTGTCTCCGCTTCCGTACTCCGGTCGGCCGGAGCGCTGACCGCGCACGACGACGCCGTCGGCCTTCTCGACGCGCTCTTCGGACGCGCGCAGGAGCCGTACTGCATCACACACTTCTAGGTGGGCCCGGCACTTTGACGGTGTTGGACCCCGAGGCTAGACTAGACAGGCGCGTAGTGCGCTCTGGCGGGTCCCGGTGCAAGCCGAAGGCCCTCCGAGTGCGATACCACTCCTGAATCTCTTCGAGGTTCTTTCCATTTCGTCCACATCCGGACTACGGAACCCGCTCCCGGCACAGTCGGAATCGCGGTGTCCGCCATGACCGGAGCAAGTAATCATCCACAACGGAGCCCCAACTACATGACCATCACCACCACCGAGAAGCAAGGTGCCCCCGTCGTCGCCATCAACGACATCGGCACCGCTGAGGACTTCCTCGCAGCGATCGACGCCACCATCAAGTACTTCAACGACGGAGATCTCGTCGAGGGTACGGTCGTCAAGGTCGACCGCGATGAGGTCCTGCTCGACATCGGTTACAAGACCGAGGGTGTCATTCCTTCCCGCGAGCTTTCCATCAAGCACGACGTCGATCCCGGAGACGTCGTCTCCGTGGGTGATCAGGTCGAGGCTCTGGTTCTCACCAAGGAAGACAAAGAAGGCCGACTGATCCTCTCCAAGAAGCGTGCTCAGTACGAGCGCGCCTGGGGCGACATCGAGAAGGTCAAGGAAGAGGACGGCGTCGTCACCGGTACCGTCATCGAGGTCGTCAAGGGTGGCCTCATCCTGGACATCGGTCTCCGCGGCTTCCTTCCCGCGTCCCTCGTCGAGATGCGTCGCGTCCGCGACCTGGCTCCGTACATCGGCCAGCAGATCGAAGCGAAGATCATCGAGCTCGACAAGAACCGCAACAACGTCGTGCTGTCGCGTCGTGCCTGGCTCGAGCAGACCCAGTCCGAGGTTCGTTCCACGTTCCTCAACAAGCTCGAGAAGGGCCAGGTCCGTCCGGGCGTCGTCTCCTCGATCGTCAACTTCGGTGCGTTCGTGGACCTCGGCGGCGTCGACGGCCTCGTGCACGTCTCCGAGCTTTCCTGGAAGCACATCGACCACCCGTCCGAGGTTGTCGAGGTCGGCCAGGAAGTCACAGTCGAGGTCCTCGAGGTCGATCTCGACCGCGAGCGCGTCTCGCTGTCGCTGAAGGCGACGCAGGAAGATCCCTGGCAGACCTTCGCCCGTACGCACGCACTCGGCCAGGTCGTCCCCGGCAAGGTCACGAAGCTCGTTCCCTTCGGTGCGTTCGTCCGCGTCGAGGACGGCATCGAAGGCCTCGTGCACATCTCGGAGCTCGCTGTCCGCCACGTCGAACTGGCCGAGCAGGTCGTCTCCGTGGGTGACGAACTCTTCGTCAAGGTCATCGACATCGACCTCGAGCGCCGCCGTATCTCGCTCAGCCTCAAGCAGGCCAACGAGGGCGTCGACGCCGACAGCACCGAGTTCGATCCCGCGCTCTACGGCATGGCCGCCGAGTACGACGAAGAGGGCAACTACAAGTACCCCGAGGGCTTCGACCCCGAGTCGAACGAATGGCTCGAGGGCTACGAGACCCAGCGCGCCGCGTGGGAAGCTCAGTACGCCGAGGCTCAGTCACGCTGGGAGTCCCACAAGAAGCAGGTCGTGCAGCACGCGTCCGACGACGCCGCTGCAGCGAACGAGCCTGTCGAGTCGAACGCGACGAGCTACTCCTCGGAGCCCGTCGCCGCCGATACCGGATCCGGTACGCTCGCGTCCGACGAGGCACTTGCGGCTCTCCGCGAGAAGCTGACCGGAGCGTAGTCCACGGCATCACCGCTGTAACAGAGGAAGCCCCCATCCGCCGGATGGGGGCTTCCTCTGTTATCGGCACTTCCGGATTACACCTGCGCGCGGCACTGGCGGACGACCGGAGATAGTCTTCCAACAAGCCGCTCTGCGCGGACAGCAGGCCGACGTGGGGATCGTCCTTGGGGGACGAGTGGATCGATGCCGGCACGAAGAGCAGGGGGCACTCCATGGACACCACGGACTGGGACGACGTGGCCGAAGGGTCGCCGGGAACCGAGTGGTGGGAAACCACGGAGAACGGCCTCGGCGTGGTGACGGCCTGGGCGGCCGGAACCGCCAATGTACGGAAGACGCCGACTGCCGATCTCACCCGGAGCGTCAGTGTCAGCGGGCCAGGTCCCGGCGGCATCGTACGGACTTGGACAGAACCGTTCACCGAGGCCGATCGCGAGACGGTGAACGAGGCGATCGAGTACTACCTGGGCGACGCGGGGATTCCCCTGCCGCCGCGGGGCTGGACGTGGCTGATCCGCCGGCCGCCGGCCGTGGGGAACGACCGGCACCTGTGGGCTCATCTCAACCGCCAGATCGCCCTGCACGCATCGAGTGCTCCGCACCCGGCGGAGATCGCACAGATTCTCAGAAGCAGTATGGCCACGCTGTATGCGGAACCGGAATGAGCACCCGCGATGCAGGAAGCGTCACCGCGGACCCGACCGGTCGCGCGAGTTACGCGTCGCGGTGCTGCACCGATGTGGGTTCGGATACCGTCGGCACGCACCGATACACGCGAGTGAGTGGCTCCACGCCTTACTTCCGGGTTGAGCAGGTGACGGTGAAGCGGGGGGAGCGGTCGAGTTGGCGCGTCGGGCCGACCACGCGTTCCAGGACCGGCCGGTACCCGAGGTGGCTGTTCCAAACCGTCCACAGCTCGCCGCCGGGCACCAGGACGCGAGCGCATTCGCGGAACAGTTTGTGTGCGATGCCGGCGTGCACCGTACTGCCGATATGGAACGGTGGGTTCAGGACGATCACATCCGACGACGCGTCGGGCACGTCGGACAGCGCGTCATCCCTGCTCACCCTGATGCGGTCCGATACCCCGTTGGCCGCAGCCGTGGCAGCCGTCGACGCGACGGCCGAGGCCGACTGGTCCGTGGCGTGAACCCTCAGTTCCGAATGGCTGAGGGCGATGAATGCGGCGATAGTGCCGTTTCCGCAGCCGAGATCGATCACCTCGCGGCCGGCTGCGGAGGGACCGCGACGCGCCAGTGCCCGCAGGTGCGGGAGCAGCAAGCGAGTACCGGGATCGAGTACGGCACCGCCGAAGGTCGCACCGTAGGCCCTGACCTCCAGCGGTCGGCCGAGCCCGACGTCGTACCGAGCCGCGCGAGGGGAGGAGTGCGGATCCACGGGACGCGGCTGCGAGGCGACGAGCACCCTGGCCTTCTGCCGGGCAAGGCCTGCCGCCACTTCTCCGAAAGAGCGACCGAGGACGCCGTTCATGGACAGGGACATGTGCTTGACCCGCCCGCCTGCCAGCACCTGCACGTCCGGCCGGGCATGAGCCGCTATGGTGCGGGCAATCTCGTCGAGCTCGTTTAGTGAGCGGGGGAGCCGTACGAGCACGGTGGAGACGTCCTCGAGCAGGGAGGCGCCCAGCGGGTAGGGCCGGTAGACGTCCTGCAGGCCCGATGCGGCGGCATTCAGGGCGAGCGCCCGCTCGTTGACGACACTGTCCTGGAAGACCCTGATGTCTTTCCGGCCCGCGATCTGAGCGACACCGAGGGTCAGGGCGCCGTAGGAGTCGTTGATGACGGCGAGGCCGCCCGGGGATTCGAGACGTGCCGTGACGGTGTCGAGCAGCAGGCGGTCGGCGGCATCGACCGCTACCAGTTCCGGTGTCTCGACGTCGGGAGCGCGGCGCAGGGACCCGAGGTCGAACGGCATCATGCGCACTGTCCCGGACAGGGGGGGTGCGCCATTCCTGACGTGTGCGAGGTCCTGGCAGCCCTGGTTCCGTCGTTACGCACCGTCACGAGTCGGTGGGCTGCGGCGGGTTTGCGCCGTCGCTGTCGGTGCCCGAACCACCGGTCTCGCTCGCGGGCCGGTGGTCGAACAGCCATGTCAGCGCGGAACCACCACCGTCCGGAGCCGCTTCTTCGACCTGCCCGCCTGGTGCAACCGTCGTCCCGGTGCCCGCCGGGTCCGTGCTGTAGGGCGCCCGCGGCGGTGGTGGGATCCTGTCGATGAGTTCGTTCGCAGCCTGAGCCAGGAGATCGCGCTGCAGCGGCGGGAGCGTGAATGATCCATGGAGGTACGCTTCCACCTCGTACTCGCCGGCGTCGCCCCCCAGACCGAAATAATGCAGCCACAGTTCACTCGACTCGATCTTGGCGTGGCGGATGGCTCGGAGGAGGTGGATCCGCTGATACTCGTGATCTGGAAGGTTCTCCACGGGCTGGGCCTCAGCGCGAGCTACCGGTGGCGCCGTCGATCACAAGGAGGGCGACGGCTCGCAGATCGTTCTTCGTGGTCGAGGCCTCGGACAGAAGTCGCCGCAGGGCGCTGTCAGCGTCGAGCCCGTGTCGCTCCATGAGGATCCCGCGCGCCGTATGAATGACGTCGCGTGCGCTCAAGGCTTCCTGGAGGGCCTCGCTGACAGCGGCCGGGGCAGTGTCGGGCTGGGCGCTACCCAGCAGGATGGCAGCAGGAGAAGCCAGTAGTGCCAGCTGCTTGCGGTCCTGCGCGGAGAAGGCATGCGGCAGGGGCGAATAGACCTTGAGCGCTCCGATGCTCCGGCCCGCGTGGATGAGCGCAGTGCTGAGGGTCGATCGCAGCGGAAGATCCGAGACCGACTGCTGCCACAGCGGCCAGCGTCCGTCGGTCCTGACGTCGTCGACCTGTACCGTCGTCTCCGCGGCCCACGCGGTGAGGCACGGGCCTTGTCCGAGCTCGTACTGCAGCGCGTCTGCTGCCGCTACGACGTCGTCGGTGTATCCGGTGCTGCGCTTGCGCCCCTGGTCGTCGATGAGGGATACGCCGGCCCCCAGCGATCCGGGAACGGACTTCTTCACGGCTTCGGCGAGATCCTCCACCGCCTGACCGGCGTTCACTTCGGTGAGCATGAGCCCCTTGAGTCTGGCGAAGACGAAAGTCAGCTCTTCCATCGGTGAAGTCACACGGTCACAGCCTCGGCAGCGGGGTCGAATTCAGGGGGTGCATCGGAATCAAAGTATCAGGATACACACGCGCAGCGGCCGGCTCCGGGCTGTATCGCTCTCCGGCCGGAGGGTGTAGCGATGGCGCACGCGGCTGCCACCCCTCCTCCACGGTCAAGACACTGTTGCTCGCCGGACTCCGGCCTGCCTAGGGTGTGATTACTAAGCACACTTCGAATGAGCAAGGAGTTGACATGACCGGATCGCCAGGACGTGACGAACTGCCACTGCCCGACTACGACCACATTCCGCTCGGCACGCTGCCGACCCGCATCACGGGTCTCGACGAGGGCGGTTTGAGGGCACTTCTGGACTACGAGGAGGGCCACGGCGACCGTCTGCCGGTGAAACTCGTCCTGCAGCAGCGTCTGGAGGCGGTGCAGGGCGGTGCGGAACTCGCGGAGGGGGCGGCTGCCTCGCTGCCGGAGGTCGGCAGCACTGCCGGCGGTTCATCGGTCAGTCCGGCGACCTCCGGTCCGCCGATCAATCCTCCGTCGCAGGGCGACCCCACCAACCCTGCCCAGCCCCGCTAGTCCCACCAGGGCCTGACCCGGCTGTGCCGTCCGCATCACTCAGCGGACGGCACAGCTGCGAGCAGGTTCTTCTCCTCGACCAGTTCCAGGGACAGCGTCTTGTAGCCCACGGTGTCGAACAGGACCGTGATGATTCCGTCCTCGTATCCCATGACGGTGCCCCGGCCCCATTCCGGGTGCTCGACCCCGGCATCGACCGCGAACGGAAGGTCCGCGGGCGGCTCCGGTGGCTGGGCCTCCGCCTGCGGATCCACGACGGCAGTGTCCTCACGTGCGCAGTTGTCACAGTTCCCGCAGGGCTCGGGGAGTTCCTCGCCGAAGTATGCGAGCAGGAACTGACGGCGGCATCCTCGCGTCTCGGCGTACCGTCGCGCCATCTCCACGCGGGACTGGTCGATCTTCTCGCGGTTCTCTGCCTGCTCGACCGCCCTGTCGGCCGCTTCCTCCGCGGACATCTTCCTGGCGCGGTAACCTTTCGTGCCGTCGGAGACGGCTCCGGCTGCCTCGAGGAGATTCAGGAGTCCTGTCAGCTTCCGTGGCGACAGACCGGAGAGCTCTTTCAGCTTCTTCACCTTGATCGGCTTGTCCTGGGCGGACAGGAGGGCGAACAGCTCGCCCAGCTGCTTGCGATTGGCGGACTTGGCTGCGAAGAACCGCCTGAGTGAGAGGTCCTCCGGACGGTAGTGCAGGATGGCCCGGGACTCGAGTCCGTCGCGCCCGCCCCGGCCGATCTCCTGGTAATAGCTGTCGAGGGAATCGGCGATGTCCGCGTGGACGACGAATCGCACATCGGGCTTGTCGATGCCCATCCCGAAGGCGGTCGTGGCGACGACGACGTCGATACTGCCTGCCAGGAAACCCTCGTGGACGGCTTCGCGCTCCTTCTTCCGGCGTCCGGCGTGGTACACGTCGACGTTGCGCCCCCGCTCCTGCAGGGAAGCAGCGAGGGCGTCCGCCGCCTTCTTCGTCGCGACGTAGACGAGGCCCGGGCCGGCCAGGTCGAGGACCTGGTCCCGGACGGCGATCTCCTTGTCCGCGCCCTCTACATGGTGGACGACATCCAGCGAGAGGTTCGGGCGGTCGAAACCCTCGACGATGACAACCGGATCCGACAGGTGGAGCCGCTCGACGATCTCCTTCTGCACGGGTTTGGACGCGGTGGCCGTGAGAGCGACGACCGGCACGGCGAGGTCCCTGACGAGGTGACCGAGCTGAAGATAGTCGGGCCGGAAGTCGTGCCCCCAGGAGGAGACGCAGTGTGCCTCGTCGACGACGAGGAGCGAGACGTCGAGCGCATGGAGCCGTGCAGCGACGTCGTCGCGCGCAACCTGTTCGGGGGCGAGGAACAGGAACTTCGCGCGCTTCGTCTGGTCCGCATCGGCCGCGGCCTCCCACGCGGCATCGAGTTCGCTCTTCTTCATGCCGGAGTTGATGACGTAGGCGCGGGTGGTACCGGCGCTCTCGTTGATGGACTCCGCCTGGTCGTGCTGCAGAGCGATCAGTGGCGAGATGACGACGGCGACGCCGGGTAGCGCCATGGCCGGAACCTGGTAGATCGCGGATTTGCCCGAGCCCGTCGGCATGACACACAGGACGCTGCGGCCCTCCAGGACCGATGTCATGGCGCGCTCCTGACCGTCACGCAGATCGCTCCAGCCGAAGGTCGCAGCGGCGGTGTCCTGAAGGTCCTGCAGGGTTATGGTCACAGTGCTCCTCGAGAAAGGTAAGTTCCCTTAGCGTATTCAAGGGTGACGACGATCAGGCGATGCAAGCGCACCGCAGCCGCTGCTTGACACGTCGCAGCGGAGCAGCGGACTAGTCTGGCTCCATGTTGCGCATAGGACTCACAGGGGGCATTGCTGCCGGAAAATCGGTGGTCGCGCGTCGGTTCGGGGAGCTCGGCGCCGTCGTCGTGGATTCGGACCTTCTGGCGCGCGCAGTGGTCGCGCCCGGAACGGACGGTCTCGCCGAGATCGTGGAAGCCTTCGGTTCCGGGATCCTCGCTGCGGATGGAACCCTCGACCGTCCTGCCCTCGGGCGACTCGTCTTCGTGGACGCCGCCGCGCGCGAACGCCTCAACGCGATCGTGCACCCGCGTGTGAGGAGGGGCGCAGCGGAACTCATCGAGCAGGCCCCGGGGGATGCCGTCGTCGTCGAGGACATCCCCCTCCTGGTCGAGACGGGTCAGGCAGCGCGTTTCCACCTCGTCGTCGTCGTGGATGCGCCCGATGCCCTGCGGATCGAGCGGATGGTGCATGAACGGGGGATGGAGCGCCCTGACGCCGAACAGCGCATCGCGGCCCAGGCATCGCGCGACCAGCGGCTGCGCGAAGCCGACGCCGTTCTTCCGAACGACCGTCGGCTCGATGATCTCCTCGCCTCGACGGATGCCCTGTGGAACGGGCGGATCGAGCCGTTCCGGGCGAACCTCGCCGCAGGCCGGCCTGCTCACGGCCGCGGTGTCCCCATGGACGCGGCGGGCCTGGCGGGTACGCGCGGACTCGGGCGCCGCGTGCGGTACAAGCTTGCAGCAGCACTTCCGACCGGTGTGTCCTTCGGCGGCGACGACGTCGCCGGCCCGCCCGACGACGCGTCACGAGCCGAAATCCACGTCATGCCGAGGGACGCCGATGATGTCGTGATCGTGAGCAGGGCGGTGACCTCGGCAGGTTTCCCGCGCGTCCTCGACGCTGTCGAAGGCCGCCGGGGGGACTGGGCCGTCCACAGGACTGCCGATCCCGCGGTCGACGTCACGGTGCTCGTGGCCGTCCCTCCGGCAGCGGACTGAGGACCGGAGAGGCGCCCGCGGGCGCCTTTCAGCCGCCAGCAAATCCGCGGAGAAGTGTCACCGGCACGGGCTACCTTTAACGCATGAGTCTTGCGCAGGATATCAAGCGTGTCGTGGCGCCGTTCGAGGTCATCAGCGAGTACCAGCCCGCGGGTGATCAGCCCACGGCGATCAAGGAACTGGCGGATCGCATCAACGCCGGGGAGAAGGACGTCGTCCTGCTCGGCGCCACCGGTACCGGCAAGAGCGCGACGACGGCCTGGCTCATCGAGCAGGTCCAGCGCCCCACCCTGGTCATGGTGCAGAACAAGACACTCGCGGCGCAGCTCGCCAACGAGTTCCGGGAACTGCTGCCCAACAACGCGGTCGAGTACTTCGTCTCCTACTACGACTACTACCAGCCCGAGGCGTACGTCCCCCAGACGGACACCTTCATCGAGAAGGACTCCTCCATCAACGAGGAGGTCGAGCGGCTGCGCCACTCCGCCACCAACG
The DNA here is from genome assembly GCF_005281365.1 of Arthrobacter sp. NamB2. Lineage (NCBI taxonomy): Bacteria > Bacillati > Actinomycetota > Actinomycetes > Micrococcales > Micrococcaceae > Arthrobacter > Arthrobacter sp. NamB2. Next base: position 19,319 of record NZ_SZWI01000004.1, on the reverse strand, counting down.
CGCTCCTGACGCGCCGCGACGTGATCGTGGTCGCCACCGTCTCCTGCATCTACGGTCTCGGGACCCCGGAGGAGTACATCAACAAGATGGTCACGCTGCGCCGCGGTGACCAGATGAACAGGGACGAGCTGCTCCGGCAGTTCGTCGGCATGCAGTACACGCGCAACGACATCGACTTCCACCGCGGCACGTTCCGCGTCCGCGGGGACACCGTCGAGATCATCCCGATGTACGAGGAGCACGCCCTCCGCATCGAGTTCTTCGGGGACGAGGTGGAGAACATCTACACGCTCGATCCCCTCACGGGCAACGTGATCCGCGAGGAAGAAGAGATGTACGTCTTCCCGGCGTCGCACTACGTGGCGGGGCAGGACCGCATGACGCGAGCCATCAAGGACATCGAGGACGAGCTGCAGCAGCGGCTCGCCGAGCTCGAGTCCCAGAACAAGCTGGTCGAGGCGCAGCGCCTGCGGATGCGCGTCACCTACGACCTCGAGATGATGCAGCAGATGGGGTTCTGCAACGGCATCGAGAACTACTCGCGGCACATCGACGGGCGCGGTCCGGCCTCCGCGCCGCACTGCCTCCTCGACTACTTCCCGGACGATTTCCTGCTGGTCGTCGACGAGTCCCACGTGACCATTCCGCAGATCGGCGCGATGTACGAGGGTGACTCATCCCGTAAGCGGACGCTCGTCGACCACGGGTTCCGGCTCCCCTCCGCCATGGACAACCGGCCGCTGAAGTGGGATGAGTTCCTCGAGCGCATCGGCCAGACGGTCTACCTCTCGGCAACGCCGGGCAAGTACGAGCTCAGCAAGGCCGACGGCTATGTGCAGCAGATCATCCGGCCCACCGGTCTGGTCGATCCGGAGATCGTCGTCAAGCCCACGAAGGGACAGATCGACGACCTGCTGGGGGAGATCCGCCAGCGCGTCGCCGTCAACGAGCGGGTGCTCGTGACCACCCTCACGAAGCGGATGGCCGAGGACCTCACGGGATACCTCCTGGAACACGGCGTCAAGGTGGAGTACCTCCACTCCGACGTGGACACGCTGCGCCGCGTCGAGCTCCTGCGGGAGCTTCGCATGGGGACGTTCGACGTCCTCGTCGGCATCAACCTCCTCCGCGAGGGCCTCGATCTTCCCGAGGTGTCACTGGTCAGCATCCTGGACGCGGACAAGGAAGGCTTCCTGAGAAGCACGACGTCGCTGATCCAGACCATCGGCCGTGCCGCCCGCAACGTCTCGGGGCAGGTCCACATGTACGCCGACCGCATCACCGATTCGATGGAGCGGGCGATCGACGAGACGAACCGGCGTCGCGCCATCCAGGTCGCTCACAACCTCGAGCACGGGATCGATCCGACCCCGCTGCGGAAGCGGATCGCGGACATCACGGACACCATCAACCGGGAGGATGCCGACACGCGTGCGCTTCTCGAGGAAGCCGGCAAGAGCCGGAAGCCGAAGAAGGGCGCGGGGCACCGCGAGGGACTCGCCTCGGTGCCTGCCGAGGACCTGACGGACCTCATCCAGCAACTCACGGACCAGATGCACACCGCAGCGGCCGAACTGCAGTTCGAGCTCGCAGCCCGCTTGCGCGACGAGGTCGGCGACCTCAAGAAGGAACTGCGGCAGATGCAGTCCGCGGGGCACGCCTGACCGTTGCGGTAGCACGCCTCGCCGCCGATCGGGTGAGGAACAGGGCCGAAAGGTCAAGGAAGCCGGCGGATGTGTCCAGCGGACAGGCACATTCGTCGGCTTCTGTGCTGCCCGGGTACCATTGACCGAACGTAGGGGAGTATCCCACGCGCTATGGACGTCAGCACGCAGGGCATCGTCGCCCTGCCGGACATAGCGGTCGGCCGGCCAGAAGCCACGGCGGAGAGACTTACGGCAATCCTCGGCACCCTTCGGAAGGTACTCCATGCCCGCATTACCCCTCGCATTCGAGATCGGCACGTTCGTCGTGCTCGGGCTCATCCTGCTGTTCGACCTGCTGCTCGTGGTCAAGCGGCCCCACGAGCCCTCGATGAAGGAAGCCGGTCTCTGGGTCGCGTTCTACGTGGGCCTCGCACTGGTGTTCGCGGCGCTGATGTTCGCCTTCACCGGACCGGAATACGGGGGGCAGTTCGTAGCCGGCTGGATCACGGAGTACAGCCTGAGTATCGACAACCTGTTTGTCTTCATCATCATCATGGCGCGCTTCTCGGTGCCGAGAAAGTACCAGCAGGAAGTGCTGATGGTGGGCATCATCATCGCGTTGATCCTGCGAGGGATCTTCATCGCACTCGGTGCCGCCGTCATCGAGAACTTCAGCTGGATCTTCTACATCTTCGGCGCCTTCCTCCTGTACACCGCCTACAAGCAGGCCACGGACTCCGGCGAGGACGAGGAACACGCGGGCGACAACAAGCTCATCTCGAAGCTCCGCTCGGTGCTTCCGATGTCCGAGTCGTACGACGGCAACAAAGTCCGTACGGTGGTCGACGGCAAGAAGGTCTTCACGCCGATGCTCATCGTCTTCGTGACGATCGGTCTGACCGACCTGCTGTTCGCCGTCGACTCCATCCCGGCGATCTTCGGCCTCACCCAGAGCGCTTTCATCGTCTTCACCGCGAACATCTTCGCCCTCATGGGACTTCGCCAGCTGTACTTCCTGCTCGGTGGGCTGATGACGCGCCTCATCTACCTGAAGCACGCCCTCTCCGTCATCCTCGCCTTCATCGGCGTGAAGCTCATCCTCCACGCGATGCACGTCAACGAGCTGCCCTTCATCAACGGTGGCCAGCACATCGAGTGGGCTCCCGAGATCCCGACCTTCGTGTCACTCGCCGTGATCATCGCGACCATCGTCGTCGCCGTCATCGCCAGCCTGATCCGATCCCGGTCGCTCGAGCAGGCCGAGGCACGCTCGGACAAGGCCACCGACGGCTCGTCCTCCGCTGTCGACGAAGGGCTCGACCAGGCTGCGGACGAGGCAGGCGCGAAGGATCCGCGTCACTAGTCGTGAACGCCGACGAGGAGTTCCTTCCTCGCCGTGACAGGCAGAAGGACCCCGCACATCGTGCGGGGTCCTTCTGTCTCCGGGGGCTGTCTCTGGAGCGCTCCGCGCGACTGCTGAGGAGCCGCTAGCGGCGCGTCATGGAGAGCAGGCGATCGAAGATCGCCTCGCCGTCGTCCGCGATGCCGTCGTGGTGGAACTCGTCCGTCTCCCATACCTCGAGGTTCCGAACAGTCGCCGCCGTTGTCAGTGACAGGTCCCTGTCGACGTAGATGTCGTGGCGGTAGACCGCGGCCGCAACGGGAACGATGTTGGTCGCCAGCACATCGGTGTCGTAGAGCGGGCCCCAGTCGTCCTTGTCAGCGAGGATATCGGCGACGGCCCGAAGGGGCCGCAGGGCGGGGTCCTCCTCGAAGTACCAGGGGTAGACCATCTCGCCGGTCAGCAGGACCTGACCGGCGTCCTCGCGGAACTGCGGGTACTCGCCGAGCACACGCTGCGCGGACCACGACGAGGCGAAGCCCTGGCAGTAGATCGATTCGTGCAGGAGGGCGTAGAGCGGCTGCGACGCCCTGCTGACGACCGCGTGGACCTGCTCGAGGAACGCCGCTGAGAGTCGGGGGCCGTGGGCAGTCCGGATGAAGGCGTCCTCGAGCAGGTAGTGCAGTCCGTGGATCCTGGTGTTGCCGCCGAGGAAGGAACCCACCATCTGGAACCGCCGCGCCGTGAGCCGGTCCCCGCCGGGTAGGTATTCCTCGACGCCGTCCAGGTGGCGGGCTATGCGGGTGACGAGTTCACGGTCCTCCGGGTACAGCGCGAAGTACTCGGCGTTGCGTTCCTCGACCCGGGCGAACGTCGCACGGTAGACCTCGTCCGGCCGCCCGGACAGGGGCGCGAGCCCTCCTGTGATCAGTGCGCGCTCGATACCCTGCGGCGCGAGCGACAGGTAGGTGAGTGTGCAGAAGCCGCCGTAGCTCTGACCGAACACGGTCCATCGGCCGATACCGAGACGTTCCCGGATGAGTTCTGCGTCGGCCACGATCGAATCCGCTCGGAAGTGGGTCAGGTACTCCGCCTGCGCCTCGGCCGACGGCAGCGAGCCCAGCGTCGCGGCATCGGCGGGCGTCGACAGACCGGTGCCCCGCTGGTCGAGCATCAGGATGCGGAACTCTCGCGCCGCCGCTTTCATCCAGCCGGAGAGCTGCGTCGCGCGGACGCCTCGCCCGCCCGGTCCGCCCTGGAGGAACAGGAGCCAGGGGAGGGCTGCGACGTCGTCGTCGCTGTGCTCGAGGGAGGAGTACTCGCGGGCGAACACCTCGATCGTGGGGGAGTGGCGACCCGCGTGGTCCAGCGGCACGCGGAAGCGGTGCGCCGTCGACCGCAGTCCGCGCATGACCGCCGTCCGGCCCCTGGTGTGGTCCTCACAGGGGTCCGTGTCACCCGCCGCGCCGCCGCGATGCTGATCCGCTCGGGTCTCGTCCGCGGACTGCGCCGCCGGTGGCTTCACAGGGCGGCTACGTCGGCGAGGGCATCACCCGTCAGCCTGAAGGTGCTCCACTCCGACTGTGCGCGCGCGCCGAGGCTCTCATAGAAACGGATCGATGGCTCGTTCCAGTTGAGCACGGACCACTCGACCCGGGCATAGCCGCGCGTGGTCGCGATCTTCGCGAGGTTGGCGAGGAGCGCCTTGCCCACGCCGGCTCCGCGCGCCTCCGGGCGGACGTAGAGGTCCTCGAGATAGATGCCGTTGACGCCCTCCCAGGTCGAGTAGTTGAGGAACCAGAGGGCGAATCCCTGGACCTGACCCCGTGCCTCGGCGACGTGCGCGTAGATGGTGGGCCGGTCGCCGAACAGCGCGTCCTGCAGGGAGGTGACGGTGTTCTTCACGGCGTCCGGCTCGCGTTCGTAGATCGCGAGATCATGGATGAGCTGGAGGATGACCGGAACGTCTGCGGGACGTGCTTCTCGAATGGTGTTCATGCCTCAAGCCTAGTCAAGCGCGGCCCGCCCTCGACTAGGTCCGAGCGCCGATGCCAAGGCGTCAGGCTGCTACCGGCGCCCCGACACCGAGAATCCGGATCACAGGAGTGCCCGCCTCGTCGGACGCCGCGAGGTCGACCTCGGCGTTGATCCCCCAGTCGCCGTTGCCCTCGGGGTCCTTCAGGATCTGGCGCACCTTCCACGCTCCCGGCATCTTGGTGATCAGCAGCAGGTCGGGGCCGCGCGCCTCGGGGCCGTCGTCGATGTCCTCGTAGTCACCGAAGTACCCGTCCATGGCATCGGCCCAGCTGTCCGCCGTCCATCCCGAGTCGGCGTCGAGCGCACCGAGTGCCTCGTCCTGCTCGTCGGCGAACAGCTTCACGCGCTGGAACATCTCGTTGCGCACCATGACCCGGAACGCCCGCTCGTTGGACGTCACCGACGGTGGCTCCTCCGGCAGGTCGACGGCTTCCGCCGCTGCACCCGGTGCTATTCCGGCCGCCAGCTGGGTCCACTCGTCCAGAAGGCTGCTGTCCACCTGACGCACGAGTTCGCCGAGCCACTCCATGATGTCGCTGAGGTCCTCGCGGAGCGCCTCGACCGGAACGGTGTGACGCAGCGCCTTGTAGCAGTCGGCGAGGTACCGCAGGAGGATGCCCTCGGAACGGGTGAGTGCGTAGAACGCGACGTACTCACCAAAACTCATCGCCCGCTCGTACATGTCACGCACCACGGACTTCGGCGCGAGTTCGAAGTCGCCGAGCCATGGCGCGGACGCTCGGTACACGTCGAATGCCTGCTGCAGCAGTTCCTCGAGCGGCTTCGGGTAGGTGACCTCCTCGAGACGGGCCATCCGGGCGTCGTAGTCGATGCCCTCGGCCTTCATCGCCGCCACGGCCTCGCCGCGTGCCTTCTTCTCCTGCGCGTTGAGGACCTGACGTGGCTTCTCGAGCGTGGCCTCGATGACGGACACGACGTCGAGCGCGTAGCCCGGAGCCTCGGGGTCGAGGATCTCGAGGCTTGCCAGGGCGAAGGGCGAGAGCGGCTGATTGAGGGCGAAGTTCGCCTGCAGATGCACCTTGAGCCGGACCTGCCGGCCGTCCGGCTCCGGTTCCGGCAGCTTCTCCACGATCCCCGCCGCGACGAGCTCGCGGTAGATGCCGATCGCGCGGCGCATGAGGCGCAGCTGCGAGGCCCGTGTCTCGTGGTTCTCGGTCAGTAGCCGCTTCGCTGCCGTGAAGGGATCGCCGGGTCGCTCGAGGAGGTTCAGGAGCATCGAGTGGCTGACGGTGAACGACGACGTCAGGGGGTCCGGGATGCTCTCGACGAGCCGTTCGTACGTCGGCCTGCCCCAGGAGACGAATCCCTGCTGGGGCTTCTTCCGCACAACCTGACGCAGCTTCTTCTGGTCGTCGCCGAATTTGGACACGGCCTTCGCCATGGCCTTGGCGTTCTCCACGACGTGCTCGGGTGCCTGTACGACGACGGTGCCCGCGGTGTCGTAGCCCGCACGACCCGCGCGGCCCGAGATCTGGTGGAACTCGCGGGAGTTGAGCAGGCGGGTGCGGACGCCGTCGTACTTGCTGAGGGCAGTCAGGAGCACTGTGCGGATGGGCACATTGATCCCGACCCCGAGGGTGTCGGTACCACAGATGACCTTCAGCAGACCGGCCTGCGCAAGCTGCTCGACCAGACGCCTGTACTTCGGCAGCATGCCCGCGTGGTGTACGCCGATGCCGTGACGCACCAGCCTGTTGAGGGTCTTGCCGAACCCGGACGAGAACCGGAACGTCGCAATGAGCTCCGCGATACGGTCCTTCTCCTCGCGCGTGCAGATGTTGACGCTCATCGGGTTCTGGGCGCGCTCGATGGCCTCGGCCTGGCTGAAATGCACCACGTAGACAGGAGCCTGCCGGGTGGACAGCAACTCCTCGAGGGATTCCTGCACCGGCGTCTCGACGTAGTAGAAGTGCAGCGGGATGGGGCGTTCTACGGACGTGACGGTCGCCGTCTGACGGCCTGTGCGGTCCGTGAGGTCCTTCTCGAAGCGCGTGACGTCGCCGAGGGTCGCGGACATCAGCAGGAACTGTGCCTGGGGCAGTTCGAGCAACGGGACCTGCCACGCCCAACCCCGCTGCGGGTCGGAATAGAAGTGGAATTCGTCCATCACCACGGTGTCGACGTCCGCTTGGGCGCCCTCGCGCAGGGCGAGGTTTGCGAGGATCTCGGCGGTGCAGCAGATGATCGGTGCGTCCTGGTTCACACCGGAGTCCCCGGTGATCATGCCGACGTTCTCGGGCCCGAAGATGTCGCAGAGCGCGAAGAACTTCTCGGACACGAGGGCCTTGATCGGCGCGGTGTAGTAGCTCGTGCGGCCCTCGGCGAAGGACTTCAGGTGCGCTGCGATCGCGACGAGGGACTTTCCCGATCCGGTGGGTGTCGCCAGGATCACGTTGTTGCCGGAGACGAGCTCCATCGCCGCCTCGTCCTGGGCGGGGTAGAGCGCGAGCCCACGGGCCGTCGCCCAGCCCGTGAAGGCTTCGTAGACGGCATCGGCTGGGGGTCGGCCGTCGTCGTGCCGGGGCAGGTGCTCTTGAATCCTCATGGTCCGTTCAGCCTACCGGTGGCCGGGGCACGGCCGCGCTCCGGCGGCGTTAGGGTGGACCATGCGCTGGGACCCTGGAACGTACCTCCGCCATGCTGGCCTTCGGGGCCGGCCGTTCTTCGACCTGGTGGGGAGGATCGACCACCCGTCGCCGCGGAGCGTCGTGGACCTCGGGTGCGGGACCGGCGCATTGACCGAGGCGCTCGCGCTGCGGTGGCCGGACGCCGCGGTCGTCGGCGTCGATTCGAGTGCCGACATGATCGGCGCAGCCCGGCAGCGGCAGGCGCCCGCCAACCTGACGTTCGAGCAGCAGGACCTCCGGGAGTACCGGCCCGGTGGCGACGACGTCGTCGTGACGAACGCGGCCCTTCAGTGGATTCCCAAACATCAGGAACTCGTTGCCGCGTGGGCGGAGGCGATCCCGGTGGGGGGATGGCTCGCGCTGCAGGTTCCCGGCAACTTCTCGGCCCCGTCCCACGCCCTGATGCGCGAGCATGCCGCGAGCGCCCGGTGGGCGCCCCTCCTGCAGGGCGTGCTGCGTCACGACGATGCCGTGGGCGAACCCTCCGACTACCTCGGGATCCTGCTGTCCGCCGGTCTCGACGCCGATGTCTGGGAGACGACGTACCAGCAGGTGCTCCAGGGTGAGGACGCCGTGCTGGACTGGGTGCGCGGTACAGGGTTGCGTCCGATCCTGGACGTGCTGTCAGCCGGGGAGACGGAGGAGTTCGAGGCCGGATACGGGGACATGCTGCGCCGCGCGTACCCCCGGACGGCGATCGGCACGGTGTTCGGCTTCCGCCGCATCTTCGCGGTCGGGCACCGGGCTGCCTGAACGGCCCGTCCGGCCCTCCTGGCCGTCGTCCGTGCTCCTACCAGCCGCGCTGCTTCCATTCCTCGAGGGACCCGCGTTCTGCGCCGAGGGTGGTCCCGTTGCCGTGACCGGGGTGGACGACGGTGTCGTCCGGCAGGTAGTCGAAGACGCGGGTGACGACGTCGTCGTAGAGCGACGCGAAGCGATCCGGATCGCCCTGCGTGTTGCCGACGCCGCCGGGGAACAGCGAATCGCCCGTGAAGAGGTGGGCCGGGCCGTGCGGATCGCGGTAGAGCAGCGCCACGGAGCCCGGAGTGTGCCCGCGCAGGTGGATCGCCTCAAGCTCGAAGCCCTCGAAGGACCCGACGTCGTGGTGCCGCAGCGGGACGTCCGTGGGAACCTCGATGTCCGCGACGTCGTCCTCCCCGGCGGCGGTGCGCGCCCTCGTGACGTCCTTGACCTCGGCGAGGGCCCGGACGTGGTCCCAGTGCGAGTGCGTCGTGACGATCAGCGCCACGCGGGCCTCGGCATCGGTGTCCGCCTGAGCGTCCGCGAGGAGCGAGAGGATCGCGGGGGCGTCGTCGGCGGCGTCGATCAGTACCTGGGCACCGCTCGACTTGGACGTCAGCACGTAGATGTTGTTGTCCATCTCGGACACGGAGATACTGCGGATGGTGACTTCGCTGAGGTCATGCATGAGCCAAGTCTAGGCAATGCGACCGTGCCGCACGCCGCGTGATTGCACCAGCCCGCGCCGGCACAGGCGCCCGGGAAAACGGGACGACGGTAGGGTGCAGGTACACCCGGACCACCCGGCCCGGTGTGCGACGACGTGGGAGGGGTGAGGCGTGGAGCAGGACGTTCCGCGATGGCTGAGGCTCGACGGTACGAGCTCCGTTCCTCCATTCGAGCAGATCAAGCAGTCGATCCTGGCCGCCGCGAACTCGGGGAAGGCTGCCGCGGGCACCCGGCTGCCGCCGGTGCGGACTTTGGCCGCACACCTCGGCATCGCCGCCAACACCGTGGCCCGTGCCTACCGCGAACTCGAGCAGGCCGGTGCCGTCGAGACCAGGGGCAGAGCGGGAACCATCATCACCGCCGGGGGCGACGACGCCCGTCTGCGGGTCGCCGCCGCGGCTGCCGACTTCGCCGCCGTCGTGGCTGCCACCGGCCTTCCGGAGAGCGACGCGGTCGCTATAGTGCGCGCGGCATTGCGCCGAGCGTGAACGGCGGCCGCGCGCGCGCCAGAACTGTGCGGCTGGGCCGCTATTCGAATATGTCTTCGAACGTCATTTCACTTACAGTGGTCTGGTGTCTATAGCAAATTCTCTTGAGCAGCACGCCCGCAACCCGGAGCCCGCTCCCCAGGACCTGTCCCGGCTGATCGTCAAGGGCGCACGCGAACACAATCTGCGGAACGTCGACCTCGACCTCCCGCGGGACGCCATGATCGTCTTCACCGGGCTGTCCGGGTCCGGCAAGTCGTCCCTCGCATTCGACACCATCTTCGCGGAGGGACAGCGGCGCTACGTCGAGTCGCTCTCGGCCTATGCCCGCCAGTTCCTGGGGCAGGTGGACAAGCCCGACGTCGACTTCATCGAGGGTCTCTCACCCGCCGTCTCGATCGACCAGAAGTCGACGAGCAAGAATCCGCGGTCGACCGTCGGTACCATCACCGAGATCTACGACTACATGCGCCTCCTGTGGGCGCGCGTCGGCCGCCCCCACTGCCCCGTGTGCGGCGAACCCGTTGCAAAGCAGACTCCCCAGCAGATCGTCGACCAGCTGCTCGAGCTCGATGAGGGCACCCGATTCCAGGTCCTCGCCCCGGTGGTCAGGGCGCGCAAGGGCGAGTTCGTGGACCTCTTCCAGGAGCTCACGGCCAAGGGCTATTCCCGTGCTCGCGTGGACGGCAAGCTAGTCCAGCTGAGCGATCCCCCGAAGCTGGGCAAGCAGTACAAGCACACCATCGAGGTCATCATCGACCGCCTCGTGGTCAAGGGCGGCATCCAGCAGCGACTCACGGATTCCGTCGAGACCGCGCTCAAGCTCGCCGACGGGCGCGTCCTCGCCGAGTTCGTCGACCTCCCCGAGGATGACGCGAAGCGCCTGCACGCCTTCTCCGAGCACCTCGCATGCCCGAACGAGCATCCCCTGGCTATCGACGAGATCGAGCCGCGCTCGTTCTCCTTCAACAATCCCTTCGGTGCGTGCCCGGCCTGCACCGGTATCGGCACGAAGCTCGAGGTCGACGAGGAGCTCGTGGTTCCCAACCCGGACCTGAGCCTCGCCGAGGGCGCGATCGCGCCGTGGTCGCTCGGAACGGCGACCCTCGAGTACTGGACCCGCCTGCTCGAGGGACTCGCCTCCGAGCTTAACTTCGACATCACCACGCCCTGGCGCAAGCTGCCGGACCGTGCCCGGGAAGCGGCGCTCTACGGCAAGGACCACAAGGTGGTCGTGCAGTACAAGAACCGGTTCGGCCGCGAGCGCAAGTACAGCACGGGCTTCGAGGGTGCCATCCAGTACATCCAGCGCAAGCACGCGGAGACGGAGTCCGACAACGCACGGGACCGGTACGAGGAGTACATGCGGGAAATCCCGTGCCCCGCCTGTGGTGGCGCGCGGCTCAATCCCGCGTCACTGTCCGTACTCATCAACGGGCGCTCCATCGCCGAGGTGTCGGCGATGCCCATGCGCGACTGCGCGGAGTTCCTCGACAACCTCGTGCTCACCGGTCGCGAGGCGCAGATCGCCAACCAGGTCCTCAAGGAGATCCAGGCACGCCTGACCTTCCTCCTCGACGTCGGGCTCGAGTACCTGAACCTCGAGCGCGCGTCGGGAACGCTGTCGGGCGGAGAGGCGCAACGCATCCGGCTCGCCACACAGATCGGTTCAGGGCTCGTCGGGGTGCTCTACGTCCTCGACGAACCCTCGATCGGGCTGCACCAGCGTGACAACCGGCGACTCATCGAGACCCTCACGCGCCTGCGGAACCTGGGCAACACGCTCATCGTCGTCGAGCACGACGAGGACACCATCGCCGAGGCCGACTGGATCGTGGACATCGGACCCGGTGCCGGCGAGCACGGCGGTGAAGTGGTGCATTCCGGCCTCCTCGAGGACCTCCTCACCAACGAGAAGTCACTGACCGGCGACTACCTTTCCGGCCGGCGGAAGATCGAGATCCCGACGAAGCGGCGCAAGATCGACCGATCCCGCCAGCTCAAGGTCGTCGGCGCGCGCGAACACAACCTGACCAACGCCGATGCCACGATCCCGCTCGGCGTGATGACGGCCGTCACCGGCGTCAGCGGGTCAGGCAAGTCGACCCTGGTGAACGACATCCTGTACAAGGTGCTGGCGAACAAGCTCAACGGCGCGAAGCAGGTAGCCGGACGGCACAAGCGCATCGACGGGCTCGAGCATCTGGACAAGGTCATCCACGTGGACCAGAGCCCTATCGGCCGCACCCCCCGATCGAACCCGGCCACCTACACGGGTGTGTTCGACAACATCCGGAAGCTCTTCGCCGAGACCACCGAGGCGAAGGTCCGCGGGTACCTGCCGGGCCGGTTCTCCTTCAACGTCAAGGGCGGGCGCTGTGAAGCCTGTTCCGGCGACGGGACGCTGAAGATCGAGATGAACTTCCTGCCCGACGTGTACGTCCCGTGCGAGGTGTGCCACGGCGCGCGCTACAATCGCGAGACGCTGGAGGTGCACTACAAGGGGAAGACCATCGCCGACGTCCTCGACATGCCGATCGAGGAGGGCGCCGAGTTCTTCGCCGCCTTCAGCCCGATCGCGCGGCACCTGAACACCCTCGTGGAGGTCGGCCTGGGCTATGTGCGCCTCGGCCAGCCCGCCACGACGCTCTCGGGCGGGGAGGCGCAGCGCGTGAAGCTCGCCAGCGAGCTGCAGAAACGTTCGAACGGACGCAGCATCTACGTACTCGACGAGCCGACCACGGGCCTGCACTTCGAAGACATCCGCAAGCTCCTCCTGGTCCTGCAGGGCCTCGTGGACAAGGGCAACACCGTCATCACCATCGAACACAACCTCGACGTGATCAAGAGCGCGGACTGGGTCATCGACCTCGGGCCGGACGGCGGTTCGGGCGGCGGACAGATCATCGCGACCGGCACTCCGGAGCAGGTGGCCAAGAACGAGCGCAGCTACACCGGCACCTTCCTCAGGGAGATCTTCGAGAAGGACGCCGTCTAGCTGCCGCCGCAGTTCGAATATAACCGGGAGGGCATGCGTGATGCATGCCCTCCCGGTGCTATGGCAAGCTTGCCCGGTGGCAAATATGCATTCGCTGATACTCTTCGACCTCGACGGGACCCTCGTCGACCCCGCAGGAGCGATTACCGGAGGTATCAGCGCCGCCCTGCAGAGCCACGGCTTCCCGGTGCCCGATGACGAGTCGCTGCAGGCCATGGTCGGGCCGCCGCTGCTCGAATCATTGACGAAGCTGGGCGGGGTGCCGTCGTCGCGCGTGCACGAGGTGGTGACGACCTACCGGTCGGGGTACCTCGCGGAGGGCCTGACGCAGAGTCGTCCGTACCCGGGTATCGCGCGGTGCGTGCAGGCCCTGGTGGACGCTGGCGCCGTCGTCGCTGTCGCTACCCAGAAACCCGAGTGGCTCGCCGAGGAGCTGCTCGAGGTGCAGGGTCTCCGGCACCTCTTCGCGTCGGTTCACGGCTCCCCACGCGACGAGACCGCGGCCGGCGGCGGAAAGGGACCCATCATCCGCGCCGCGCTGGAGCACCACCGGGCGGCGACCGACCGAGCGATCATGGTCGGCGACCGGCACCACGACGTCGAGGGTGCGCGTGTTAACGGCCTCGAGTGCATCGGTGTCGGATGGGGGTTCGCGGCCGCAGGCGAGCTGGAGCGCGCCGGAGCCACCGCCGTCGTGGACACTGCGGATCGGCTGCTGGAGGTGCTCCGTGGGGGTCTATGACCTGACGCGGACCACGACGCGCGGCCTGATCGCCGGTCTCTGCCGGCCCACCGTCGAAGGGCTGCAGAACGTGCCGGCGGACGGGCCCTTCATCGTCGCGCCGAACCACCTGTCCTTCCTCGACAGCGTGCTGGTACAGGCACTCATGCCTCGTCCCGTCGCGTTCTTCGCGAAGGCGGAGTACTTCACGGGCTCCGGGGTGAAGGGCGCCCTCATGAGATCGTTCTTCGAGGGCGTCGGATCCATCCCCGTAGAGCGTGGCCAGCAGGCTGCGAGCGTCCAGGCGCTGAAGACGCTGCTCGATCTGCTGGAACAGGGTGACGGCGTCGGCATCTATCCGGAGGGCACCCGGTCGCGGGACGGTCGGCTGTACCGGGGGAGGACAGGCGTCGGCTGGCTCGCGCTGACGACAGGTGCGCCCGTGGTGCCCGTCGGACTGGTGGGAACGGATGCCCTGCAACCCGCGGGCAAGAAGGGCATCCGGCCGCAGCACTTCACGATGCGCATCGGCGAGCCCCTCGTCTTCGCGAAGACGGGGCCCGGGCATCCGCTGCCCGCCCGCCGAAGTGCCACGGACACCATCATGGACAGCATCGCTGCCCTGACCCGCCAGGAGCGCGTGGCGCACTACAACCAGAGCCCCGCAGCCGAATAGTCCGCGCTGCGCGGCGGTCCGCGAGGCGGCAGGGAACCTGCGTCAGCGGTCAGCGGAAACCTACCCGGGCGTCAGGGTGTGTCACTGCCCAGCCCTAGGATTGAAGGTGTGGCGAACCCAGTAACATACCGGCCGAAGACAGGCGAGATCCCGACCGAGCCCGGCGTGTACCGTTTCCGCGACGAGCACGGCCGGGTCATCTACGTCGGCAAGGCCAAGAATCTCCGGTCCCGACTGAACTCGTACTTCGCGAACCCCCAGGGTCTGCTGGCCAAGACACGCAGCATGGTCTTCACCGCGGCGAGCGTCGAGTGGACGGTCGTCGGGAGCGAACTCGAAGCGCTCCAGCTCGAGTACACGTGGATCAAGGAATTCGATCCCCGCTTCAACATCATGTTCCGTGACGACAAGTCATACCCGTACCTGGCCGTCACTATGGGGGAGAAGTACCCACGTGTGCAGGTCATGCGTGGGGACAAGAAGAAGGACACGCGCTACTTCGGCCCGTTCTATCCCGCGAAGGCCATCCGCGAGACGGTCGACACCATGATCCGGGTGTTCCCCGTCCGCACCTGCAGCGCCGGCGTCTTCAAGCGCGCCGAACGGACCGGGAGGCCGTGCCTGCTCGGCTACATCGACAAGTGTTCCGCGCCGTGCGTCGGTCGTATCAGCCCTGAGGACCACAAAGCACTCGCAAGCGACTTCTGCGACTTCATGGGCGGGGAGGCGAAGAAGTTCATCTCCGGGCTCGAGAGGAAGATGGGTGAGGCGGTCGCGGAGCTCGACTACGAGTCGGCAGCGCGCCTGCGCGACGACATCGCCGCGCTCCGCCGGGTGTTCGAACGCAACACCGTCGTGCTGAGCGAGGACACCGACGCGGACATCTTCGCGCTGAAGGAGGACGAACTCGAGGCCGCGGCCCAGGTCTTCCACGTCCGCGGCGGCAGGATCCGCGGCCAGCGCGGTTGGGTCGTCGAGAAGGTCGAGGACATGGACACGGCCGACCTCGTGGAACACCTGCTCCAGCAGGTCTACGGCGAGGGCAGCAGCAGCAACGACCAGATTCCCCGCGAGGTCCTCGTCCCTGTCATGCCCAGCAACGAGGATCAGATGCTCGAGTGGCTGCGGGGGCTGCGCGGCGCCAGGGTCGATGTGCGGGTACCGCAGCGGGGTGACAAGGCCACGCTCCTCGGCACCGTGGAGCAGAACGCCGCGGACGCCCTCCGCCTCCACAAGAGCCGCCGTGCGGGCGACATCACGACCCGCTCCGCCGCCCTCCAGGAGCTGCAGGAAGCGCTCGACCTCCCGCAGCCCCTCATGCGCATCGAGTGCTTCGACATCTCGCACGTGCAGGGCACCAATGTCGTGGCGTCGATGGTCGTCGTCGAGGACGGCCTCCCGCGCAAGTCCGAATACCGGAAGTTCTCTATCACCGGTGACGCGGCGCGCGATGACACCGCCTCCATGTACGACGTCATCTACCGGCGCTTCCGCAACTACCTCGCCGGCAAGTCCGGGGAGCAGCGCGACGCCGCAGCGCCGGATCCCGACGTCGACCCCGTCGATGACGAGGCGTCGGTCCTCGAGCACCCGGACGTGGACGAGCAGGGGGAGCCGGTGAAGGACACGACGACGGCTATCGCGCGCAACCGGTTCGCCTACCCGCCGAACCTGGTCGTCGTCGACGGCGGGCCTCCCCAGGTGGCCGCCGCAGCCCGCGCGCTCGAGGACCTCGGCATCGACGACGTCTTCGTGATCGGTCTGGCCAAGCGCCTCGAGGAGGTGTGGGTGCAGGACAGCGAGTTCCCGGTGATCCTGCCGAGGGCCTCCGAGGGTCTCTTCATGCTGCAGCGGATCCGTGACGAGGCGCACCGTTTCGCGATCACGTTCCACCGCCAGAAGCGCGGCAAGTCGATGACTGCCTCGGCGCTCGACGACATTCCCGGGCTGGGGCCGGCCAGGCGCAAGGCCCTCCTCAAGCAGTTCGGCTCCGTCAAGAAGATCCGTGCAGCCACCGTCGAGGAGCTCGTCGAGGTACCAGGGGTGGGTCCGGCCCTCGCCGAGACCATCCGGGCCGCACTCGCCGTCGAATCCGCCGATGCACCCGCCCCCGCCGTGAACATGACCACGGGCGAGATCATCGAAGATTAGCTAGGCTGAAGGCGCGGCCGCAGGCGCGCCGTCGAGACGCACACACCAGGGCACCCGGGAGACCCGGGACATCCCGACGAGCCGGAACGGATGCACCACGATGACTGAGGCCACGAGCCTGACTCCGGTCAAGCCCACCGAGTCCGAGCTGCTGGTGGTGACCGGCATGTCGGGTGCCGGGCGCAGCACGGCCGCGAACGCGCTCGAGGACCACGGCTGGTACGTCGTCGAGAACCTGCCGCCGCAGATGCTCACCACGCTGACCGAGCTCGTGGCGCGGACGCCACAGTCCATCCCGAAGCTGGCCGTCGTGATCGACGTGCGCGGCAAGGAGCTCTTCAGCGATATCAAGGCCTCCCTGGCCGGGCTCCGGGCCGCAGGCGTCGACTACAGGGTGCTCTTCCTCGACGCGGACGACGCGGTGCTCGTGAGGCGTTTCGAGCAGGGCCGCAGACCGCATCCGCTGCAGGGTGACGGCCGCATCCTCGACGGCATCGCAGCGGAACGCGAGGTGCTCAAGGAACTGAAGCAATCGTCCGACGTCGTGATCGACACCTCCGACCTCAACGTGCATGCCCTGGCGACCAGCGTCACCGAGCTGTTCTCCGAGTCCGGCCCCATCGTCCTCCGCCTCAACGTCATGAGCTTCGGGTTCAAGTACGGGCTGCCGGTGGACGCCAACTACGTGGCGGACGTCCGTTTCATCCCCAATCCGCACTGGGTTCCCGTCCTGCGGCCCCAGACGGGACTGGATGCACCGGTGCGCGACTACGTCCTGGGTGCCCAGGGAGCGAGCGACTTCATCGACCGCTACGTGCATGCCCTCGTCCCTGTCCTCGACGGCTACCGGCGGGAGAACAAGCACTACGCCACCATCGCGGTGGGGTGCACGGGCGGGAAGCACCGCTCGGTCGCGGTGACGGAGGAGATCGCGCAGCGGCTGGCCCAGCTGCCGGGAGTGCAGGTCGCCGCACACCACCGCGACCTCGGGCGTGAGTAGTGGCCCTCTTCTCGGGTCCGTTGCCCCTCATCCCACCTGCGGCCCGCACGAGGGGTGAGGGACAGGGCGCTGCCCCGTCCGTCGTGGCACTCGGGGGTGGGCACGGTCTTTCCGCCTCCCTGTCCGCGCTGCGCCTCCTGACGCAGGAGTTGACGGCCGTCGTGACCGTGGCGGACGACGGCGGCTCCTCCGGCCGGCTCCGCCACGAGCTCGGGGTGCTGCCTCCCGGAGACCTCCGCATGGCTCTCGCCGCACTGTGCGACGACACGGATTGGGGCAGGACCTGGCGCGACGTGATGCAGCACCGGTTCGCGTCCCGGGAGGGGATCGAGGGCTCGCTGGACGACCATGCCATGGGCAACCTGCTGATCGTCACCCTCTGGGAACTGCTCGGTGATCCGGTGGCCGGCCTGCAGTGGGCGGGTGCGCTGCTCGGAGCACGTGGCCGGGTCCTCCCGATGGCCAGTGTGCCCCTGACGATCGAGGGTGACGTGCTCAGCGAGGTCCAGGGCTCACTGCGCGTCAGGACGGTCACCGGGCAGGCGAAACTGGCGGTCGCGGCGGAGACCGGCAACGTGAGCAATGTGCGCCTGCTCCCCGCCGCCGCCCCCGCGTGCCAGGACGCCCTGGAAGCCATCGAGCTCGCGGACTGGGTGATCCTCGGGCCCGGCTCCTGGTACACGTCGGTGCTGCCCCACCTGTTGCTTCCGGAGCTCCGCAGTGCGCTGTGCCGTACGTCGGCCAAGCGCTGCCTCACGATGAACCTGAGCAACGACACGAAGGAGACCCAGGGCATGAGCGCCGTCGACCACCTCAACGTGGTCTCGCGGTACGCGCCCGACTTCACGGTCGACGTCGTACTCGCCGACCCCGCCGTCATCGGGGACCGTTCGGAGTTCGAGACCGCCGTCGCGGGCATGGGCGGACGCGCGGTCTTCGGTACAGTGGGGGTTTCGACCGGTAAGCCCGTGCATGATCCGCTGCGGCTGGCGACGTCCTACAACGACATGTTTGGGGAGAACTAGGAGTGTATCTGTGGCCCTGACCGCCGACGTCAAAGAGGAGCTTTCCCACCTCGACGTCAAGAAGTCCTCGGTCCGCAAGGCCGAGGTGGCCGCGCTGCTGCGGTTCGCCGGAGGTCTCCACATCATCTCCGGCAGGATCGTGATCGAGGCGGAGGTCGACCTCGCATCGACGGCGCGCCGCCTGCGCGCGGCCATCGCGGAGGTCTACGGCCACAACAGCGAGATCATCGTCGTCACGGGTGGTGGCCTGAAGCGCGGCAACCGCTACGTCGTGCGGGTCGTGCGCGACGGCGAATCCCTGGCTCGCCAGACCGGGCTGCTGGACAGCCGCGGCCGTCCCGTCCGCGGGCTGCCCTCGGCGGTCGTGAACGGTTCGACGGCGGACGCCGAGGCCGTCTGGCGCGGAGCCTTCCTCGCACATGGCTCGCTCACCGAGCCCGGACGTTCATCCTCCCTCGAGGTCACCTGTCCCGGGCCGGAATCGGCGCTCGCGCTCGTGGGGGCGGCCCGGCGGCTCGACATCGCCGCGAAGGCAAGGGAGGTCCGCGGAGTCGATCGCGTGGTCATCCGGGACGGCGACACCATCGCCGCACTGCTGACGCGCATGGGTGCGCATGACGCGCTGATGGTGTGGGAGGAACGCCGCATGCGGAAGGAGGTGCGCGCGACGGCGAACCGCCTCGCCAACTTCGACGACGCGAACCTCCGCCGGTCCGCCCAGGCCGCCGTCGCCGCCGGAGCACGCGTGGAACGAGCGCTCGAGATCCTGGGCGAGACGGTGCCCGAGCACCTGCGCTACGCGGGGGAGCTGCGGGTCGCCCACAAACAGGCGAGCCTCGACGAACTCGGCCGCCTCGCGGACCCGGTGATGACCAAGGACGCCATCGCCGGACGCATCCGGCGGCTGCTGGCCATGGCGGACAAGCGGGCGTCGGACATCGGCATCCCGGGGACCGATGCGAATGTGACCCCGGACATGCTCGACGAGTGAATGAGTGCATAGGATGGAACAACAAGCCCGTTTCTGATCGAGCGGGGACGCCTGCGGTCCGGGCCCCGAAAGGGCTATGGGCTGCGCAGGCGCTGTGATCACTACATGGAGGACTACGTGAGCGAA